>NZ_JBDPLU010000024.1:0-126716 GCF_039871525.1 Streptomyces sp. B6B3 | reverse complement strand
GCCCCCGCGGCCGCCACGCTGCTCGACGCGGCCGCCCGCGTCGCCGAACGACTGCCCGCCGGCGACCCGCGGGATCGCGCGGGCGCCGTCGCGGCCGCGCTCGGCGAGGCCGGCCACCGGCCGGTCGTGGCCGCCGCGGTGGCGCCGTGCGCGACGGCCGACCCGCCGCGCGCGGACGCGGCGCGGGCCGTCGTGCTGGGCCTCGCCGTCACCGCCCGACTCGCCACCCGGCTCGACGTGGCCGTGGACCGGCTGCCCGGCTTCGCCGCGACCCTCGCCGCGACCGCGGCGCACCGGCCGTCGCCGGACACCGCGCTGCGCGCCCTCGGCCTGGTGGGCACCCAGACCACCGCCGTCGCCGGCACCTCGGCGTCGCGGGCGATCGACGCCGGGCGCGCCCGCCGCGCCGCGGCCGACGCCGTGGAGTCGGCCTCCCTGGCCCACCATGGCTTCGCCGGACCCGCCCGCCCGCTGACCGGCCGCCGCGGGCTGCTCAGCCTGCTCGCGCGACGCGCCGACCCGCCGCTGGCCGGTCCTGCCCTGTTCGACGACGCCGCGCTCGACACCCTGCTCGGCGCCGTGGCGACGCAGAGGTGAGGATGGGACCCATGAGAATGCGCTGCGCGGTGCTGGACGACTACCAGCGGGTGGCGACGACCATGGCCGACTGGTCGCCGGTCCTGGACCGGGTGGAGGTCGTCAGCTTCGCCGAACACTTCGCCACCGAGGACGAGTTGGCGACGGCCCTGGCCGACGCCGACATCGTCGTCACGCTGCGCGAACGCGTCGCGTTCCCGGCGTCCCTGTTCGCCCGGCTGCCCCGGCTGCGGCTGCTGGTCGCCTCGGGCATGCGGAACTCGGTGATCGACCACGCCGCGGCCGAACGGCACGGCGTGACCGTCTGCGGCACCGCCAGCGCGCCGACGCCGCCCGTGGAGCTCACCTGGGCGCTGATCCTGGGCCTGGCCCGCGGCCTGGTCACCGAGAACGCCGCGCTGCGCGCCGGCGGGCCCTGGCAGAGCACCGTCGGCGCGGACCTGCACGGCCGCCGGCTCGGGCTGCTCGGGCTCGGCAAGCTCGGCGGCCGGGTGGCCCGGGTCGGGCTCGCGTTCGGCATGGAGGTGACGGCCTGGAGCCAGCACCTCACGGCCGAACGGGCGGAGGAGGTGGGGGCGACCAGGGCGGCGTCCCTGGAGGAGCTGCTGCGCACCAGCGACGTCGTGTCGGTGCACCTGGTGCTGAGCGACCGGACCCGCGGCCTGCTGGGGGAACGCGAGCTGGCGCTGCTCAGGCCGACCGCCTATCTGGTGAACACCTCACGGGCGGCCATCGTCGACCAGGACGCGCTCCTCGCCGCCCTGCACCGCGGCGCCATCGCCGGCGCCGGCCTCGACGTGTTCGAGACCGAGCCGCTCCCGGCGGACCACCCGCTGCGCTCCGCGCCCCGCCTACTCGCCACCCCGCATCTGGGCTACGTCTCGGAGGACAACTACCGCCGGTACTACGGGGACGCGGTGGAGGACATCCAAGCGTTTCTCGCCGGCTCCCCGATCCGCCGCCTCGGCTGAGGCCGACTGAGGAGGACCGGGGCGGGTGGGTGCCCGGCGCACGTCCAGCCGGCGCGCGCCGGGCACATCCGTGGGAGCTGGGTCAGCAGGGCGAGTTGCTGTGGGTGGCGAGGCCGAGGCGGTAGGGGAGTTGCGAGTAGTCGCCGCCGGCGTTCGGGTCCAGTCCCTGGTAGAGGAGTTGGAGGTTGCAGGGGTCGATGGTCATGGTCTGGTCGGGCCCGGTTCTCAGCAGTTCACCGTGGCTGATGTCGCGGGTCCAGGCGCCCGAGGAGAACGACACGTTGTTGCTGCGGGCGAAGGGGTTGGACTCGGTGGCCGCCAGGGGCTGCCACTGGCCGTTGAGGCTGTTGGAGGTGAAGGAGCGGTACCAGCGCCGGCCGTCGGAGCCGATGGCCTCCATGATCAGCAGGTACTGGTCGGTGCCCTCGACCTTGTAGACGGCCTCACCCTCGAAGAGGTTGTTCCGGGAGTCCTGGAGCGCGATCTGGGTGTTCCGGAAGCCGTTGGGGAACTCGCCGACGGTGGTCTCGGCCCGGTAGAGGTGGCCGTTGTCGTCCGCGGAGAACAGGTAGCACATGCTGGCGTCGCAGATGACCCAGAAGTCCAGCCAGTAGCCGTTGCCGATGTTCTGCCGGACGATGTCGGGCATGCTGCTCTGGAAGTTGCGGGGCGTCGACCAGCTGGACGGGTTGTTGATGTCCTTGGTGACGGAGTACGAGGGCAGGCCGGTCTGGTAGACCAGGTACCACTCGTCGCGGGGCTCGAAGTAGAACGCGTGCGGCGCCGCCCGGTAGCCGCCGCCGACGCCGGAGGCGGACTCCAGGTCGACCTGCGAGGCGCTGTTCGCCTGGGACCAACTGTCGAAGCTGGTGTGGGCCAGGCCCCAGTCGCCGTTGCGGTCGACCCGGGTGAAGAAGACGTGCCAGGTGCCGTCCTCGTCCTGGACCACCGACGGGTCCTTGGCCGCGACGGAGTTGATGTTCCCGGCGGGCGAGAGCACCGGACCGCCGGACGACCACTGGTAGCTGCTGGGCAGTGCGGCAGCGGCCGAGGCGGGCTCCGCGCCGGCGGGCTCCGCGGACGAGGAACTGGCGGGGGCGACGAGGAGCGCGAGGGTCAGGCCCAGGAGAACGGCGAGGACCGTGGGGAGGCGACGCGCGCGGCGTCTGCGTGGGGTGATGGACACGGAAGAACTCCATGGCGGCTCGGCCGGTGGGCCCACCCACGCGTGCGTCGTCCGCGTCATGGCGTCGGTCAGCGTGGCGCGCGCGTGAGGGGAGCCTCACCGGAACAGAACGGAAGGGTGCGCATGCTGTCGACGGCCTGTGGGGCGGACACAAACCGGTGGAGCACTGGAGCAGTCGAGGAACCGGGCCGGGCAGCGCCCTGGATGTTCGACATGACGAACGTGGGCCGGTTTCTCAGACACTAGGATGATAGGCAACTCTCGAACGCCGTCAACAGCCCACGCGGCCACGCCGGCCCTGTCGCCCGTGGACCGCGGCGGCCCGCGCCTACCCTCGTCGCGGACCCCACCCCACCAGCCGAGCGAGACGACGGGAAGCCGAGGCCCCTGATGACCGGTCAAGAGTCCTGTCGGAACCCCCGCTTCGCCCGCGCGTATCTGCGGGTCGCGGAGCAGGCCGACCTGCGCGGCGGCGCGGAGCACCGGCGGCGGCTGCTGGAGGGACTGCGCGGCCGGGTCCTGGAGGTGGGCGCCGGCCAGGGGCGCAACTTCCCGCACTATCCCGGCACCGTGACCGAGGTCGTCGCGGTCGAGCCCGAGGAGACGCTGCGTTCCTTCGCCCGCCGGGCCGCGGAGCGGGCCCCGGTCCCGGTGACCGTGCGCGCCGGACACGCCGGCGAACTGCCGGCCGAGCCGGAGACGTTCGACGCCGTGGTCTTCTCCCTCGTGCTGTGCACGGTGGACGACCCGCGCGCCGCGCTGGCCGAGGCCGCCCGGGTGCTGCGCCCCGGCGGCCAGCTCCGGTTCTACGAGCACGTGCGCTCCACGCGCCGTTGGGCGGCGCTCCTGGAGGACGCCGTCACCCCGCTGTGGCGCCGGGCCGCGGGCGGCTGCCACCCGAACCGGGACACCCCGGCGACCGTGCGGGCGGCCGGGTTCACCGTCGAGGACGTCGACCGGTTCGGCTTCTCCCCCGCGCCGCTGGCGCCGCCGCTGGCGCACGTCCTCGGCCGGGCCACCCGCCGCTGACGCCCGGCGGGCGCCGGGCCGCGCTCATCCCGGCGGCGCCGCCTCGTCCGCCGGAACGCGCGCGGCGAGGGGCACGTTGTAGCGGATCAGGGACGCCTGTTCGTCGGTCAGCCGCAGCTCGGTGACCGCGCCGTTGGCCAGCTGCGGGAACACCGTCCGGTACCGGGACAGCGGGATGCCGAGCAGCTCGCACAGCGTCAGCCGCAGCAGGGTGTTGTGGGCGACGACCAGCGCCTGGCCGGCGTCGTGCCGGCGGGCGATCCGGCGCACCGCGGCCGCGCCGCGGGCCGCGGCGGCGGCCGGGTTCTCGGCCCCGGGAAAGGCGCCGCCGACCGGGTCCGCGCGGAACGCCGCGGCCTGCGCCTCGGGCAGTTCGGCGAGCGTCCGGCCCTCCGCCTCGCCGAAGTCCACCTCGGCCAGATCGTCGGCGACCCGCAGGGGCAGGCGCAGCACCGCCGCCGCGGGCGCCGCGGTCTCCCGGGCGCGGCGCAGCGGGGAGACCCAGACCGCGTCGATCCGGGTGTCCGCCACCCAGGCGGCGAGCCGTTCGGCCTGCGCCCGGCCCACCTCGGTGAGCGCGACGTCGCTGACGCCGGCGTAGCGGTTCTCCCGGTGCCACACGGTCTGGCCGTGGCGTACCAGGTAGAGGAGCGTGGTGGTCACGACGTCATCACCCGTGCTCTCGTGCGTGGTCGGCGATCTCGGTGGGAAGCCAGCCGCGGCGCTCCAGTTCGTCCAACAGCCGGCGGTACGGTTCCGCGAACCGGTCCCGGCCGCCCGGCCGCGGCTCCAGTACGGTCCGCACCCGCACCATCGCCTCGGCGACGTCGGCGGCCGATCTGGTGTCCCCCGGGCCGCGGGTGCCGTACGCGGCGAGCACCGCCATGCCCAGGTCGGCGCCGGCGTGTTCGGGGATCCGCGCCGGGCGGCCGAGGACGTCGGCGCGGAGCTGGCACCAGTAGGCGCTGCGCGCGGCACCGCCGGTGAAGGTGAGCGGGCCCTCGACGAGGGCGCCGAGGCGCCGCACGTACGCGAGGGCGAGCCGCTCGGTCAGGGCGACCCCCTGGAGCAGCGCCGCGTGCCGGTCCGCCTCGTCGGCGGGCGCGCCCAGCAGGAAGCCCTCGGCCCGCGGGGCCAGGAACGGGAAGCGCTCGCCGCGGGAGACCAGCGGATACGCCAGGCCGCCGGACGGCTCGTACCGGGCGGCCAACTCGTCGAGGCGGGCCAGGTCGGCGGTGCCGGCGAGCACCCCGGCCCCGACGCTGGAGGCGCCGCCGGGCAGCCAGGCGCCGCCCGGCGCGCGGTGGTTGTACATCACCCCGGCCGGGTCCCTGACCGGCGCGTCGGCGACTCCCTTGAGCACCAGCGTGGTGCCGAGCACCGAGTTCCACCGGCCCACCCGCAGTGCCCCGGAGCCGAGTTGTCCGGCGCAGCCGTCCGTCATCCCGGCCACCACCGGGGTGCCGGCGGCCAGCCCGGTCCGCCCGGCGGCCTCCGCGCTGACCGTGCCCAGCACCGTGCCGGGGCGGGCGACGGCGGGGAACAGCGACTCCGGCAGCCCCAACCGCTGGTGCACCTCGTGCGGCCAGGACTCGGACTCCAGGTCGTAGCCGGTCTTCAGGGCGTGGCTGGCGTCGGTGCCGACCGGCCGGCCGACGAGCCGGGTGACCACCAGGTCCGCCTGGTGGGTGATCCGGGCCCGGCCCAGCTCGCCGGGCCGGCTCTCGACCAGCCACAGCGCCTTGGCCAGCGCCCAGGACGGCTGGATGCGCAGGCCGATCCGGTCCCACAGCTCCGCGCCCGCGCGCTGGGCGCGGTGGGCCTCGTCGGGGGCCCGGCCGTCGTCGTACATGATCCCGGCGGTCAGCGGCTCGCCGTCGGGGTCGGCCAGCAGGACCGTGCCCGAGGTGCTGCAGACGGCGAGGCCGCGCACCGCCGGCGGCGACAGCCCGGACACCGCCGCGCGGACCGCGCCGGTGACGGCGACCCACCAGTCGGCCGGGTCCTGCTCGTGCCGCACCCCGTCCCGCCGGCCGGTCAGCGGCGCGGACCCGCGCCCGACGACCAGCCCGTCGGCGGTCACGGCCAACGCCCTGACGCCCTGGGTGCCGACGTCGATGCCGACCCACACCGCGTCAGGTGACGCGTCCCGCACCATCCGAGGCCCTCCCTTCCGGCGACGTTCCCGCGCTTCGATGTGAAGTTATAGCAGAAGATGTTATGTACACCCACGGGCGCTCGTCGGATTCCGGCAGCTCGTGACCGCACAGGGGCTTGACGTGCGAGCCAGCGTGTTACAAGCTCCTGCGAACAAGTCATCCAGAGGCGTTAACAACTCATCCTCTCTGTTATCTCGTAACTCGTGGGGCGCGAGCCCCGAAGGACCGGACGGACCATGACTCACGACAGCGGCGGCCGGCAGGGCCCCGAACGGCGGCGACAGGAGATCGCCGACCTGGTGCTCTCCACGGGCTCGGTCACCGCCGCCGATCTGGTCGAACGCTTCGGCGTCAGCCTCATGACGATCCACCGCGACCTCGACGAGCTGGAGCGCCAGGGCATCCTGCGCAAGCACCGGGGCGGGGTGACCGCGCAGCCGTCCGGGGTGTTCGAGAGCAACGTGGCCTACCGGATGCGGTCGATGCGCGCGGCCAAGGAGGCCATCGCCGAACGCGCGGCCGGCCTGATCGAGCCCGGCATGGCCGTGATGCTCGACGACTCCACCACGGCCCTCGCCCTGGCCCGCCGCCTCCCGGCCCTCGGTCCGCTGACCGTCATCACCAACTTCCTGGCGGCGATCAACCTGCTGGCCGGCGAGCGCGACGTCCGCCTGATGGGACTGGGCGGCGACTACGACCCGCTGCACGACTCCTTCCTGGGCGTCGCCTGCGTGGACGCGATCGAGGCGCTGAACGTGGACCTGTGCTTCGTGTCCACCTCCGCGATCTCCGAGGGCTTCGCCTACCACCAGGAGCAGCACATCGTGTCGGTCAAGCGGGTCATGCTGCGCGCCGCGGCGCGCAACGTCCTGCTGATCGACCACTCCAAGCTCAACCGGGTCGCGCTGCACCGGGTGGCCCCGCTGTCGGTGTTCGACCGGGTGATCGTGGACGACGGGGCGGACGCCGCCGCGCTCCGCGATCTGGACGAACAGAAGGTCAGGTACGAGGTGGCGACGACATGAGGGTGCTGGCCGCGGGAGACCACTTCGTCCTGCCCGGGCTGCTGGCCGACGCGGTGCGGGCGGAACTCGCCGACTCCGCCACCGACTCCGCCACCGACTCCGGCACGGGCACGGGCACCGGCACCGACGTCCGGCTGCTGGAGCTGCCCTGGCCGCTGACCCCGTTCGGTCCCGTCGCCGAGGTGGACGAGGCGTCCGGTACCGAGGACGTCATGATCGAGGCGCTGGACGGGGTCGAGGTGTGCGTGACCCAGATGGCGCCGATCACCGCGCGGGTCCTGGAACACGCCCCCGACCTGCGCCTGGTGGCGGTCGCCCGGGGCGGCCCGATCAACGTCAACGCCGAGGCCGCGGCGGCCCACGGCGTGCGGATCTGCTACGCGCCGGGCCGCAACGCCACCGCGACCGCCGAGTACACGGTGGGCCTGCTGCTGGCCGTGCTCCGGCGCATCCCGACGACGCACGCCGCACTGAGCGAACGGGGCGAGTGGGCCGGGCGGTTCTACACCTACGACGCCACCGGCCTGGAGATCGCCGGGACGACCGTCGGTCTGGTCGGCGGCGGCGCCGTCGGGAGCCGGGTGGCGCGCATCCTCGCCGGCTTCGGCGCCGAGGTGCTGGTCCACGACCCCCATCTGCCGGACGACCTGCCCGAGGCGGAACGCGTCGCGGACCTGGACGACCTGCTGCGGCGCTCCCGGGTGGTGTCGCTGCACGCCCGGCTCACCCCCGAGACCCGCGGCCTGGTCGGCGCCCGGGAGATCGGCCTGATGCCGCCGGGTTCGGTGCTGATCAACTGCGCCAGGGGCCCGCTGCTGGACCAGGACGCGCTGTGCGCGGCGTTGGCCTCCGGTCAGCTGCTGGGCGCCGGCCTCGACACCTACGCCGAGGAGCCGCCGCCGCCCGGCTCCCCGCTCTTCTCCGCCCCCGGCCTGGTCATGACCCCGCATCTGGCGGGCGCGAGCCGCGCCGTCGCCGAGAAGGCCGCGCGGATCGTCGCCGCCGAGGTCGGCCGGTACCACCGCGGCGAACCGCTCGCCCACCAGTTCGGCTCCCCCTGACGCCCCACCCCCCGTTCCCGCCGGCCCCCGGCCGGCCCCGCACCGTCCGTTTCCCCTCCCCTCCCCCTACTCCCATCCCCATCCCCTATCCCCCTCCCCAACGAGAGGCAAGGAGGCCCTCGATGCTCGTCGGGATTGACGTGGGCACATCCGTGGTGAAGGCCGCGGCGTTCGACGAGTCCGGCCGGGCGCTCGCCGTCGAGTCGTGCCCGGCCCGGGTGCGGGCCGGAGACGGCCGGGTGGAGCAGGACGCCGAGGAGGTCGTCGAGGCGGTCGGGCGGGTGCTCGGCGCGCTCACCGCGGGCCGCCCCGCGCCCACGGCCGTCGGGCTGACCGGACAGGGCGACGGGGTGTGGCTGATCGACCGGGAGGCGCGTCCCGTCCGCCCGGCGATCTCCTGGATGGACGGCCGGGCCGCCCCGATCGTGGCGGAGTGGACGGCGAACGGGGTGGCCCACGAGGTTTTCCGGCGCACCGGCAACACCCTCTTCCCCGGCGGTCCGGCGCCGCTGCTGGCCTGGCTCGACCGGCACGAGCCGGAGTCCCTGGACGCGGCCGCCACCGCCGCGTACTGCAAGGACATGGTGCTGCAACGGCTGACCGGGGTGCGCGGCACGGACGTCAGCGACGCGTCGGTGCCGTTCCTCGACCCGCACACCCGGGACTACGACGCCGAGGCCGTGGCCGCCTGCGGGCTGACGCACCGCGCGGGCCTGCTGGCCCCGGTCGTCGAACCGCGTCCCGCGGGCGAGGCGTTGCCCGGCGGCCCGCTCCCCGCCGGCGTGCCGATCAGCGCGGGCCCGTTCGACGTGCCCGCCTGCGCGCTCGGCGCGGGGGCGACCGAGCCCGGGGACGGGCTGCTGATCATCGGCACCACGCTGGCCTGCCTGGCCGTGGTGGCGGAACCGGACCTGGCCGGCGAGCCCGCGGGGTTCCACTTCGCCACCGGACGCCGGGACCGCTGGCTGCGCGGCATGCCCGCGATGGTCGGCACCGCCGCGCTCGACTGGGTGCTCGGCGCCGTCGGCGCGGCCCACCGCGACCTGGACGAGCTGCTCGCGGCCTCCCCGCCGGGCGCGCACGGCGTGCGGGTGCTGCCGTTCTTCTCCCCCGCCGGGGAACGCGCCCCGTTCCTCGAACCGGCCGCCCGTGCCGAGATCACCGGCGTCAGCCTGGAGACCACCTCCGCCGACCTGGTCCGCGCCACCTGCGAGGGCATCGCCTTCGCCGCACGGCACTGCCTCACGGCCGCCGGGCTGGCCGGAGACCTGGCGGTGGCGGGCGGCGGCACCCGCAGCGAGACCTGGCTCGGGCTGTTCGCCGATGTGCTCGGCCGGCCGCTGCGGGTGGCCGCGGCGGAGGCCGGCGCGCGCGGCGCGGTGCTGGCCGCGGCCGGCCATCTGGACGCCGCGGCCTGGACCCGCCCGGCCAGCGTCCGCGATCCGGACGCGGGCGGCGCCCGCTTCTACGAGGAGGAGTACCGCGCGTACCTGCGCCGGGTCGCGGCGGCCCGGGAACGCTGGCGCGACGCCGGCCCCGACCGCCGCCGCGACTGAGCCCTCCGGGCGAAGGCCCCCGGGCGGCCCGCCGCTCCGCACGTGGCGACGGCCGGTCAGCGGCGCCGCCCCGCATTTTCGTGACATCGAGGAGAGACCCATGACACCACCCTTCGCGCGGCGGCCGCTCGACCGCCGCGACTTCCTGAGGATGACCGGCGGCGCGGCCGCCGTGACCGCGCTGCCCGCCGCGCTGACGGCCTGCGGAGGCGGCGGCTCGGGCGGCGCCCTCCGGCTGGTCGGCGTGGCCGACCAGCAGGCGCCGCTCGACCTGCTCACCGAGGCCTACACGGAGGCGGAGTTCGAGACCTCCTACTCCCCCACGGACCAGGTGCAGACCTCGCTGCGCACCCAACTGGGCGCCGGCAACGCCCCCGACCTGCACGTCGTCTACCCGGGCAACGGCAGCGCGATGAGCATGGCGCAGATAGCGGGGGCCGGGCTGCTGGCGGACCTGAGTGGGCAGACCTGGACCGAGCGGATACCCGAGAACTTCCGGCCCGCCTTCGAGCTCGACGGCAAGACCTACCTGTACTCGGCCGGGTCCAGCGTGATCGGCGCGATCTACAACACCTCGGTCTTCCAGCGGGCGGGCGTCGAACCGCCGGAGACCTGGAGCGACTTCCTCCAGGTCTGCGAGACCCTCAAGCGGGCCGGCACGATCCCGATCGCGCTGGGCGCCCAGACGCAGTGGGTCACCCAGCTGATCAGCTACGCCCTGGTGCCGTCCACCGTGTACGCCGCGAACCCCCGGTTCGACGAGCAGATGCGGGACGGTTCGGCCACCTTCGCCGGATCCGGCTGGGCCGACGCCTTCGAGATGTACCTGGAGCTCCAGGAGCGCGGGTACTTCAACGACAACCCCAACGGCACCACCTTCGAGCAGCAGACCTCGATGGTGGCGACCGGCGAGGCCGCGATGGCCGTCCAGGTCTCGGCGGTGCTGCCGGACTTCCGCGCCGCGGCCAGCAGCCCCGACGAGCTGGCGATGTTCCCGGTGCCGGGCTCGGACACGGCCGCCGACGTGTGGATCCCGGCCGGCGTGGTGGTGGGCCTCGGGGTGAGCGCGCGCAGCGCCGACGGGGAGGCCGCCGCGGCGTTCGTCGAGTTCCTCGGCAAGCAGGAGAACATCAACCGCTGGGCCGAGACCATCGCCTGCGTGCCGCTGGTCCGCGACGAGAACTCCCCGATCGACCCGGTGCTCGAACCCTTCCTGCCGTTCCTCGACGAGGACCGGGCCGTGCCGTTCATGGACCAGGGGTGGCCCAACGCCGAGGTGCAGCCCGCCCACTTCGCGGTCGTCCAGGAGCTGCTCGGCGGCGAGATCACCGTGGCCGAGGGGCTGGACCGGCTGGACGAGACCTACCGGGGGGAGTAGCCGGTGCTGCGCACCTCGGATCGCACCCCGCGCCGCGCCGCCCGCCGCGCGGCGGGACCGCCGGGGGTCGAGAAGGCCACCGCCGGCGCGCCGGCCCGCCGTCCCGGTCGGCGGGCCGGCGGGCGGCGGGGCTTCCTGACCCCGCCCTGGTGGTTCGCGGCGCCGGCCCTGCTGGTGTACGCCCTGGTGGTGCTCTACCCGAGCGCCAGCGGGGTGCTGTTCGCCTTCACCGACTGGAGCGGCATCGGCGAACGCTCGTTCAACGGCCTGGCGAACTTCCGCGAGCTGCTGTCGGACGACGCGGCCCGCGGCTCGCTCGTCAACACCCTGTCGCTGACCGTCGCGATCGTCGTCGTGCAGAACGGCGTCGGCCTGCTGCTCGCCCTCGGCGTGCACACCCGGATCAGGTCGCGGGCGGTGCTGCGGGTGATCTTCTTCGCGCCCGCCGTGGTCAGCCCGGTCATGGTGGCGTTCCTCTGGAAGTACGTCTACAACCCGGCGCCCGACGCCGGCCTCAACGGCATCCTCGGCGCCGTCGGGCTCGGCGGCCTGCGCCAGGACTGGCTCGGCGACCCGTCCCTGGCCCTGTGGTCGGTGGCCGGGATGGTGGTCTGGCAGTTCGCCGGCTACTCCATGGTCATCTTCCTGGCCGGCCTGGCCGGCGTCCCCGACGAGCTGCACGAGGCCGCGATGATCGACGGCGCCGGGCGGTTCCAGCGCTTCCGGCACGTGACCTGGCCGCTGCTGGCGCCCGCCGTCACGGTCAACGTGATGCTCTCCACCATCGGCGGGCTGAAGCTCTTCGACCAGGTCTACGCGGCGACCAACGGAGGCCCCGGCTACGCCAGCGAGACGCTGTCCACGGTGCTCTACAAGCAGGCGTTCGTCTTCGGCAACTACGGCTACAGCACGGCGATCGCGCTGGTGCTCGCGCTCTTCGTGGCCGCCGTCTCGCTCATCCAGATCCAGTACCTGCGCGGCCGGGAGGTGACCGCGTGAACCCCCGCTACCGGTTCCGCACGTTCCTGTTGGAACTCCTGATGATCGCCGTCGCCGTGGGCTTCCTCTTCCCGGTGTACGCGCTGGTCACGCTGTCGTTGAAGGACGAGCGGCAGGTCGCCGCGGAGCCGTTGGCGCCGCCGACCTCGCCGACGTTCGACAACTTCTCCGACGCCTGGCAACGCGCCTCGCTGGGCTCGGCGTTGCTGAACAGCACCGTCATCACCCTGGCCAGCCTGCTGGCGCTGGTCGCGCTCGGCTCGTTCGCGGCCTACTTCCTGGCCCGCTGCGCGACCCGACTGGGCTACCGGCTGTACGTGCTGTTCCTGCTGGGCATCGTGCTGCCCTTCCAGCTCGGCATGATCCCGCTGTTCAAGATGTTCGACTCGATGGGCCTGCTGGGCACCTACCAGGTGCTGATCGTCTTCTACACCGGGATCCAGCTGCCGTTCACCGTCTTCCTGTACACCGGCTTCATCCGGGCGCTGCCCAGCGACTACGCCAACGCGGCGCTGATCGACGGCGCCACCCACGTGCAGGCGTTCACCCGGGTGGTGTTCCCGCTGCTGCGCCCGGTCACCGGCACCGTCCTGATCCTCAACGCCGTCTTCGTCTGGAACGACTTCTTCACGCCGCTGCTCTACCTCGGCGGATCGGCGCGGGAGACGGTCCCGGTGCGGATCTTCGCCTTCGTCGGCCAGTACGTCTCCGACCACGGGCTGGTCTTCGCGGGTCTGGTGCTGGCGGCGCTGCCGGTGGTGCTGGCCTTCCTGGTGCTCCAGCGCTACGTGATCAGCGGCTTCGCCAGCGGGATGAAGGGCTGACCCACCCCCACCGGCCCACTCATCCCGGCCAGCCCACACCGCCCCATCCACACACCTCCCGAGGAGACCGCACCATGCCCACCCACGACCCGTCAGCACCGGCCCGCAGACGCCGCGAACTGCTGCTGGCCGGCGGCGCGCTCGGCCTCGGCGCCCTGGCCGTCGGCTACTCCGCCAGCGCGGCGTGGCCCGCGCCGCGCTTCGACGACGACCCGTTCGCGCTCGGCGTCGCGTCCGGCGACCCCTGGCCGGACGGGGTGGTGCTGTGGACCCGGCTGGCGCCGGAGCCGCTGGCCCCGGACGGCTCGGGCGGCATGCCGCCCCGCCGCGTGGACGTCGCCTGGGAGGTGGCGGCCGACGAGCGGTTCCGCCGGATCGTCCGGCGGGGCAGCGCCACCGCCGTCCCGGAGCTCGCGCACTCCGTGCACGTCGAGGTGCGCGGACTGGAGCCGGCGACCGAGTACTTCTACCGGTTCCGGACGCACGGCGCGCGGAGCGCGGTGGGCCGGACCCGGACCGCGCCGGCACCGCACGCCGCGCCCCGGGAGCTGAGGATCGGCGTCGCCTCCTGTCAGGCGTGGTTCGAGGGCCACTACACCGCCTACCGGCATCTCGCCGAGGAGGACGTCGACGTGGTCTTCCACCTCGGCGACTACATCTACGAGAACCCCATCGACGCGAACGGCGGCGTGCGACAGACCCCGCTGGCCGCCGAACTCCGGGCGGAGCCGTACGACCTCACGCAGTACCGCCTCCGGCACGCGCTGCACCGCCACGATCCGGACATCATCGCCGCGCACCAGGCGCACCCCTGGGCGCTCGTCTGGGACGACCACGAGATCGACGACAACTGGGTCGGCGACCACGGCAAGGATCCGGGGAGCGATCCGGAGGCGTTCCGGCGGCGGAAGGCCGCCGCGTTCCAGGCGTTCTACGAGCATCTGCCGCTGCGCCTCCCCAACCGGCCCACCGGCAGCCGGGCCCGGCTGTACCGCAGCCTCGGCTACGGCCGACTCGCCACCTTCCACCTGCTGGACACCCGGCAGTACCGGGACGACCAGGCCTGCGCGGACGTCACCAGCGACTGCGCCGAGCGGCTGACGCCGGGACGCACGGTCCTCGGCGCCGAACAGGAGGACTGGCTGTTCGCCGGTCTGAGCCGGTCGACCGCGGTCTGGAACGTCATCCCCCAGCAGGTGCCGGTCACCCAGGTCGACACCGTCCCCGGCGACGGGCAGGCGTTCGTCATGGACTTCTGGGACGGCTACCGGCCCGCCCGGGACCGGCTGTTCGCCGAACTGCTGGCCCGCGACGTCGGCAACCCCGTCGTGCTGACCGGGGACATGCACCGGCACATGGCGGCCGACCTGAAGCTGGACTTCGACGAGCCCGACTCCCCCACCATCGGCGTGGAGTTCGTGGGCACCTCGATCTCCACCAAGATGGACGGGATGGACCTCGACCCGGGCGGCCAGAACCTGCTGGACGCCAACGAGCACATCCGGTTCACCAACTACCAGCGCGGCTACCTGCGCTGCACGCTGACCCCAGAGTCCTGCCGCGCCGACTTCCGGGTGCTGCCCTACGTGACCCGACCCGGCGCACCGGTGAGCACCCGGGCCAGCTTCGTCACCGAGGCCGGCAACCCCGGCCTGCAGCCGGCCTGACGCGCCCGGCCCCTCCCGGGAGAGCCCGCCATGCACCGTTCCGTCCCGCGCGCCGAGTCCCGCACCTTCGTGATCGACCGGGTGCAGGGCGGGCATCTGAACGAGGGGCCCGACTACGCCACCTTCCGCAGTCGCGGCACCGACGACTGGCTGCTGATCCACACGATGGCCGGCTCGGGGCAGGTCGCCGGGCCCGACGGGGCGCTGCGCACCGCGGTCGGCGACGCGGTGCTGCTGCGCCCCGGGAGCCTGCACGACTACGCGACGGCGCCCGGGGCGGGGCTCTGGGAGATCGTGTTCTCGCACTTCCATCCCCGCCCGGACTGGCTGCCGCTGCTGGACTGGCCCCAGCCGGTGTCCGGGGTCGGCCGGATCCACGCCCAGGGAGAGGTGCACCAGCGGGTCGTCGCGGCCCTGCTGCGCTCGGCCCGGGTCCGGGCGGGCGGGCTGCGGCAGGCCGTCGCCTTCGCCCAGAACTCCCTGGAGGAGGCGCTGCTGTGGTGCGACACCCAGAACCCGCAGAACCCGCTCACCGCGCATCTGGACGAGCGGCTGCTGCGGGTCATCGACCATGTCGACGCGCACCTGTCCGAGCCGCTGACCGTGGACCGGCTGGCGGCCCACGTGCACCTCTCGCCGTCGCGGCTGACCCGGCTGTTCGCCGAGCATCTGGGCATCAGCCCGCAGCGCTACGTCGAACGGCAGCGGATGGCCCGGGCCAAGCAGCTGCTCGACCTCACCAACCGCCCGGTGGCCGCGATCGCCCGCGAACTCGGCTGGCGCGACCCGCTCTACTTCTCGCAGCGCTTCCGCCGCCTCACCGGCCGCAGCCCCACGGCGTACCGGCACCGCGGCTGACCGCGCGGCGGAGCCTCCGGCGTTTTCGGGCTTGACAAGATCGGCGGTCGCCTGAGGGGATGACCCGATGGAGACGACCTGATGGAGACGCCGTCCACCGCGTCCGACGCGTCCACGGCAACCGACGGGGCCGACGTGCCCGATGTGCCCGACGCGTCCGACGAGGACCCGAGGCTGCTGGACTACAACGCCTGGCTGTTCTGGCAGCAGGCCGACGAGCCCCGCCGGCAGCGGCAGCGCGAGCGGCAGGAGGCGCTGCTGCGCACCTGCGAGGGCGCGATCGGCCCGCGCACGTTCGTCTCCGAACTGGCCATGGTCAGCCCCACCCGGCTGCGGCTCGGCGCCGACTCGTACGTCGCCGCGCACGCGTACCTGACCGGCACGCTGGAGGCCGGGGACGACTGCACGATCAACGCCTTCACCGTGGTGCGCGGCACCGTCAGCCTGGGCGACGGCGTGCGGGTGGGGGCGCACACCTCGCTCCTCGGCTTCAACCACTCGATGGACCCCGACCGGCCGGTCTTCCGGCAGCCCAGCACCGAACGCGGCATCACGATCGGCGACGACGTGTGGATCGGCTCCCACGTGGTGGTCACCGACGGCGTGACCATCGGCGCGCACGCGGTGGTCGGCGCCGGTTCCGTGGTCACCAGGGACGTGCCGGAGTGGGCCGTGGTCGGCGGCAATCCGGCCCGGGTGCTGCGCGACCGGCGCGCCCCGCGTGCCCCCCGCCGGGGCGACCGGCGGACGGCCGCGGCCCGTCGTCTGGCCGAACTGTCCGCGCGCGCCGCCGAACAGGCCGAACCGCTGCTGGCGCGCTGCTGGGAGCCCGAGGCCACCGCCCCCGACGGCACCCCCACCGGCCGGTACCTCGACGCACCGGGGGCCGCGCCGACGCTGCGCGCGCACGCCGACGCCGTGGAGATCTCCTTCCTGCTGCGCGGCTCCGCCCCGCCGCAGCTGCCGGCCGACGAGCACGTCCGCCGGCTGCGCCAGAACCAGGACCCGCGCACCGGCCTCACGCCCCTGCTCGGCCCGGACGGGCGGCACGGCCCCACCCCCACCGGGTACGGCCAGTCCGAGACCCACTACCACGTGCTCAGCCTCGGCTACGCCCTCGACCTGCTCGGCTCGCGGCTCGCGCATCCGGTGCACGCGGTCGCGGAGCTGACCCCGGAGGACCTGGCGGCCCTGCTGGACGCCCAGCCCTGGCGGGACCACGGCTGGGCGGCGGGCGCCGGCGTGGACACCCTGGGCACCGCGCTGCTGTGGAACCTCCGGCACGCCGAGCACGATGGGCGCGCGCCGGCGGAGCCGTCGCCGGCGGCGCGGGCGCGGCTCGACACGTTCTTCGGCTGGCTGGTCACCCACTGCCGCCCCGGCGAGGGGACGTGGAGCGGACCCCGGCCGCAGGACGGCCTGCTGCAGGCCGTGAACGGCTACTACCGGGCCGCGCGCGGCTCGTTCGCCCAGTTCGGCGTGCCCGTCCCGCATCCCGAGAGGACCGTGGACACGCTGCTGGACCACGCCGCCGACGAGCGGCACTTCGGCCCGGGGCGCACCACCGCCTGCAACGTGCTGGACGTGGCGCACCCGCTGTGGCTGACCCGCCGCCAGACGTCCCACCGCCGGGCCGAGGGCGAGGAGTGGGCGTTCGCGCAGCTCGACGCCATCGCCGACCGGTGGGTGGACGGCGAGGGCTTCCCGTTCGCGTTCCCGCCGCTCAGCGGGCCGGCCACCGCGGCGCACCGGCCGGGACTCCAGGGCACCGAGATGTGGCTGGCAACCCTGTGGTACGTCGCCGATCTGCTGGGCGTCGCCGAGTCCCTGGGCTACCGCCCGCGCGGCGTCCACCGCCCGGAGCCCGCGGTGAGCCTGCACCCCTGACGTCGGCCCCCGACTTCGGTCCCCGACTCCGGCGGTTGACCGTCCAGTCGATGTCCAGTCCCGCTGCCTAGCGTGTGAACGCCAACAGGCCACACGTTCACCGGGAGGGATACCGATGCAGGCAGGGGTCAGGAGAACGCTGGTCGCGACGGTCGCGACGCTGTCCACCGTGGCGGTGCTCGCCGCGACCGCCCCAAGCGCCAGTTCGGCCACGGACACCAGGGACACCGTCCTCATCGGGATCGACTTCCGGGTGCAGGACGGCCTCCTCGTGTACGGCGCCGGCGACGCGGGCGGCGTCTCTAACAACCCGGACGGGTCCACCGCGACCACCCTGTTCGACCTCGATCCGACGCCGGACCAGGTGGTCATCCAGTAGCCGGCCGACAACGGGACGGGCCGACGGGCGCGGCGTGACCGGGCACCGCGCGTGGCGGGACACGCGCGCCGGTCACGGGCGCGTTCACCACCGGACGTGGCCAGCACATCACCTATCGTGAGCGGAGGCCGGCCCGCGGCGTCCGTGCCCCCGCCTCCCGGCCGCCCGCCACCCCACCCGGCCAGCACGATCCGGAGGCCCGTCATGACCGAGCCCGCGCACCCCGAGCCGGTGCCCGTTCCGCCCGGGGTGGACCCGGACGTCCCGCACTCCGCGCGGTTCTGGGACGCGCTCCTGGGCGGCCGGCACCACTTCGCCGCGGACCAGGCGGCGGCCGAACTCTTCGAGCGGGAGCACCCCGTGGTGGGCCAGGCGGCCCGATCCTCCCGCCGCTTCCTGGTCCGCGCCGTGCGGCATCTGGTGCTCGTCCGCGGCATCCGGCAGATCCTCGACATCGGTCCAGGGCTGCCCACCGCCAACAACACGCACGAGATCGCCCAGGCCGCCGACCCGTCCTGCCGGGTGGTCTACGTCGACAACGACCCGGTGGTGCTCGCCCACGCCCGCGGCCTGCTCAGCAGCACGCCCGAGGGCGCCACCGAGTGGGTCCTGGCCGACGTCCGGGACCACGAGCGGGTCCACGACGAGTCCCAGCAGACCCTCAACCACACCAGGCCGGTCGCCGTGATCATGCTCAGCATGCTCGGCCACCTCGACCCGGAGGAGGCGGTGGAGGTGGTCGGCCGCTACACCGAGCCGCTCGTCGAGGGAAGCTGCCTGGTGGTGGGCGACGAGACCGACACCCCCGCGATGCGCCGGGCCGCCGACGCCTACGCCGCGACCGGCGCGGTGCCGTACCACGTGCGGACCCGCGAGCAGATCGCCGCCACCGCGACCGGCGGCATGCGCATCCAGCCACCCGGCGTCGTCCCCCTGGACCACTGGCCCGCCCCGGAGCCCGGCTCCGGCCCGCCGGCCGACGTCGACGGCTACGTCGCCGTCAAGGAGCGCCCGGGGGCCTGACGCCGGCGGCGGGCCCACCGTCCTGCCTCCACCACCTACTCCCCGGCCGTCGCGCGATCCGGGCGCAGGCGCGGGAAGACCATCGTGGTGGTCTCTTCCCGCGCGACGAGGCCGAACTCCGCGAGCCCTTCGGGCGTCGTGTCGAGAGCGTCCTGAAAGGCGCTCGGAGTAGCGAAGCGGTCGTCGGGAAAACGGGCCGTCATGCGGGTGATGAGGGCGCCGAGCTCCGCCGACACGGGGAGGTCGTCGACCACGGCGAGCGACCCGCCGTGGAGGCGCTGGAGCTGCAGTTCCGCGATCGGTGTGCCCTCGCCAGGCATGCGCCCCGTGAGGCAGTGGATCATCAGCACGCCGAGCGAGTACAGGTCGCTTCTGATGTCCACCCGGCCCCCTGACAGCTGCTCGGGGGCCATATAGCTGGGGGTCCCGACGAGCGGCTCTCGCGGGTCCGCCTCGGCGTCGTCGTCCACCCGTAGCGCCCGGCCGAGATCGGTGAGGACGACACCACGCACGGGATGCAGCAGGACGTTGCTCGGTTTGACGTCCAGCCTGGCGAGCCCCGCGTCGTGGAGGTAGTCCAGCGCCTGACCGATCTGCCGGGCCACGAGCACCGTCCGGCTCGGCAGCAGGATGCCTTCCTCGGCGAGCCGGGCGGCCAGCGACGGGCCCTCGACGAGTTCCTGGATCAGGGCGGGTTCCGACTTGGCCGGATCGAGCAGGACGTCGATGGTGTTCACGATGTTCGGGTGGTGCATGGACCTGCTGATCTCCGCCTCCCGGCGGAACCAACTCAGCGCCTCCTCATCGCGCTGCCGCCCCACATGCATCATCTTCACGGCCACGGGTTGGCCGGTGAGCAGGTCCCGCCCCCGATACACCGCGCCCATGCCCCCCTGGTTGATGAGCGCCAGCAGAGCGTACCGGGTCGCCAGGACATCGATCGGGACCTCCGCGGACTCCGTGCCGGGCGACTTCCCCAGCCCTTCACCCCCGTCCCGGCGCGGCGCCGCCTCATCCGCCAACGCGGTCTCGTCCGCCTGCGCCGGAGCGTCGGGCACCGGCGCGGCGACCACCGAGTCGACTAGCCGCGCCAGTTCCCACCGGTACGCGTCCGTCAGCTTGTAGTACGTGAGATGGGCGTCCGGCGCGTTCCCGTAGACCGTGGTGTCGCTCTCGTCGCCCGTCCGTGTCACCTCCAGCACGCTCGCCTCCGTCAGGTGGCGCAACACCTGGTCGATCCCGGGCGCGCCGAGCCCGAACGCCGGCTCCACGTCCGTTGCCACGTCGGTGGCGGCGAACGACCTGCCCTCGCTGTGCAGGGCCCACTCGACCACCTGGTAACCCCCCATGCGCCAACGGTCGTCGTCAATCGGCGTGCGGGCGAGCCGGACCGGGTTGGCCCTGGCGACGGCCGCCCCTGTGATCTCCTCCAGCCGGCTGTAGAGGTTGACGCGGGCCCAGTTCGCCTGATCGACGCGCAGACAGGGCCCCTCGGCCGTTCCCTCCCAGGAGACGAAGGAGTTGAACTCCTGGAGCAGCCGCCGCGGGATCCCCTTCGCTTTGAACCGGAGGTAGCGGGTCAGCCGCATCAGCTTGACGCTGTCCAGCGGCGTCCCGCGGGGCGTCGCTCCGGGGGCCGCCAGCGGCGGGAGGAGCCCGTCGATCAGGCGCTCGGGCGCGTCCCACAGGCATGGCACGTACGCGTGCCAGCTGAAGACGTTCTCGTACACCCCGTTGCAGCCGTCGGCCCAGCGGACGGCGCGATCGTGCAGGTCCGGGCCGGCCACGACGAGGAAATGGGCGCCCTGTGTCGTCAGCACTCCCTTGAGCCGGCGCAGCAACTCCTCGAACTCCGCCATCGCCTCGGGACGGCCGTCCGTCAGCTTGTCGATCTCGTCCAGCACGACGACCGGGTGAACGAGCATCCGATGGGCGGCGCGTCCCCGGGGGCCACCGCCCCGGCCGCGCAACGGACGCCGACGCTCCGGCACGCCGGGCGCGCCGTCGGCCCTCCTCCGCGAGCCGTCCAGAAGCTGGATGATGCGCACCAGGTCGTGCTCGACATCGGTCTCCGAGTAGGCGAGGAACGCGGCCTCCGTGGCGCTCGACCTCGCCCTGGTCCGGCTGACACCGAGCGGCGAGAACACGGCGAGCGGTCCCGGCTGGGGTCCGAGGCCGAGCGAGCCCGTCCGCTCACTGGTCTCCGACTGGGTCTGCGTGAACGACAGAGAGGTGCGGGTGTACGCGGTCGGCAGCGAGTGCTGGACGTCGCGCGGCAGGAGCGGCAGCAGCTTCCGGTCGTCGAGTTCCTCGAAGATCCGCCGCACCACGGCGAAGAGGAGTTGATCCGGCGTCATCGACCGAGCGAGGTTGAGCTGCGTGACGAGCAGCACCCGGCCCTGGGCCTCCCAGGCCGCGGCGGTCTCGGCCAGCGCCCGGTTGACCAGGGTGGACTTGCCGACGCCTTGGAAACCCGTCACGAGGAAGGTGCCGCCCCGGGAATGCACCAGACGCTCCCGCAGCGCCTTCGCCAGCTCCTCGTGACCCAGGACCGGGATGATGCCCTCGCCCACCGGAAGGGGTTCGTGGACGTAACGGAAGTGTGCCGGCAGAGGTAATCGCAGCAAAGCGTCCCACTCCCCCGATTGTCGCTTGCCAACGTCCGTCTATGGTCTCGTAGTTCGTGGCGCGACGGGAGACGTCCACCGGCCCGTTCGAGGAAGGGCGGGCCGGGTGGGGTCTCCGTCGCGGGCAAGCGCTCTCGTCGGGCGGGCTCCCTTGACAGCCCACCCGGCAGCGCTGGGCGTTCGACTCGGACGAAGCAGGGCGAGGAGTACGAGGGCCAGGGCAACCACAACCTGTCGGTGGCGGACGTGGACGCCGACGGCACGGTCCTCTACAACACCGGGCTGGGGCACGGCGACGCCATGCACCTGAGCGATCTGGACCCGTCACGCCCGGGCCTCGAGGTCTTCGCGGTGCACGAGAGCATGACGGCCTCGGGCAACCGGGGCGCGACGTTCCGCGACGCGGACACCGGCGAGGTGCTGTGGTCGATGCCCGCGTCGACCGACATCGGCCGGGGCGCGGCAGGCGACATCGACCCCACCCAGCCGGGCGCGGAGTCGTGGGCGGTGACGACGACCGGCGAGTGGGACTCCCGGGAGGGCGAACTGCGCGCGGCGGACGGCACGCTGGTCGGCCCGTCGATCCCGCCGGCGAACTTCATGGTCTGGTGGGACGGCGACCCGCTGCGGGAGATCTTCGACCACGAGTTCGACGAGGAGGTGTACCCGCGGGGCGGCTCCCCGTACGTCGCGAAGTGGGACTGGGAGACCGGTCAGCAGGAGCGCGTGCTGGAGCCCGAGGACGTCTACAGCAACAACGGCACGAAGGGCAACCCGACGCTCCAGGCCGACCTGTACGGCGACTGGCGTGAGGAGTTGGTCCTGCCCACCACCGACGACGAGGCGCTGCGGATCTTCACGACCACCGCGGAGACCGAGCTGCGGCTGCCGACGCTGATGCACGACCCGGTGTACCGGCTGGGCGTGGCGTGGCAGAACGTGGCGTACAACCAGCCGCCGCACACCAGCTACTTCCTGGGTGACGGCATGGAGCGGCCGGCGCGGCCCGCGATCCGCTACGTCGGCCGGTAGCCGGACCACGGCACCCGTCCGGCACCCGTCCGGAAGACGAACGACCGGCATGGCGCGGCGCGTTCGGCGGAGGCACCCGCTCCGCCTGGCGCGCCGCGCCGCGTTGTCCGCGCGCCGTCTTGTCAGGTTCACGGAGCGTCTGCTAGACGTGTGCACAAGGTCGTTGGGGACGGCCTCAACGGGGACGACGGGGGACATCACATCGTGTCGAGACGTATGAGTCTGGCGCTTTTCAGCGTTGTCGTGTTCGTGGTCTGCGCGTTCGGCGCGGTCGAGGCGAAGGGCAACGCGCCCTGGGCCGAGGCCGAGGCCACGGCGGCCTGCGAGCCGACCGGTCCGCAGCTCAGCACCACGGTGGTGACCGGCGGCTTCCCGGTCCGCGACCCCTCGACGGCGCCCGAGAAGCACACCATCGCCGTGCTGGAGGACCTCCAACTCTGCGCGGGCCGGCCGCACCGCTTCCTCGGCGGCATCGTCGCCACCGTCTCGCAGAACATGCTGATGGGGACCGACGTCCGGTGCGTGCCGACCGACGGCGACGTGGGCACGCCGCAGGAACAGGCCGCGCGACGCTCGGCGTACAGCACCCGCAACCACGGCGACCCGGCGAACGAACCGGAGGCGATCGCGGTCAGGTGGCTGTTCGAGCCGGACCGCGACGGCACGTACGACTGCGAGGTGCGCGGCTGGGGCCAGACCAGCAAGGGCACGTCGGGCTCGATGACCATCGTCCCGCACCAGAACACCAAGCTGTCGGTGTCCGGCGTCGAGGACGGCGGGAGGGAGTGGGTGCAGGACGCCGATCGCTACCTGTGCAACGACCCGGAGGCCCAGGACCCGGTGTGCGGGACCGCGACGTACGTGCTCAGGGACGAGTTCCAGGCCGACGCCGACGCGCGGAGCATCGACGTGTACGCCGGCGTTGAGGCGTCCATCTGCGCCAGGGAGTACAAGGACTGCACGGACACGACGGCCGGGTTCGGCGACTTCGTCGTGGGCACCGAGCTGAGCGTCACCCAGCTGTCCAACGACGGCGGCACGGGACCCTGCGACGGCGCCCAGACCCACGTGGACGAGCTGACCACGCGCGTGGCCGGGGCCGGACAGCTCAACCACACCAAGATCCACCAGGCCTTCGACGCCCCGATCCCGGTCGTCGTCAACTCCGACTGCTCGCGCACCTTCGCGATCGGCGTCCGGGCCGAGTACCTGATGGACGACCCCGACAACCCGAACCACGGCGGGCTCGTCGAGGGCCGGATCCCGGACGGTCTGCCGACCGACCCCGAGGCCCTGAACCGCTACTACACGTCCGCCATGGCGACGAACAACTTCTGAGCCGCCGAGGCGGTGGGATGCCGGAGGGCTGCCGGTGCCTGGGCACCGGCAGCCCTCCGCTCATGCGCGTGTCACCGCCGGACGGCGGGGCCGGTCACGGCATCAGCGGCTGGCCGCCGAAGGTCACGACGAGGCTGCCGTCCTCGGCGAAGGACCAGTCCAGCGCGCCGGCGTGGTCCGCGCACGCGGGCCCGTTCCCCTCGTCCTCGGTCCAGAACTGGTTGGAGCCGTCGTCGTCGCCGATGATCCGGTCGTCGTCGCCGCTGTCGCAGGAGACGTTGCCGGAGAAGGTCGAGGAGCCGTCGTCGAAGTTGAAGTTGCGCTCGGCGTTGCCGATGCTGATGTTGTCCGACACGGTCAGCGAGCCGGGGTTGCTGTTGTAGGTGAGCCCGTGCTTGCCGTTGTGGTAGGCGATGCTGCCGGTGATGGTGTGGTCGACCGCGATGTCGTCGCCGCCGAGCTTGTAGCCGTTGCGGTCGCCGTTCCCGGCCTGGGAGCCGTCGGAGAGCGTGCCGTTGTCGTAGGCCAGGGAGTCCTCGATGGTCACCGCACCGATGGGGCCGGTGTCCGACTTCGTGTAGAGGTCGTAGCCGTCGTCGATGTTGTTGTGGGACACGGTGTAGCGGAAGACGTTCCCGGGGCCGACGGTCAGCTTGGGGGCGAAGCCGTCGGCGTCCTCACCGTCGGAGTCGACGTTGTCGTGCGACTCCGCGCTCAGGATGAGGTTGTTCGACGGCCACTGGTCCTCGGGGGAGTCGGCGATCCACCGCGAGAGCTGGAGCCCGGTGTCGCGGTTGAAGCGCGTGACCGTGCGCTCGACGACGTTGTTGTTGCCGGCCACGAGGATGCCGTTGTCGCCGGCGTGCTCGACGACGATGCCGTAGACGTGCCAGTACGAGGCGACCAGGGCCAGTCCGCGGTTGGCCGGGTCCTCGGCCTGGGCCGAGAAGTTCAGGACCGGGGTCTCGCCCGGGTAGGCGGACAGGGTGGTTCGGGCGTCCGCGGTGCCGTCGGCGCCCTCGACGACGACCGTCTCCGACAGGTCGTACGTCCCGCCGCGCAGGTAGATCGCGCCGCCGGACTCGACACGGGTGAGCGCCGAGTCCAGCGTCGTCGGCTCCGCCTCCGTTCCGGCCGCGCCGTCGGTGCCGTCCGGCGCCACGTACAGCGCGTCGGCCAGCAGCGGGGCGTCCGCGCCGGCCGGGTCGGCGGCGCCGGCGGTGCCGCCGGCGCTCAGCAACCAGGCCGCCATCGCGCCGATCAACGACGCCGCCAGCGCGGCGTACCAGCGGCGTGTCCGCAGGGAAGGGCGTACTCGTGCCATCGAACTCAGTTCTCCTGACCGGGAGCGGTGGTGGGGGGAAGGAACACCGCCCGGCGGAGACGACGTGGAGTCGTGACCGCGAGGCGACGGCCGAGGGTGGGCGGCGCGAGGCGGGGCGGCTCCCGGGTGCCGTGCCTCGGCCGCGGCCAGCGTCTGCGTATGAGTCTGGGCGCGGGGCCCGCCCAACGGCCGGGTACAGCGGGGAAGTCTAGAAACGGGAATCGAGACGATTCAGCGCACCGCGTGGACGATACAGACGTGTGAGCCCGCCACGGGCGACCCGCGGCACCCGCAGTTCGGCACCCGGAGGCTCGGCTTCCCACGTGTTCCGGTGGCGTGGACGCACCGCCGCCGGACACCGTCGAGGGACTCCCGCACGCGCCACGTCCGGGACAGCACAGCCGCTCGGCTCCCCTGACATGATCGGGGTGTGACCACGTTGCTCCTGATGGTCGGCCTGCCAGGGGCCGGAAAGACGACGAGGGCCAGGCAGCTCGCCAAGGAACACAACGCGCTGCGGCTGACGCCTGACGAGTGGATGATTCCGCTGTTCGGCGAGTTGGTGGAGGCGGACGGAAGGCGCGACGTGCTGGAAGGCCGGCTCCTCTGGCTTGCCCTGGAGGCGCTGCGTCTTGGCACCAACGTGGTGCTGGACTACGGGTGCTGGTCCCGCGACGAGCGGTCCGCGATCCGCTGGTTGGCGGCGGATGCGGGCGCGTCCTGTCGCCTCGTGTACGTGCCGGTGGACCAGGAGACCCAACTCGCTCGGATCGCCCATCGCGAGGCGACCACGCCCGATCAGACCTTCCCGATCAGCGAGGCCGACGTCCTGCGTTGGAGGACGCTGTTCGACGAGCCCGACGACGCGGAACTCGGAGTGCGTGAGGTGGCTGGACCGCCTCCCGGCTGGCCGAGCTGGCGCGAGTGGGCAACCGACCGGTGGCCGTCGTTCGCGTGACCGTTACGGCCCTGCCCGTCAGGCCACCGTCGCGTCGTGCCGGCGGCGCACGATCTCGGCGATCCAGGTGGGCGCGAACGGAGACGTGCAGCCTGGCGAGGTCGGGTAGTCCCTGAGCACCTGCAGGCGTTCACCGATGTCGATGGCGCGGGCGCGATGCTCGGGGTGCTCGATCCCGATCTGGGCCAGGCAGTGGTTCATCGCCCACTGCAGGCGCTCCGGTGCGTCCTTCAGCTCCGCCTCGATGACGTCGAGCAGTCCCCCGAGGTCGAGGCCCTCGGGCTTCTTCGCCACGCGTTCGGTGGTCAGCGCCCAGCCGGCACTCGCGACCACCGGATCCGGATCGGCGGACCAGGCCAGGCGCAGCTCCTCGGCGTGCGGGTTCTTCCTCACCACGTAGTTGACGAGCCAGTCGTGCACCTTGGGGGTGCGCGCGTCGCGGAGCATGCCGTCCAACTCGTCGCGCCCGAACGCCTTCGGCCGGCAGACCAGCAGCGCCAGCAGCCTCGCCGCGGTGTCCCGTGTCTCCCAGAGCTGGTGCGCGAGGTCCTGCTGCGTCCTCAGCCGCTTCGCGAGCGCGCGCAGCCTGCCGAGGTTCACGCCGTGATCGTCGCCGTGCCTCTCGTTCACCGCGCGTGCCTTCGGATCCTCGAGCGCGGCCAGCTCGGCCATCACCTCGGTCAGCGTCGTCCCGGCCACCTCAGCCTCCTGTCCACCCGGGACGAGACAGCCTACGCCGCGCGTCGGCCCGACCGCCCCGGCGGAAATCCCCGTGCGCGCCGCGTGACCGACCGATAGCGTGCGGCGGATGGACCTCCTGGTGACCACCGCGGAGCAACGACCGGACCTGGTACCGCTGTTGGGCGACTTCCACGACTGGCCGTCGTTCATGAACGAGGATCCGGTCGCTCCGCTGTACTTCGACGACCTCGAGGAGGCGTTCCCCGGGTACGTGCTGATCGGGATCGACCGGAACCGTCCGGACCGGCTGGTCGCCAAGGGCTACAGCGTGCCGTTCACCTGGGACCGCGACCCGGACGAGTCGCTGCCGGCCGGTGGGTGGGACGAGGTCATCCTCACCGCGACGCGGGACCGGCTCGCCGGCCGCCGGGGCACGCTGGTGTCCGCGCTGGAGATCTCCGTGCGGCCGGATCTCCGGGGCACGGGCCTGTCGTCGGTCATGCTCGCCGAGATGCGCCGCAACGCCGCCGACCGGGGCCACACCAGCCTGGTCGCGCCGGTCCGACCGAACGCCAAGCACCGCCACCCAGGCGTGTCGATCGTCGACTACGCGAACCTGCGGAGGGACGACGGGCTGCCGGTCGACCCGTGGTTGCGGGTCCACGCCCGAGCCGGCGGCCGGATCGCCGGGACGGCGGTCCGGGCCATGACCATCGCCGGCACCCTCGCGGAGTGGCGCGCGTGGACCGGGCTGCCCTTCGACGCCACGGGCCCCGTGGAGGTGCCGGGCGCCCTGGTCCCGGTGCACTGCGACGTCGAGCACGACCACGCCGTCTACTGCGAACCGTGCGTCTGGGTGCACCACCGGCTGATGTGATCCGGGACGTCACCCGACGGGTTCGATGTGGAGGACGGCGGCCCGGCGGCACGATCCTGACCGGCGGTCAGGCGGCCTGGGCGAGCACCGTGTCGGCCAGTGCTCGGGCCACCCGTCCCGGATGGGCGACGGTCGCGGCCGCGCCGGTCGCGAGGACGCCCTCGATCAGCAGTTGCAGCTGTTCCGCGGCGTGCTGCGGCGAGGGATGGCCCAGGTCGACCAGTTCGTTCTCGAGCACCGCGCGCACCCGCTGGCGGTAGGCGGTCGTCTCCCGGTGGATGGGATGGTCGGCGGCCGCGAATCCCAGATCCGCGCCGAGGTAGCGGCAGCCGCGGAAGCCGGGCCGGGTCACCACCCGGTCCAGCTCGTCGAAGAGCCCGAGCAGCCGCCCGCGCGGGTCGTCGCCGCCCGCGTCGAGGGTGCTGCGGATCCACTCCTCGTCCTCGGTCGCGGCCTGCCGGATCACCTCGAGCAGGAGCCCGTCCTTGCCGCCGAAGTGCTCGTAGAGGGACCGCCGCGCGACCTGGGCCTCCCTGAGCAGCGCGTCGACCCCGATCCCCGGGCCCTGGCTGTAGGTGAGCCGCTTGGCGGCCTCCAGCAGACGGTCGCGCGGACCACCGCGCACGGACGAGTTCGTAGCCACGACGACAGCATGGCAGGCCGTTGACGGTAGATCAACCGTTCTATATGGTCAGTAGACCAACCGGTCTATCTACCTGCTCGGGAGCACAGCCATGACGACATCCCGCACCATCCACGAGGTCCTGGACCGCTACAACGCCGCGTTCCGTCTCCACGATCCGACGCTCCTGGTCGACGTCATCGCGGACGACTGCGTCATCGAGGACACCAACCCGGCCCCGGACGGACTGCGCCGCGAGGGAGGTCCGGCCTGTCTGGCGCGCTGGTCCGAGCTCGCCGGGAACCACTCTCTGGAGTTCACGACGGAGGAGGCCGAGATCCTCGGGGACCTCGCGGTCGCGCCGTGGGCCCTGCGATGGGGCAACGGCGAGAACGACCGCGTCCGCGGCGTGAACCTCATCCGCGTCCGCGACGGCCGGATCGTCGAGGCGCGCGGATACGTGAAGGCCTGACCAGAGCCGATACGGAGGACAGACATGATCATCATCGCCGGCCACGAGCTCGTGGACGCCGAGCGGCGGGACACCTTCGTCGCCGCCTTCCGCGATCTCGTCACCCAGGCCCGCGGCGTCGACGGATGCGTCCACGTGGCCATCACCGCCGATTCCGTGGATCCCGAACGGGTCAACATGATCGAGGTGTGGCGCGACGCCGAGGCGCTGAAGAGATGGCGGAGGCAGGCCAGGGGCCCGAAGGTCGACAGGCCCAAGCACGTGGAGGTGAAGCGGTACGACGCCACCGACGGCGGCCGGCTCTAGCCCGTCGCGCCCCGCGCGTCCGGCGCTGCAGGGCGCTGCCCGGCGCTGCCCGGCAGCTGGTCGAGAACGGGGGAAGTGCCTCCGAACGCGACGACAGGACGACGGGACAACAGGACGGGCGGAGGGTCCTGGGTCCCGTACGGGCTGGCGGCTGAGGCACTTCCCTGGTCGGCTTGCGGCCGGTGCTTCCCGGTGCGGTCGGTCAGGGCAGGATCTCGACGTACCCGTCCGTTCCGTGCACGCGGATCCGCTGCCCGTCCCGGATCAGCCGGGTGGCCCGCTCCACGCCCACGACGGCCGGCAGACCGTACTCCCGGGCGATCACCGCGCCGTGGGTCATCAGGCCGCCCACCTCCGTCACCAGGCCCGCGACCCCGACGAACAGGGGCGACCAGCTGGGGTCCGTGAAGGTCGTGACCAGGATGTCGCCCGCCTCGAGATCGGCCTCCGCCAGGTCGAGGACGACCCGGGCCCTGCCCTCGACGGTCCCGGCGGAGACGGGGAGGCCGATCAGGGCGCCGGCCGGCGCGTCGTCGCGCCGGTACGCCCCGGTGACGGCCTCCCCGTCCGAGGTGAGCACCCGGGGCGGGGTGAGCGCGTGGTACGACCGGAACGCGTCCCCGCGCCGCCGGATCAGCTCGTCGTCCACCCGGTTCGAGCGCACGACGTCGTGCAGTTCCTGGAACGTGAGGTAGAAGACGTCCTCCCGCTCACGCAGCACGCCGGCCCGCACGAGCCGTTCGGCCTCCGCGAGCAGGGCCCGCTTGTAGACGAAGTAGCGGCTGATGATGGCGTACTTCGGGTACTCCCGGTACCCGATGAAGGTTCTGACCCGGTCGATCATCCGCCTGGTCTCGTCGGCCTTCCGGTCCCCGTCCGGCAGGGCCCGCAGGCGGGACAGCACGTCCCGCTCCTTCTCCCGCGCCTTCCGCCGCCCCTCCTCGAACCGGCGTTCGGCGGCGCCGGGTTCGGCGTTCCTGACGTTGTCGAGGATCACCGGCACGAGCGTGCTGGGGCGCTCGCGCCACCGTGGCCGGGTGATGTCGATCTCGCCGACGCAGCGCATGCCGTACCGGTCGAGGTAGGCCTCGATGGCGTCGCGCGCCTCGGTCCCGCCCGGGAGCTTCGGCAGCTCGTCCAGGAAGTCGTCGTCCTCGACGCCCCGCAGGAACGCCACCACCTCCGGCCGTGGGCGGATCACGTCCGCGACGTCGAGCAGCGCCAGCCCCATCTCGGACGTGACGTTGTCGGGGGCGGAGAGCGTGAGCGTGTCGGCCGCGTTCTTCTCGCCCAGCCACTCCCGCAGGTTGTCGTTGAGCCACCACGTGGCCTCCATCCCCGCCATGATCGCCCGCAGGCTCAGCGGATCACCGAGGACCCGCTTGTGCTCCTCGAACGCCTCCAGCAGGAAGTCGAACAGCGCCGGTCCGGTCCTGGTCCGGATCTCGCGCTCCAGTGCGGCGACGGACGCCCGGCTGCGCTCGATCAGCTCCGTGACGATGGCCGGATCCGTCTCGATCGGGGCGGACGCGCCACCGACCGGCGGGGCGCCGGGACCCTCGTCCGGGAGCGACGGGACGAAGCCGTCGCGGTCGAGGACGGTCTCCAGGGCGTCCCTGGTCATCGGATCGCCTCTCCCGATGACGGTCAGGAGGCCGGCGCGGCTCGTGGGCGAGGCCAGGCGCCGGGTGACGTCGACCCACAGCCTCCCGCCGGCCTCGTGCATCGGCGCCATGGCCGTCAGCTGCCACACGGAGAGCCCCAGGGGCCGTATGGGGTCGGTCATCATCTGCTGATGCCCGACGGAGACGTAGACGTGGTTCTCCCGGTCGCCGGTCTCGGGGACGGGGAAGAGCGTCGTGATCGGCCGGCTCTGCACGATGTGGACGTCGTCGTCGACCAGGCACCATTCGATGTCCTGCGGCCGGCCGAAACGCGCCTCGATCCGCCGCCCGAGCCGCACCAGCCGCAGCACCTGCGCGTCCGTCAGCGCCGGCCGCTCCTGCCGGTCCGCGTCGATCGCCACCTCCCGCGTGCCCCCGGCCGGCAGGGCGAGCACGGCACGCTGTTTGGCGGCGATCGCCCTGCCGACGACCTCGCCGTCGCGCACCGTGAAGACGTCCGGGTTCACCAGGCCGGAGACCAACGCCTCGCCGAGGCCGAAGCCGGCGTCCACGGTGGCGACCCTACGGTTGCCCGTGACGGGATCGGCCGTGAATAGGACGCCGGCCGCCTCCGGGAGCACCATCCGCTGCACGACCACGGCCATGCGGACCGTACGGTGGTCGATGCCGTTCCGCTGGCGGTAGGTCACGGCCCGCTCGGTGAACAGCGAGGCCCAGCACCGGCTGACGTGCCGGAGGATCGCCGCCGGCCCCACGACGTTCAGGTACGTGTCCTGCTGGCCGGCGAAGGAGGCCGTCGGCAGATCCTCCGCCGTCGCGCTGGAGCGGACGGCGTAGGCGGCCTGCTCGCCGAACCGCGCGAGCGCGCCGGTGATCGCCGCCGCGAGATCGTCCGGGATGACGGTCTCCTCGATGGTCCGACGGATCTCCGCGCTCAGCGCGCGGGCCGCCTCCCGGTCGTCCCCCTCTCCAGCACGGCGAGTCAGGCGCGCCAGCCGATCGAGCGGGGCGTCGAGCGACGGCGCCGCCGCCATGATCCGCCGGAAGGCGTCGGTCGTCACGCAGAAGCCACCCGGCACGCGGACGCCCTCGATCCGCGACAGCCCACCCAGATGCGCCCCCTTGCCGCCGACGACCGCACCCTGTGTCTGGTCGACCTCTCGGAGATCCAAAACGTACCGCTCAGTCATCGCGCCCCGTTTCCGCAGGTTGTGGCATCGGCCGACGATTCTGCGCGGTGACCGGGGTCTTGCCGCAAGCCCCCCGGTGCGCTATACGTTGAGAGTGGCAGGGAGAGCTCTCCCTGCCTTTCCCCTTTTTCGCCTTCCCTGTTCGCCTTCCCTGTTCGCCTTCCCTGTTCGCCTTCCCTGTTCGCCTTCCCTTTCGCCGTCCGGTGGCCCCGGCCACGCCGGAGCGCCGACGCGTGACGCGTCCGGGGAATCTCGCTGGACACCGTCCGGCCCCGGTGGATAGACCTGTCGTGTCGTCCACACCGCCGGAAGGACCCGATGTACTGGTCACGGATGCACGTCCCGACCCTGCGCGAGGATCCCGCCGGTGTGGAGGCCGTCAGCCACCGGCTTCTCCTGCGCGCGGGATACGTCCGACAGCTGATGGCCGGGCACTATTCGCTGCTTCCGCTCGCGATCCGGGTCCGGGCCAGGATCATCGAGATCGTCCGGGCGGAGATGAACGCCATCGGCGCGCAGGAGTTGCTGCTGCCGGCAATGCATCCGCGGGAGATCTGGGACCGCACCGGCCGTTCCGCCGTCATGGGCGACGAGATGTTCCGGCTGGTGGACAGAAAGGGCGCCCCCCTGGTCCTCGGGGTCACCCATGAGGAGATCTTCACCCTCCTGGCCGGTGAGCTGACGTCCTATCGCCACCTTCCCCAGATCTGGTTCCAGTTCCAGACGAAGTTCCGCGACGAGCCCCGCCCGAAGTCGGGTCTGCTGCGGGTGCGCGAGTTCACCATGAAGGACTCGTACAGCTTCGACATCGACTCCCGGGGCATGGACGCGGCCTTCGAGCTGCACCGGGGAGCGTACGAGCGGATCTTCGCCCGGCTCGGCATCCCGGCGCTCGGGGTGGAGGCCTCGAGCGGGGCCATGGGCGGCAGCGGTTCGGTGGAGTTCATGTGCCCCTCCCCCGCCGGCGAGGACGACGTCGTCACCTGCGGGACCTGCGGCTACGCCGCGAACCGGGAACAGGCGACCTCGTTCCTCCAGCCCGTGACCGGTGACGACGAGCCCGCGGCCACCGAGGAGTTCGACACGCCGGGCGTCCGGACCATCGAGGATCTGGCGGCCCGCTACGGGATCGCCGCCAACCGGCAGATCAAGACCCTGGTCTACGTGATCGACGACGCGTTGACGCTGGTGCTGCTGCGCGGAGACCACAAGCTGGTCGAGCAGAAGCTGAAGGACACCCTGAAGGCCGCCTCCGTTCGTCCCGCCGAGCCCGGGGAGATCGCGGGAGCCCTCGGCGCGCTGCCGGGAAGCCTGGGGGCGGTGGGTGTCGAACTGCCGGTCGTCGCGGACCACGCCCTGCGCGGCCGGGTCAACATGGTGACGGGCGCCAACAGGGACGGCGTCCACCTCACCGGCGTCGACGTCGACCGCGACATCGGCCGGGACACCGCACCGGCCACGTGGGCGGATCTGCGCGCCGCGGAGGAGGGCGAGCCCTGCCCGCGCTGCCGGAACCCGTTGCGGATCCACCCCGCGATCGAGGTCGGCCACATCTTCAAGCTGGGCACCCGGTACAGCGCGCCCCTCGACGCCCGCGTCCTCGACTCCGCGGGTGCGCGGGTGGCGCTCCACATGGGCAGCTACGGCATCGGCGTGGAACGCGCGCTCGCGTGCGCGGCGGAGACCCACGCCGACGAGAAGGGCCTCCGCTGGCCGGTCCAGATCGCCCCGTTCCACGTCGACGTCGTCCTCGCCCAGCCGAAGGACGAGACCGTCGCCCGCACCGGGGAGGAGCTCCGCCGCGCTCTCCTGGACCGCGGGATCGATGTCGTCGTGGACGACCGCGACGAGCGCATGGGCGTGAAGCTCCGTGACGCCGAGCTGACCGGCATCCCGTACCGGGCGGTGGTCAGTCGACGCGCCCTGGCCGACGGCGTGGTGGAGCTGACCGACCGCGGCAGCGGCGAGACGGTGCGGCTGCCCGTGGACGAGGCCGCCGACCACGTCACGAAGCGCGTCGACTCCGCCAGGGCGGGAGGCGGGTCCCGGTAGCGCCGCCTCAGGGCATGGGCTCCAGCAGGAAGACGGGGATCACGCGGTCGGCCTTCTCCTGGTACTCCGCGTACGGCGGATACGCGGCGACCGCGCGCTCCCACCATTCGGCCTTCTCGTCCCCGGTGATCTCGCGGGCCGTCATGTCCCCGCGTACGGGACCGTCCTGCAGCTCCACCTGGGGGTCGGCCCTGAGGTTGTGGTACCAGAGCGGGTGACGGGGGAAGCCGCCGTTCGAGGCCACGGCCGCGTACCGGCCGGCGTGCTCCACGCGCATCAGCGGGATCTTGCGGATCTTGCCGCTGCGCGCGCCGCGCGTGGTGAGAATGACGACGGGCAGGCCCGTGTCCCACAGCGTCGTTCCCCGCGTGCCGCCCGAACTCTCGTACTCCTCGACCTGTTCGCGCACCCACTGCACCGGATGCGGAGCGTACTCACCCTCGAGAGGCATCGCGTTGACCTCCAGCGTCGCACCGGGACTCGGTCCCGCAGTTCAGCACAGGCTCCGTTTCCCGTCTACGGCGCCATGCGAACGCGCACGGCCCGGGCGGACCAGACGAACGCCGGCGCCAGCCGCTCCGGAGCGGGCCAGCCGTTGATCACCGCGAGCAGCTGGGCGTGACGGTCCCGGCGTGGGTCGCTCACGCTGTCCAGCCGGGCCAGCAGCAGGCGGCGCGACTCGACGTCGTCGGGGCGGCCGAGGACGCGTGCGTAGTGGGCCGCCAGGCCCGCGACGATCGGATCCGCCCGCCGCGAGGCCGGGTCGACGCCCTCCGCCAGGGCGGGGCCGACCCGGTCACGGACGACCGCGACGAGGCCGCGGCGCGGGCCCACGGCGTCGGCCCGCGCCTGTTCGGCCACCTGCTCCTCGGCCATCCGGCGCACGGCGGCGCGGAAATCCCGGTCCCGGGCCAGTTCGGCCCACGCCACCCACGCCCGGACCTGCTCCGCCTCGGGGTCCTCGGGCAGCTCGGGCGTCATCGAACGCCTGGCGCCCGCGAACGCGGAGTCCGCGCCGAGACCTCCGAAGACGGCGTCGAGGAAGTCCCCGATCAGGCGTCGGCGTTCGTCCTCGGGAAGTTGGGCCAGCTCGTGCATGAGTTCCGTCTCCTCAGCGGTGAGTCCCTGTTCGGCCACCGCCGTCAGCACCGCGTGCCGCAGGCGCAGGACGCGGATCCGCCCGGCCAGGGCCTCGGCGTGCCTCGCGGCGACCTCGGGCAGCGGCAGCTCCCGGTTCACGACCCCGCGGATCGTGGACAGGTCCAGCCCCAGCGCCCGCAGGGTCCGCACCAGCTCCAGGCGCGCCACGGCGCCGCCGTCGTAGCGGCGATGGCCGGCAGGGCTGCGGTCCGTCGGCACCACGATCCCGCGATCGGAGTAGAACCGGATCGTCTTGACCGTCAGACCGGTCCGCCGGGCCAGTTCGCCGATCGAGTAGAGCGCGTCGCCGTCCATGCCCCCACTCTGGCGTCTCCCCCTACGGGAGGCGCAAGAGGGCTCAGACGTGCAGGGTGGGCCGGTAGATCAGCTCCTGGATGCGGCCGTCGAGCGTCCGGCTCTCGATCAGTTCGAGGTCGAAGTCGGCCGCGTCCTGGAAGATCGGGGCGGTCCCGCTCTGCCCGGTGATCACCGGGAAGAGCGTCACCTGGACCCGGTCGACCAGCCCGGCGGCCATCAGCGCCCGGTTCAACGACAGGCTGCCGTGCGAGCGCAACGGCACTGGGGACTCCTCCTTCAGCCGAGCCACGACCTCGACGGCGTCGCCGCCCGCCACCGTCCCGTCCGGCCAGTCGAGCGGTCCCCGCAGCGTGTTCGACACCACCGTCGTCGGCAGCTCCCGCATCCGGGTGACCCACGGGTCACGAACCTCGGACCCCTCGGTGCTCTCGGCCAGCATCTGCGCGAACTCGCGGTAGGTGGTGGCGCCGAGGACCATCCGCTGCTCCTCGGCGTACAGGGCGAGGCGGTGGTCGAGCAGTTCGGGCCCCTGCTTGCCCCAGTACCCGGTCCAGTTGCCGGTCGCGGAACCGAAGCCGTCGAGGCTGGAGAAGACGTCGAAGGTGTAGGTGGTGGTCATGATGCGCTCCTCGCGTGCGGTCGATCGCGTGTGAGGAGTCAGACCGGACGCAACGCCGAAACTCATCGCCGCCGCCCCTCGGCCGTTCACCGTTCCCCCGGCGCGGCGCGGGGGTACCGTCCGAAGTGTCACCCAGAGGACATCTCCAGCGGAGTGCCCCTATGTCAGTCACCGGCCTGCCCGTCACAGAGGGGATCGGCACGCGGATCACCGAGATGCGCCGCATCCGTGGCTACTCGGTACGCGAACTGGCCCGCCGCGCCACCATGTCCGCCTCCCAGGTCTCCCGGATCGAGAACGGGAAACGGTACGCCTCGCCCACGATGGTCGCCGCGATCGCCCGCGCACTCAGCGTCAGTGTCAGCGTGCTGCACGGCCAGCCCTACGTCCACATGCTCCAGCAGGACCAGCTCGACGCGTTGCTCTCCCCGATCAGCAGTTCCCTCGACGACTGGGGCATCCCCCCAGGGCCGGACGATCCGCGGCCGCGTTCCCTCGACACGCTGGCCACCGCCGTGGCCGGGCTTCAGGCAACCCGCGTGCAGGGGCTGTACCTCGACGTCGCCCAGCAACTCCCCGGCCTGATCGGCGAGGTCAACCACGCGGCGCTGGTGCACGACCGGGAGGGAACCCACGACAGGGAGCGCGCGCGCTGGCTCCAGGCGGAGCTCGGCCGCACGGTCTACGTGGTCGCGCACATGATCGGCTACATGGACCTCGCCCGGCACGCGCTGGGGAGGATGGCCGCCGCCGCGCCGCACTCCGGCGACCCGCGTCAGGTCGCCATCGAGCGGTGGGACCGCTCGCAGCTCCTGGCCGACGCGACGCGCCACGACCGCGGGTTCCTGCTCATCCAGCAGGCGCTCGGCGACCTGGAGGACGACGGAGCGGACGCCACCCGAGCCGTGCGAGGCGCGCTGTACCTCCGGGCGGCCATGCTCGCCCGACGTGGCGGGGATGCCTCGACGGCGGACGACTGGCTGAGCGAGGCCGCCGAGCTGGCCAGGCGGAGCGGCGAACTGCCCCACTATCAACTCGTGTTCGGGCCGGCCAACGTGGTGATCCATGCGATGTCGGCCCTCGCGGACCGGGACGACCACGCCGAGGCGCTACGGCAGGCTCGCAGCGTGCGGCTGCCGGAGTCGTATCCGGCGTCACGGGCCGGGGCGTACTGGGCGTCACGGGCTCGGGCCGAGGCTTGGACCGCGCATGACGCCGAGGCGTTGCGGTCGTTGGCGGAGGCGAAGCGGGTGGCGCCGCAGCAGACGCGGTATCACCCGGGAGTGCACGAGACGGTGGGGACGTTGCTGCGGGCGCGGCAGCGAGCGGCCGATCCGCTTCGGGAGTTCGCTCAGTGGTGTGGCGTGTAGCCGCGCCGGGTGTTGCCCCGCTGGCAACGGCGGAGGGGGTCCGCCCGGGCAGGCTGTGACGGTCAGCACATGACTCGTCACCGGAGCCGACCATGCACGAGCCCGCCGCCCCACCGCCGTCCGCGTGTCTCCTGCCGGGCTGGATGCCACCGCGGGGCGGGACCGTGATCGCCGGGCGGGACTGGGACGGGGTCGGCGTCGCGCTTCCATTCGGCGCGCAGGTGCTCGTCCTCCTCGGCGGCCGGTCAGGTCCCTGCTTCGGTGCCCGCGATGGCGCGGTCATCGTGTGGCTCGTCCCGGTCGGGTCGGCGGACGGCTGGCCCGGCGGGTGCCGTCTCATCCGCGGTGGTGAGCCGCTCGCCCTGCCACCCCCGGAACAGTGGCTGCGCCCGCCCCGCCGGGGGCTCACCGATCCGAGCGCGCTACGCGCGGCTCTGGTGCGGGGCACCACCCGCCATGGCTGAGGAACGGCGGGAGCCGCCTCCCCCGCCGGCCGTGCCGGTCGGGTCGGTGTGGTGCACGTGGTGCTGGACGGAGTTACCGCTCTTCGCGCCCCACGACTGCCCGGGCCCCCGGCCGGACCCGGCGCGCGCCGGCCCGGAACGCGCCCCGTGACCGCCGAGCGGCTGACGGAGCGACAACTGCTTGGCATCGACTGCGCCCGGTGTGGCGCCTACCTCGGTGTCCACGCCCGCCGGCTCGGCGAGGTCAGGGACCGCGGTTACGTGCTCCAACTGTTCGGCTGTGAGCCGCGGTGCCCGCCCGACCCGCTGGCGGACAGCTATGACGCCAGCACGGCGACGGTGCGACGCGTGGCGGCCGGCCTCCGCGCCCTGCGGTGATACCGGCCCGCGCGCGGCCCGCCCATGATGCCCGAACGAACGGAGTGCGAACCGTGCCACGCAAGACGATGCCCACCGTTCCGCGAGACGAGGCCGTCGCGCTGTACCGCGAGGGACGGTCGATGGCCGCCCTGGCCCGCCGGTACGGCGTGTCCGCCGGCTGGCTCGCGGCGCGGTTCCGGGAGTGGGGCGAACCTGTGCGCGGGCGGCGGGCAGCGCAACGCACGCGGCGGGGCATGAGCCTCGCGGAGTGGCGGCGGCGAGCCGATCTTCCGCCCTGAGCGGCGATTTAATGGGTTGGCGGTCCTCGCGGAACCTGGTCGGATGGTCCCATGACTGACGCGGGCGATCATGCCGATCACCAGGAGCTGAACCGGCGTTACTGGGATGACCAGGCGGCCGCCTGGCACGGGCCGCTGGCCCGGGACCACTGGTCGGTGACGGAGCCGCGTTGGGGTCTGTGGGCGACCCCGGAGTCGCGGGTGCGGCTGATCCCCGACGACGTCGCGGGGAAGCGGGTGATCGAGCTGGGCTGCGGCACCGCCTACGTGAGCGCGTGGCTGGCCCGGGCGGGCGCCCGTCCGGTCGGGATCGACGTCTCCGAGGCCCAACTCGCCACCGCCCGGGCCATGCAGGCGGAGTTCGGCATCGACTTCCCGCTGATCCTCGGCACGGCGGAGGACGTGCCCTGTGACGACGGCAGTTTCGACATGGTGATCAGCGAGTACGGGGCCTCGCTGTGGTGCGACCCGCATCGGTGGATCCCGGAGGCCGCGCGGCTTCTCGCGCCGGGCGGGCGGCTCGTGTTCATGCGCTACTCGCCCCTGTTCGCGATGTGCGTGCCGGCCGAGGGGGCGGCGTCCGACACGCTGCTGCGCGGGCAGTTCACCCTCGGCCGGCTGGACTGGGGCCAGCGCGTCGAGTTCGTGTTGCCGCACGGCGAGATGCTCCGCCTGCTGCGGGACAACGGCTTCGTCGTCGAGGACCTGATCGAGATCCAGGCCCCCCAGTCCACCCACCGCGGCTTTCCCGAGGTGACGGCGGACTGGGCCCGCAGTTGGCCGAGCGAGGAGATCTGGAAGGCCCGGCTGACGGACCGGCCCACCGCGGGCTGACGGGCGGCCGGGCTGTCGCCTCACGGCCGGCAGCGGGCGAGTTCGGGGGCGGGCTCCCCGGTGGTCAGCTCCTCCGCGACCAGGCGTCCGACGGTGGGTGCCAGCGTCACGCCCGAGTGCATCACGGCCACGTAGACGCCCCCGGCCCGCGCGACACGCCCCACCAGGGGTCCGCCGTCGGGCATGGGCCGCCGGCCCAGCCGGTGCCCGAGCAGCCGGACCGGCCCGACGTCCCGGAACGCTTCGCGCAGCCGCGCCACGGCGTGCCGCGCGTGCGCGCGCAGCTCCGCCTCGGTGTTCCCGTCCCGGTGGACGGCCGTCATCAGCAGGTGGCCGTCGCGCGCCTCCCGCGCCTCGAACTCCGGGGTGGCGAGGATGGTTCTGACCAGCCCGGGCGGCGCGGCCACCCGCAGCCCGAGCGCCGGCGACGCCGCGATGGGCAGCCGTGCCCCCGCCGACTCGCACAGCCCGTTGACGTCGGCGCCGGCGGCGAGGACCACCGTGGCGGCCGGGTGGTGTCCGGTCGCGGTGACCACGCCGGTGACCCGCCCGCCCGCGGTCCGCAGACCGGTGACGGCCGAGCCGTACACCACCCGCGCGCCGCGCGCGCGGGCCGCGTCCACCAGCGCCTCCGTCGTCCGGTGCGGATCGACGCCGCCGTCCGTCGGCGTGTAGACGGCCCGTTCGGGCGGCGTGCGGAGCAGCGGTTCGAGCTCCCCGATCTCGCGCCGCCCGACCACGTGCTGGCCCTCCCCGACCGGCGCGCCCGGCCGGAGCCGGACCGAGGTGTCGGTCCATGCCAGCGAGCCGGTCCAGCGCACCTCCGCCCCCGACACCTCGGCGGCGAGCCGCCGATGGTCCGCCAGCACGAACCCCCGCAGGTCCGCCGCGCCACCCGGCCAGTCACCGCTGTCGCCACCGATCCACGCGAACGAGGCCCCCGTGGCCCCGGCGGCGGGCGCGGCCCCCCGGTCGACCAGGGTCACCGCCACGCCCTCGCGCGCCAGGTGATAGGCCACCGAGGCCCCGACGATCCCACCCCCGACCACGACGACATCCGCCACCCTCATCCCCCCACCCGGTCGAGGAACACCACGACGGTGCTCGTGAAGGCTGCGGGGGCGGCGAACGAGGGCATGGGGGCATCTTCGCGAGGGCACGATGGACGCGGCAAACCGTTTACGCGAGGAGGCCCGGGTGAGTGCTGCGCATCGGGTGGACTTCGACCGGCGGCTGCATGCCGTCTACGCGCGGGGGCGGGCGTTGCCCGCCGAGACCATGGCGGAGTGGATGCGGGTGTTCGCCGGGCACGCGCCCCGCCGGCCGGCGGTCGTGCTGGATCTGGGGTCCGGCACCGGGCGGTTCACGCCGGCGCTGGCGGAGGCCTTCGGCGGCCCGGTCCACGGCGTCGAGCCCTCCGCGCGCATGCGCGCCGTCGCCGAGGAGTCCGCCGCCCATCCGGCCGTCGCGTACCGCCACGGCAGCGCCGAGGACATTCCGCTGCCCGACGGCTCCTGCGACCTGGCCCTGATGTTCTTCGTGCTGCACCACGTGCGGGACCGGCCGGCGGCGGCCGCCGAGATCGCCCGGGTGCTGCGTCCGGACGGCCGGCTGCTGATCCGCAGCTGGTTCACCGACCGGATGCCGGATCTGCTCTGGCACCGGTACTTCCCGCGTGCCCGGGAGATCGAGCTGGGGGTCTTCCCCGCGCTGTCCGACGTGCTGGACGTCTTCGGCGCGGTCGGGCTGCGCCGGATCGCGTTCGAGCGGGTCCGGCTGACGCTGACCCCCAGTCTGGCCGCCTACGCGGACCGGCTCCGGCAGCGGGCGGGGTCCACCTTCGAGCTGCTCACCGAGGCCGAGATCACCGCAGGTCAGGCGGCGCTGGACGCGGCCGCGGCCGCCGAGACCACGCCGACCCCGGTCGTCGAGGACTGCGAGCTGCTGGTCCTCGGTCGCTAGTGCGTCGGCGCCGCCGGGTCACACCAGGGTGATCGGGTTGCTCAGGGCGGCCATGGATCCGTCGGGGTGACGCGCCTCGACGCGGACGAAGGGCGACTCCGCCGCGCTGGTGCGCCACTCCACCGTGCCCGAGCCGGCGTCGGGGAGCGAGCGGCGGTGCGCCGTGCCCAGCTCGGTGTGGAGGGTGACGACGCCGGACGGCACACCGCGCACCTCCGCGCGCACCACGGCCGTCTCGCCGCGGGTCTCCAGCCGCTCGCCGATCCCGGCGCCGCGGTCACCGGCCAGGACGGTGAACGACAGCTCCACGGCGGCCGACTCGGCCACCCAGCTCCGGCCGGCGCGGAGGCCGGCGAGGATCGCGTCGGTGCTCAGCTCGTCGGCGAGCACGACGGTGTGCGGCGTGCCGAGTTGGCCCCGCAGATGGACGTCGCTGCCGCCGACCGCCGGGCGCCACCGCCCCCGGTGCAGGTCGGCGGCCAGGCCGCGACCCCATTCGCTCAGGGCCGCCTCGTTGTCGGCGTTCCACGGCAGGTCCGAGGCCCATCGCCCGTTCCACACCTCGACCGCGTCGAAGCCCTCGTAGGGGTACATGAACGTGCCCGAGGGGTACGGCGCGTGCGGATGGGCCGCGACGCACAGCCCGCCGATCCGGTGCACCCGCTCCAGGTGCCGGTCGACCGTCCCGTCCCGCACCCCGTACCGCCAGTCGACGACCTGACCCGGGCGGAGGCCGAGCGCGAGCCAGTGCCCGGTCCGGGTGGTGACCTCCTCGCCCAGGATCACCAGCAGGTCGTCGCCGGCGTGCCGCCCCCAGAGGCCGTGCGTGGCGGCGGAGGCGTGCTCCGTGGTGGCGAGGAAGTCCAGCCCGGTCGCCCGGGCCTCGGCTGCCAGCTCCTCCGGTGTCATCTCGCCGCCGTCCGAACGGTCCGAGTGCACGTGGCAGTCGCCCCGGTACCAACCGCGGCCCCGACCGGCCACCCGCGTCGGCGGGAAGTCCGTCTCCGCCATCCGTCCCTCCCCCGTCTCGTCCACGCCCGGTCACCGCCCAACCTACGTGGGCCGGGTCAGCGGATGCCGCCCTCCGCGAGGCCGGCGCGCCACCAGCGTTGGAGTGGGATGAACAGCAGGAGCAGCGGGAGGGTGGTCACGGCGGAGCCGACGACGATCAGGCGGGTGTACTCGGGGTCCTGGCTGATCGCCGAGTTCCAGGTGAACAGGCCCTGGCCGACGCTGAACAGGTCGTTGTCAGTGAGCATCACCATCGGCAGGAAGAAGTTGTTCCAGATGCCGATGAACTGGATGAGGAAGATCGTGACCGCGCCCGGGGCCATCAGCCGCAGGCCGACGGAGAAGAAGGTGCGCAGCTCCCCGGCGCCGTCGATGCGCGCCGCCTCCAGCAGTTCGCCGGGTATCGCGCCGGACGAGTAGGCGCGGGCCAGGTAGACGCCGAACGGGTTCACCGTGACGGGGATGAGCACCGACCACATGGTGTCCGTCATCTGGAGGTTCGACATCATCAGGTAGAGCGGGATGACGATGGCGGTGTGCGGCACCAGCACGCCCGCGATCACCAGGGCGTACCACTTCTCCTTGCCGCGGAAGGGGAACTTGTCGAAGACGTAGCCGGCCGCGACGGACAGCAGCGTGGCGACCAGGGCGCCGCCGATCGCGTAGACCGCGGTGTTGAGCAGCCAGCGCCCGAAGCGGCCGTCGTCCTGGGCGAACAGGTCGCGGAGGTTGTCGAACACGTGGAAACCGGCGGACGGCGAGAAGCCGTTGCCGCTGTACAGCTCGGGGAGGGTCTTGGTGACGGCGAAGAGCAGCCAGGTCAGCGGGAGCAGCGTGTAGACGCCGGCGATGGCGACGAGGGTGGTGACCGCCGTGCGGCGCAGCCACCAGGGCCGGCCCGGGCCGGCGTGCGCCGCGCGTCTGGCGGGTCCGGCCGCGCCGGACCGCGCGGGCCCCGCGGTCGGGCGTTCGGTGTCGAGGAGGCGCGTCATCGCAGGGTCCTTCCGCTGGCGAACTTGGTGACGGCGTAGGACAGGACGCCGGCCAGGACGGCGATCAGCACGGAGACGGTGGCGGCGTAGTGGTAGTCGTTGCTGTTGAACGCCGAGGAGTAGGCGAGCATGTTGGGCGTCCAGGAGTTGGTGATGGGGCTGTCGCCCGAGGTGCGCAGGAGCATCGGCTCGGTGTAGAGCTGGAGCGAGCCGATGATGGTGAAGAGGGTGGCCACCAGCACGGTGGGGACCACCTGCGGCAGCTTGACGCTGAGGGCGATGCGGAACTCCCCGGCGCCATCGATCCGGGCCGCGTCGATGGTGCTGCGCGGCACGGCCTGGAGGCCGACGAAGATCAGCACGACGTTGAAGCCGAGCGAGCCCCAGAGCGCGATGTTGACGAGCGAGAACAGCACGCCGTCGTCGAGGAAGTCGATGTGCCAGCCCAGCGCGGAGAAGGCGTCGATGACGGGGCTGAGCCCCGGGGTGTAGAGGTACAGCCAGATGATGGCGGCGACCAGCCCCGGCACGATGTGCGGCAGGAAGAGCAGGGCCTGGAAGAAGCGCTTGCCGTAGACGAGCGCGGTGTCCAGCAGCAGGGCCAGCACGGCGGCGAGCGCTATCAGCAGCGGGACGTAGACGAGGCCGTAGAGCAGCACGCGGCCGACGCCGGTGAGGAACTCCTGGTCCGTCAGCGCCCGGGTGTAGTTGTCGAACCAGGTGAAGACGCGCCGCGGCCCGTCGAAGCCGATGCCGCTGAACTTCTCGCGGAAGAAGCTGAGGACGAGGGCGTAGCCGAGCGGCAGGAGGTAGGTGAGGCCGAAGAGCAGCATGAACGGGCCGAGGAGCATCAGCACGCCGTTGCGGCGCTGTCTGCTCATCGCTGTCCTGGGGGACGAGAGGGTTGCCATGGCGGGTCCTGGGGTGTCGGGCGGCCTGGGTCGGGCGGCGCGGCCGGTGCGGACAGGGAGGACGAGGAGGACAGGGGGCGGGGAGGACGAGGCGGCGAGGAGGACGAGGCGGCGAGGAGGACGAGGGCGGGGCGGGGCGGGTCGGATCAGTCGCGGACGTCGAAGCCGCGCAGCCGCAGCTGGTCGACGGTGGATTCCTGCCAGCGGCGCAGGGCGGACTGCAGGCCGTCCGGCTGCCCGATGGAGGCGGACATCTCGTCCATGAGGCTGGCGAATCCCTCGGTCATGTCCGGGCCCCACTCCCAGTCGGGCGGAACGCTCTCCGCGGCGTCCCGGGCCACCTGCGGCAACCCCATGCCCTGGACGTACGGGTTGGCCGCCTCCAGTTCGGTCCGCCAGTCGTCGAAGAGCTCGCCGCTGGCCGGCATGGCCGCGCTGACCGGGGCGGCCGCGGCGACGGCCTCGGGTGAGGTGGCGGCCCAGCGGATGAACTCCATCGCCTCGTCCGGATGGTCGGCGCCCTCGGGCACGGCGAAGGTGGAGCCGCCGTAGTTGCCGGCGACGGCGCCGCCCCAGGCCGGCAGCGGCGCGACGCCCCAGGCGCCGGCGAGTTCGGGGAAGAAGCGGGAGAGGTTGCCCATCATCCAGGGCGCCGCGACGAGGGCGAGCGACCGGCCCTGCTGGACGTCCGCGATGTGCTTCTCGGCGAAGACGGGTTCCGCGTTCACCAGGCCGTCGACGATCAGCCCGTCCCAGTAGCGCGCCACCTCCAGGCTCGCGTCGTCGGTGCTGTTCACCTCCCAGGCGCCGGTCGAGGTGTCGAACCAGTCGGCGCCGGCCTGCCAGGCCAGGCCGGCGATCAGGCCGGCGTCGGTGTCGCCGAGGGTGGCGAGCACGGTGTCCGGATGCTCGTCCCGCAGCCGTTCCGCGGTGTCGCGGAACTCCGCCCAGGTGGCCGGGGGTTCGATGCCGTACTCGTCGAAGAGGTCGGCGCGGTAGAGGAAGACCTGGGGCGCCATGTTGACGGGCACGGCGTACACCTCGCCGCCGAGCGCCACCTGGTTCCACGCCCATTCGGGGAACTGGCCGCCCAGTTCCTCGACGCCGTGGGAGGTGAGGGGCTGGACGACGTTGTGCGCGACGAAGGCCGGGACCTGGGGGTACTCGACGTTCACGACGTCGGGTGCCTTGCCCGCGCGGACCGCGTTGTACATCTTCGAGTAGCCGCCGCCGGTGCCGGACGGGATCAGCTCGAAGGTCACCTGGACGTCCTCGTGCGTGGCGTTGAACCGGTCGACGATCTCGGCGGATCCCGACGTCCAGGACCAGAACGTGATGGTCGTGACCCCGTCGTCCGTCCCCGACCCGGGCGTCCCGCACGAGGCCAGCAGCGCGACGGCCGCTCCCGCGGCCAGCAGCGCCCGGACGGTTCGGCTTCTGCGATGAAACACGGCGACTCCTTGTCTGGCGTGCGCTACTGCACCTTGTCCCAGGAGTGTTAGCCAGTCAATACAAGTGCACGCTTTTGTTCATGAACGGACATCGTTCGCCTAGGATGCTCCAGAACTTTCTATGAGGAGACACGCCCATGGCGGACATGCTCGTCTCACAACGGCAGGACCTGCTGCTCAGGGAGCTGCGCGCCTCCGGCGCCGTCCGGGTGCGGGAGCTGGCCGCACAGTTCGGCGTCTCCCCCGGCACGATCCGCCGGGACCTGCACGAACTCGCCGCCGCCGGCGCGTTGGTCAGGGTGCGCGGCGGCGCGCTCGCGCCGGGGTCCGCGGCGAACGGCGCCGCCGAATCCGCCCCGCCCACGGCGCCGACCCCGACACAGCCGCTGCTGGGCCTGCTGGTGCCGTCGGCCGCGCAGTACTTCGCGCCCGTCATCGCCGGGGTGCGCGCCACGGCGGCGCGGCGCGGCGCCCGGGTCGTCATCGGCATCTCCGACCCCGCCCGGCCCCGCGACCTGGCGCAGATCCGGGAGCTGTCCGCGTCCGGGGCCGCCGGGCTGCTCGTCGCTTCGGCGGGCGGCGGCCGCGTCCCCGGCCCGCTGCTGGACGGGCTGCGGGCCGCGGGAGTGCCGTTCGTGCTGCTCGAACGGCGGCCCGAGGACGCCTACGAGCCCTGCGACTTCGTCGTCTCCGACCACCGGCAGGGGGCCTTCGCGGCGGTGCGCCACCTGCACCGGCTGGGCCACGACCGGGTGGCCCTGTACTGCGGCGACGGCCCCGTGGCGCGTCTGGTCAGGGAGGGGCACGCGGACGCGGTCAGGCTGCTGGGCCTGGACCCCTCGGCCCCGGTGCGGGCCGGGGCGCGGGACGAGGGGGACGAGAGGGACGAGGGCGCCGGGGGAGATGCCTCGACGGCCGCGCCGCGGCGGTACGACGAGTTCGTCGAACGCTGCCTGGCCGGCGGGGCCAGGGCGGCGCTGGTGCACTCCGACCGGGACGCCATCGTGCTGCTCCAGCGACTGCGCGCCCAGGGCCTCCGGGTTCCCGAGGACCTGGCGCTGATCGCCTACGACGACGAGATGGCCGCCCTCGCCGAGGTGCCGCTCACCGCCGTGGCCCCGCCCAAGCGGCAGATCGGCGGGTGCGCCACGGGACTCCTCCTGGACCAGCTCGACGGGCGCCGCCCGTCCACACACAACGTGGTCATGCAGCCGCGCCTCGTGGTGCGCCAGTCCTGCGGGCACGCGGCGGCCGAGCAGGTTCGTCCATCATCATCCAAATGACGCCACACTCGCGCATCGTGTCAAAAACTTCTGCACGGAGTCTGGTTCATCCGAACGAACGAGTGCCATCATGAGCGCCACCTGATCGATTCGTCGCACGCTGCCCGCGGCGTCCGCCCCACCCCGCCGCCCCGGCGGACCGCCCGTCCTCCTCGCGCGCCCTGTATGAATCGATTCAATACCTCCTGCCCGCTCCCTTTCCGTCCTTCGCGTATCTGTGAGGTGCTTCCCCATGACTCCCCCCTCAGGACCCAACCGGCGGTCCGTGCTCCGCGGGGCCGCCGCCGTGGGCGCGGTGTCGCCCCTGCACACGCTGCTCTCCGCGCCCGGCGCCGCCGGCGTGGGCCGGTCGGCCGAGTCCTCCGGCCCCGGGTCGGTGCGGCTCGGCTGGTTGGAGGACCTCCCCGCCGAACTGGCCGGCACCGCCTGGGGCACGCCGTGGCCGATGGGGGCCGTGCCCGGCGACCAGACGTTCGCCCTGACCGACGAGGGCGGCGCGGCGGTGCCCGTGCAGAGCTGGCCGATGGCCTACTGGCCGGACGGCACGCTGAAGTGGAGCGGGCACGCCGTCTCCGGCGGGTCGGCGGCGCCGGCCGCCGGCTACACCCTGACCGGCGGCAACCCGGCGGATCCCGAGCAGGCGGTCACGGTGCGGGAGCGGCCCGGGCACGTGGAGGTGAACACCGGCGTGCTCGACGTCCGGATCCCGACGAGTGGCACGGACCTGGTCAGCCGGGTGCGCCGGGGCGACCGGGAGATCGCCACCCGCGGCCGGCTGGTGAACCTGGTGCAGCGCGAGGTTCCCGACGACGGCCTGGGCAGCGTGCGGCGCGATCAACTGCTCAGCGAGGTCGAGGAGGTGACCGTCGAACAGTCGGGCCCGGTGCGGGCGGTGGTGCGGATCGCCGGCCGGCACTCCCGGCGCGGGCGGTCGTGGCTGCCGTTCACCGTGCGGCTGTACTTCCACGCCGGCGCGGAGAGCTTCCGGATGGTGCACAGCTTCGTCTTCGACTCCGACGGCGAGGACGACTTCGTCGCCGGTCTGGGCGTGCGGTTCTCGGTGCCGCTGCGGGACGAGCTCTACGACCGGCACATCCGGCTGGTGGGCCAGGAGAACGGGGCGTTGGCCGAGGCGGTGCAGCCGCTGACCGGGCTGCGGCGGGATCCCGGGGAGGCGGTGCGGGCCGCGCAGGTCGCCGGGCGGTCCGTCCCGGACATCGGCACCTGGGACACCCGGGTGTCGAGCCGGATCCACCTGATCCCGGCGTTCGGCGACTACTCCCTCGCGCAGCTGAGCTCGGAGGGTTTCACCGTGCGCAAGCGGACCCGTTCCGGGCACGGCTGGGTCGACGTGGACCAGGGCAGGCGGGCCGCCGGCGTGGGCTACGTGGGCGGCCCCAGCGGCGGGTTCGCGTTCGGCCTGAAGGACTTCTGGCAGCTGCACCCGACCCAGCTGGACATCCGCGCGGCGCACACGGACACGGCCGAGGTCACCGTGTGGCTGTGGTCCCCGCAGGCGCAGCCGATGGACAACCGCTTCTACCACGACGGCATGGGCCAGGACACCTACGAGGAGCAGCTCGAGGGCCTGGAGATCACCTACGAGGACTACGAGCCCGGGTTCGGCACCCCCCTCGGCGTCGCCCGCACCAGCGAACTCACCTTCTGGGCGCTGGAGTCGACCCCGGGCGCGGAGCGTCTGGGCGCGATCGCCGACGCGGTCCGCGCCGCCCCGCAGCTGGTGAACCCGGTCGATCACCTGGTGGCCAGCGGCGCGTTCGGCGGCCTGTTCGGTCCGGTGGACCGCTCCACCCCGGCCCGGGCGCGCATCGAGGACAACCTGGACTTCCTCTTCGACTACTACGTGACGGAACGCGACCAGCGGCACTGGTACGGCTTCTGGAACTACGGCGACGTCATGCACTCCCAGGACGAGGACCGGAAGGTGTGGCGCTACGACATCGGCGGCTACGCCTGGGCCAACTCCGAGCTCTCCCCCGACCTGTGGCTCTGGTACGCGTTCCTGCGCTCGGGCCGGGCGGACATCTTCCGGTTCGCCGAGGCCATGACCCGGCACACCGGCGAGGTGGACGTCTACCACGCCGGGGAGTGGGCGGGCCTGGGCACCCGGCACGGCGTGCAGCACTGGGCCGACAGTGCCAAACAGCAGCGCATCAGCTCCGCCGCCTACCGCCGCTTCTACTACTACCTGACCACCGACGAGCGCACCGGCGACCTGATGCGGGAGCTGTCCCGCAGCGAGGAGACGTTCCTGGTGCTCGACCCGATCCGGAAGATCCGCGAGGAGCCGTACGAGCCGGACCCGCGCGCGCTGGCGATCGGCTTCGGCACCAGCTGGAGCGGTCTGGCCGCGGCCTGGTTGACGGAGTGGGAGCGGCGCGGCCCGCGGTGGGAGGAGTGCCGGGACAAGCTGCTCGGCACCATGGAGACCATCGCCGCCCAGCCCAACGGCTTCGTCCAGGGCGAGGGGCTGTACGACATGGAGACCGGCCGGTTCGCCGTCCAGCAGGAGCCGGTCGTCAGCGTCTCGCACCTCAGCGCCGTCTTCGGCCTGGTGGAGATCAACGCCGAGCTGCTCCAGCAGGTGGACATGCCGGAGTTCGAGGAGGCGTGGCTCCAGTACTGCCGTCTGTACAACGGCACGGACGAGGAGGCGGAGGCCGAGGTCGGGGAGGCGCTGGGCAGCCTCAACCTCAGGCAGGCGCACACCCGGCTCGACGCCTACGCCGCCGTCCGGCTCGACGACGCCGCGCTGGCCGACCGCGCCTGGGAGGGCTTCCTGCACCCGGGCACCACCTGGGAGTACGGCGAGGACTGGGAGTTCGGCCTCGAACGGGTGGCGCACACGCTCAACCCGGTGGACTGGCAGACGAACGTGTCCACCAACAACAGCGCGCAGTACGGCCTCGCCGCCATCCAGATCCTGGCCCTGATCGGTGATCGGCTGCCGGAGTGACCGAAGGTTCCGTCGGCCCCGTCGATTCCGTCGGCTGCTCCGACGCCGACGGGGCCGGCGGGGCCGGCGGGGCCGGCGGGGCCGGCGGGACGTGCGAGCGCAGAAACCCCACGACGCCCGAGGCGGCCATCCGCCTCGGGCGTCGTGTCGGGCGTGGTGTCGGGCGTGGTGTGCCGGACGTGGTGCCGGGGGTCAGCCGGCGCCCGCGTAGGTGATGTTCGGCCGCTCGGGCTCGGTCATGTCGGCGCCGAGGAAGTAGTCGACGTGGTGCGACTGCATGTACCCGTGGAAGGTCATGCCGTTGCGGTACGCCGGGTTGTGCGCCAGCGTGTACAGCCGGGTGTCGCTGGGCCGATCGGTCGTGAAGATGATCAGCTCGTCGTAGGACCCGTTGGTGTACACCGCCTCCTCCCGCCAGTCGCCGAAGAGGTCGCCGTAGAGCGTGGGCCCGCCCTGCGCCGCGGTGACGGCGCCGTAGCTTCCGACGGTCTCCAGCCGGGGCAGGTCGGAGCTGTCGCTGGGGTTCTCCGGGTCCCACTCCTCGATCTTGCCGGAGTTGAGCAGCTCCATGAGGGGGTCCCCGTCCCAGTACAGGCCGAGCTGCGGCCACGGGCTCAGCGAGGTGTCCGATTCGGTGAGCCGGTTGGTGGGCGCGTTGTACAGGCCGGAGAAGGACCACACCTCCATGCCGGAGTGGTTGGGGTCGATGTCGCCGGCCATGCCCCGGCCGACGTCGCCGGGCCCGCCGCCGTGCTCCCAGATCAGCTCGCCGCTCGCGGCGTCGTAGTAGTACTCCAGAAGGCCGCTGGGGTTGTCCTGCTGCACCCCGTACCCCTCGAGCCCCGGACGGTCGGGGTCCATGTCCGCGATGTGGAAGCGATCGCCGTGCACGATGCCGTCGGGACCGAGGGAGTAGCGCAACGTGCCGTCGCCGTCGAGGGCGAACCCGATCTCCACGACCTCGTCCACGCCGTCGCCGTCGAGGTCGACGGCGCGGGTGTTGTGCCCGTCGGGCGCGTCCTGGCCGCCGCGCAGCCACTTCCACTGCTGGCTCAGGTTCTGGCCGCTGAACCGCCAGGCGGCCATCATCAGGTTGAAGCCGCCGTCGTCCCGGCGGTTCTTCATGTAGGCCACCAGGCTGGGCGTGGTGCCGTTGAGGTAGGCCACCCCGAAGCGCGCGGCCATCGGGCCGTCGGCCAGGTAGTCGGTCGGCACCGCGGCCCAGTTGCGCAGCGCCCCGGTCTGGCCGTCGAGGATGGCGATGAACTGGCGGTTGTCGTCCGAGTGGGTCCAGGTGCTGCCGTCGCCGAAGGTGACGCCGTCGGCGATCTTGACGGCCACCTCCGCCCGGCCGTCGCTGTCGAAGTCGTAGACGGTGACGCCGTCGTTGTGACCCACGTCGATGGTGGCCGAACCCGGTTCGATGTTGTCCTGGTTCTCGCTGTTCGGCCCCATGTTGACCTCCCAGAGGAACTCGCCGTCGCTCGAGTAGGCCTCGAGCCGCTGGCGGGTCTCCTGCCGGTCGATCACGTAGTCGTACTCGCCGTCGCCGTTCAGGTCCCCGACCCAGCTGAACTTCACCGGACCGCCGTCCCGCAGCGGAACGCGAACCACCGGCTCCTGGGCGTGGTTCGCCGTCAGCGTGAAGTCCCCACTGGGCGCCTGCTCCTGACCGTTGACGACCGGGGCGACTCGATACCGATTTGTCGCGGACATGTCAGCTGAGGAGTCGACGTAGTTGGTCCCGCCGGTCAGCACGGCCGAGTTGAGCTTCTGCCAGGAGCCGCTGTTGGCGGATCGGTAGACGTTGAAGCCGATGCCCTCCGGGTCGAGCCCCAGCAGCCGCCAGGAGACCAGGATCTCGGTCGAGCTGGACCGCACGGCCACGACCCCGCGGCCGAGGTTCTCCATCACGCGTGCGGCGGCCGCGGTCGAGGCACCGGACGACGATGCGGGTGCCGGCTCGTCGGCCGACGCGGCTCCCAGTGGCGTGACGCCGGCGACCACGGCCGAGCCCACGGCCAGGACCGCCGCGGCGGTGACAGCCACCCGGCGCCTTCGCCGGCGATATGTGTGTGGCATGAAGCCCTCCTTGGCTTCTCCTTGTCGGTCACGGACGCGCGACCCTGTCGGCTCGCGCGGGGCCCCGCGTCCCACGTCCAGGGCCCGAACCGCTCACACCTCCCGAACCCGGCCCCGCTCGACGCCACCCACCGCCAGCTGAGGAAGTGTTAAACCGTTTCCATTGCTGGGATGAAAGCAATCGGCTGTGTCCACGTCAAGACTTTGGACCACGACGGCACAAACTCGTTCAGATATCACCAGTTCAGCACGCCTATGTTCGACGCCCGGCCGTTCGGGCCGCCCGGGATTCCGTCCAACCGTTGGACACGGCGGCCGCGTTGGGCCATGATCGAGCGCAACCGGTTACATGCCAGGCGGGAGCCCTCCGGAGGTGCGATGTCTCGCCCAGCCGCGTCCGAGGACGGACGGCCGCGCCCCTCGACGATCCGCGATGTGGCCAAGCGCGCCGGCGTCTCGGTCGCCACCGTGTCGCGGATCCTGTCCGGCAGTTACCCGAGCGCCCCGGCCACCCGCAGCAAGGTGATGCGCGCCGTTCGGGAGCTCGACTACGTGGCCAACGCGCACGCCCGCGGGCTCGCGGGCGTGCGGCCGAAGAGCGTGGCCATCGTGGTCAACTCCGTCGTGTCGCCGCACTACGCCCACGTCGCGCAGGGGGTGCAGGCCGAGGCCGTGCGCGAGGGCCGGGTGTGCATCGTCGGCACCACCGGCGGGGACCCCGACCAGGAGCTGGCCGCCGTCCAGCTGATGCGCGAGGAGCACGCGGAGGCCGTGATCCTGGTGGGGAACATCGTCGTGGACGACGCCTACCGGGAGCGGATGGCGGGCTACGCCCGGGCCCTGGCCGTGGCCGGTTCGCAGCTGGTGCTGTGCGGCCGGCCCCCGCTGGGCCCCGAGGTGCCGGCCATCGTCGTCGAGTACGACAACACCGCGGGCGCCCACGCCCTCACCAGCCACCTGCTCTCGGCCGGTCACCGGCGCATCCTCTTCCTGGGCCGGCGGACCGGGTACACCACGCCGGAGAGCCGGGTCGCCGGGTACCGCGCGGCGCTCGCCGCGCACGGCGTTCCGCACGATCCGGGGCTGGAGGTCGAGGGCACCATGGAGCGCGGCGAGGGCCACCGGATGATGCGCGAGCGGCTCGCCCGGGGGACGCGCGACTTCACCGCCGTCTTCGCCGCGAACGACCAGATCGCCGCCGGAGCCCGCCAGGCCCTGCGCGAGCACGGGCTGCGCATCCCCGACGACGTCTCGCTCGCGGGTTTCGACGACCTTCCCCCGGCGGCCGACATCGACCTGACCACCGTGCACGTCCCCCACGAGGAACTGGGCCGCACCGCCGTGCGCCTGGCCCTGCGGCGCGAGGCGCCGGGCTCCGTCCAGCACGTCACGCTCGGCACCCACATCGTCGTCCGCGACTCGGTCAGACCCCACCTCCCGACCCCGTCCGCCCCGTAGCGCGACGTCACGCGGGACGGGTCCGCCGTACGGCGAGCCGCGCGTCGCCCAGCAGGCGGCGGGTGGCGGGGCGCGCGGGCGCGGCGAACACGTCGGGCGCGGGGCCCTGCTCCACGATGCGGCCCTCGTCCATGACGGCCACCCGGTCGGCCAGGTCCGCGGCCAGCTCCAGATCGTGGGTGACGAGCAGCAACGAGGTCCGCTCCGCCAGGTCGGCCAGCAGCGCCCGTATCTCGTACCGGGTGACCGGGTCGAGCCCGGACGTGATCTCGTCGCACAGCAGGATCCGCGGACGGGCCAGGAGCGCGCGGGCCAGGGCGGCGCGCTGGAGTTCGCCGCCGGACAGGTCCGCCGGCCGGCGGGCCGCGGTGTCGGCGGCGACGCCGAGGGCGGCGAGCGTCGAGGCGGCCTCGGCGTTCGCCTCGCGCGGGGTGGCGCCGCGCAGCCGGACGGCGCTGCGGGCCACCTGGTCGAGAACCGGCCGGTACTCGTCGAACGAGGCCCGGGCGTCCTGGAACACGTACTGGATGGCGGCGAGTTGGTCGCGGCCGCGGTGGCGCAGGCTGCGCGGGAGGACCCGGCCGCCCACCGCGGCGTGCCCCGACCAGCGCGGGTGCAGCCCGGCGAGGCAGCGGGCCAGGGTCGTCTTGCCCGATCCCGAGCGGCCGATGACGGCCAGGCACTCCCCCTCGCCGAGCGTCAGGGAGGTCTCCTGGAGCACGGTCACGCCGCCGCGGCGGGGTCCGTGCCAGGCCGTCATCCGGTCGACGCGCAGCAGGACGTCCGGCTCCCGTCGCGCGTTCTCGGCGCGGGCCGGGCGGGCGCGGCGGCCGGCCGCGGCCAGCATGTCCGCGGTCCAGGGGTCCCGGGGGTCGGCGAGCACCTCGGCCGCCGGACCGGCCTCCACCATCCGGCCGTGCCGCAGCACGACGAGATCGTCGGCCAGTTCCCGCACGGTGTCGATGTCGTGGCTGAGCAGGACCAGGGCCACGCCCCGGTCCAGCACGGCGCGTAGTTCGGCGACGACGCGGCGCCTGGTCACGGCGTCCTGGCCGGTGGTGGGCTCGTCCGCGACCACCACCCGGGCGCCGGACGCCAACGCCTGGGCGAGCACGACGCGCTGTTGCTGGCCGCCGGAGAGCTGGTGGGGGTAGCGGCGGAGCACCTGGCGGGGGGCGGGGAGTTGGGCGGCGCGCAGCGCGGCGTGGACGCGTTCGGCCCGCTCGGCGCGGCCCCCGCCGGCGCGGCGGACGATGTCGCCGAGCAGCGCCCCGGCGCGTCGCGCGGGGTTGAGCGCGGCGGCCGGGTGCTGGGGGATGTACGCGGCGGGGCCGGTCACCGCGACGCGCCCGGTCACCCTGGCGCCGTGCGGGTACTCGCCGAGCAACGCCAGTCCCGTGGTGCTCTTGCCGCTGCCGGACGGGCCCATCAGGGCGGTGCAGCGACCCGGCAGCGCGGTCAACGAGACGTCCTCGACCAGGGCCCGGCCGCCGGCCACGACGACCTCAAGGCCGTCGATCCGCGCCACGGGAGCGGGCGGCGACTCCGGCTCCGTGCCGGGCCGCTCGGGTGTCTCGGCTGTCTCGGGTGTGGTGGCTGTCTCGGGCGTCTCGGGCATGGGAGATCTTCCTCGTCGTCCTGTTCCTCGCGGACGCGCCGGTGGACGCGAGTCCGGAGTCGAACAGCAGGTTGGTGCCGGTGGTCAGGGCGATGATGAGCAGGGCGGGGACCACGACCGCCCAGGGCTGGACCAGCAGGCCGGTGCGGTTCTGGTCGACCATCGCCGCCCAGTCGGCGGCGTCGGGCGTGACGCCCACGCCGAGGAACGCGGCCGTGGCGACCAGGTACAGCACGCCGGTCAGCCGCACTCCGGCGTCGGTGGTCAGGGTGCGCAGCGTGGCGCGCCCGGTGTAGCCAACGGCCATCCGCCACCAGGTCTCGCCCTGGGCTCGCATGGCCTCGACGGCGGGCCGGGAGGCGGCCTCGGTGGCGGCCGCCCGCACCATCCTGGTGGTGTCGGGCACGTTGATCAGGGCGACGATCACCGCCAGGCCGGCGGCCGACGGGCTCAGGAGCGTCGCCGTCATCAGCAGGAGCAGCAGCGAGGGGATGGCCAGCACCACGTCCAGGGGCCGCATCAGCAGTTCCTCCAGCCAGACCCGGTGGGTGAGGGCGGCGGCCAGCCCGACGGGCAGCGCGATCAGGTACGCGAGGGCGGTGGCGGCGGCCGCGGTGAGCACGACCGAGCGTCCGCCGAGCAGGATCTGCCGCCACACGTCCCGCCCGGTGAAGTCGGTGCCCAGCCAGTGGCCGTCGCCGAGGGTGAAGGACACGCCGCGCGGCCCCGGTTCCCCGGCGAACCACGGTCCGGCGACGGCGAGCAGGAGCGGGACCGTCACCAGGACGAGGCCGAACGCCGCCTGGCCCCGGTGACGTCGGGCCGGTTGCCGGGTCATGCCGCCGCCCCGGCCCGGGGCGCGAGCCTGCGGGTCACCAGGTCGGCCGCCAGGTTCAGCGCGACGGTGACCAGGCCGAAGACGACGGCCAGGCCCTGGATGACGGGGATGTCGCGGGCGGAGACGGCGTCCATCATGACGGTCCCGAGCCCGGGGATGACGAACAGCGCCTCCACCACGATCACCCCGGACAGCAGCCAGTCGCAGGTCCTGGCGAGTTGCTGCGTCGCGGGGGCCAGGGCGTTGGGCAGGGCGTGGGCCCACCGGACCCGGCGGGCGGACACGCCGTGCCTGCGGGCCTGGGCCGCGTACGGCGCGGCCGTCGCGTCGATCATCCCCGCGCGGACCAGCCGGCTGAGGGTGCACACCGGCCGCGCCAGGAGCACCGTCACGGGCAGGACGAGCACGGCGGGCTCGGCGAGCAGGTCGGAGCCATGGCCGACGGCCGTGGGCGGCAACCAGCCGAGCCGCAGCGCGAACACGACGATGAGCAGCACGCCGAGGGCGAACTCCGGCACCGCGTAGACGGCCAGCGTGGCGCCGCTGACGAGCCGGTCGGCGCGGCCGCCCTCGCGGCGGGCGGCGAGCATGCCCAGGCCCACCGAGACCGGCACGAGCAGCAGCACGGTCAGGCCCGTCAGCAGCAGGGTGGGGCCGAGGGCGGCCGACAGGTAGGCCGTGACGGGGCGCCCCGACACGAGGGACGTGCCGAGGTCGCCGCGGAACAGTCCGCCGGCCCAGCCGGCGAACCGTTCGACGGCGGGGCGGTCGAGCTCCATGGCCTCCCGGATGCGCTCGACGCGTTCCGGGTCGGGTTGGTCCCCGGCGAGGGCGACGGCCGCGTCGCCGGGCAGCGCCTCGGTGAGCACGAAGACCGCCACCACCACGCCGGCGGTCTGCACGGCGCCCAGGGCCAGCCGCCTGACCAGCCAGGGGCGGCCGTCCGTCATGCCAGCCACACGCGGTCGTAGCGCGCCCAGTCGAGGGTGTTGGCGGGCGCGTCCTCGGCCACGCCCCGCACCGAGCCGGCGGTGGCGACGATCCAGTCCGCGAACCCCCAGACCAGGAAGCCGCCCTCGCTGTGCAGGTGTCGCTGCATCCGGGCGTACAGCCCGGCCCGTTCGTCCGGATCGGGGGTGGACTGCGCCTGCTGGTAGAGGGCGTCGAAGTCCGGCCGCCGCCAGTGGGTGGCGTTGGTGACGGAGTCGCTGAGCAGGCGTTGGGAGATGTGCGACTCGATGGGCATGGCGCCGGAGCGGTAGCAGGCCAGGACGCCGGAGTCGAGGATGTCGCTCCAGTAGGTGTCCTGGTCGCCCACCGCGATCTCGACGGTGACGCCCGCCTCGGCGGCCTGGTCGCGGAAGATCTCGGCGGCCTCCACGAAACCGGTGGCCACCGGCGAGGTGTTCAGGGTGACGGTGAGCCCGTCGCCGTGACCGGCCTCGCGGAGCAGCGCCCGGGCACGGTCCAGGTCCCGGGCCCGCTGCGGGATGTCGGCGGCGTAGTACTGGTAGCCCTTGCCGAACAGGTCGTTGCCGATCTCGCCGGCGCCGGACAGGGCGCCGTCGACCAGTTCCTGGCGGTCGGGGATCAGGAACAACGCCTCGCGCACCCGGGGGTCGTCGAAGGGCGGCCGGTCGGTCTTCATCACGAAGCCCTGCATCGCGCTGCGGGGCAGGCGCAGGATCCGCACCTGGCCGCCGTTCTGGTGGGCCCGGGCGGTGGTGGGGTTGAGCTCGTGGGCGTACTCGATCTGACCGCCGAGCAGCGCGTTGACGCGGGCGGACTCCTCGTTCGCGATGACGAACTCCACCTCGTCGAGATACGGGGCGCCGTCCCAGTGATCGTCGAAGCGCGCGACGACCAGTGACTGGCCGGGCGTGAAGGAGATGTGGCGGAACGGGCCGCTGCCGACCGGGGCGCCGAAGTCGTCCGCGCCGTCCTTGACGACGTAGGCCCCGAAGGCGGCGAGCACGTTGGGGAACTCGGCGTAGGGGCGCTTGAGCTGGAACGTCACGGTCCGCTCGTCGTCGGCCCGGCTGGCGTCGAGGTCGATGGGCTCCAGGGACGCCTTGGCGCGGAACGCCCGGTCCGGGTCGGCGATGCGCCGGTAGCTGTGGAGCACGTCGGCGGCGGTCACCGGGTCGCCGTCGTGCCAACGGGCCCGGCGGAGGGTGACGGTCCAGCGGTCGAGCGTCTCGTTCGGCTCCCACCGCGCGGCGAGCCGGGGCCGCGCGGACATGTCGGAGCCGAAGTCGGCGAGCTTGTCGAACAGCGCCTTGGCCCGCGCGGCGTCCGCGAAGAGGTTGGTCAGGTGCGGGTCGAGTGTCTCGTTGACCCCGCCGCCGGCGAAGGCCGCTCGCAGCCGGCCGCCGCGCCGCGGCCCGCCGCCGTCCCCTCCCCCGTCCGGGGCGCCGGCGCCGCAGCCCGTGAGGGTCGCGAGGGTGGCCGCGCCCGCGGTCGTCAGGACGGCTCGACGCGTGGGGCGAAACGCCGTCACGCCATGGGTCCTGCGGCTTCTGTTTCGGCTTCGATCACCAGGCGGGTGGGGCACGGGACGCGTCCTTGGAGTAGCGGGAGCAAAGATCGGACGCCCGGCAGGCTATACGAAAATAGTTTTCATTGTCATCAGTGGCGTACCTCACGCCCACCAGAGCCAGCCGCCACCGGGCACGCGCGTGTAACGTGCGGAAACAGAAATCATTTTCAACAACCCGAAGGGGGCGGACCCATGACCGACCAGCCGCGCCGGGACGTGGACCACCGCCCCGCGCCCCGACGCCTGTCGTCCTACCTCCTGCGCCCCGCGACCCCGGACGACGTCGACGGCGCGCGGAGCGTGATGCTGGACACCTTCTACCGCGAGTTCGGCTACGGCTACGCGCCGGCCTGGCACGCGGACGTCGTCGACATCGAGGGCGCCTATCTGCGGCATCCGGACCACCTGCTGCTCGTCGCCGTCCACGACGACCATGTGGTGGCGACCACCGCGGTCCACACCCGCGGCCCCGCCCACCCGCCGCATCCGAAGTGGCTCGCGGAGCGCTACGGCTCCGCGAGCACCGCCCAACTGCTGCGCGTCTACGTCCGCCCTGGGCACCGGCGCAACGGGCTGGCCCGCGCCCTGGTCGGCATGGCCGGCGAGTTCGCCGCCGCCCGGGGACGCGACCGCCTCTACCTGCACACCAACGTCCGGGTGCCCGAGGCCGAGCCGTTCTGGTCCAGCGTGGCGCGACAGGTCTTCGACGCCAGGACCACCGGCGAACACGGGCCGGGCGTGGCCACCGTCCACTACGAGATCCCCCTCCCCCGCTGAACCGCCCGGCTCAGCCCGCCGCCGGGTGGGTGAGCCGGAAGAGGTAGGTGAGCACGCCGTCCTGCCAGTCGTGGCGCCAGGCCACCTCGGGGCGGAAGCCCAGCCCCTGGGCGTGGCCGACGATGGCCCGCAGGTCGGCGGTGTTGGAGAGGATGAGGAAGACCTCGCCGTCCGGCGCGAGCAGGTGGCGCTCGGCGAGCTGGGCGAAGAACTCGGCCAGCAGCGGGGCGCCGAGGCAGACGTTGCGCACCACGTCGGGGTCGTCGCTCACCCGCCGGCTGACGGCCGGTGGGTTGAAGGTGACGACGTCGAGTCGGACGCCGTCGGGCAGGGCGTCGAACAGGTGGGAGACGCGGGGCAGGAAGGCGGTGCCGGGCCGCTCCCCCACCAGCCGCTCGTAGTGGCGGCGGGTGGTGGCCACGCTCTCCGGATGGACGTCGAGGGCGTGGATCTCGCGGGCGCCGCGCAGCCCGGCGGCGACCGCCTCGACGCCCAGTCCCACGCCCATGGCGGCGTACGCCCGGCCGCGCACCTCGATCGCGCCGTCCAGCACGCGCTGGTGGATCATCCGGCTGGTCTCCCCCGGCAGGAAGACGCCGGGCGGCAGCTCGAACGCCCAGCCGTTCCAGGTGTAGTGCCGGGTGGTGTGGAGATCGCCCCGGGGCTGGTTGAGCGCGGTGATCTGGTCCGCCGGTAGCGGCGGGGGGAGTTGGTCGGCGAGCACCGCTCCGGTCGTCGGGTGGTCCACGGGGTCTCCTCCGGGTGGTCGGATGGGTCGCGTCCGCATCATTGCAAATGATTGTCATGCTTACTAGGCTGTTGATAATGATTTTCATGAACATCGAACGGGCGCCCGCCCGCCGGGGTCTCGCCGTTCCCGTCCTGGCGCTGCTCGCCGTGCTGGTGGCCTCGACCGTGGTGGCCATCGGCCTCGGTCCTGCGGTCATCTCGCCAGCCGACACCGCCCGGTACCTGTGGGCCGCGCTCACCGGCGGCTCGCTGGCCGCCGACGAACTGACGGAGTACCAGATCATCTGGCAGGTCCGCACCCCGCGGGTGCTGCTGGCGGTGGTGGTCGGCGCCGGGCTGAGCGTGGTCGGCGTGGCCGTGCAGGCGCTGGTCCGCAACGCGCTCGCCGATCCGTTCGTGCTGGGCGTCTCCTCCGGCGCCTCGGTCGGGGCCGTCGCGGTCACCGTCTTCGGCGTGCTCGGCTCGTTCGGCGTCTACGCCCTGTCGGCCGGCGCCTTCGCCGGCGCCCTCGCCGCCTCCGCACTGGTCTACGCGGCCTCCTACAGCCGCGCCGGGCTGACCCCGTTGCGGCTGGTGCTCACCGGCATCGCGATGGCCTACGGCTTCCAGGCCCTGATGAGCCTGCTCGTCTATCTGGCGCCCGACGGCGAGGCCACCCACGCCGTGCTGTTCTGGACCCTGGGCGGGCTCGGCGCCGCCACCTGGGGTTCGCTGCCCGCCGTGGCCGCGTTGACCGCCGTCGGGATCCTGTTGCTGCACCGCCGGGCCCGCGCGCTCGACGCCATGGCGCTGGGCGACGAGACCGCGGCCAGCCTGGGCGTGGACACCGCCGCCGTGCGCCGCGCGCTGTTCGTCCTCACCTCCCTGATGACCGGCGCGATGGTCGCGGTCAGCGGGGCCATCGGCTTCGTCGGGCTCGTCCTGCCGCATCTGGTCCGCATCCTCGTGGGCGCCGGGCACGCCCGGGTGCTCGTGCTGGCGCCGCTCGTCGGCGGGATCTTCATGGTCTGGGCCGATCTGGTGGCCCGCACTCTGGCCGCGCCCCGGGAACTGCCGCTGGGCGTCGTCACCGCGCTGGTCGGCGTGCCGGTCTTCGTCGCGCTGATGCGGCGCCGGGGCTACCTGTTCGGGGGCCGTTGATGCGGCTGCGACTCGACCGCCTCGGCGTCGAGATCGACGGGCGCGCCCTGGTGCGCGATCTCGACCTCGACGTGGACTCCGGCCGGATCACCGGCCTCGTCGGCCCCAACGGCAGCGGCAAGTCCACGGCCCTGCGCTGCGTCTACCGCGCGCTGCGGCCCACCACCGGCACGGTCCGGCTCGACGATCGGGAGCTGCCGGCGTTGCCACGCCGGGAGGCCGCGCGTGCCGTCGCGGCGCTCACCCAGGAGAACGGCTCCGAGCTGGACTTCACCGTCGCGGAGATCGTCGCCCTGGGCCGGACCCCGCACCTGCGCGGCAACCAGGCCCCGAGCCGGCGGGAACGGGAGCTGTGCCGCCGGGCCATGGCTGACCTCGACGTGCTCCACCTGGCCGACCGCGGCGTGCTCACCCTCTCCGGCGGCGAACGGCAGCGCGTGCTGGCCGCCCGCGCCCTGGTGCAGGAGCCGGCCGTGCTGGTGCTGGACGAGCCCACCAACCACCTCGACATCCGGCACCAGATCGAGCTGCTGGCCCTGCTGCGCCGCACCGGCACCACGGTGTTGATCGTGCTCCACGACCTCAACCTGGCCGCCGCCGTCTGCGACCGCATCGGCGTGCTGGCCGGCGGCGCGCTGGTCGCCTCGGGAACGCCCGCGGACGTGCTCACCCCCGAGTTGGTGCGCACCGTCTTCGGCGTCGCCGCCACCGTCGTACCCCACCCCCTGACCGGCGACCCGCAACTCCTCTACTCCCTGGAAGGCCACGCATGACCGCCCCAAACCGCCCCGCCCGCCGCGCCGTCGCGAGACGCGCCGCCACGAAGCACGCCACGGCGCGAGCCACCGCCGCGTCGCTCGCCGCCGCGACCCTGCTGCTGTCCGCCTGCGGCGCGGACGTCGAGACGGACGACGCCGGCCCCGGCGCCGAGACCGTCACCGTCCCGCGCTGCGGCGAGGAGGTGGAGTACCGGCGCCCGGAGCGCGCCCTGGCCTACGAGGCCGGCAGCGCCGACAAGCTGTTCGCGCTCGGCCTGGCCGACCGCGTCCTCGGCTACGTCATGCCGCCCGCCAACCCGCCGGTCGAGGAGTCGCCGTGGGCCGACGCGTACGCCGAGGTCGAGATGCTCAGCGACGACCTGCTCAACCGGGAGCTGGTCGTGGAGGCCGAGGCGGACCTCGTCGTCGCGGGCTGGCAGTCGGGATTCAGCGAGGAGCGCGGCATCACCCCCGAGATCCTCGACGACCTCGGCATCCAGAGCTTCCTGCACAGCGAGACCTGCTACAACTACCCGGGGCATCCGGCCGGGTTCGCCTCGTTCGAGGGCCTGTACCGGGACCTGGAGCTGCTCGGCGAGATCTTCGGGGTGGAGGACCGGGCCGCCCGGGTCGTCGAGGAGCTGCGCGACCGCGTCGCGGCCGTGCGGGACCAGGCCCCGGACGGCCACCGGCCGCGCGTCTTCGTCTACGACTCCGGCACCGACCAGCCCTTCACCTCGGGGAACCAGGCGCCGCCGCACGAGGTCATCGAGATCGCCGGCGGCCGGAACGTCTTCCACGACCTCACCGACCGCTGGACCACGGTGAGCTGGGAGGCGGTCGTCGAGGCACGGCCGGAGGTCATCGTCGTCGTCGACTACGAGGACCAGCCGGTCGAGGAGAAGATCGACTTCCTCAGGTCGTCCCCGATCACCCGTGAGCTCCCGGCCGTCCGCGACGACAACTTCTACGTCCTGGACTACAACGAGGCGATCAGCGGGCCGCGCATCGTGGACGGCGCCGAGGGCTTCGGCGCCTACCTGCGCAGCGCGGACCTCGGCAGCTCCGGGTCCTGACGCCCACGGTCCCGTCCCGGTCCCCGAGCAGCCGCCGATGAGTTTCCTCGTCCACGTCGATCTGACAGGAGGAAGCGTCCACCGGCTCATTTCTGGAGAAGCACCATGCGGAAGATCATCGCCTCCCTGTTCATCGCGCTCGACGGCGTCGTGGAGGCGCCCGACCAGTGGCACTTCCCGTACTTCGACGACGACATGGGCGCGGCCGTGGGGGCGGCCCTGGGGACGACCGACACCCTGCTCTTCGGCCGCAGGACCTACGAGAGCTTCGCCGGGGCGTGGCCGGAGCGCGAGGCGGCCGGCGGCGAGGACGCGGTCTTCGCCAAGCAGCTCGGGGACATGCGGAAGATCGTCCTCTCGCGGTCCCCGCTCTCCTTCAGCTGGCGGAACTCCGAGCAGCTCTCGGGCGACTTCGTGGCGGCCGTCACGGCGTTGAAGAACGAGCCGGGCGGGACCATCGGGCTGAGCGGCTCGGTCTCGGTGGTCCGCCAGCTGCTGTCCGCAGGTCTGCTGGACGAGCTGCACCTGCTGGTGCACCCGATCGCCGTGCGCACGGGCATGCGGCTGTTCGACGAGGGCGAGCCGTCGATCCCGCTCCGGCTGGTCTCGTCCGAGGCGTTCGGCAGCGGCGTGCTGAACCTGGTCTACGCCCCGGCCGAGTCCGCCGGCACCGGCGGCTACGAGGAGGCCAGGACCCACCTGCCCCAGGACGGGGAGTAGCGGGGCGCGGCCGACCCCGGCGCCCGCCCGCCTCAGCTGGCGGGCAGGCGCGTTCCCACCACCACGCTGAGGTCGGCCGCGAGGCGCAGTTCGGCGGCGCGGAGTTCGGGGTGCTCCAGCCAGTGCATCCGAGGGCCGTCGGGCTCGCCGTGGAAAAGCGGCGGCCAGCCGCCGGCCGGGGTGAAGTCGTCGATCACCACGGTCCCACCGGGCGCGAGCAGCCGCGCGGGATCCGCGCCCTCGTCGTCCTTGGCCTGCCCCCCGCCGTCGAGCACCAGCAGGTCGTAGGGCCCGTGGTCGTCGATGAGCCGCCAGTCACCCCTGACCACCTCGACCTCGTCGCGGTCCCGAAAGACCTCGGCGGCGACGCGGGCGCGCTCCGGGTCGCGTTCAACGCTGACGAGCCGCGCGCCGGGCGGAGCGCCGGACGCCAACCAAGCCAGCCCGACCCCGCAGCCAGTTCCGGTCTCCCCGATCCGCCGCGCGGCGCCGGCGGCCAGCACCTGCAGCAGGCGCCCCTGTTCGGGCCGGCAGGAGCATCCGAAGCCGTGCCGGCGCGCCGCGCGCACCGCCCGCCGGACGAGCTCCGGCAGGCCGGCGTCGTCCCGGTACGCGTCCGTTCCCCCCTGTGACATGCCGTGATCATGACCGCGCGAGCCTCCGCCTAACCGCGCCGACCGCCGAAGAGTCGTTCTCCGGTGTCGCGCGGGGCGGCCGCGCTGGCGATTCGTCGCGTCCCGGCGTCCAGCCCCTGGCTAGACTCGCCCGCATCGCGGAAGAAAACAGACTTTTCCGACACAGCGAAGGAGGTGCGGCCGTGACGACGCACAAGCCGACGGCACCCGCCGGCGAACGGGCGGACGTTCTGCCCGAGCGCGGCCCGGGGCCCGTCGTGGTGACGCTGGCGGTCAACGACAGGGAGTACACCGTCGAGATCGAACCCCGGGTCAGCCTGCTGTCGGCCCTCCGGGACGCCTGCGGGCTCACCGGCGCCAAACGCGGCTGCGATCAGGGCACCTGCGGCGCGTGCACCGTGTGGGTCGACGACCGCCGGGTCCTGGGCTGCCTGACCCTGGCCATCGGCTGTGAGGGCCGCCCCATCCGCACCGTGGAGGGCCTGGCCGACACGGCGGCCGACGGCGAGCGACTCCATCCGATGCAGGAGGAGTTCATCCAGCACGACGCGTTCCAGTGCGGCTACTGCACCCCCGGCCAGCTGATGTCCGCCGTGGCCCTGGTGCACGAGGGCCACGCCACCGACGACGCCGAGATCGGCGAGTGGATGAGCGGCAACCTGTGTCGCTGCGCCGCCTATCCACACATCAGAGCGGCCATCCGCGACGCCAGCACCCGGATGTGAGGAGCCACCGGCCATGCGACCCATCAGCTACTCCCGACCCACCGCCGTCGCCGACGCCGTCCGGGCCGTCAGCGCCGACCCGGACAGCTCCTACCTCGCCGGCGGCACCACCGAGATCGACCTCCTGCGGCAGAACGTGCTGACGCCGCGCCGCCTCGTCGACATCAACGAGCTGCCGCTCGCCGGCATCGAGGAGACCCCCGAGGGCGGCCTCCGGATCGGCGCCCTCACCCGGATGAGCGACACAGCGGTCCACCCGCTGGTCAGGGAGCGCTTCCCGCTGGTCGCGCAGGCCCTGGAACTCGGCGCCTCACCACAGCTGCGGAACATGGCGTCCCTGGGCGGCAACCTGCTGCAGCGCGTCCGCTGCTCCTACTACCGCGACGCCCAGGCTCCCTGCAACCGGCGCGACCCCGGCACCGGCTGCTCCGCGCTGCAGGGCGTGAACCGCGGCCATGCCGTGCTCGGCACCAGCGACCACTGCATCGCCACCCACCCCTCGGACGTCGCCGTCGCCCTGACCGCCCTCGACGCCAGGATCCACACCCGCCACGAGCGCGGCAACGACTCGCACCACATCGACGACTTCTTCCGGCTGCCGGGCGACACCCCCCATATCGAGCACCCGCTGGGGCAGGGCGAGCTGATCACCGCCATCGAGATCCCCGACACGCCCACCGCCCGCACCTCCCTCTACCTCAAGGTCCGCGACCGGGAGTCCTACGAGTTCGCCCTCGCCTCCGTCGCCGCCACCCTCCTGCTGGAACGCGGCCGGATCAGCGGGGTGCGGCTCGCCCTCGGCGGCGTGGCCACCAAACCGTGGCGGGCCCGGCAGGCGGAGCAGGTCCTGCTGGGCGCCACCCCCGACCAGGACGTCTTCGCCCGGGCCGCCCGGGAGGAACTGGCCCCGGCCAGGCCGACGCCCATGAACGCCTTCAAGGTCGAACTCGCCCAGCGGACCCTCGTCCGCGCCCTGACCACCCTCACCCACCGGAACCCGTCATGACCACCAAACTCACCCAGCGGACCCTCCTCCGCACCCTGACCACCCTCACCCACCGGAACCCGTCATGACCACCGCGACCACCACGAGCGGCCCCAGCCTCGGCCGGCCGCTGCGCCGTGTCGACGGGCGGCCGAAGACCACGGGCCGCGCCCGGTACACCTCCGACGTGACGCTGCCGGGGCTGCTGCACGCCGTGCTGGTCGGCGCCCGGATCGCCGCCGGCCGGCTCACCTCGGTCGACGCCACCGAGGCGCTGGCCGCCGAGGGCGTCGTGGCCGTGTTCAGCCACGAGAACCTGCCCCGGATCGCCGCCCAACCCCCGCTGCTGCCGTCCCTCATCGGCGGCCCCGCACCGGGCGAGACGTTCTTCCCGATGCAGGACACCACCGTGCACTACCAGGGCCAGTACGTCGGGATGGTGATCGCCGACAGCTACGAGCGGGCGCTGCACGCCTCCCGGCTGATCCGCTTCGGCTACCGGGAGACCGAGGCGGTCACCGTCCTCGACCAGGTGCGGGACCGGACGTTCGAACCGGAGTCCATCTTCGGCGGCCTCGCCCCCGGCCGGATGGCCCGCGGCGACATCGCGACCGCCCTCGACCGGGCCGAGGTGACCCTCGACCTCACCTACACCCTGGGCGCCAACCACCAGAACCCGATGGAGACCTCGGCCACCACCGCGTACTGGGAGGCGGGCCGGCTGATCCTCTTCGACGGCACCCAGGGCCCGGCCGCCACCCAGCACACCGTCTCCGCGCTGCTGGGCGTCCCGCACGCCGACATCCAGGTCAACAGCCACTACGTCGGCGGCAGCTTCGGCGCCAAGGCCAGCATCTGGCACCACTCCACGCTGGCCGCCATGGCCGCCCGCGAGCTCGACCGGCCGGTGCGGCTGGCGCTGACCCGGGAGCAGATGTTCACCGGCTGCGGCCACCGCGAGGAGCAGGAGCAGCGCGTCACCCTGGGCGCCGACCGCGCGGGCCGGCTGACCGCGCTGCGGCACCACAAGCTGTCCCCGACCTCGCATTACGACGACTGGGCGGAACCGTCCCTGCAGGCGGCCGCCATGCTCTACCCCTGCGACGCCTACGAGGGCGTCTACCGGCTGGCCCGGGTCAACACCATGACGCCCACCTTCATGCGCTGCCCCGGCGAGGCGAGCGGGCTGTTCGCCCTGGAGAGCGCCATGGACGAGCTCGCCGAGCGGATCGGCGTGGACCCCCTGGAGCTGCGGCTGCGCAACTACGCGGAGACCGACCCGTTGTCCGAGAAGCCCTGGTCGAGCAAGGGTCTCCGGGAGTGCTACGAGCGCGGCGCCGAGCTGATCGACTGGCGCCGCCGGTCGCGGCCGCCGGTCAGGGACGGGCACCAGCTGATCGGCCTCGGCATGGCCACCGCCGCCTATCCGATCGTCCCGCCGGGCAGCGCCCAACGGGCCAGGGCCCGGGTCTTCGCCGACGGCAGTGCCGTGATCCAGGCCGGCACCAGCGAGTTCGGCACCGGCGCGACCACGGCGATGGCGCAGGTGGCCGCCGACGCCCTGGGGCTGCCGGTGGAGCGGGTCCGGTTCGAGGGCGGCGACACCGACCAGCCGAACACCTCCTCGTCCGTCGGCTCCATGGGCGCCGCCTACACCGGGTCCGCCGTCCACAACGCCGCCGTCGCGCTGCGCGACCAGCTGATCGCCCGGGCCGTCGCCGACGCCGACTCGCCGCTGCACGGCGCCGCGCCCGACGACGTGGTGGCCGCCGGCGGCCGGCTGTCCCTGCGCGACCGTCCCGAGGCCTTCGACAGCTACGCCCAACTGCTGGGCCGCGCCCACCAGCCGGACGCCGAGGCGCCGGGATCGTGGGGTCCGGTCACCCAGGACTCGCCGTACGCGATGCTCACCTTCGGCGCCCACTTCGCCGAGGTCGCCGTGGACGCGGACCTCGGGCTGATCAGGGCGCGCCGGCTCGTGGGGGTCTTCGCCCCGGGCCGGGTGCTCAACGCGCGGACCGCGCAGAGCCAGCTGATGGGCGGGATGCTCTGGGGGATGGGGCAGGCGCTGCTGGAACGCACCTACATGGACAGCACGGCGGGACGCTGGGCCAACGTGAGCCTCGGCGACTACCTGGTGCCGGTCAACGCCGACACCCCGAGGGTGGACGTCGAGCTGGTGGAGGTGACGGACACCGAGGTGAACCCGCTGGGCGTCAAGGGCGTCGGCGAGATCGGCCAGGCCGGCACCGCGGCCGCCATCGCCAACGCCGTCCACCACGCCACGGGCCGCCGCGTCCGGCACCTCCCCATCACCCTGGAGGACATGCTGTAGCGGCCGGCGCGGCTCCCGGCAACCATCCGGGGCCGGATCAGGCGGCGCGGAGGTGGTCGCGGAGGCGACGGGCGACGTGGCCCATCAGGGCCTCGGCGGCGGGTTGGTTCCCCGCCGCCACCCGCGACTCGGTGAGCACCGCCACCGCGTACGCCTGGCCGTCGGCGTGCTCGACCACGCCGGCCTCGTGGCGCAGGTTGAGCAGCGTGCCGGTCTTGGACGCCCAGGTGGAGGCGTCCGAGACGAAGTCGGGGGCGAGGCGGTGGCGCATCAGGTTGCTCGCCATCAGGGCGCGCAGGCGTTCGGCGACGTCCGGGTGGATCCGCGAGGACTCGCTCCACAGGGCCTGCAGCAGGTCGACGAAGGAGCGCGCCGTGCCGGTGTTGGCGCGGGACACGTCCAGCTGCGGGACCAGATGCCCGCGCCCCGCGGTGCCCGCGTCGATCGCGAGGGCATGGGCGAGGTGCACCTCCGCCCGGTCGAAACGCTCCACCGGGGTGTCGGTCAACTCCCCCAGGGTGTGCCGGACCGTGATGCCGCGCAGCCCGAGTCGCTGCAGGATCGCCGCCACCTCGGCGGGCGGGGTGAGCCGGAACAGCTCGTCGGCGGCGACGCTGTCGCTGATCGAGACGCTGAGGTAGAGCAGGTCGTCCACGGCGACGCGGGCGGGATGGCGGAACCGGCTCAGCCCGGTCGGCCCCGGGGTGGTGACCCGCCCGGGCGCCACGTCCAGCAGGGTGGCGCCGTCGAGTTCGCCGCGCCGGATGCGGTCCAGCGTGGCGAGGGCGAGCGGGACCTTCACCAGGGAGGAGAGGGGGAACTCCAGGTCGGGGTCGATGCCGAGCTCCTCCCCCGTGTCCAGGTCGCGGACGAGGAACGAGCCGCGCAGCCCGCCGTCGCGCAGCGCCCCCCGCAGCTCGCTCAGCAGTGTTTCGGCTTTCACGATGTTCCGGCTTTCACGATTCCGCTCCGACGTTCGGTCGGGCGTCCGGGTCGGCGGCCGTCCCCGTGCCGGCCGACCCGGTGCCCGCGCGGGCCCCGAGGCACCGGGCTATGTCGTCCGCGCAGCGCTCCCTGACCCGGGCGGCGTCGGCGTCCGCGTCGTCGGCCGCGACCAGGTCGTAGCCCCGGGCCAGGTCGGCGCCGAGCTCGCCCACCGGCCGCCAGTCCAGGCGCAGGTCCCGCGCCTGGGCGGGCGAGCACAGCAGCGCGTCGCCCCGGCTCAGCACGTCCCCCGCGGCGGTCGCCAGGTCGGCGACGACGGCGAGTTGCGCGGGGCGCAGCCCCACGGCGTCGCGCAACCGGGCCAGCCGGTCCCGCACGTGGGGCACGTCGTCCTCGCCCTGCAGCAGGACCCGCCGGGATCGCTGTTCGCGGTCGGCCCGGCCCGGGCGCAACGTGTCCAGGTAGATCGGCGCTCCCCCGGGCGTCGTCCGGTGGCGTCCTCCGGCGGGATCGCCGGCGACGGCCAGGCCGAGCGGCACCGTCCAGGCGGCCTCGGCGGGCGGCAGCGCCAGCAGCGCGGCCCGCACCTGCTGGGATCTGACGAGGTCGGCCCGCTCGGCCGGCGGACCGGGGCGCGGGTCGAGGCGGATGCCGTGGCCGTGCGCCTCGGCGATGAGGCGGGCCAGGGCGCCGGTGGGGCAGGTGGCGGGGACGGCGAGGCGCAGCGGCCGGTGCCGCGCGGCCTCGGCCTCGTGCTCCAGGCGGTCGGCCAGCGCCACCAGGTCCCGCGCCAGCGGAAGCATGTCCCGGCCGAACGGGGTGAGGGTCGCCGGGCGCGAGGAGCGTTCCAGCAGGCGCTCGCCGAGGTGCCGCTCCAGTGCGGAGACCCGGCGGCTCGCGACGGACTGGGCCATCCGGGCCGCCGCCGCGCCCACCGTGAAGCTGCCGCGCTCGCTCACGTTGACGAACGCCCGGCAGGCCGCAACCAGATCCACGGACCCCACTATGCCAAACCGGCATGGAAGCGCGCTCAGGTGGCTTGGACTCCCGGGGCGCGTGGGCCGGAGGGTGAGCGCCACCGGGAGATCTCCCGGCAGGTTTTCTCGGATTCGATCGGGAGGGATTCCATGACGCGTCATGCTCGGATGCGGGGAGGCGCCCGCGCGGCCGGCGTTCTCGCGCTGGTGCTGCTCGTGCTCGCGGTGGCCGTGGCGCTGGTGCGCGGCGAGGACGGCGGCGACGGCGGGGACGGGGCCGCCGACGAGGCGCGGGCCGGGGCCCGGCGCTTCCTGGACGCCTGGGCGGCCGGCGACCTCACGGAGGCGGCCGGGCTCACGGACGATCCGGGGGCGGCGCGTTCGCTGCTGGAGTCGGTGCGGGACAATCTGCGTGCCGAACGCGTCGAGTTCGCCCTGACCGGCGAGCCCGCGCGGCCGGCGGACGCCGCTGCCGGGCCGGCCGCCGACGAGGACGCGCTGGCCGTGCCGTTCACGGCGACCCACACGTTGCCGGGCGTCGGCGCGTGGTCGTACGACGCGACGGCGCTGATGCTGCCGAGTCGCGAGGGCGGCGACGGCTGGCGGGTGGCCTGGGAGTCGGCGGTGGTGCACCCGCGGCTGGCCGAGGGGCAGACGCTGGTGCTGACCCGGGGCGAGCCGGAGCGGGCGCCGATACTCGCCGCGGACGGCAGCCAGGTGGCCGGCCCGTCGCCGGTCTGGGACGTCGCCGTCTGGCCGGCCCGGTTGACAGAGCCGGACGCGGCCTGGGCGGCCCTGGACGGACTGGACGTCGGGATCGACACCGACGCCCTGGCCGACCGGGTGGCGGCTGCGGACCCCGACCAGTCCGTGCCGGTGGTGACGCTGCGGGACGCCGTCTTCCAGGAGCACGCCGGCGCGCTGCGGGCCGTGCCGGGTCTGCAGTTCGCCGAGGACACCCGCACGCTCGCGCACGCCGCTCGGGCCGTGGTCGGCACCGTCGACCCGGAGACCGGCGCGGGCGTCTCGGGGTTGCAGGAGCGGTACGACGACCAGCTGGCCGGCGCCGTCTCGGCGGCCGTGGTGATCGCGGACCGGGATTCGGGCGAGGCGGTGGACACCCTCTACCAGCAGGAGAGCTCGGCCCCCGGCAGCCCGGTGGAGACGACCCTCGACCCGGAGGTGCAGGCGGCCGCCGAGGCGGCGTTGGAGAGCGCGGGGCGGGAGGCGGCGATCGTGGCGGTCGAGCCGTCGACCGGCCACGTGCTGGCCGCCGCGGACTGGCCGGTGGACGGGTTCCCCCGGTCGCTCCAGGGGCAGCTGGCTCCAGGATCCACGTTCAAGGTGGTGACCGCGGCGGCCCTGCTGGAGGGCGGCACGACGCCGGACGACGTCCTCGGCTGCCCGCGCACGGTCACGGTGGACGGGCAGTCCTTCGAGAACCAGGACGAGTTCGCGCTGGGCCCGGACACCACGCTGCACGAGGCGTTCACCGCCTCCTGCAACACCGCGCTGATCGACCACCTCGAGCTCTTCGAGGACGACACCCCGCACCGCACCGCCGAGGCGTTCGGCATCGGCGCCGAATGGACGGTCGGCGCCAGCACGTTCGACGGCGGCGTGCCCGTCGCGGAGAGCGACAACGAGCTGGCCGCCTCGCTGATCGGCCAGGCCCGGGTGCAGGCCAGCCCGCTGGTGATGGCGTCGATCGCCGCGACCGTCGCCGAGGGCGCCTTCCGGCAGCCGGTGCTGGTGCCCGCCGCCGTCGACGAGCCGCACCACGCGGCGTCGGAGCTCGAACCGGGGACGTTCGAGGCGCTGCGGACGATGATGCGGGACACCGTCACCGAGGGGTCGGCCGCCGTCCTGGCGGGCGTTCCCGGCGAGCCGCACGCCAAGACCGGCACCGCCGAGTTCCAGACGGAGGAGGGCGAGCTCTCCACCAACGCCTGGTTGATCGGCTACCTCGGCGACGCGGACCTGGCGTTCGCCGTGGTGCTGGAGGACGGCGGCTCCGGGGGCAGCGATGCCGGGCCGGTCGCCGCCGACTTCCTGAACGCGCTGTGAGCACGGCCCATCGCGGGCCGGCGCGGTCATGCCAAAACGGCATGGGCGCGGGCGCCCGCGTCCGATCGGGGCCCGGGGGCGCGGAACTCCGCGGCGCGGCCCCGTCGTACAGGTGAGACGAGAGACCCGGAGGTTCCTGCCATGACGTACCCGTTCCGCCCGCGCCGGGGCGTCGCCCGCGCGGCCGGCTTCCTCGCGCTCGTCGCGCTCGTCGTGCTCACGGCGTGCGGCGGCCCTGGCTCCGACGAGTCCGGGGCGAGCGCCGAATCGCCGGCGCCGGCGGAGTCACCGACGGACGCCGAGTCACCGGCGTCCACGGAGTCCGCGGAGTCGACGGACCGGGCGTTCCGGGAGCTGGAGCGGGAGTTCGACGCGCGACTCGGCGTCTACGCCCTGGACACCGGCTCCGGACGGGAGATCGCCCACCGGGCGGACGAACGGTTCGCCTACGCGTCCACGTTCAAGGCGCTGGCGGTGGGCGCGCTGCTCCGGGAGCGCGGACTGGAAGGGCTCGACGAGGTGGTCGGCTACTCCGCCGCCGACGTCCTCGCCAACTCGCCCGTCACCGAGGACTTCGTGGAGACCGGGATGAGCCTGCGCGAGCTGTGCGCCGCCACCCTCTGGTACAGCGACAACACGGCGGCGAACCTGCTCCTCGAGGAGCTCGGCGGTCCCGAGGGACTGGAGTCGGTGCTGGCGGAGCTCGGCGACGACGTCATCGAGATGGACCGGGACGAGCCCGAGCTGAGCGAGGGGGCACCGGGCGACACCAGGGACACCAGCACGCCGCGGGCGATGGTCGGAAGCCTGCGAACGTTCCTGCTCGGCAACGCCCTGGAACGGGACGAACGCGAGCTGTTGCGCACCTGGATGGAGACGAACACCACCGGCGAGACCCTGGTCAGGGCCGGCCTCCCGGACGGCTGGACGGTGGCCGACAAGAGCGGCACCGCCGGGTACGGCGGCCGCAACAACATCGCCGTGGTGTGGCCGGACGACGGCGGCGACCCAATCGTCATGGCGGTGCTGTCCAGCCGCGACCAGGCGGGCGCCGAACGCGACGACGCGCTGATCGCCGAGGCCGCCACCGTGATCGCGGCCGGCCTCGGGCGTTAGCGCCGGGTCCGTCCATCCGCACGTGCCGACCACGGTCCGCCCGCGCCGGCGCGCGTACCCGCCACGGGCCGTCCCCCGTCGCCCGCCCGGCCGGGCGCGGGCCGGACGCCGGCCGAACGAGGGGGTCGTGACCCGGCCGCGAGCCTTTCCGGGCGGCGGTCCGTGGGGAAGAATGCTCGCCTACTGCCCTCCGTTCCCCCACGACGAAGGCGGCGAGTGCCGTGCGGATCGGGCCGTTGGTCAGGCGGCGACCGTGACTCGCCGCGACGGCCCAACTCCCGGTCCGCGTCCTCGCCCCGCCTCGCCGGTCGGCGTCCTGTCCGGCCGGGAGGACCACGCGACCGAGAGGAAAGGACGTCATGGCGCCCATACCCGGGACCACTCCGCCGTTCCGCGCCGACCACGTCGGGAGCCTGCTGCGGCCCGCCGGGCTGAAGCGGGCCCGCGAGGAGCACGCCGCGGGCCGGATCAGCGCGGCCGAACTGGCCGCCGTGGAGGACGACGCGATCCGCGACGTCGTCAGAAAGCAGCGGGAGGTCGGGCTGCGCAGCGCCACGGACGGCGAGTTCCGCCGCGCCTCCTGGCACATGGACTTCATCTACGCGCTGGGCGGGATCACCCGGGTCGACGACTCCTCGCTGCGGATCCGCTTCCACAACGAGGACGGCGACGTGGAGTTCGCCCCGCCGTCCGCCCGGGTGGACGGCCGGGTGCATCTGGCGGAGACCATCTTCGCGGACGCGTTCGCCTTCCTCCGCGACACGGTGCCGGACGGGGTGACGCCGAAGCTGACGATCCCGTCGCCCAGCATGGTGCACTACCGCGGCGGCCGGGCGGCGATCGATCCCGCGATCTACCCGGACCTCGACGGCTTCTGGGCCGACCTCACCGACGCCTACGCCGCCCAGGTGCGCGGCGTCCACGCGTTGGGCTGCCGCTACCTGCAACTGGACGACACCAGCCTCGCCTATCTCAACGACCCGGAGCAGCGCCGCCACGTCGACGCGATCGGCGGCGACCCGGAGCGTCAGCACGAGACGTACATCGCCAACATCAACCGCGCGCTCGCCGGCCGCCCCGACGACCTGCACGTCACCGTCCACCTGTGCCGGGGCAACTTCGCGTCCTCCTGGGCCGCCTCCGGCGGCTACGACTTCGTCGCGGAGGCGCTCTTCGGCGGCCTGGAGGTGGACGGCTTCTTCCTGGAGTACGACGACGAGCGCTCGGGCGGCTTCGAACCGCTGCGCTTCGTGCCGAAGGACAAGCGGGTGGTGCTGGGCCTGGTGACCACCAAGCGGCCCGAGTTGGAGAGCAAGGACCGGCTCAAGCGGCGCATCGAGGAGGCGACCCGCTACGTGGACGCGGACCAGCTCTGCCTGTCCCCGCAGTGCGGCTTCTCCTCGACGTTGGAGGGCAACAGGCTGACGACGCGGGACCAGTTGGCCAAGCTGCGGCTCGTCACGGAGACGGCGGAGGAGGTCTGGGGAACGCTCTGACGCCTTCCCGGCGGGGCGGCGGCCCGCTGTCGGCCGATCCTTCATCGCCCCGACGGCCCCGCACACGTGCCGCGTCACGGGATTCGGCGAAAGTGACCTGGGCATGTCAGAGACGGCCCGTGTTCCCCCACCACGGTCGTTCAGGAGGACCCAGTGAAGACGAGCTCACGGCTCGGCACGGCGGTCAAGGCATCCGCCGTACTCGGCAGCGCCCTCGCGCTGGTCATCGCCCTTCCGGGCACCGCGCTCGCCGACCCCCCGCAGGCCCTGCCCGCCAACGCGGACGGGCTGGACCAGACGTTCCAACCGGCGTACGACTACGACACGGACGGCTGCTACCCCACGCCCGCCATCGGCCCCGACGGGACCGTCAACGGCGGTCTGGAGCCGACCGGCGCCCTCAACGGCCAGTGCCGTGACTCCTGGGACCTCGACAACACCAACGGGTACTCCCGCTCGAAGTGCAACAACGGGTGGTGCGCCGTCCTGTACGCCCTCTACTTCGAGAAGGACCAGGCCGTGGCCGGCAGCAGCCTCGGCGGACACCGCCACGACTGGGAGCACGTCGTGGTGTGGGTGCAGAACGACCAGGCCCAGTACGTCGCCACCTCCGCTCACGGCGACTTCGACGTCCACGGCCGGGACCAGATCCTGTGGGACGGCACCCACCCCAAGATCGTGTACCACAAGGACGGCATCGCCACCCACTGCTTCCGCCCCGCCAACACCAACGACGAACCGCCGGAGAACCACCACGGGACGTGGCAGTTCCCCGCGCTGGTCGGCTGGAACGGCTACCCGTCCGGCGTGCGCGACGTGCTGACCGGGACCGACTTCGGCAGCGCCCACCTCGGCCTCACGGACGGCAACTTCGCCTCCCATCTGGCCGAGGCCATGCCCGCCGGCATCCCCTTCGACCCCAACGCCTGACCTGACAGTTGACCCGACCGCGGCGTCCAGGGCGGTCCCCCCGTTCTCGTTCGGCACCGCCCTGGACGACCGCGCCCCCGCGCGGAGTGTCGCTGCCCCCGCGTCAGCGGTCCGGCTCGGTCCCGCCGCTGCCGCCGGTGCCCCCCTGGTCGAGACGACAGGCGCGGGGCGACATCCCGTAGGCGGCCTGGAACGCCCGCACGAAGGAGCTGTGGTAGGCGAAACCCCAACGCTCGGCGATGACATGGACCGGGGTCGCGCGATCCGCCGACCCGACCAGGTCCCCACGCGCCGCCTCCAGGCGTTCGTGCCGGATACGGGCGGCGACCGACAGGTCCTCGCACTGGAAGAGCCGGTGCAGATAGCTGACCGAGATGTGGTGGTGCGCCGCGACGGACCGCGGCGTCAGTCCGGGATCACCGAGGTGCTGCTGGATGTGGGTGCGGATGCGGCGCGTCAGGTCCCGGGAACCGGCGATCGGGTGCGTGGCGTGACCGGTGTCGAGGTGGCCGACGAGGGTCGCCGCGAAGAGGTCGACGATCACGGACTCCAGGCGGGCGGCGACCCAGGGGCGCAGGTGCTGGGCACGCGTGACCAGCCCGGTGAGGAACTGGGCCAGCAGGGCGCCCGCGCCCTCGCGGGCTCCGAGGGGCCGCTTCAGCAGCCGGGCGGCGTGCTCCGGCGGGATGGGAGCGATCCGCCGCGGGATCTCCAGCGCGAGCGTCGGCGATCGACCGGGAGGCTGCTCTGCCCCGTGGTCGTCGGTCAGGTACAGCTCCGGCGCGTCGACGGGCTCCCCGCCGCTGGTTCCGGCGGCGACGGGCGCGGCGTCGGCCGGGGCGAGGAGCAGCCGGTAGCAGTCCTGCTCCGTGAGCCGTGCCGGGTGGGCGTCCGTCGCTCCCGGAACGAGGTGCCAGATCCGCACCTGGCCGATCTCCAACGGTTCGGAAACCGGCCCGCCGACCGGCCCGAGCCCTTCCCCTTCCCCTCCCGGCCCGTTTCCCTCGTCGTCCGTCTGCGGTGCCGCTGATGCGCGACACGCGGTGAGTTGCGGCATCGAGTGTCCCCCCTCGTGCTTCCGTCCGGCGCGCCGGCCGACCGCCCCTCCCCGAGGCGTGGTCCGGCTCGCCTGCTCGTCTGTCAGACCGCTGTTGTCAGACCGCTGTTGTCAGACCGCTGTTGTCAGACCGCTGTTGTCAGACCGCTGTCACACCATAGGAAGCCGGGCCCCGGTCCGCCCATGGGCACGGTGCCCGTTTCGGGCGTTCTCGTTGCGCACGGTGCACAGTGCCGGTCGGTCCCTCACCGCAGGAGGGCGGGCTTCGGGATCCGCCGCGTGAGGTGCAGCGCGTGCACGAGATCGTGCAGCCCCGAGGGGGCGGTGACCAGGTCGCGGCTGAGGAGGCGTTGGGCGGTCCGCAGCCGGGAACTGACGGTGTTGCGGCTGACGCCCAGGCGCCGGGCCGTCGACTGGGCGTCGGTGCCGTCCTCGACCCACGCGGCCAGCGTGTCCAGGAGGGCGGCCCCGTCGCGGTGGCCGCGCACGGGCTCCAGGAATCCCGCGGCCCATTCGGTGGAGGACGGGACGGCCGCCTCGCAGAGCGTCCGGGCCAGGGACCGCAGCTCCGCCCGGTCCGCCGGGGCGGCGTGCGGGTCCGGGCTGCCGGCAGCCGAACCCCTGATCCGGAGCGCCAGGTCCAGGACGGCGCGGGAGCCGGTGTCGTTCAGGTCCATGTCCAGCGCCCGCTGTGCCTGCCTCAGGTGGGCGGCGACGGTGTTGCGGTGCACGCCCAGCAGGTTCCCCACCCGCGAGCGGGGGAACTGCAGCGCCAGGCGGGTGATGTCCACGGTGAGCCGCGGCACGGACTCCAAGGGCTGGAGCAGGCAACGCGCCCAGCGGTGCGCGGCTTCCTGGGGCAGGTAGGGCTCCAGGGAGGGCATCCCCTGGAAGACGGCGACGCGGCCGGCGGTGGCGCGGGCGACGACCAGGGCGTGGCGCGCGTGCTCGTAGGCCTGGGCCGTCCGGTGCAGGGCGTGCGGCCCGCTCACCCCGAGCGCGTATCCCGGATGGTCCGCCACCAGATCGCGGAGCAGGCGGAACAGCCCTCGACGCGGGGCGTCGGCCGGCACGTCGTCGCTCTCGCCGGTGACCCCGATGAGGTGCTCGTCATAGACCGGGCAGCGGACCAGCAGCCCCTCACCGTGGAATCCCGACTCGTCCGCGGACGCCTGGGCGATGCGGTCCCGGTCCGCGGGCGGACAGCGCAACAGGCCGACCCGGATCCGGCCGGCCCCGAGCAGTGGCGGCACGGCGCCCGCCGCGATGCGGCGGGCGAGCGTCACGTCCGCCGCCATCAGAGCCATGAAGAGGGCCAACCGCACCTGATGCGCCTTGTGCTGGTAGGCGGCCACGAAGCGGTCGGCCTCCCGGGCGCGGTGCAGGGCGGCGAGCAGGCTCCCGGTGTGGGAGGCCACCGCCACTGCGTCACGGCCGGGCGTCCGCGCGCCCACCACCATCAGCACGGAGCGCGGGGACGTGGTGCCGAACGCCTCCAGCGACACGTTGAAGCCGCCCGCCCGTGTCGCCACCGAGGCGAGCTCTCCGCCGGTCATCCGCACGAGCGTGGGCTCGACCTGGCTGAGGACCGACGCGGGGAAGTCGGACGTCGCCACCGTCACCTCTCCGCCGGGGCCGACGAGCGCGATCTCGACGTCGAAGCGCTGGCGCAGCCAGCCGACCACCTCGCCGAAGCCGGCCTCGGACTCCGGTCGCCGGGCCACCCGCCCGAGCACCGGTAACAGCCCCTCGACCTGCCCGGCGGGCTCCCGCGTCGGCGACGGCTCTGCCACGGCCCCTCCCCTACAGCGAGCATCCTCCGCTCCCCTGGCCCGGGCGGGCGGTCTCGGGCTCGGGCGGTCGGCCGCATGCCGCTTGGCCGAACGGCCGGCCGAGTCGACGTCACCGACAGCGACACCAGGCACTCGCCAAGTTATCCACCCGTACCGCCCGCCGCAACGGCGCCCCCGGCGGGCTCAGTCGTCCAGGTGGCGGTCCAACTCGTCGAGATCGGGCGGGACGAGCGTGGTGGACTCGACGAGCTCGCGCAGCAGGTTGTGCATCAGCGTGGCGTCGCAGGCGTCATCGTCGTCGTTGCGCACCAGCCGGCTGCGCACGCAGCCGCTGTCGTGCAGCCGCTGGCGCACCGCCCTGACCCGGTCCTCGATCTTGCGCTTGGTCCAGCCGTACCCGGGCTGCAGTGCCTGGAGTTGGGCCACCGCCCGGCGGTAGACCAGCGGCCGCGGCTCCGGGTCGTAGCGCAGGTACTCCTGGCCGAGCACGACGAGCACCAGCCGTTCGTCGTCCTCCAGCGGCCAGCGCTTCGGCGGCACGGTCGGGGCGGTCTCCTTCGCGCCCGGGCCGCGGTCGTCGTAGTCGGTGACGTACAGCTCGACGAGGTGTTCGCGGTAGCCCGAGCCGCGGACGAACACCGGCGTGTAGCCGGCGGCGAGCGGGATGGGCTCGGTGGCGGCGTGCACCAGCTGGCCGTGCGGCAGGCGCAGGAGCTGCTGCCCCGTGTTGCGCAGCCACCAGCTCCGGTCGTGGTAGGTCAGTTCGCCGTGCCGGCGGCTGACCCGGGTGTCGTCGCCGCCGACCTGCAGATGGGTGTCGGGCCGCGCGCCGCGGCCGAAGCGCACGGTCCGGCCGGGCAGCGGGACGACCTGGATGCCGCCCGTCAGGGAACGGGCCTGGAGCGTGCCTGGCTGTGGCGGCTGGTCACCGAGCCGCGGGCGCGCCAGGCTGGGGGGACGGCGGACGCTCATCGCCGCTCTCCTTCGGTTTCGTTGGCTGACACGGGAGTCGACGAGCTTCGGCGTCCAGTGTCCAGCGCCGACCTCGGGGCCCCTCCCGAAGCCGGCGGCGCCCGGACCCCCGAGGGCCCGTGGAGTCAGGGTGTGGGCAGCCGGGCGGCGGCGGACTCGGCCAGGGTGGCGGCCATGTCGCAGAGCTCGTCCATGAGGCGCTCACCCCCGACGCGCAGGCGCAGCATCTCGAAGGCGACCCGGGCCTCCTGGCCCTGGTACTCGCGGTAGTGCACGAAGGCGGTGCAGGTGCCCGGGCCGTCCCCCCGCGGCGCCACGGTGGTGTCGTAGCCGTTGAAACGGCGGACGTCCGGGCCGTCACGGCGCTGATCGCGGTGGAAGATCAGCTCCGCCTCAAGATTGTCGATGTCGGAGAACCACTCGCAGTCCCAGTTCGCGACGCCCCGCTTCGGCGCCTCGGGATCCACGCCGGGCACCACCGACAGCGCCTCGGCGTCGAGGAACGCGCAGGCGTCCAGCCTGGCCAGCGAGTCCTCCGGATAGTCCTCGGAACGGCGCGGGACCTGGCCCGCGTTCAGCTCGTCGGCCACGTTCTCCGCCGCCACCTCGGCGATCCCGCACAGCAGCCCGGCGGCGTCCACCGCGCCCTGACCGACGTCGACACGGATCCCCACGAGGATGTCCTCGTCGCCGCCGGGGGGCACGAGCGTCAGCAGGCACTCGCTGGTCTCCTGCGGTTCCTCCATGACGCCGGTCTCCCCGATGAACCGGTCCGGTTGTGTCTTCCCCGACGGCGAGTTCCGGAGCAGCCGGAGCGCCACGTCGACCCGCGTCTCGTCGACGAGGTAGACGTAGGTGTCGCAGCGGTCGAAGTTCCCGTAGTCCTCGTCCACCTCGGCACGGCCGTAGGCGCTGAACGCCGTGGGGTCGGACAGCGCGCACACGTCGACCGTGCGAGGATCGCCGATCACGGACTCCTGCTCGCCGTTCGGCGGGTCCTTCTCCGGTTGGTCCTGCCCCGTCCCGCCGGTCTCGCCCGTCTCGTGCGCACCGTTCCCCTCGCCGCCGCCGGGGACGAGCACCAGGCCGAGGCCGAGGACCAGCGCGGCGACGCCGGCGGCCACGGCGGGCGCCGGCCAGCGGCGCCGCGGGCGCTTGGGCGGCGTGTCCTCCGTGGGCCGCGCGTCGGGGTCGGCGGCGACGGCCGCCAGCATCCTTCCGGCCTCGACGGCGTCGGGGCGCTGCCGCGGATCGCGCTGGAGCATGGCGGCGAGCACCGGGTACAGCGGCCCCAGGGCGTCGGCGTCCAGCTCGACGACGCCCTGCTCCGCCTTCCAGTACGTCAGGCGCTGGGCGGCCTCCGCGTCCTCCCGCCGCTCGCCGGCCTCCCCGTGGTCCTCGTCCTCCGCCGGCTCGTCGCCGCGCGGCGGCGAGCCGGTGACCAGCGCGTAGAGGGTGGCGGCCAGGCCGAAAACGTCCGAGGCCGGGCGGGGGATGTTCCCACGGGCCAGTTCGGGCGCGGCGTAGTCCGGGGTGAAGCTGAACGGCCCGTTGACCGAGACGGTCTCGGCGCCGCCGAACCGGTAGGCGGCGCCGAAGTCCAGCAGCTTCGCGTCGCCGCGCCGGGAGAGGCCGACGTTGGCGGGCTTGAGGTCGCAGTGCACGATGCCGGCCTCGTGCAGGGCGGCGAGCGCGTCGGCGAGGTGCACGCCGATCCGGGCGACCCGCTCGGGCGGTATCGGCGCCTGGCGGTCCAGGCCGCCACCCGGCACGTACTCCATGATGAACCAGTACGTCGCGACCCCGGTCTCGTCCGGGTCCACGGCCGCGACGTCTAACAGGGTCACCACGTGCGGATGGTCGCGGAACTTGGCCATGGCGCGCGGCTCGCCCAGCAGCCGCCGCTCCTCCGTCCCGCGGTCGCCCTCGGTCCGCTCCGGCTTGAGCGCGACGTCCTGGCCCGTCAGCCTGTCGTGGGCCAGCCACACGTCGCCGCTCCGCCCCGCACCGATGACCTTCCTCAGGACGAAGCGGCCGGCGAACTCGTCTCCGGGACGCACCGTTCCCTCCCCCTTCGACCGGGGCCCAGCACGCACGGGGCCACGTGGACGCACCGGCACCGAACCTATCGCGTGCAGCGGACAGTACACACCGTCTCACCCGGTGCTTTCACGAGGACTCCCCATGCCCGGACGCGGCCCCGGGCCGCACCGTCGCCAGCATGACCGCCGAGCCCGGTTATCCTCGCGCTGGAAGCCCGAGCAGGAGGGCTCGCGATCCTGGGGGAACTGGTGGGCACTGGCATAGAACGCGCCCGGATGATCGCCACCGAGGACGGTCACCGGGTGACGCCGGCGGAGCTCTTCTTCGACCTCGTCTTCGTCTACGCGATCACGCAGGTCACCGCGCTGATGGCGGCCGATCCGACGGCGTTGCGGATGCTGGGCGGCCTGGTGGTGCTGGCGCTGCTCTGGTGGTGCTGGTGCTGCTTCGCCTGGCTGGGCAACGTGGTGCGCGCCGACTCCGGCGTACTGCCGGTGGTGCTGGTCACGGTGATGGCCGTGGTGCTCGTCGTCTCCCTGGCCGTGCCCGAGGTGTACGCCGACGCGGACGGCGGGCTGCCGGTGCCGTTGGTGTTCGTCCTCGGCTACACCGCCGTCCGGCTGCTGCATCTCGTGTCCTACTGGGTCTCCAGCCCGAACGACGGCGAGCTGCGGGCCACGTTGCGCCGGACCGCGCTGGTGTCCGTGCTGCCGCCGTGCGTGCTGCTGCTGGTCGGCTGCGGCCTGTCGGGCTATCCGCAGGTGCTGCTGTGGCTGGGCGCGGTGGCGATCGACTACCTGGGCATCTACGTCACGGGCGGCTCCGGCTGGCGGGTCACCTCGCCGGCGCACTTCGCCGAGCGGCACGGCCTGATCGTGATCATCGCCCTCGGCGAGTCGATCGTCGCGATGGGCGTGGCCGTCGAGGGATTCCACCTGAGCACGCCGATGCTGGCCGCGGCGGCGGCCGGCCTGCTGGTCGCCGCCGGGCTGTGGCGGCTGTACTTCGGCCAGGTCAGCGAGGTCGCCGAGCACCGGCTCGCCGCCCGCGACGGCGACGCCCGCACCCGGCTCGCGCGCGACGTCTACACCTTCCTCCACCTGCCGCTCGTCGCGGGAGTGGTGATCGCCGCGCTGGGCATGAAGAAGGTGCTCCAGCAGGTCGCCGACACCGAGCACTACGACCTGTCGGAGCCGCTGCACGGCATCGTCGCCTGGGCGCTGCCCGGCGGCGTGGGCGTCTTCCTGCTGGGGGCGGCGGCGATACTGCTGCGCGCCGGCGGCCGCAGGTCGATGGTCCTGCTCGTGGGCGGGCCGGCCTGCCTGGCGGCCGGCGGGCTGGTCGAGCTGGTCCCCGCGTTGCTGGCGCTCGCGCTGCTTGCGCTGGCCGTGCTGGTGATGGTCGTCCTGCACGGTCGGTCGGTGCCCCCGGGGCGTGCCGACGAACCGACGACGATGACCACCGCGGTGGAGGGGGCGGCATGACCGAACATCCAGAGGCCGAACATCCAGAGGCCGAGCGTCGGGAGGCCGAAGGTCCGGGGAGCGAGCGTTCGGGGACGTTGATCGCGGCGATCGGCGACACGGAGGTGCTGCGTCGGCTGAGCAACACCTTCTACGACGCCGTGCTCGCCGATCCGCTCCTCGCCCCTGTGTTCGCCGACTTCAGCCGCACGCACGTCGAGCACGTCGCCGTCTGGCTCGCCGAGGTGTTCGGCGGCCCGACCCGTTACACCGACGAGCTCGGCGGCCATCAGGGTCTTCTGCGGGCTCACCTCGGCCTGTCGATCACCGAGGAGCAGCGGCTTCGGTGGATGGAGCTGATGACGGCCGCCGTCGAGACGGAGCTCCCGGACGACGCGCTGCTGCGGCGCCGCGTCATCGAGTACTTCGACTGGGGGACGACGATCGCGCGGGACGTCTCCGCGAGTCCGCCGGACGGGGATCTGGGCGAGCCGGGACCGACGCCCCGTTGGGGCTGGCACGGCCTCGTCTAGGACGCGTTCGGCGAACGTCACCCGGCGGAGACGAGGTCGGCCAGGTGGTGCAGCGAGTTGATGAGATGGTCCGGGCCGAACGGGGGGAAGTGGAGGTACTCCCGGATGGACGGCGGCACCGCCGACCAGTCGTAGGTGTGCGTGACCTCGGTCTCGGACGGGCCCAGCGGCGCGAGGTCGTAACGCCACAGCCAGCCGCCGAACTCCAGCTGTCCGTCGGCCTTCTCGTATCCCGTCAGCCAGCCGATGGCGCGCGGCTGGTCGAACACCGCCACCTTGTTGGCCGTCCGGTAGTCACCGTCCGGATGGTCGGCGTGGTGCATGTCCATCCGGAAGATCTGCCCCACCCCGGTCAGCGGCGCCCGGTCGGCAGGTTCCTGCACCCAGCCGGTGCCGTCGATCGCGGCATGGGTCGTCGGGTCCGCCAGCACCGCGAACACCCTCGCGGCGGAGGCGGCGAAGGTCAGCGTGGCGCTCACGTTCTCCTGGTCCACAGTGTGCACGCTCCTCGTCCTCTCGTCCCGGGCCTCCGCCGGACGCGGAGGCACGACGTTCCCACCCTGTAGACGACGCGGCGCGGCGGAACTCATCGGTCGGACGGCGGCCGGAAACCCGCGTGCGGGCCGGCCCCCGGGCCAGCACGCTGGGACCATGAACGCTCGGCCCGACCCCGACCCCGACCCCGGCTCCGGCTCCCGCGCCACGCCGCGGGACGCGGACCTGGTCAGCACGCCCGTCACCGAGGATCTGCTGCGCGGCGCGCTCGACCTGGAGCGCACCGAGCACGGGATGCTGCCGCACCGGCTGCCGGCCCGGGCCCGGGCGCAGTGCTCCGACGGGCAGCTGGCCACGGCGGAGGCCCAGCCCTCCGGGGTCCGGCTCGTGTTCCGCACCCGGGCCACCGTCGTCGAGCTGGACACGCTCCGCACCACGATGGCCTATGTGGGTGCGCCACCCCGCCCGGACGGCGTCTACGACCTGCTGGTCGACGGCCGTCTCGCCGCCCAGGCCAGCACCACCGGCGGCAACGTGCTGATGGTGGACATGGCCACCGGCGCCGCCGAGACCCGGTCGGGGCCGGTCGGCACCGTCCGGTTCCCCGGCCTGCCGGACCGGATGAAGGACGTCGAGATCTGGCCGCCGCGCCGCTGCCCGACGAGCTGCACCCGGACGCCGCGACCCACCGCCGCCTCGGCGAACGCTTCGCCGAGGCGGCCTTCGGCCCCGCCGGCCCGTTCACCAACGCTCCCGGCTGACCGCAGCTCACCCGGACGGCGCAGCCGTCGTCCGGCGCGGGTACCGTGGCCCGGTCGAGCCGGTCGAGCCGGTCGAGCCGGTCGAGACGGGAGGGACGCGCGTGCGGGCCGTGCTGGTCGAGGAGTTCGGGCGGCTGCCCGAGGTGCGCGAGGTGCCGGACCCGGTGCCGCCGGCCGGCGGTGTGGTGGTGCGCGTCGAGGCGACGGGGCTGTGCCGGAGCGACTGGCACGGCTGGGCGGGCCACGATCCGGGGATCACGCTGCCGCATGTGCCGGGGCACGAGCTCGCCGGTCGGATCGAGGCGGTGCACCCGGCGGTGACCGGCTGGCGCGTCGGGGACCGGGTGACCGTGCCGTTCGTGTGCGCCTGCGGGCGTTGTCCCGCGTGCGCGGCGGGCGAGCAGCAGGTCTGCGAACGGCAGGAGCAGCCGGGCTTCACGCACTGGGGGTCGTTCGCCGAGTACGTGGCGCTGCACGCGGCCGACACCAACCTGGTCGCGATACCTGACGACCTGGCCTACGAGACCGCGGCCGGCCTCGGCTGCCGGTTCGCCACCGCCTACCGGGCCGTGGTCGCCCGCGGCCGGGTGCGTCCCGGCGAATGGGTGGCGGTGCACGGCTGCGGCGGGGTCGGGCTGTCCGCCGTGATGATCGCGGCGGCCTGCGGGGCCCGGGTCGTCGCGGTGGACGTCGCGCCCGAGGCGCTGGAGTTGGCCGGGCGGTTCGGCGCGACGGCCGCCGTGGACGCCGGCGCGGCCGGCGGCGACGCCGCGGCCGCGGTGCGCGAGGCGACCGGCGGCGGCGCGCACGTCTCCCTCGACGCCTTCGGCTCCGCCGCGACCTGCGCCGCGTCCGTGGCGAGCCTGCGCCGGCGCGGCCGGCACGTGCAGGTCGGGCTGCTGCCCGCCGGCGGCACCCCGGTCCCGATGGACCGGGTCGTCGCCCTGGAGCTCGACCTCCTCGGCGGCCACGGCATGGCCGCGCACGCCTATCCCGAGCTGATGCGGCAGGTCGCCGCCGGAACGCTGCGCCCCGACCTGCTGGTCGGCTCGGTCATCTCCCTGGCCGAGACGCCCGCCGCGCTGGCCGCCCTGAGCGAGGGATCCCCACCCGGCGTCACCGTCATCACCCCACACGGGACCGACGGCCCAGGCCGCGGTCCGGGCCGGTAAGGCTAGTCGCGGGGGCGGCCCGGGGATCTCGTGATCTCCTGTTCGGCGGCGTCGATGATGCCGAGCATGGCCGCCGCCGCGGCCTCGGGATCGCCGGCCTCGATGGCCTCCACGACGGCACGGTGGCCTGGCAGCGAGCCCTCGACCGCCCCGGGGGTCTGCGTGCTCACGGCGAAGGTGTGCTCCAGGGCGACGTTCACCGCGCGGCCCAGCGAGCCGAGCAGGCGGTTGCCGCTCGCGACCAGCAGCGCGCCGTGGAACGCGATGTCCGCCTCGATGTAGCCGCCGCGTCCGGGCCGCGCCGCCGCGATCTCCATCACGGTCAGGGCGTCCTGGAGGGCCCGCACGTCGTTGGGGTCGGCCCGGCCGGCGGCCAGCCGGGCGGCCTCGGGCTCGACGATCCGGCGCAGCCCGTTCGTGTCGCGCATCAGCGTCGCGGCGTCGCACGCCTGTTGCCAGCGCAGCACGTCGCGGTCCAGGTAGTTCCAGTGCTCGGGCGTCAGCACCCGCGTTCCGGTGCGCGGGCGGACATGCAACATCCCCTTGGCGGCCAGGGCCTTGACCGCCTCCCGCAACGCGCCACGGCTGACCCCAAGCTGCACCGCGAGCGCGCCCTCGACCGGCAGCGACTCCCCCGGCTGCCACTCTCCCCCGACGATGCGCCGACCCAGTTCGTCAACCACCCGCTGATGCATGGTCCGGTACTGCACCACGATCTTTGCACGCCCCCTGGACGGAATCATCTAATCATTTGATGATTGCCTGCATCGTACTCCCCCTGCGGACTCGACGAAGAGAGGCGGGATCCCGATGAAGCGCACGGACGACAGCCCTGGTGCCGACGCACCCTTCCCGATGCGAAGTCGCCATCTGCCGCCGCCGGAGGTCCGCGCCCTACCCGCCCTACCCCCGAAGACCTGGCGCATCATCGGTCCCGGCATCGTCGGCGCCGGTGTGGGCCTGGCGTCGGGCGAGTTCATCCTCTGGCCCTACATCGCCTCGCAGGCGGGCCTGGTCTTCCTCTGGGGAGCCGTGGTCGGCGTCATCACCCAGTGGTTCATCAACATGGAGATCGAGCGGTACACGCTCGCCACCGGCGAGACGGCCATGGCCGGTTTCAACCGGTTCTGGCCGCACTGGGGTGTGGTGCTCGCCCTGCTGACGTACGCGGCGAACCTGTGGCCAGGGTGGGCCACGAGTTCCGCGACGATGTTCTCCTACGTCTTCGGCGGCGACGCCACGGTGATCGCCATAGTCCTGCTGCTGCTCATCGGCGCGATCCTCACCCTCGCACCCGTGGTGTACTCGGCGCTCGAGGGGTTGATCTTCGTCAAGGTCGCCCTGATCGGCGGGTTCTTCGTGCTGGCGGTGATCCTCGCCGTCAACATGGACACCTGGAAGGAGCTGCCGGAGGCGGCCACCAACGTCGGCCAGTTCCCCAGCGACATCGGGGTCGCCGTGCTGATGGGAGCGCTGGCCTACGCCGGCGCCGGCGGCGGGCAGAACCTGTGCCAGAGCAACTGGATCCGCGACAAGGGCTTCGGCATGGGCCACTACGTGCCCCGGCTGGTCAGTCCGGTGACCGGCAAGGAGGAGGCCTCGGGATCGACCAGCGGATACGTCTTCGTGCCCGACGAGGAGAACCTCGCGCGGTGGAGGCGCTGGTGGCGGTTCGCGAACACCGAACAGGCCCTGACCTTCGGCGTGACCACGATCGTCACCATCGTGATGACCTCGCTGCTGGCGCACTCCACGCTCTTCGGCACGCCGGGCCTCACCGACGACGTGGGCTTCGTGGAGGTGGAGGGCGAGGTCCTGAAGGCCGAGGTGGGCGACTGGTTCGGCGTGCTCTTCTGGCTGATCGGCGGTTTCGCCCTGTTCAGTTCGGCGACGGGCATCGTCGACTACACCAGCAGGCTGGCCGCCGACGTTCTCAAGTCGACGTACCTGCGCTCCTCGCGGCATTCCGAAAGCCGGCTGTACTTCTGGTTGGTATGGGGTCTCGTGGGCATAGGCGTGCTCATTCTCTCGGTCGGTTTCGATCAGCCGCTGGTGCTGCTGGTGATCTCCGCCTGCGTCGCCGGGTTGATGATGTTCGTCTACTCGGGGCTGCTGATCATGATGAATCGCAAGGCGCTGCCCGCACCGCTGAAGGTGCGCGGCTTCCGGGTGGCCGCCCTGGTCTGGGCGATCGGCCTGTTCGGCGTGCTGTCCGTGCTGACGATCCGGCAGCAGATTCTCGAACACTTCTGATCCCTCGCCTTCCGGCCGGCGTTCACGCCGGCACCGCCGCCGCCCCGGGCCCTGTGGTCCGGGGCGGCGGTCGTATGCGGGCCCTGCGGCGCACCGGGCGGTGCGCCCCGCCACCCGCGCGGATGACCGTCCGGACCAGGGATCCTTCCCGACCTAAAAGGCCGGCGCAATAAAAGCGCCGCGCAACAAGGCGCGTACGAACCATCGAAACGCGACTCCCGGCGGGCCGGCGCGCGATGTCGCAGGTACACCACCCCGGGCGTGCGGTTGCGGCGCCCGTTTTTGTTGCCCGGCACCCGATCCCGGGAGAAACAATTCCCGCCGGTTGGTCACCCTTGAACCGCCGGTGACCAGGGGGAAACCTTGTTGCGGAGCCCATCGGTCCCTGCTCCGTCCGTGCACGAGATTGCTCCGGCCGATCAGGCGGAAGCGCAGCGATGGGACATCACCGAGAACGGCTGGGACAAACGCGCCCGAGGTCATGCGGGAGTTCGCCAGTAAACGGTAATCGGGGCGATACCCGACTCGTGAGGAGCTGCAGTGGAACCTGGACGAGGGGAAAACGAAGAACAGCCGACCACCGAGGTCGAGATCAGACTGATTTCGACCGCCGACTCGCCGCGCGTTGTCGGAGAGGATCCCGAGCACATCAGGGCGCTCGCGGCGTCGCGGGACGAACTTCCGCCGATCATCGTGCACCGGGCGACCATGCGGGTGGTCGACGGCAGACACCGCTTACGCGCGGCGCGGCTACGGGGTCGGAAGAGCATCGCGGTCAGGTTCTTCGACGGCACTGAGGCCGACGCCTTCGTGCTGGCCGTCCAGGCGAACGTGACACACGGTCTGCCGCTGTCGCTGGCGGACCGCAGGAGATCCGCCGCGCGCATCGCCCTGTCCCATCCCACCTGGTCGGACCGGAGGATCGCGACGGTCACCGGGCTGTCCCCCGGAACGGTCACCGAGATCCGCCGGCGCGGGCCGGCCGGGCCGGGCGGGCAGGCCGGGGCCGGGAGCGGTCACGCCGGTCGGGTGCACCCGCTCGACCGGGACAGGGGACGGATGCTGGGCTCGGACCTGAGGCTCGCCGACGCCCAGCCGACGGACTCGGGGGACGGCGGCGACGAGGGCGCGGTGAAGCCGCTTCCGTCCTGTCCTGACCAGAGCGCCGCCATCGTCGAACGGCTCAGGGCCGACCCCGCCCTGCGGCTCAGCGAACCGGGCCGGTACCTGCTCCGTCTCCTGAACGTCGCCACGCTCAGGGCGGACGACTGGGACCGGATCATCGACAACCTTCCGCCGCACTGCAGCGGCGTCGTCGTCCAGGTCGCCAAGGCCTGCGCGGGGGTCTGGGGGGAGGTCGCGGAGCGCACCGAGCGCCGGGGCACCGACGTGACCTGTCCGTAGGGCCCGGCCCGGTCAGCACGGTTGGCCCCGTCAGCACGGTCAGCCGGCCGGGGTGCCGGGGGGCGCCGCGTCCGCTCCCATACCGCTTCCGTCCAAGTGCGCAAGCTGACTAGTTGGACACCCGCGGCGGCCGGGTTCGGTCCCGGCCGGCCAGCACTTCCTCGGCGGCGCGTCGGAGGCGGACGACGCCCTCCTCGATGCGCTCGGGCGACGACGTGGCGAAGCACAGCCGCAGGGCGTTCGCGAACGACCCGGTCGCGGAGAAGGCCGGCCCCGGGATGAAGGCGACGCCGTGCCGCAGCGCGGGCTCGAACAGCCTGCGGGTGTCGAGCTCCGCCCAGGCCCCGGCGAAGGTGAGCCAGAGGAAGAACCCGCCGTCCGGGTCGGTGCCGCGCACCCGCTCGCCGAAGTGCCGCCGGAGGCTGTGCCGCATCGCGTCCTTGCGGGTGCGGTACAGCCGCGCGATCCGGGCCAGGTGGGCGTCGAGGTGGTCGTCCGCCAGGAAGCGGGTCACCATCCGCTGCGCCGGCACTCCCGTGCAGGTGTCCATGGCCTGCTTCGCGTTGATCAGCAACGGCCGCAGCGCCGGGTCCGCGTCGACCCAGCCGACCCGCAGCCCCGGGGCGAGGATCTTGGAGAAGGTGCGGACCGAGAAGACCAGCGGATGGTTCGGGGCGATCTGGGCGAAGCCGGGGACCTCCTCCCCCTCGAAGCGCAGCATCCCGTACGGGTCGTCGTCGATGATCACGGCTCCCCAGCGGTCGGCGAGGTCGAGCAGCCGCTCCCGGCGGGCCCGCGAGAGCGTGGCGCCCGACGGGTTCTGGAAGGTCGGGATGGTGTAGATCGCCTTCGGGGTGCGCCCGGCCCGGGCCACCAGCTCCTCCAGCCGCTCGACCACCAGCCCGTTCTCGTCGAGGGGCGCCTCCAGCAGCCGGGCGCCGTAGCTGAGGGCGGTGCTGTTCCCGTTGGTGTAGGTGGGCCCCTCGACGATGACCAGGTCGCCGGGGTCGAGGAACAGCTTGCCGGCCAGGTCCAGGCCCTGCATGCCGCCGGTGGTGATGGTGATGCGGTCCGCCGACGACGCGACGCCCCGCCCGTGCGTCAGGGCGAGCACCTGCTCGATCAGCTCCGGTTCGCCCTCGGTGGCGCCGTAGCCGTACCGGCCGGGCGACAGTTCGCCGAGGTATCGGTCGAACATCTCGACGGGTATCAGATCGTCGCCGGGCGCGCCCATGGCGAACCGCACCACGTCGTGCGTCTGCCGGGCCAGCAGCGAGGTGGAGGAGTCGATGACCGACCCCACCAGATCGGTCGCGCGGTGCGCCAGGGGAATGGTTGTGGCGGGCATCGAGAATTCCTTCGAACGGAACGGGAGACCCGTTCGGTGGAGGCCGTTGTCGGCGAGGGTAGGGGCGGAAAGGCGCGAGAAAAAGCGCGATCTCTCGACGGGCGCCTGTCGAGGAAACCGACGGAACGCCGGAAGCCCGGAAACGGCAAAAGCCGGGGCGGATTTCGCCCCGCCCCAGATCCGGCGCCTTGACCGGCCGCGTCAGGACACCGCGCAAAAGCCAGGGCGGATTCCGCCCGACCCCAGATCCGGCGCCTTGACCGGCCGCGTCAGGACACCGCGCAAAAGCCAGGGCGGATTCCACCCGACCCCAGATCCGGCGCCTTGACCGGCCGCGTCAGGACACCGCGGAGCGGATCCGCGGAAGCCGCCGTAGGGCAGCGCGCCGGCGGCTGACGATGCCGGGTCAGGGCCCCGACAGCGATGCGAGCACCCCGCGGATCACCGCCTGGCAGGCCAGGATCACCGGCCGGTCCTGGCTTCCCTCCCGGGACACCGCGTAGAGCCGCCGCTCGAGGTCGCCGGGCACCAGGGGGCAGCGTTCCAGCCGGGTGCCGGACTCCCGCACCACCAGCCGGGGCAGGAACGCGGCCGCCAGTCCGGCCTCCACCAGTCGCAGGTGGCACAGGGGGTCCGCGGACCGGTACCTGATCCGGGGCTCGAACCCGATGTCGCGGCACAGCCGGCGCGCCCACGCGAAGGACCCGGTGCCCGCCGGCTCCATCGCCCAGGCCAGCTCCCCCAGGTCCGCGACGCTCCGCGCCTCGGACCCAACGGGCAGATAGGCGCCGACGGGGTCCGTGTGCAGCGGTTCGGCGTGCAGCGCCGGGCCGACCGACAGCGGCGCGCCCGGGAACTCGTCGGCGATGAGAAGGTCGACGCGGCGCGCGGCCAGCCGGGCCAGGCCCTCCTCCGGCTCGTGCTGCTCGACGTCGACGCTCAGCTCCGGATAGAGGTGCCCCAGGCGCAGCAGCGCCTCGGGCAGCACCGCCCGGGCGGCGGTGCTGAAGGCCGCGAGCGTGATCGTGCCCCGGATCCGGGCGTGCGCGGAGGCCAGGTCGGACTGGGCGCGTTCCAGGATCGACAGCACCGCCTCGGTGTGCCGCACCAGCTGTTCGGCCGCCTCGGTGAGCCGCACCCCGCGCCCGACGCGCTCCAGCAGCACCACCCCGGCCTCCCGCTCCAGGATGCTCATCTGCTGGGAGATGGTGGAGTGGCTGTACGCCAGGTTGCGCGCGGCGGCGCTCATGCTGCCGCGGGCTCCGATCTCCCGGAGCAGCATCAGGCGATGCAGATCCAACATCGCTGCCTCCCGTCCACCTCGGGCTCGTGCGGGCACGCCAACGTAAGATTCATAACAATGATCTTGGAATGTGTCTAGACAGGAACATCTGTTCCGCCTACGTTGGCGTCGTTCACCGGTCCAGGCCCTGGCCCGCTCGGCGGGCCGGATAGGGAGCCGTAATGGTCAAGAACGACGAGGGTCCGAGCGTCCGCCAGCCGCGCGGGGTCGAGACCCGCGGCGTCGAGCCCGTGCCTCCGGAGGAGCGCACCATCCGCTGGTACGACCTCTTCCAGATCCTGGTGAACGTGCTGCTGAACCCGGGCCTGATCCTCATCGGCGGGCTGGCCGTGGTCGCCGGCCTGTCCTTCTGGGCGGCGGTGGCGGCGCAGGTGCTCGGCATCCTCATCGCCTTCAGCGCGTACACCGTGATGGCCACCGTGGGCGTCGACTACGGGCTTCCCGGAATCGTGTCCACCCGCGCCTTCGTCGGAATTCGCGCCTCGAAATGGTTGATCTCCACGCTGCGCGCGGTCAGCTCGGCGTTCTGGTTCGCCTTCCAGACGCTGGCGGGGGCCATGGGAATCGTGGCCGTGCTCAGGGAATGGCTCGACGTGGACCTCTCCCTGGTCGGCGTCAGCATCGCGTTCGCCGTCCTGCAGGCCACGGTGGCGCTGCTCGGCTACGGCTCCCTGAAATGGCTCTCGAAGATCGCCTTTCCCGCCAAGATCGTCATCCTGGGGTATCTCTTCTACGTCATGGCCAGCCACGACGCGCCCGGGTTCGCCCCCGACGAGGTGTTCGCCTGGCAGGGCTCGGCCGGCTGGAAGTGGGCCGTGTTCGCCGTCTGGGTCAACGCCGTGGCCGCGGCCTGGTTCAGCCAGGTGACCGACGCCGCCGACTACTGCCGGTACTCCAACTCGCGCCGCGACATGTGGTTCGGCACCATGGCGGCCGCCACCGTCGGGGCCCTCGTCGCCTCCTTCTTCGGCGCCTACGCCGCGGCGGCGACCCGAGCACAGAACGAGAACGCGTTCGCGGTCATCCCCGAGCTGGGCGTCGGGTCCTTCGTGTTGATGCTTGTCTTCGTCGTGCTCGTCCTGGACAACTGGACGATCAACGTGATGAACCTCTACACCGGCGGGCTCTCCCTGGTGAACCTGGTGCCGAGGCTGGGCCGGTTCTGGTCGACCGTCCTGGTGGCGCTCCTCGGTGGTTTCCTGGCCGCGCTGCCGGACGTGGTGAACCGCTTCAGCGACTTCATGGAGGCGATGGGCAACGTGTTCGCGCCCATCGTCGGCGTCATCATCGCCGACTACCTGATCGTCAAGCGGGGCCGCATCGACGTCCCGGCCCTCTACGACGAGCACGGCCCCTACCGCTACGTCGGCGGCGTCAACGTGCTCGCGTTCGCCTGGTGCGTGATCGGCGCGGTCGTCTACTTCGAGCTGCCGGACACGTTCCTGCCGATGCCGCTGGTGGCCGTGGGCGTGGGCGTCGGCTACGCCCTCTCCGTCGCGGTCGCCGCCCGCCGCTGGCCGGGGCTGGTCGCCCGGCCGGTGGGCGTGCCCGCGCCCGCCCCCGTCTCGCACTGAGCACAGCGCCCGAACCGAAGGAGCAGGTCCGATGGGCAGAGAGCAGGACCCGATGGGTAGAGAAGAGGCCGTCTCCGGCGTGCTCGCGCGGATCGAGGGCAACCGCGACGCGGTCGTCGCGCTGGCCCAGGAGCTGGTGAGCATCCCCACCGTCAACCCGAAGTTCGAGTCCGCCCCCGGCCTGAACCGCGAGGCGGACGCCCAGGCGGTCATCGCCGACCGGCTCCGGCGCGCCGGCATGGACCTCGACGTCTTCGACGCGTTCCCCGACCGCCCCAACGTCGTGGGCCGCCTCGACGGCTCGGACGAGCGCGGCATGATCCTCAACGGGCACATCGACGTCGTGCCGGTGGGCGACCGCGACCGGTGGAGCACTGACCCGTTCGCGGCGCGGATCGACGACGGGCGGCTCTACGGCCGCGGCAGCTACGACATGAAGGCGGGCCTGGCCGCCGCGGTGGCGGCCGTGGAGGCGCTCCGGAGCTGCGACATCGACCTGGCGGGATCGCTCGCGATCCACAGCGTCGTGGACGAGGAAGCCGGCGGGTTCGGCACCAGGAAGATCATCGAGCGCGGCCACACCGCGTCCGCGGTGATCGTCGCGGAACCCACGCAGGGGCAGGTCATGGTCTGCCAGCCGGGCCTGGAATGGGTGCGCGTCACCATCCGCGGCGCCCAGGCGCACGCGGGCTGGCGGTACAACGACATCTACCCCCAGCCCGACGCCCCCGACCGGATGCGCCCCGGGGTGAACGCGGCCGAGCTGGTGACCCGTTTCATCACCGCGGTCGGCCATCTCGAACGGTCCTGGGCCATGCGCAAGTACCACCCGCTGCTGCCGCCCGGCATCACCACGATCAGCCCGAGCGTCGTGCAGGTGGGCTTCGGGCTGGGCGAGGACGGCCTCCCGGTCACCATGACGAACCCGGCCACCACGCCCGACGTCGGCGTGGTCGACTTCGACCTGAAGTACCTGCCGACCGAGACGTCCCAGCAGATCCGCGCGGACTTCGAGGAGTTCGTGCACCACTGGGCCAGCCAGGACCCGTGGCTGGCCGAGCATCCGCCCACCGTCACCTGGGAGCTCGGCGACCTGCACTTCCCCGCGTTCGACACCGATCCCGAGGGGCCACTGATCTCCAGCATCCGGCGCCAGTGCGAGGCGCTCGGGCGGACGGGCGAGGTGACCGGCTTCCCCGCGGTGTGCGACGGCGCGTTCTACGTCGACAGCGCGGCCCCGGTCATCCACGGCCCGCGCGGCGCGGACGCGCACGGACCCGACGAATGGGTCGACATCGAGTCGATCATCGACGTCGCCAAGGTGATGGCGGTCGCCGCCATCGACCACTGCGGCCTCGCCGACCGGTCCGGCTGACCCACGCCCCGCCGAGGCCCGCAGAGACCCGCAGAGGCCCGCTGTCCCCGTTCCCCCAAGGATCCCGATGCCCCCCTTCGAACCGCCCGGTCAGCCCACCTCCCCGGCCGCCGGGGACGCCACCCCCGATCTGGTCTTCCTGGCCACGTGCGACCTGGTCGGCCTGACCCGGGGGCGCGCCGTGCCCTTCGCGGACCACGAGTCGGTGCTGCGCGGCGGCGTCGGCTGGGTTCCCGCCGACCTCGCGGTGACGGCCGGCGGGCACATCGTCGACGACAACGCGTTCGGCGCCACCGGCGACCTGCGGCTGGTCGCCGACCCCGGCACGGCCACCGACGTGCCCGCCGACGGCGACGCGCCCGCGGTCCGGCTGTACCTCGCGGACCAGGCGCACCTGGACGGAACTCCGTGGTCGTGCTGCCCGCGCGACGCGTTGCGTTCGGCGCTGTCCGACCTGCGCGAACGGGCCGGGCTCCGCCTGGTCGCCTCCTTCGAGCACGAGTTCGTGCTCCAGGGCCTGCCGGCGTCGGCGCCGATGTCCTTCGCACGGCTGCGGCTCGCCGAACCGTTCGGCTCCGATCTCGTGCGGCTCCTCGACCTGGCGGGCCTGGAACCGGAGAACTGGCTGCCCGAGTACGGCGAGGGCCAGTACGAGGTGACGACCCGGCCCACCGACGCGCTCCGCGCCGCAGACCGCGCCGTACTGCTCAGGGAGCTCGTCCGCGACCTCGCCAGGCGGCGCGGGCTGCGGGCCACGTTCGCCCCGATCCTGACCGCCGCGGGCACCGGAAACGGGGTGCACATCCACCTCAGCCTCACCGACCTCGACGGCACCCCGGTGCTGCACGACCCGGACCGGCCGGGCGGACTCTCCGAGATCGGCGCCCGGTTCTCCGCCGGCATCGTCACCCACGCCCGCGCCCTGACCGGCTGGACGGCTCCCTCGCCGACCTCGTTCCTCCGGCTCGCGCCGCACCGGTGGAGCGCGGGCGGCGCCTACATCGGCGAGCGGAACCGCGAGGCGCTGCTGCGGATCTGCCCGACCACGCCGCTGTCCCGCACGCCCGTGGCGGACCAGCTCAACCTGGAGTACCGCGCCGCCGACGCGACCGCGAACCCGTGGCTGGGCCTCGCCGCGCTCGTCCGGGCCGGGCTGCACGGCATCCGGCACTACGAGCCGGCCCGGGTGTGGCCCGAGACCCACAGCGGGCCCGGGGACCTCGCGCCCCTGCCCGGCGACACCGGCGAGGCCCTCGACGCGCTGGAGAGCGACCCGGTGGCCGCGTCGTGGTTCGACCCGACCCTGCTCGCCACGCATCTGGCGGTGCGCCGTCAGGACCTCTCCGACCTCGAAGTGCTCAAGCCGGACGAGGCGTGCCGAAGGATGGCCGATGTCTACTGACCGCCCCGACCAGGGACCGCACGACCCGCACGACCCGTCCGGCTCGCACGGCCCGTCCGGCTCGCACGGCCCGTCCGGCTCGCACGACCCGTCCGGCTCGCACCGTCCGTCGGGGCCGTACGCCGAGGTCGCCGCGGCCCTGGCGGCCCTCCCGCTGCTCGACCACCACGTGCACGGCGCGCTGCGGTCCCAGCCCGACCGGGCGCGGTTCGAGCAGATGCTCTCCGAGTCCGACCGGCCGGTGCCGGCGTGGATGAACGGGTTCGACTCGCAGGTCGGCCTGGCCGTCCGCCGCTGGTGCGCCCCGCTGCTCGACCTGGAGCCGCGGGCCGGCGCGGACGCGTACGTCGCCCGCCGCCAGGAGCTCGGCGAGGCCGAGGTGACCCGGCGGCTGCTCACCGCGAGCGGCGTGGGCCGGTACCTGGTCGAGACCGGGTTCGCGGCGGAGGAGATCCTCACCCCGGCGCAGATGTCGGCGTCGAGCGGCGTCCCCGCCGACGAGGTGGTGCGGCTGGAGACCGTCTTCGAGCGGCTGCTGACCTCCGCCGGAAGCGTCGAGTCCGCCGTCCGCCGGTATCCCGAGGTGCTGGCCGAGCGGACCGCGAACGCCGCCGGGCTCAAGAGCGTGGTCGCCTACCGCTGCGGGTTCGACTTCGATCCGGCGCCGCCGTCCCGGGCCGACGTGGTGCGGGCCGCCGGCCGAACGCTCGCCGCCGGCGACGGGGCCGGCGACGGGGCCTCCGCCCGGGTCGACGATCCCGTCCTCCTGCGGTTCCTGCTCTGGAGCGGCGTCGACCGCGGCCTGCCGCTGCAACTCCACTCGGGCTACGGCGACCCCGACCTCGACCTGCACCGGTGCGATCCGCTGCTGCTGACCGACTTCATCAGGCGCGTCGAACCGCGCGGGGTGGACCTCCTGCTGCTGCACTGCTACCCGTTCCACCGCAACGCCGGCTATCTCGCCCAGGCGTTCCCGCACGTCTACTTCGACGTCGGGCTCGCCACGAACTACACCGGGCTGCGCTCGCACGCGGTCATCGCGGAATCGCTGGAGCTGGCGCCGTTCGGCAAGATCCTCTTCTCCTCCGACGCCTGGGGCCCCGCCGAACTCCACTTCCTCGGCGCCCACCTGTGGCGCCGCGGCATGACGCGGGCGCTCGGCCGCTGGGTCGAGGACGCGGAACTCGGGACGCGGGACGCGACCCGGATCGCGGCGATGATCGGCTGGGAGAACGCGGCCCGCGTCTACGGCGTCGAGGGGGACCGGTGAACGAACAGGCCGCGGAACGGCTGCGCGCGGCGGTCGCGGCGGAGCTCCCCGCCGCGGTCGAGCTGCGCCGCCGGATCCACCGGGACCCGCACCTCTCCGGCGACGAGGGGCCCACCCGCGATCTGGTCCTCGACCAGCTGCCGCGCGGCGACGGCGTGGTCAAGGTCGCCGAGACCGGGGCGATCGTCCGGATCGGCGGCGAGGCACCGGCCGTGGCGATACGCGCGGAGCTCGACGCGCTGGAGGTCGCCGAGCGGACCGGCGTGCCGTGGCAGTCGGCGACGCCCGGCTTCATGCACGGCTGCGGTCACGACGTGCACCTCGCGGCGCTGGTCGCCGTCGCCCGCGCCGTGGACCGCGTCGGCGGGCCGCTGCCGCTGCTGGCGGTCCTGCAGCCGCGCGAGGAGAGCGCCCCCTCCGGGGCGCGTGACATCCTCGCCTCCGGCGCCCTGGGCCCCGACACCTGCCGGGCGGTGCTGGCCGCGCACGTGCAGCCCAGCCTGCCGAACGGCGTCGTCGCCTGCGTGCCTGGCGTGGTGAACGCCTCCAGCGACGAGTTCGCCGTCGAGGTGTCGGGGCGGGGCGGCCACGCCGCCTACCCGCACACCGGCAGCGACCCGCTGGTGGTGGTGGCGAACATCGTGACGGCGCTGCAGTCGGTCCGGCACCGCACCGTCGACCCGACCGCCACGGCGGTGCTCACGGTGACCCGGATGGCGGGCGGGACGACGACCAACGTCGTCCCCGACCACGCCGGCCTCGCCGGCACCGTGCGGACCACCACCGCGCGGGACCGGGAGCTGATGCTCGACCGGTTGGCGGCGGTCAGCAGCGGCATCGCGACGGCGTTCGGCTGCGGCGCCGAGGTGTCCGTCGTCCGGGGCGAGCCACCGCTGGCCAACGACGAGCGGCTGGCCCGGGCCACCGCCGCCGGGCTGGCGCGGCTCGGCGTCCCGGTCGACGGGGAGTTCCGCTCGGCCGGCGCCGACGACTTCTCGTACTACACCGAGGTGCTGCCCTCGCTGATGATGTTCGTCGGGGTCGGCGACGGGTCGGGACGCCTGCACTCGGCCACCTTCCTGCCTTCCGACCAGGCCGTGGCGGACGTGGCCCGGGCGATGCTGACCGGCTACCTCGCGGCCGCGCGGGGATGAGGCCGACGCGCGGGCGCCCGCGGGTGTGCGGCGCTGGGATACTGGCCCCGCAGCCACCTCGCAGCGAAGGACGGACCGGTGCTTGACGAGCCACGTGCCACCGAGTCGGTGGCGGACATGACGCGCAGGCTGCTGGGCGATCTCAGCGCGGGGGAACGGAAGGTCGCCCGCGCCCTCCTGGCCGCCTATCCGGTCGCCGGTCTGGAGACCGTCGCCCAACTCGCCGAGCGGGCGAACGTCAGCCCGCCGACGGTGGTCCGGTTCGTGTCCCGGCTGGGCTTCGGCGGGTTCCCGCACATGCAACGCGCGCTGATGCGCGAGGTGCACGAACGGATGGGGTCCCCGCTGGAGCAGTACCCGGAGCCGAAGGGCGCCGGGCCCGCGGCCTCCTCCGCGGCGGCGGAACACGCCGAGGTGGCGAAGCTGACCCAGCTGATCACCGACACCTTCCGGGAGGTGCCGGCCTCGGAACTGGCCGCCGCACGGGACCTGTTGGCCGACCTCCGACGGACCGTCGTGATCACCGCGGGCCGGTTCAGCGCCTCCGTCGCGGAGCTGCTCAACTTCCACCTGCGGCTGCTGCGGGCCGACGTGCACCTGATCCCCGCCGACGGCCGGGAGGCGGCGGGCCTGGTCGCCGCGACGGGCCGGAACCACGTCCTGGTGACCTTCGACTTCCGCCGCTACGACCGCCGCACGGCCAACCTGGCCCGCGCCATGTCCGACCGCGGGGCCGACCTCGTGCTCTTCACCGACGCCTGGCTCTCCCCGATCGCGCACCTCGCCGACGTCGTCCTCCCCGCGCAGATCGAGACCCGCGCGGGCTTCGACTCCCTGGTGGGGGCGAGCGGACTGGTCGAGCACGTGATCGGCGCCGTGGCCCAGGAGCTCGGCGAACGCGGACGGGACCGGATCGCCGAGTTGGAGAAGATCGACCAGCAACTCGACGCGTCGCCGTCGTGACGCCCGACGGTGCGGGCCGCCGGCCCACCGTCCCCATCAGCACGCCGTCCGAGAGCACGGAGGCCCCATGCCCCAGCCACCGGTCCTGGCCGCGGCGCCCGCGGGCGAGGCGCCCGCCGAGGCGGTCCTGCCGCTGATCCGCGGCGTCGCCGTGCTGCGCGCGCTGACCGACGCCGACGGCGCGCTGAGCCTCCCCGAGTTGGAGCGCCGCACCGGGCTGGTCCGCTCCACCCTGGACCGGATCACCGGCACCCTGGCCCGCATGGGCTACCTGCGCGTCGACGGCCGCTCGGTGCTGCTCGCCCCGCGGCTGATGGAGTTCGGCAACGCCTATCTGGCGGCGCTGCGGCTGCCGGATCTGCTGGGCCCGCACGCCAGGGAGCTGGCCGACGAGCTGGACGAGTCCGTCTCGCTGGCCGTCGCCGACGGCGACGGCGTCCGGTTCATCCACCAGACCACCCGGCGCCGCACCCTGTCGGTCAGCTTCCGCATCGGCGACCTGCTGCCGGCCGAACGCATCGCGCCGGGACCGCTGATCGCCGCCGGCTGGGACGAACGGGACTGGGCGCGCTGGCGTCGGCGCCGGGCCACCGATCCGCTGGGCCACGGCTTTCCCGTGCTGCCGCCGCGCGCGGCCGAGGGCCCGCCCACGGACGCGGAGTTCGCGGCCTGGGCGGAGCAGGCGGGCCGGCGCGGTTGGGCGCTGGACGACCAGCTCGTCGAGCCGGGCCTGGTCGCCCTGTCCGTGCCGGTGCGCGATCCGGCGGGGGGCCTGGCCTGCGTGGTGAGCCTGGTCAGCCACACCAGCCGGCACAGCGCGCGGGACCTGCACCGGCGGCTGCTGCCCAGGGTCCGGGCGGCGGTCAGCGCGATGGAGCGGCGGCTGCGCGAGGCCGAGCCGCCGGAGCCCGAACCCGCCCGCCCCGGCCTGGTGTCCTGGGCCGCCGACTCCAAACGGGAGCTGGGCCGGGGGTTCGTCGAATCGCTGGCCCGCGGGCTGACCGTGCTGACCGCGTTCGGCGCCGGCCGCGGGGAGCTGACCCTCTCGGGCGTTGCCGAGGCGACCGGCCTGGCGCGGGCCACCGCCCGCCGGGCGTTGATCACCCTGGAGCACGTGGGCTGCGTGGCCGCGGACGCCGGAACCTTCCGGCTCACCCCACGGGTGTTGGCCCTGGGCTTCGCGCCGTTGTCCCGTCGCACGCTGCCGCAGATCGCCCAGCCCCATCTGGCGGCCCTGGCCGAACGGGTGCACGACTCCACGTCCCTGGCGGTGCTCGACGGCGACGACGTGCGCTACACCGCCCGCGCGGCGACGAAGCGGATCATGAGTGTGGAGATCACGGTCGGCACCCGCTTCCCGGCCTACGCCACGTCGATGGGCCGGGTGCTGCTCGCCGACCTGCCGGCCGCCGACCGCGCGACCCGCCTGGACCGCGCCGAGCCGCGGCCGCTGACCCCGTACACCACGACGAGCCGCGCGGCGCTGGCGGCGTGTCTGGACCGCGCCGCGGCCACCGGCTACGCGCTGGTGGACCAGGAGTTGGAGCAGGGTCTGCGATCCATCGCGGTGCCGGTCCGCGACCGTTCCGGACGCGTGGTCTCCGCCGTCAACGTCGCCATGCACACCGGCCGCCGCAGCGCCGAGGAGTGCGAGGCGGAGGTGCTGCCCGAACTGCGGGCCACCGCCGACGCCATCGCCGCGGACCTCCACGTCGCCGGCCGGTTCGCCCGCGTCTCGGACGTCTGAGCCCCGGCCGACCCACGGCTCGGCCGAACCGACTGCGTTCGCGATGTGAAGTTTTTTTCGCCAAATCGGCCCGGGGCCGGACGGCGCCTCCGGCGGGGCGCCGGACGCCCCACCCGCCTCGCGGTGCGGGTGAGAGGCGCCCCGGGAGTCCGGCCGATGCCGTTTCGACGCGGTCCGGAAACCGCCCCTGGCCGCGCAGCTCGTCGTTGACCGTCCGGATCCCCGGTCGTACCGTCGCCGCAGTCGGCCGCCGACTTCTGTCGGTCGATTCCCCGACAGAACCGTGTCCGAAGGACCGAGAAAGGGAGCCGCTATGACCAGACAGTCCGCCAACCAGGAAAGGGACCCCGGGGCGCGATCTCCGATCCGCCGCAGCCGCGCGGTCCGCGCCGTCGGGGCACTCGCCGCCGCGATCGTCCTGATTGTCATGTCCGCGTCAATATCGACGGCGAGCGACCAGCGGACGGACCAGCCGCGACCGCTCGCCAACACCATGGGCTTCATCGGCTGCTCCATGGCGGAGAACGTCGCGCAGGGCTACGTCGCCGTCGGCGGCACCACCATGTGGGGCCCCTACGGCACCGGCGGCGCCGTCGTGCAGTCCTGGACCAACACCAACTCCAGCTCCTGGCAGCAGTTCGACCAGCAGGCCGCCAGGTACGGCGAGCCCACGGCCGTGTGGGTGCAGATCTGCATCTTCGAATGGGCCGGCGCGACCTACGACGAGGTCAAGCAGCTGATCGCCAACGCCCGCCAGCACGCCGCCCCGAACGCGACCATCTACATCACCGGACAGCCGCTCTACGACGACGGCAACGTCTGCTTCCTGGCCGGCGCCAACGGCCCACAGCTCACGGAGAGCCTGGCCCAACAGGCCGCCGCCGACCCCACGCAGAACGTCGTCTACCCCGGAGCGTTCCACCTCGGCAGCGGCGAGGTCGCCGACGGCTGCCACGCCAACACCGCGGGCCAGCAGTCCCTCGGCCGACAGGCCATGGCCTTCTGGAACTGACACCCCCGTCGCCCCCGCGGCCCCTCCCCGCCCCGGTCCCTGCCACGTACCGGGGCGGGCTGGAGCGTTTGCCGCGGCCGGCCCTCCACGGGCACCGGCAGCGGCAAACGGTCCAGGTGGGACGCGTAGACTGCTCTGGTGCCCCCTGCTGACAAGAGCTCTCACGACGACGGTGCGCACCCGGAGCCGCTGACCATCGCGCAGTTGGCGGAGCGGGCGGGCGTTTCGGTGGCGACGGTCTCCAAGGTGGTCAACGGCCGGGCCGAGGTCGCCGCGGAGACCCGGGAGGTCGTGGAGGACCTGATCCGCCGCCACGGGTATCGGCGGCAGAAGCGGGCCAGCGGCCCCGCGCCGATGCTGGAGGTGGTCTTCCACGAGCTGGCGGGCCCCTACCCGGTCGAGATCGTCAGGGGCGTCCAGCAGGTGGCCGCGGAGCACTCGCTCGCCGTGGCGGTCTCGGAGCTCCAGGGCAGCCACACCCCGGGGCGCGGCTGGGTGGAGGCCATCCTGGCCCGGCGCCCCACCGGCGTCATCGCGACCTTCTCCGGGCTCACCGAGGCCCAGGACAGCCAGCTGCGGACCCGCGGCATCCCGTTCGTGCTCGTCGATCCTCCCGCGGAGCCGGCCTACGACTGCCCGTCGGTGGGGGCCAGCAACTGGAGCGGCGGGATGTCCGCCACCCGGCACCTGCTCCAGCTGGGGCACCGGCGCATCGCCATCGTCGCCGGTCCCTCCGACGCCCTCGCCAGCCGCGCCCGGCTCGACGGCTACCGCGCCGCCATGGACATCGCCGGCGTCCCGGTCGACAAGAACCTGGTCCGTATCGGCGACTTCCAGGTCGAGGACGGCATCGCCCACACCCGTGAGCTGCTGCGGCTGCCGGACCCGCCGACGGCGATCTTCGCCTGCAACGACGGTTCCGCCCTCGGCGTGTACCGAGCGGCGGCCGAGGCGGGCCTCCGGGTTCCCGAGGACCTGAGCGTGGTGGGCTTCGACGACCTCTTCCCCTCGCAGTGGCTCACCCCGCCGCTGACGACGGTCCGCCAGCCGCTCGCCGAGATGGCCGCCACCGCCGCCGCCATGGTCATCGGCCTGGCGCACGGGAACCCGCCCGCCCAGCGGCGGGTGGAGCTCACCACCGACCTCGTCGTCCGCGACAGCACGGCCCCGCCGCGCGGCGCGGCGGACTGAGCCCGCACCGTCACGGCACGATCCGGCGGCGCGCGGCGGCTGTTGTTTTCGGAGAAAGTTCCGAGAAAAAGCGCGACCTGAGCCCTTGACCCCCCTCACACGCCGCCTAAGATGCGAGACGTCTGACTCACCGATCATCGTCCGTCATTTCGAACGCCCGTTGACGATCGGGGCCGGACCGCACCTCTCCCACCCGTCGCACCATCGGCACCGAGGAGACGCACCACATGCCACCTACCCCCCACGAACCCAGTCGCCGCCGGATGTTGGCGACCGCCACCGGACTGATCGCGGCGGGCGCCGCGCCCGTCGCCCACGCCGCCCAGGCCCGGGCCGCCGCGGCCCCCGCGCCGTCCGGGCCGTCCGCGCTGGCGGACTTCAGCAACCCGGTGCTCTGGCAGGACTTCGCCGACATCGACGTCATCCGGGTTGGCGACGCCTTCTACTACTCCGCCTCGACCATGCACTACTCGCCGGGCGCCCCGATCCTGCGCTCCTACGACCTGGTCAACTGGGAGTTCGCCGGCCACTCGGTGCCGCGCCTGGACTTCGGCTCCAAGTACGACCTCAACGGCGGGAGAGGATACGTCCGCGGCATCTGGGCCTCGTCCCTGGGCTACCGCCCCAGCAACCGCACGTTCTACTGGGTCGGCCAGATCGACTTCGGGCAGACCTACCTCTACACAGCCACCTCCGTCGAGGGCCCCTGGAGCAGGCACGCCACCATCGGCTCCACCTACTACGACGCCGGTCTGCTCTTCGACACCGACGACACCCCCTACGTGGCGTACGGCAACACCACCATCCACGTCGCCCAACTCTCCGCCGACGGGCGCAGCCAGGTCCGCAGCCAGCAGGTGTTCAGCACCCCGTCGAGCATCGGCACCCTGGAGGGCGCCCGCTTCTACAAGATCAACGGGAACTACTACATCTTCCTGACCCGCCCGGCCAACGGCCAGTACATCCTCAAGTCCTCCTCCCCCTTCGGCCCCTACGAGCTGCGCCAGCTGCTGCTGGACCTGCGCGGGCCCATCTCCGGCGGCGGCGTGCCGCACCAGGGCGGGCTGGTGGACACCCCGGACGGCCGCTGGTACTACCTCTCCTTCGTCGACGCCTACCCGGGCGGCCGGGTGCCCGCGCTGGCCCCGATCACCTGGACCGGCGACGGCTGGCCCCAGCTCCAACTCGTCAACGGCGCCTGGGGCACCGCGTATCCCTATCCGACCACGCCCCGTCAGGTCGAGCCGATGACCGGCGTCGACACCTTCGACGGCACCGCCCTGAAGCCGAAGTGGGAGTGGAACCACAACCCCGACACCAACAGCTACACGGTGAACAACGGGCTCACGCTGCGGACCGCCACCGTCACCGGCGACCTCTACTCCGCCCGCAACACCCTCACCCACCGCATCCAGGGACCCACCTCCACCGCCACCATCGAGCTCGACGTCTCCGCGATGCGCGACGGCGACCGATCAGGGCTGGCCCTGCTGCGCGACTCCTCCGCCTGGATCGGCGTGAAACGCGACTCCGGCACCCGCCGGCTGGTGATGGTCGACGGTCTGACCATGGACAGCAACTGGAACACCACGGGCACCGGCACCGAACGCGCCAGCGCCGCCCTGTCCGGCACCCGCGTCTGGCTACGCGCCCAGGCCGACATCCGTCCCGGGTCGCCCCGTCCGGGACGCTTCTCCTACAGCACCGACGGCACGAACTTCACCGGCCTCGGACCCGACTTCACCATGGGCAACGACTGGCGGTTCTTCATGGGCTACCGCTACGCCATCTTCAACCACGCCACCCAGGCCCTCGGCGGCGCCGTGACGGTCGAACGCTTCGAGCTCGCCACGCCCTGACCGCGCGGTCCCGGCCGTCCCCGGCCGAACTCGGCCGAACTCGTAAGGATGCCCCGCGGCCCCGGGCCCGCCCGACCCGGAGCCGCGGGAGACCGGGGTCAGCAGCCGTCGGCGGTGCTGGAGGCCAGGGCGAGGCGGTACGGCAGCAGGGAGTACTCGCCGCCGGCGTCGGGGTCCAGGCCAGACCCGGCCTGAACCCAGTCGTCGAAACCGGTGTGCGCCAGGCCCACCCACACGGACTCGCCTGTGCCGAACACCAGCCGGCGCTTCGGACATTCGGATCATAGAAGCGCGCGGGGGGCGGCAACACCCCTTCGAAGCGACGGATTTCGGGGTGGCGATCGAAAAGACCGGCCGTCGCCGTGGACCCGCGCGATCCGCTCCCGTTTCGCCCGAAGGAGCCGGCCGACAGCGCACAGAGCGGCGAATAGATTAGATATCTGGCGCGAGTTGCGGGCACCTCTCGTTGACCCTACTGGCCTATTCTCCGTATACTCACGACAATCATCTGATCTTTCCACCCTGCGTCCTGCCTGTCCTTCCCGTCCTTCCGAGCCCGCGAGGACCGTATGCCGCAGATCACCACCGTCACGGTCGGGGGCGCGCGTCTGACGGGTCGGGACGTGGACGCGATGGCGGCCGACCCGGGTGCGGTGCACCGGTTCCTCACCGACGACTCGCAGTTGCGGTGGCTCGGGCCCGACAAGGGCGTGGTGCACCTCTCGCTGGCGGCCGTGACGAACGCGGTGTGGGATCTCGCGGCCCGCCAGGCGGGCAAGCCGCTGTGGATCGAGGAGCCGACCAGCCCCGACGACGTCCTGGGGCACGCGGCCGTGCGGCGGGCGGTGGCGCCCATCGGCGTGGCGACCGGCGAACACTGCCACAACCGGGTGATGTTCGAGCAGCTCTTCCAGGCCGGCGCCATCGACTTCTGCCAGCTCGACACCGGTCGGCTGGCCAGTCTCAACGAGATCGTCGCCGTCCTGCTCCTCGCGGCGAGGTTCGACGTGCCGGTGTGCCCGCATGCCGGCGGCGTGGGGCTGTGCGAGATGGTCCAGCACGTGTCCGTGCTCGACTACGTCGCCGTGTCCGGCGACCTGACCAACCGCGTGACCGAGTACGTCGACCATCTGCACGAGCACTTCACCGACCCGTGCGTCGTCGCGGACACCGGCGCCGGCAGCGCCTACGTGTTGCCGGACCAGCCGGGCTACTCCACCCGGATGCGGCCCGCGTCCGTGACGCGCTACCGCTTCCCGGACGGCCGGTACGGGGCGACGGCGGGTAGCGCGCAGGCCGATCCCGGCGACGAGTTGCTCCCGCCGGCGGGCCGGACCGCCCCCGCGTCGGAGCGTTAGGAAGGCGACCGGTCATGTCCCGCACCGACGATGTGGTCGACGGCATCAAGCGCATGATCCTGGACGGAACGTTCCGTCCCGGCGACCGGTTGCCCGTGGAGAAGGACCTCGCCGAGTTCCTCGGCGTCTCCCGGGGCTCCCTGCGGGAGGGGGTGTCCGCGTTGTCGATCCTCGGCATCGTCAGCACCCGGCGGGGCGACGGAACATACGTGGCCAGCCTCGACGCCACCAGTCTGCTGGCCCCGATGGGCTTCGTCGTCGACCTGCACGGGCAGGGCGACGCCCGGCACATCCACACCGTCCGGCGGCTGTTGGAGTGCGAGGCGGCGCGGATGGCCGCGACCCGGATCACCGACGAGGCGCTCGGCGAGGCCAGGGAGTTGCTGGACGAGGCGGTCCGGGTCGGCGGGCGGACCGAGCAGGACCACGAGCGGCTGATGGAGCTCGACATCGCCTTCCATCGCGTCATCGCCGACCAGAGCGACAATCCGGTCCTCATCGGCCTGATCGAGGCGTTCGCCGGGCGGACCGTGCGCGAGCGGCTGTGGCGCAGCCTGCACGAGGTGGGGGCCGCGCGGCGCACGCACGACGAGCACGTCGCGATCTGGGCGGCCCTCGCGGCCCGCGATCCCGAACGCGCGCACATCCGCATGGCCAACCACCTCATCGGCGTCGAGGAGTTCCTGCACGGCCTGACCGACGGCGGTGCGACCCCAACGGACGAGGCCCGCTCGGCAACGCCGTCAGCAACGCCGTCAGCGACCCCGTCGGATGCCCCGAAGAACGGGGAGACCGGGGCCGGCTGACGCCGGCCGCCGCCCGGGTGCCGGCGCGGCGGACGGCGTCACGCGTCCTCCTTCTCCAGCTTCTCCAGCGTCTCCTCCTCCGGCGTCAGGGCGCCGGTCATCGCCGCGACCAGATCGTCCGACGTGACCTCCGACGCCCGGAACCGGGCGACCCGGCGGCCGAGCCGCAGCACCTCGACCCGGTCGGCGACCTCCAGCACCTGCGGCATGTTGTGGCTGACCAGCACCACCGACATGCCCGCGTCGCGGGCCCGGCGCACCACGTCGAGGACCCGTTCGGTCTGCACCACGCCCAGCGCCGCGGTGGGCTCGTCCAGGATCACCACGCTGGTCGCCCAGATGATGGCCCGGGCCACGGCGACGCTCTGCCGCTGGCCGCCGGACAGCATCGCGATCGGCGAGGTGACCCGCGGCAGGCGGACGCCGAGCCGTTCGAGGGCCTCCGTGGCGCCGCGCCGCATCGCGCGCTTGTCGAGCAGCCCGAGGCGGCCGAGCAGCCCGGGGCGCATCACCTCGCGCCCCAGGTAGAGGTTGGCGGCGACGCTGAGATCGTCGGCGACGGCCAGGTCCTGGTAGACGGTCTCCACGCCGGCGCGGCGGGCGTCGATGGGCGAGGAGAACGCGACCGGCCGGCCGCCGACGCGCAGTTCGCCCTCGTCCGGGGCGTGCACCCCGGACAGCGTCTTGATCAGGGTGCTCTTGCCCGCGCCGTTGTCGCCGATCAGCGCCACCACCTCCGCCGGGTAGACGGAGAAGTCGGCGCCGCGCAGCGCCTCGACGTGTCCGAAGCGCTTGACGATCCCGCGGGCCTCGAGGACCGGCTGGCCGTCGGGGACGGCGTTCGCGGGCGCCTTCCGGCCGCCGGCCGCCGGGGAGTCAGATGTCGCGCCCATCACTCCACCGGGGGGTTGTCGCAGCTGGGTTCGAGCACGGCCCGGGCCTCCTCGGAGTCGACGTTCTCCTCGGTGAGGAAGGTGACGCCGGTGTCCGCCGACTCCATGGCGGTGCCCTCGCGCAGGTGCTCCACCATGCTCTCCACGCCCTGGTAGCCCATCCGGAACGGGTTCTGCACCACCAGCGCCGAGATCTGCCCGTTGCGCAGTCCGGCGATCTCGTCCGGCGCGGCGTCCCAGCCGATGATGACGACCTCGCCCGACCGGCCGGCGGCCTCCACGGCCTGGGCCGCGCCGAGGACGCTCGGCTCGTTCGCGGCGAAGATGCCGGCCAGGTCCGGGTTGGCGGTGAGGATGTCCTCGGTGACCCGACGTGCCTCGTTGACGTCGCTGTGGCTGGGCTGCTGGCCCACGAGGTTCAGGTTCTCGTGCTCCGCCAGCCCCTCCGTGAAGCCCTCCACCCGCTCGGTGTTGGTCTGCGAGCCGGGCTGGAACTCGATGAGCGCCACGTCGTGGTCGCCGGAGCCGAGTTCCTCGGCGAGCAGGTTGGCGGCCTCGACCGCCGCCGCGTGGTTGTCGGTGGCGAACAGCGGCACGTCCTCGGGCTGCGGGTCGGTGCCGGAGTCGATCATGGCCACCGGGATGTCGGCGCCGAGGGCCTGTTCGGTGGCCGGGGCCAGGGCGGCGGAGTCGGTGGCGGCGTAGACGATGCCGTCCACCTGCCGGGTGACGAAGTTCTGGATGAGGTTGACCTGGCCCTCGACGTCCGTCTCGGCGGAGACGCCGTCCCATTCGACCGAGACGTCGCCGGCCTGCTCCGCGGCGCATTCGGCGCCCTCCCGGACGGAGGTCCAGAACTCGTGGCCCACGGCCTTGGGCACCACCGCGAGCTCCAGTGCGGCGTCCGAGCCCATGCCGCCGCCGTTCTGCCCGGAGTCGTCCTCCTCCCCGTCCCGGACCTCGACGCCGCCGCAGGCGCTCAGCAGCGCGGCGGCGGCCGCGGCGGCCAGCAGCACTCGGGTGCGGGTGCCGGTGCCGAACGCGCGTCGGCGGATCGTGCGGTGTGTCATGGCGTTCCCTTCGACGGGTTCGACGGGTCTGACGGGTGCGACAGAGCTGACGGGTCTTGACGGGTCTGACGGGCTGACAGGTCTGACGGGTCTGACGGGTCGGGAGGCGGCTGACGAGGCGTCAACCTCTCGCCTCCAGCCGGCGGCGGCGGAACTGGTCGAAGTACACGGCGGCCCAGATGATGACGCCGACGATGACCTGCTGGTAGTAGATGCTGATGTCGAGCAGCACCGAGCCGTTGCGCACCAGCGCGATGAGGAACGCGCCGATGAGGGTCCCGATGATCCGGCCCTGACCGCCGAACAGGCTGGCGCCGCCGATGACGGCCGCCGCGATGACGTCGAGTTCGAGCGCGATCCCGTAGTTCGGCTGCCCGGAGTTGACGCGGGACGCCGCGATCATGCCGCCCAGCCCGACCAGCGCCCCGGCCAGCACGTAGACGGCCGTCAGGTGCCGGCGCACCGGAACCCCGGACCGCCGCACGGCTTCCAGGTTCGAGCCCATGGCGTACGTGTACTGGCCGAAGCGGGTCTGCGAGAGCAGGAAGGCCATCCCGATCGCGACGACGGCGGTCAGCACCACGGCGAAGGGGATGCCGCCGAGCTCCCCGTTGCCCAGGAGTTGGAAGGAGTCGGGCAGGCTGTAGACGCCCACGGCGCCGGTGACGATGAAGGTGAGGCCGCGTGCCGCCGACATCATGCCCAGCGTCGCGATGAACGGGGGGATCCGCGCCAGCGTCACCAGCAGCCCGTTCATCAGGCCCGCGGTCGCCCCCACCGCGATGGCCACCGCGGTGGCCGCCCAGACCGAGAAGCCGTGGTCGCGGACGACGATCGCCCCCACCACGCCGGCCAACGCGGCCACCGAACCGACGGACAGGTCGATCCCCTTGGTGATGATCACCATCGTCTGCGCGGTCGCGATGATGGCGATCACCGCGGTCTGCGAGCCGATGTTGAACAGGTTGTCCGCCGTCAGGAAGTGGGAACTGGCGAAGCTGAGGACGACGAAGAGGAGGACGAGCGCACTGGCGGCGGTGAACTCCGAGACCGCGTGGGTGATCCGGTCCTGCAGCCACGCGCCGAGCCGGCCCCTGGCTCCGGCGGTCTGCTCTGCGGTACTCATGGCCCCACAGGTCCTTCCCCCGCCTCGGTGCCGTACCCCGGCAGATCACCCCATGCGAGCGGAGGGCCCACCAACACCAGGGCCTCACCAACGACTGGAGCGGCGGCCGTACGCCCACACTACGGGTATAGATCAGCGTATAGATCAGATGTTTGGGTCGATCAGGCGCTACCATGCCATGCTCCGCCGCTGGTTGCCAAGGGGTCGTCGGCGCGCTTCGCGGGACCCGGAACGCCCCGGCCTCGGATACATCCGATCACCTGCCCTCGAACGGCCCCGGTGCCGGGCGTGCCCCGAGAACTCCCCCCGGGCGCTGACATGATGGCCGGCATGAAGGTGCTCGTGATCGGGGCGACGGGAACGGTCGGCGGCGCGGTCGCCGCCGCGTTGGAGGCGGCGACCCACCAGGTCGTCAGGGCGGCCCGCGGCGGCCCGGTGACGGTGGATCTGGAGGACCCGGCCACACTGGACGCGCTCTTCGCCGAACTGCCGGACCTGGACGCGGTGGTGTGCTGCGCCGCCAACGGCCCGCTGGTGGACCTGGAGTCGGCGACCGACGACGAGATCGCCGCCGGGACGCGGGGCAAGCTGCTGGGACAGGTCGCGCTCGCCCGACGCGCCCTGCGGCACCTCCCGGACGGCGGCTCCGTCACGTTGACCGGCGGCACGTTCTCCGCGCCGCTGGCGGGCGGCTCGTTGGGCGCCCTCATCAACGCCGGCCTCGAGGGCTTCGTCCGCAACGCGGCCGCCGAACTCCCGCGCGGCCTGCGGATCAACCTCGTCAGCCCGGGCTGGATCGCGGAGACGCTGGAGCGCATGGGCGCCGACGGGTCCGCGGGCACCCCGGTGGCCGAGGTGGCCCGGGCGTACGTGGCGGCGGTGGAGGGCACAGCACGCGGCGAGATCGTCCGGCCCTGACCGCCGCCCGCACGGTCGGGCCACCCCGGTGGCCGAGGTGGCCCGGGCGTACGTGGCGGCGGTGGAGGGCACAGCACGCGGCGAGATCGTCCGGCCCGGTCAGTTCAGCGGCGGCCAGGCGTTGCGGAGCAGCTCCTCGAAATGCTCGGGGAACCACTCTCCGGCCGGCGGCGCGTCCGGCAGCGCGCCGGTCGGGTCATAGCTGGCGTCGGGGTACGCGTCGTACTCCGGATCGCACATCGGGTCCCGGGCCAGTCCGGTCGGGAACTCCAGCCCGGTGCCGTCGGACTCCCCCGGCGGCTTGGCCCACACATAGGCGTCGACACCGGGCGCCGGCGCCGCGGTGGGGCGTTCGCCCAGCCCCGAGCCGGCCTGGTTGCACCAGTTCTGCACGGCGAACCGGCGATCGGTGCGGCTGGCGTTGACGAACTCGTCCACCGAGGTGGTGGTCGACCCGGGACCGGTGGGCCGGTCCGGACCGCCCCAGCCGTTGCGCGAGGTGTCGACGAGCGTGCCGATGTTCTCGTCGAAGCCGGCGGCGACGAGCTCGGCGCGGAACGCCTCGGCGAACGGGAGTTCGTCGATGTGCCGGTTCCAGTCGACCCAGCGGCTCTGCAGGACCGGGACGCCCATGACGACGTCGTCCACGTCGAAGTACGGCTCCTCCAGCACGGAGTAGTCCTCGACGTTGGCGACGAAGCCGTGCACGGCGTCGGTGGTGCTGCCGGCGGCGGTCGCGGCGGCGTGGAGGACGTCGACCGCGGGGAAGAAGTTGTCGTCCCAGCCGAGCCAGCCGTGGTGGCTGATGTCCAGGTAGGGGTAGACGTTCGGCAGGGCGCCGAGCCGGCTCAGCGCGTAGCCGATGCTGTTGACGTAGTTCCCGCTGGACTTGGCCGTCTCGCACTCCTGCGTGTAGATGTTCCGCGGGTAGGTGTGCGAAACCAGCCGGGCGAGGGCGTGCGGCTCGACGATGGTGACGACCCGCAGGTCGGCGTAGGCCGGATCGGCGAGGATCTCGGCGATCGGGTCGACGAACTCGGCGCGGTACCGCGGCTGGTCGTTCGGGCCGAGCTCGCCGTGCGAGACGAGGCGGTCGCAGTCGCGTCCCGGGACGTCGTAGAGGACGAGCTGGACGACGTCGGCGTCCTGCGCCAGCGCCTCGTCGAGGTGCTCGCGCAGGCCCATCCGGCCGTCGGCGCCGCCGATGGTGGCGATCCGGTCCAGCCAGACGGCGGTGGGCTGGTCGGCGACCGCCTCGCCGCCCGGCGTGGAGACGGCGTTGGCGGACCATTCGGGGTTCACGTAGACCTGGGCGCCGGCGTAGGGGTTGTCCACGCGCTGGGCGGCGGCGCGTTCGATCGCGGCGGCGGTGTCCGCGGCGTCGGCCGTGCTGCCGACGGCGGCGGGCCCGTTGACCACGGCCAGGAGCAGGGCGGCGAGTCCGAGGACGGCCGCCCCGGCTCTGGGCCAGGGGCGGGAGCGGGCACGGGGGTAGGGCTGTGCGTGGGGCGGTGCGTGACGCGGCATGGCGACTCGGCCTCCCGAGAGGATGCGGCTCGTGGTGGAACCCGTCATGGGAGCGCTCCCAAGCTCACCCGACCCCGAGTGTCGAAGCGTTCCCCCCTCCCGTCAAGGGGTCGCGTCAGGCGGCCGGGAGGCCACCGGGAAGCGGAACGTGTCGGCTGGGCCACCCATGCTGAGCCAGACGTGGTCTCCCGCCCTGACCAACCTGAGGGCGATGTGCGCGCAGCCCGGGCACCGCGCGGTCAGGCCCGGCTCGGGGCCGTAGACGTGGAGTTGCGCGACCGGGCCCGACCGGCCGCACTCCGGGCAGCGCCACCAGCCCGTCGTCGCGTCCACGGAGAGGATCTCCGCGAGGGGGCCGGCGAGGCTGTTGCCGTCGGTGTGGTCCGGTTCGTGGGGCATGACGGCCTTCCTGGTCAGCCGAAGCGTTCGGTACGGATCGTGGCGGGGTCGCGGGCCAGGTCGAGGAGCAGATCGCTGACGGACTCGACGAAGCCGGTCGGGCCGCAGACGTAGACGGGACTGCCGGGCGGGAGGCCGGCCGTCGGGGCGTCCAGGTCGGCCGCCGTGACCCGGCCCGGTGGTCGGGGGCCGCCGGCGGGCGCCCGCCGGGTGTAGAGGAGCTGGACCGTGAGGCCCGGGTCCCGGCCGTCGAGCTGGTCGCGGTACCAGACGTCGTCGGGGGTGCGCACGGAGTACAGCAGGTGCCAGGGGCCGTGCGGCGGCGCCTGGCGGCGGGCGCGGATCATGGCCGCCAGCGGGACGATGCCCGAGCCGCCGGCCACCAGGAGCATCGGCCCGGTCTGCTCCTCGGCCCGCCACACGAACCAGTTGCCCAGCGGTCCCCGCACCTCCACGTCGGCGTCCAGCGGCAGGTCGTCGGCCAGGTAGGACGAGACCTCCCCGTCCGGCACGGCCTGCACGCCCAGCTCGACGCGGTCGGCGTCGGCCGGCGCGGCCAGGGAGTAGCTCCGGACGGCCTGGTAGCCGTCGGCGGCGGTGAGCCGCACGTCGACGTGCTGGCCGGCCAGGTGCCCCGGCCAGCCGGGGACGGCCAGGACCAGGGAGCAGGCGGTCGGGGTCTGCGGCAGGCGCTCCACGAGCCGGGCCCGGCGCCAGACCAGACGCACCGTCAGTCACCCCAGTTGCGCTGCTCGCGCCAGGGGTCGCCGTAGTTGTGGTATCCGGCGGACTCCCAGAAGCCCGGCTCGTCGTCGAGCGTGAGCCGCATCCCGCGCACCCACTTGGCGGACTTCCAGAAGTAGAGGTGCGGCACGAGCAGCCGGGCCGGCCCGCCGTGCTCCGGGGCGAGGGGATAGCCGTCGAAGGTGTGGGCGATCCACGCCTGTCCGTCGAGGACGTCCGCCAGCGGGAGGTTGGTGGTGTAGCCGCCGTGGCTGCTGACCACGACGTGTCCCGCGGCCGTCTCGACGTCCGCCAGGAAGGCGTCGACGGGGACCCCGCGCCAGCGCGTGTCGAACTTCGACCAGCGGGTCACACAGTGGATGTCCGCCACGGTCTCCTGCTGCGGCAGCGCCATCATCTCCTGCCACGTCCAGCGGTGCGTGTGTCCGCTCTCCGAGGTCACCGTGAAGGACCACGACTCCGTGGGGACGCGGGGCGTGGGGCCCGCCGACAGCACGGGGAAGTCCTCCGTCGGGTACTGGCCGGGCGGCAGCCGCCCGGCCATGTCACGGGGCCGCCCGCGGAAGCCGGGTGAGACGGGATTCATGACGGTCGCTTCCGGGTCGGCATCCTGGTCATGTCAGCATATTGCGCCCTTTCTCCGACCTGATCACGCAGATCCTGACGGCGCGCCGCTTGTCGCTCGCCGCGAGGCGTCCACGGGACCCTGAGTCGGACGTGCGGCCGAGGGCCACCAGCGGCGGCGTACCAAGAGGGAAGGAGGCGTGTCCGCCCGGTCGCGCCGGAGCAACCCACGGCACCAGCGGTCGGGACGAGGCCCAACGGAGGCCGAGCCCGACGAACGAGCCGCGCCACCCACCGAGCGGCCCTGGGATCCGGCGCAGACCCGCAAACCGGCGCTGGTCAGCGGGGGGTGATGACGTTGCCGGTGATGAGCGCGGCCTCGGGGGAGGTCAGGAACACGATGGTCTCGGCGACCTCGGCCGGCTCGGCGACGCGGAGGAGGGTGCTGCTTGACGCCACGAACCGTCGCACGTCCTCCGTGACCCATCCCGGGTCGGTGACCGGCGGATGGACCACGTTGGCGGTGACGCCGATACCGGCCAGCTCCGCGGCGGCGGACAGGGTGTAGTCGGTCTGCGCCGCCTTGGCGGCACCGGCCCGGGGTCAGCGGCGGGTGGGCGTGGCCGGATGGCGCTCCGTGTGGGTCGGGGTGCGGGAGCGGTAGACGACGTAGGGGCGGGTGAGGTATCCGAGGGGGGCCGCGAAGGCGTGGACCAGGCGGCTGAAGGGCCAGAGCGAGAAGAGCGCGAGGCCGAGCAGCGCGTGCAGCTGGTAGACGAACGGGGCCTCGCTCATCGCGGTCACGTCGGGGTCGAGCAGGAACAGGCTGCGGAACCAGACCGAGACGCCCTCCCGGTAGTCGTACTCCTCGCCGCTGACCCCGGAGGCCGTCGCGGTCAGGCCGGCGAGCAGCACCAGGAGCAGCAGCGGGTAGACGGCCCGGTCGCTGCGGCTGGTCGCGACGCGCACGGCGCGGACCCGCAGCCGCCGGTAGAGCAGGATCGCCAGGCCGGCGAGCGTGGCCAGGCCCGCGCCGCCGCCCACCAGCAGCGCGTTGGCGTGGTACAGGTCGTTGCTGACGCCGAGGCGCTCGGTGAACGACTCGGGCACCAGCAGGCCGACGACATGTCCGACGATCACGAACAGCAGCCCGTAGTGGAACAGCGGGCCGCCGATGCTCAGCAGGCGGTGCTCGTGGAGCTGGCTGGAGCGCGTGGTGAAGCCGAACCGGTCGTAGCGGTAGCGCCAGGCCGTGCCGGAGACCAGCAGGACCACGCTGAGGTAGGGCAGCACGCCCCACAGCGCGGTGTGCACGTGGTTCATCGGGCGGTTCCCTCCCCCCGCAGGGCCGGCGTCGGCGCCGCGAACGGGGCCAGGCCGACGCTCTCCGCCGGTGGTCCGGCGGCGGCCAGGGCCCGCGCCGCGGCCCGGTCGTCCCGGGTCGGCGGCGGGAGCGTGTCGACGACGGCCCCGAGCACGTCGGCGTAGGGGCTGGTGTGCTTGATCAGGGCGGCGTGCAGCAGGTGGAGCCCGGCGCGGTGCTCGGTCAGCAGGTCGGTGCCGGGTCCTGGGCAGTGCGCGGCGAACTCCAGCACCAGCGGCAGGTGGTCGGGCAGTTCGTCCGGCGGGCACTCCCAGCCGTGCGCCCGGTAGCGGGCCTTCCAGGCGGCCAGGGTGGCGCCGCGGCGCCGGGTGTCGCCGTCGGTGTAGTAGCTGAGGTGCAGGGTGCGGCGGCGGCTGCGGTCGAAGGTGGACACGTAGTGGGCCGCGAGTTCCAGCGGGGTCTGCTTCGCGGTGGCGGCACAGAACCGCCGCAGCGGGGCGGGGTCGGGGCCCGACAGCTCGGCCAGCGCCGAGGCGACCAGCTCCCGGCGCTCGGGCCAGCCGTCGTCCGGATAGCCGAGCAGCAACGCGGCGGCCTGCCGCAGCGCGGCGTGGACCTGGCTCATCAGATGCTCTCCGGTGGGGTGGTGGGACGCGGCGGGAACAGTCCCGAGGGGCGCCCGCTGCCGTTCCAGTTCAGGAGGTTCACCCGGCCGGCCAGCGAGTCGCCGGAGGCCGAACGGGCGGAGGTGCCGGCGGGCACCACGGGGGGAGCGTGGAAGGAGTCGGCCGTCGGGAAGCCGTCCGGCATCATGCCGGGCAGGCCCTCGCCGTCCAGACTGCAGCCGTCCGTCGGCGCCTGGGAGCCGCCGGGGCCCTCGTGTCCCGGGCGGGCGCTGTAGCCGGTGGGGATGACGTACCGCTCCTCGTACTTGGCCAGGGCCAGCAGCCGGTACATCTCCTCGATCTCGCGCACCGTCATGCCGACCCCGCGGGCGATGGTCGGGTCAGGATCCTCGTCGAGGTTGACCCGCCGCATGTGGGAGCGCATGGCGGCCAGTCGGCACAGCGCCGCCTCGACCGGGTCCGGGTCGCCGGCGGTGAACAGCTCCGCCAGGTAGGACACCGGGATGCGCAGGGTGTCGATGGCGCCGAAGAGGTTGACCGGGTCCTCACCGTCGTGTCCGGTGGCGGTGAGGGCGTCGACGATCGGGGACAGCGGCGGGACGTACCAGACCATCGGCATGGTGCGGTACTCCGGGTGCAGCGGCAGCGCGACGCGGTGCTTGGCGATCAGCGCGTACACGGGGGAGCGCCGGGCCGCCTCGATCCAGTCGTGCGGGATGCCGGACGCCGCGGCGCGGCGCGCCACCTCCGGATCGTTCGGGTCCAGGAAGCAGTCCAGCTGGGCCGGGTAGAGGGCTCGTTCGTCCTCCACGGACGCCGCGGCGCCGACCTTCTCGGGGTCGTAGAGCATGACGCCGAGGTAGCGCAGCCGCCCGACGCAGGTCTCGGAGCACACGGTGGGCTCGCCGGCCTCGATCCGCGGGTAGCAGAGCGTGCACTTCTCGGCCTTGCCGGTGTGGTGGTTGAAGTAGATCTTCTTGTACGGGCAGCCGCTCACGCACATCCGCCAGCCGCGGCAGCGGTCCTGGTCCACCAGCACGATGCCGTCCTCGACCCGCTTGTACAGCGCGCCGGACGGGCACACGGCGACGCACGAGGGGTTCAGGCAGTGCTCGCAGATCCGCGGCAGGTAGAACATGAACGCCTGCTCGTACTCCAGGCGGACCTGTTCGGTCATCTTCCGCAGGATCGGGTCGCCGGCGAGGTGCTCGGGGCCGCCGCCCAGGTCGTCGTCCCAGTTGGGGCCCCAGGTGACGGCCATGGGTTGGCCGTCCACGAGCGAGCGCGGGGCGGCGGTGGGAACGTCGTCGCCGAGCGGGGCGCTGGTGAGCGTGTCGTAGTCGTAGGTCCAGGGCTGGTAGTAGTCGTCCAGGGAGGGCAGTTCGGGGTTGGCGAAGAGGCGGGCCAGCCGGCGGGCGCGGCCGCCGGCGCGCGGGACCAGCCGGCCGTGCTTCAGCTGCCAGCCGCCGCGCCAGGTGTCCTGGTCCTGGTAGCCGCGGGGATAGCCCTGCCCGGGGCGGGTCTCCACGTTGTTGAACCAGGCGTACTCGGTGCCCTGGCGGTTGGTCCAGGTCTGCTTGCAGGTGACGGAACAGGTGTGGCAACCGATGCACTTGTCGAGGTTCATGACCATGGCTACCTGGGCCATCACCCGGGGCTGGGGCGGCCGTCGACGACGGGACATGCGGGGGTACTCCACTCTCCCTGGTGCGCGTGTGGGGGTGTGCCGGCCGTGGTGCGCCGCGGACTAGTACTCGACGTCCTGCGAGCGGCGGCGGATCACGGTGACGGCGTCTCGCTGGTTTCCGGTGGGTCCGTGGTAGTTCGGCGCGAACGACAGCTGGGCGTAGCCGCCGATCAGATGGCTGGGCTTGATCAGGAGCCGGGTCAGGGCGTTGTGCACGCCGCCGCGGCGGCCCGTGGTCTCGGACTTGGGCACGTTCACCAGGCGCTCCTGGACGTGGTACATGAACACCGTGCCCTGCGGCATCCGGTGGGAGACGATGGCTCGCGCGACCACGACGCCGTTGGGGTTCACGGCCTCGATCCAGTCGTTGTCGGCGACGCCGACGGCCGCCGCGTCCTCGACGCTGAGCCAGATGACCGGGCCGCCGCGGGCCAGGGTCTGCATCAGCAGGTTCTCCTGGTACTCGGAGTGGATGGACCACTTCGAGTGCGGCGTGAGGTAGCGGACCGTCACCTCCCTGCCGGGGCCCTTCGCCGCCGTCCCCTCGCCGAGGGCCACCGGGTTCAACGGGGGGCGGTAGACGGGCAGCTGCTCGCCGAGCTCGGCGATCCAGTCGTGGTCCAGGTAGAAGTGCTGGCGGCCGGTCAGCGTGTGCCACGGCTTCGCGTGCTCGGTGTTGATGGTGAACGGGGAGTACCTGCGGTCCGGCGCCTCCTTGCCCGACCACTCGAAGCTGGCGCCGACCTGCACCGGCCGGGCCTGGGTGTCGGCGAACACCACCCGGCGCTCCGCCACCGACTCCCCCAGCTCCGTCAGCCCCGTGTCCTCGCCGCAGCGCTGCGCCAGCCGGCGGAAGCCCTCGGCGGCCAGCCGCCCGTTGGTGGTGCCGGACAGCGCGAGGATCGCCTCGCACAGCTTGACGTCGGTGTCCAGCAGCGGCCGGCCCGCCGCGGCCCCGTCGGCCGCCGTCCCACAGCGGGCGGCGAGCCAGGCCGCCTCGGGCGCGGGGCCCACGGACACGCCCTTGACCTGCATGCCGGCGGCCTCGGCCAGCGGTCCGAACGCGGCGAGCCGGTCGGCGAGCGCGGTGTAGTCCCGCTCGACGAGGGTGAACTGCGGCAGGTTCCGTCCCGACACCGCGTCCACGTCCGGGTCCCGCCAGTCCGGCACGGTGCCGCCCGGCTGCGCGGTCTCGCCCGGGGTGTCGTGCTGCAGCGCGGTGGCCACCAGATCGTGCGCGTTCTCCAGGCGTCCCTCGGCCAGCTCGCTGACCCTGCGGGCCAGCCCGTGGAAGATCTCGAAGTCCGTGCGGGCCTGCCACGGCGGGACGATCGCCGGGTTGAACGCGTGCACGTAGGGATGCATGTCCGTGCTGGAGAGGTCGTGCTTCTCGTACCAGGTCGCCGCGGGGAGCACCAGATCGGCGAAGAGCGTCGTCGACGTCATCCGGAAGTCGAGCGCCAGCAGCAGGTCGAGCTTGCCGCGCGGCGCCTCGTCCCGCCAGGCGACGTCGGCGGGCCGCTGCTCCGGCGCGGCCTCCTCGGCGCTGGCGTTGTCGTCGGCGCCCAGCAGGTGCCGCAGGAAGTACTCGTTGCCCTTGGCGGAGGAGCCGATCAGGTTGGCGCGCCAGACGGTGAGCACCCGCGGCCAGTTCTCCGGCGCGTCCGGGTCCTCGCACGCGAACCCGAGCCTCCCGGCCGCCACCTCCTCGGCCACCCACTCCCCCGCCGGCCGCCCGCTCTCGGCCGCCCGGCGGCCCAGCTCCAGCGGGTTCTCGCCGAAGGTGGGGTAGGACGGCATCCAGCCGAGCCGCATCGACTGGGCGACCAGATCGGCGGTGTGCCGGCCGGCGAACAGGCCCCGGCCGGTGGGCGAGGCCAGCGCGTCCGCGCCGTACCGCTCGTACCGCCACTGGTCGGTGTGCACGTACCAGTACGGCGTGCCGGCCATCTGCCGGGACGGCCGCACCCAGTCCGAGGCGGTGGCCAGCTGCTGCCAGCCGGCGAACGGACGCACCTTCTCCTGCCCCACGTAGTGGGCCCAGCCGCCGCCGTTGACGCCCTGGCAGCCGGTGACCAGCAGCAGGGTGAGGAAGGTGCGGTAGATGGTGTCGGAGTGGAACCAGTGGTTGGTGCCGGCGCCCATCACGATCATGCACCGGCCGCGCGACTTCTCCGCGGTGCCGGCGAACTCCCGGGCCGCGCGCACCACGGCGCTGGCCGGCACCGAGGTGATCGCCTCCTGCCAGGCCGGCGTGCCCGGCGCCGACGCGTCCTCGTAGCTCTCCGGCCACTCCCCCGGCAGGCCCGGACGGGCCACGCCGTACTGCGCGAGCAGCAGGTCGAAGACGGTGGTGACCAGCCGGTCCCCGATGCGCCGCACCGGCACCCCGCGCCGCACGACCGCCCCTGGTTCGTCGAACCGCGGCAGCTCGACCTCGGCAGCCTCGACGGCCTCGGTGCCACCGCTGGGCTCGTCCGGGTGGAAGGTGAGCGTCGGGCGGAGGCCGTCCAGGTCGAGGTTCCACCGGCCCTCGCCGCCGCTGCTCCAGCGGTCGCCGAGCGTGCCGTTCGGCACCGCCGGGCGGCCGGTCTCCTCGTCGAAGACCACCGGCATCCAGCGCCGCGCCGCCGCGTCCGCGTGCCCGCCGGGGCCGGTGCCGGTGTCGTCGTCATACGTGCCGAGGTCGGCGGCGGTGACGAACTTGCCGGGCGCGTACCGCCCGTCCGGTTGTCCGCCCGGGCCCGACGGGCGGAGCTCCACCAGGAACGGCAGATCGGTGAAGCGGGTGACGTAGTCCGCGAAGTACGGCACCCGGCGCTCGACGAAGAACTCCTTCAGGATCACCTGCCCCATCGCGACCGCCAGCGCCCCGTCCGTGCCGGGATGCGGGTGCAGCCACTCGTCGGCGAACTTGGTGGCGTCCGCGTAGTCCGGCGACACCACGACGACCTTCTGCCCCCGGTAGCGCGCCTCGGCCATCCAGTGCGCGTCGGGCGTCCGGGTGACCGGGACGTTCGAGCCCCACAGCATCAGGTAGGCCGCGTCCCACCAGTCCCCCGACTCGGGCACGTCGGTCTGGTCGCCGAAAACCTGCGGCGAGGCGATCGGCAGGTCCGCGTACCAGTCGTAGAACGACAGCATGGGCGCGCCGAGCAGCGCCATGAACCGCGCGCCGACCGCGTGCGAGGCCATCGACATGGCGGGGATCGGGGAGAATCCCGCGATCCGGTCCGGGCCGTGCCGCTGGAGGGTGTGCACGTGCGCGGCGGCGGCGATCTCCAGCGCCTCGTCCCAGCCGATCCGCACCAGGCCGCCCTTGCCGCGCGCCGCCTGGTACCGGCGCCGCTTGTCGGGGTCGCCGGTGATCTCGGCCCAGGCGGCCACCGGATCGCCGAGCCGGCGCCTGGCCTCCCGGTACAGCTCGACCAGCACGCCTCTCACGTGCGGATAGCGCACCCGGGTCGGCGAGTAGGTGTACCAGGAGAACGCGGCGCCCCGGGGGCAGCCGCGCGGCTCGTACTCCGGGCGGTCGGGGCCGACCGACGGGTAGTCCGTCTGCTGGGTCTCCCAGGTGATCAGCCCGTCCTTGACGTACACCTTCCAGGAACAGGAGCCCGTGCAGTTCACGCCGTGGGTGGAGCGGACCACCCGGTCGTGTGCCCAGCGCTCGCGGTACGGCGCGTCGTTGACGGGCTGGTCGATCTCGTAGACCGCCCGTCCGTCCGCGCTGTCCGGTGTCCGCCGGAGCCGCGATCCAGCACGCAGCAGGCGTTCCGCCACGGCCGACGCGGCGCGTTCGGCGTCCTTACGCGTCTGACGACGCACCGTCACACTCCTCTCCGCAGGGGACCACGGCGATCTCCACACACCGTGGCCGGCCCCCTGCCCTGGGTAAGGGTTGCGCCGTTTCGGAGGTCCGCGCAGGGGGGTGTTTTCAGTCACTTCACGGGACTTGGCGGTGTCTTTCCCCTGGCTTTGCTCGGGCCCTGCGTCGGTTGCCCCGATCTTGACCGCTCGTCCCGTCCGTCGCTCTGGCCGGAACAAGACCGCGCATGAACGTGCATTTCCCTACCCGCCCGCACAACTCCCGCCCCCGCGGCCACGCGCACCACCGTCATCGTGACGATGCCGACCCAGGCCCCGAGCGCCAGCCAGGCCATCACCCGCCCCCACGTCACCAGACCGGTCCCGCCGACCCGTTCGGCCAGGGCTCCGGTGGCGACGGCGTACATGCCCATCGGGAACACCGTGCTCCACCAGGCCCACGCCGGCCCCACCGGCACCCGGTGGACCAGGTGCCGCCAGACCATGGCCGCAGCCAACACCGGCAGCAGGCAGGTGGCCCACCCCCACACCACCGCCAGCACGAACCAGGCCGGGCCGCCGGCGCCATCGCGCTCGCCCAGCACCCGCACCCCGGTCAGCACGCTGATCGCACCGGCCCCCATCGCCACCCAGTAGGACGGCGCCAGTTCCGCCGGTGGGATCCCGCGCAGCACGACGCGCCCCACCACCACCACGGTGACCAGCCCGTACAGCGCCACGCCGCACCACCAGCCGGCCAGTTCGGCCGCCGGCCAGCCGCCGCCCAGACGCAGCGTCGCCGCCGCCAGCGCCACGGACTGGAGCCCGACCACCGGCAGGAACCAGGTGCCCCCGCCGCGCCGCAGCGCACCGCCCATGGCGCCGGGCGTACGAGCCGCGCGGCCCAGGGCCACCAGGGTGAGCGCGGCCAACGCCAGCCACCCGACCGCCGCGACGCCCAGCAGGAACTCCGCCGCGCCCCGGGTCGGGCCGTCCGCCAGCCGCGCGGCGAGCACGTCCGACGCGGCGACGAAGGTGAAGAATCCGAAGACCAGCCCGGCATCGGTGAGCTGCCCGACCAGCCGGCCGCGATCACACCAGACGCGGGCGGCCACGGCGAACGACAGCACCACGTGCGCCACCATCGCGACGACCAGCAGCAGGGCGCCCACCGGGCCACCGCCCGCGTCGCCGAGGGCGCGGGACACGATGCCGGTGGCCATCACGAGGGCGAAACACGGCGGCGGAAGGCCGCCGATCCACCGCCGGACCGCCGTTCCGCGAGCGTCCGGCTCCAAGGTCGTTGTCACGCTGGGAGGCTGCCACCCGGCCACCAGCCCTACCCGACCACCCTCTGCTTCCGGCCACGCTCACCTCACACCGACCCTGGTCCGCCTGTTGTACTTCTTTGACGGAACGTTGGGCCAATACTGAACGCATCGATACCTTCACCGAGTGAACACGGGCGCCTTGCCGGCCAGGGGCGATGTTTTCCGGACGCATGTACACATACCCGTAACAGGCACGAAACCCTGGTTCGCGGAGAACCCGGCCGTCAGACGCCCAGCCCGTCGCCCTTCACGGCGCAGAGGAAGGCCGCCCAGCCGCCCGAGGAGAACGCGAGCACGGCCCCGTGCGGCTTTTTGCTGTCACGCACAGGCACGACGGCGTCGAGGTCGCCGGCGACCTCGACACAGGCACCGCCGTCCTGATTGCTGTAACTGCTCTTGTGCCACAGGTGGGCGGCGACCTCGACGCATTCGCCGCCATCGGAGTTGCTGTAGGAGCTCTTGCGCCAGGCCACTGTGCTCAGGTGGAAGGGTCGCACGGTACTTCCTCCAACAGGCTCAATACGAACTTCCGTGACTCCGGAGGGGTTAGTGCCATGTCGCGCACAGCATCGTAGGCGCGTTGAAGTCGATCCAGCGGTCGCGCCTCCTCGATGAGATCGCCGCGGTAGGCGTTCTCCGTGTACGCGACCGTACGTCCATCTGGCAGCCGCAGGAACATGAGCGTCGTGCTGTCCAGGCCGTATCGTCCCGCGCTGAACGGAAGCACGTGGAGCGTCGTGTTCGGCCGCTCCCCAACCTCCGCCAGGTACTCCAACTGACGCCGCCACTCCCCCGCGTCCCGCAACGGCGTGCGCAGCACCGCCTCCGACAGGATGGTGCGGAACGGCGGGGCGTCATCGGCCTCCAGCAGGTCCCGCCGGCCCATCCGGGCATCGACCTGCTGGGTCAGCTCCTCGCCCTTCAGGCCGCCCGCCGCCAGCACCTCGCGCGCGTAGCCCGGCGTCTGGAGCAGGCCGGGGAGCACGCTCACCGCGAAGTGCCACAGGCTCGTCGCCTCGGCCTCCAGCGACATGTACCGGCGGTAGCGCTCACGGAACTGGGTCTTGTCGTTGGTGGCCAGCTCCCACAGCGCCAGCAGCAGCCCCGGCGTCCCGTAGTACTGGTCGAGTGCCTCGACGACCTCGGGGCCGCCGAGCGTCTCGCCCTTCTCCATCTTGCCGAACAGCGACCAGTCCCAGCCGAGCCGTTCGCCGACCTGGCGCAGGCTGACGCCGCGCTCGGCGCGCAGCCGGCGCAGTTCCTCCGCGAAGCGGGCCCGCGGCTCCCTGCTGCGGCCCGTGACCACTCGCCTCGTCGGCATGGCGCTCTCCTCCATAGGCCGTGGAAGGTGTGGAACGTGCCCCGCCCGGCGCGGAGCCGCGAGCCCTCCTCGGCGTGCCGGTCCCCACACGGCTGCAACCTCGTAATGACCCCGTCACGCACGGTACGTCGGAGCCGGCGACCGGGGAGAAGGTTCGTACAGGAGCACCCGAAGGAGGGATCGCGTCATGACCACGCGACCCACGCAGGAACCGACCGTCGGCACCACCGTCCACGACACGCTGCTCGGCCGCGTCGGCGTCGTGATGGGACGGGTCGGGCCGAATCTCCACCTCCGGCCGCTGTACGGCGGACCTGAGTGGTACGCCGACCCGGACAGCGTCCGACTGCTGAACCCGGCGGAGGTCCTGAGCGCCCGCGTCGCGGAGGCCAACGCCCGCAGCAGCAATCCGACCCGGTGAGCGACGGCCGCTCGTTACGCTCTCTGGATGTTCGACAGCGACTCCGAGGCTCCGGCCGGCCCGCTCACCGCGCTCATTCCACGCCACGTTCTGTGCGTGGTGGGGAGCGAGTTGGATTTCGACGATCTCGCTTGGACCCTCGACGACGTCGGCGCCGGCGACTTCTCCCTCGATCGCGAGCACTTCGAGAGCGAACCGGACCCGCGGATGTCCCATGCCTTCAGAGCGAGCGTGATGCAGCCCGCCTCCTTCACCGACGACGACTGGGCCGCGGTCGCGGAACACGACTCGGTGGCGTACGTGGTGGCGCCTCCGGTGTTGGGGCCCTACGCGCTCGACGTCTCGTGGCGAGCGCTGAAGGTGGCCGCCACGCTGCTCGCCATGGACGGCACCGCGCTCAAGAACGAGAGCAGCGGGCTGGCGCACGGCCGCGACACCTGGCTCGCCCTCGCGCGCGAGGCCGCGGCGGCGGAAGACGAGCCGGAACTGGCCGCGACGCTGCACCGGGCCTGGGTGAAGCGGCCCATCGGGGACGACGGCGTGCTGTTCACCTGCGGCATGCATCTGCTGGGCCAACGCGACGTCGAACTGGCTGCCGGGAGTGGCGTGCGCGATCAGGATCAACTACGCGAGTACCTCAGCACGATGGACGCGCTGGCCTACTACCTGTTGATGGAGCAGCCGGACGAGGGGATTCAGGACGGGGAGGGTTTTCGGGTCTCGGCGGACGCGCCTCGGTGGGTGATGAGCCATCAGCCCTGCGAGCGCTACGACCCGATGGACGACATCTCCTACAACCCCTACGGCTACTGGCGTCTCACCCCGGGCTGAGGAGCCCTTGGGACTCCCCGACCTGATCCCTTTCGGGTGGTGTTCGATCGATTACCTGGTGTTTTCACAGGACGTTCGACAGGGTGGAGGTAGTGAGCCGAAACACCTCCGGGGGGTAGCACCATGAGCGTCATCACGCAGACCGACACCGCACAGAC
>NZ_JBDPLU010000023.1:0-134041 GCF_039871525.1 Streptomyces sp. B6B3 | reverse complement strand
CCCACACCCGCCCCCGCCGCGCCGCCGTCTCCTCCTTCGGCGTCAGCGGCACCAACGCCCACGTCATCCTCGAACAAGCAGACCAACAACCGGAGATCGACCCGCGCCCCGCGACCGCCGGCCCGGTCTCCCTCCCGGTGAGCGGCCGGACGGCCCAGGCGCTCCGCGCCCAGGCCGCGCGTCTCCACCGCCATCTGGAGGATCGTCCCGAGCCGGACCTCGCGGCGGCCGAGGCCACGCTCGTGCGTCGCACGCACTTCGGCCATCGCGCGGTCGTCGTCGGGACGGACCGCGCGGAGTCCCTGGCAGGTCTCGACGCTCTCGCGCGAGGGCTGCCCCACCCCGCTGTCGTCACCGGCAGGCCGGTGCCGGGCGAGACGGTGTTCGTCTATCCCGGCCAGGGCTCGCAGTGGACCCGCATGGGTGCCCGTCTCCTGGAGCACTCCCCCGTCTTCGCCGACGCCCTCGCCGACTGCGCGGCGGCCCTGGCGCCCCACGCCGAGTTCGATCTCCTCGCCATCCTCACCAGCCACGACCCGGCCGCGCTGCAGCCCGTCGAGGTGGTCCAGCCCGCGCTGTGGGCGGTGATGGTCGCGCTGACGCGGTGGTGGCAGCACCAGGGCGTCCACCCGGCCGCCGTGACCGGCCACTCCCAGGGTGAGATCGCCGCCGCCCACATCGCCGGCGCGTTGAGCCTGGACGACGCCGCCCGCGTCGTGGCACTCCGCTCCCGCGCGTTGACGACGCTGGCCGGAACCGGAGGGATGCTCTCGTTGGCGCTGAGCCACGCCGACACCACCGCGCTCCTGGACGGATGCGGCATCGCTCAGGAGGTGTCGGTGGCCGCCCACAACGGACCCGCCGCCACCGTCGTCGCCGGACCACCCGCCGCTCTGGACGGCCTTCAGGACCGCTGCGCCGGACTCGATATCCGCCACCGCCGCATCCCCGTCACGTACGCCTCCCACACGCCGCTGGTCGCCCCCCTGGAGGAGGAACTGCGGCAACGTCTGGCGGGCATCAGGCCCCGGCGGTCCGACATCCCCTTCTACTCCACCGTCACCGCCCAACCGCTCGACACCATGACCCTGACAGCCGACTACTGGTACACCAACCTCCGCTCCCCGGTCCGCTTCCACGACACCGTCACGGCCCTCCTCGCCGACGGCCACGCCCACTTCGTGGAGCCCAGCCCGCACCCCGGCCTCACCACCGCCATCGAGGACGCCATCGACCACGCGCCGGCCGACACCCCGGCCGGCACACCGGCCGTCACCCACACCACCCTCCTCCGCGACGACGACACCCCGCTCCGGCTGGCCCACGCCCTCGCGCGCGCCCACACGCACGGGCTGGCGCCCAGCGGCCCGCCCCGCCGGGACCCCGCCGCCTCGCACCCGCCCGTCCTACCCGGCCTGCCCACCTACGCCTTCCAGCGCCAGCGCCACTGGCTGGCGCCCGCCGAGGCCACGACCGGCGTCCCCAGGACCGCCGCCAGTGCCCCGGAGGGCCAGGACGGCCAGCGGGGTGACATCGCGCGGCTGGACGGGCTGTCGCCGCGGGAACGCCGGGCCGAACTGGTGGCCCTGGTCAGGGCGACCGCCGCAGCCGTGCTCGGTCACGCCGGGGCCGAGGCGGTGGAACCCGGCCGCCCGTTCCGGGACCTCGGGTTCGACTCCCTGGCCGCGGTGGCGCTACGCGGCCGGCTCGGCGAGGCGGTCGGCCTGCGGCTGCCCGCCACGCTCGTCTTCGACCACCCCACGCCCCACGCCGTCGCGGACTTCCTCATCGGGGAGTTCGACGGCGGTGCCGGTCGGGCCGACCCACGTGACGCGGACGCGGACGCCGCGGAGGTCGCCGAGGCGGTGGCCGGGTTCACCGACGAGGAGCTGTTCGCGTTCATCGACGACCGGTTGGGCGCCGCCACGCCCGACCGCGGCCACGAGTAGGAACCGAGGGAAACCATGGCAAGCGAGACCGAGGCACGGCTGCGGGACTACCTCAAGCGCGTCACCGTGGAACTGCACGAGGCGACGCGCCGGCAGCGGCAGGGCGACCGCCGCCACCGGGAGCCCGTCGCCATCGTCGGCATGGCCTGCCGCTTCGCCGGCGGCGTGACCACTCCGCAGCAGCTCTGGGAGCTGCTGGCCGAGGGACGGGACGCGATCGCCGGGTTCCCCACCGACCGCGGCTGGGACCTGGAGAACCTCTTCCACCCCGACCCGGACCACCCCGGCACCAGCCACGTCCGCCACGGCGGCTTCCTCTACGACGCCGCCGACTTCGACGCCGACTTCTTCGGCATCTCCCCCCGTGAGGCCCTCGCCATGGACCCGCAGCAGCGCCTGACGCTGGAGGCGGCGTGGGAGGCCATCGAACGCGCCGGCATCGACCCTGCCTCCCTCGCCGGGAGCGGGACCGGAGTCTTCGTCGGCACCAGCGGCCAGGACTACGGCCTACTCTCGGCCAGCACCGCCGACCGTGTCGAGGGCTACGCCCTGACCGGCGCCATGGCCAGCGTCCTGTCCGGCCGGCTGTCCTACACCCTCGGGCTCGAAGGCCCGGCCGTCACCGTGGACACCGCCTGCTCCTCCTCCCTCGTCAGCACCCACCTCGCCGTCGGAGCGCTCCGCACGGGCGAGTGCGACCTCGCGCTCGCCGGCGGCGTGAGTGTGCTGTGCACACCCGCGGGCTTCGTCGAGTTCGGCCGACAGGGCGCCCTGTCCCCTGACGGCCGCTGCAAGCCGTTCGCCGCGGCGGCGGACGGCACCGGCTGGGGCGAAGGCGTCGGCATGCTGCTGCTGGAACGGCTCTCCGACGCCCGCCGCAACGACCACCGCGTCCTCGCGGTGATCCGCGGCTCCGCCGTCAACCAGGACGGGGCCAGCAACGGCCTCTCGGCCCCCAACGGCCCGTCCCAACAGCGCGTCATCCGCGCCGCCCTCGCCAACGCCGGACTCGCCCCCGACGACGTCGACGCCGTCGAGGCCCACGGCACCGGCACGAAGCTGGGCGATCCCATCGAAGCCCAGGCCCTCCTCGGCGCCTACGGCAGCGGGCGGCCGGCCGACCGGCCCCTGCTGCTCGGCTCGTTGAAGTCGAACATCGGCCACACCGCCGCCGCGGCCGGTGTCGCGGGCATCATCAAGATGGTCCAGGCCATCCGGCACGGCCAGTTGCCCGCCACCCTGCACATCGACCGGCCCACCCCGCACGTCGACTGGGACTCCGGCCACGTCCGGCTGCTGACCACCCACCAGGCGTGGCCGGACACCGGACGCGAACGCCGGGCGGCGATCTCCTCGTTCGGCGTCAGCGGCACCAACGCCCACCTCATCGTGGAACAGGCACAGGACCGGGAGCCGGCGGAGCCGACGCGCCCCGCCGGGGAGAGCGGCGAGGACCGGGTGCCGCTGCTCATCGGCGAGGGCACCGCCGTGCCCTGGCCGCTGTCCGCCCGCACCGAACACGACCTGCGCGCCCAGGCCGGCCGGCTGCGTGCCGGCCTCACCCCCGACACGCCTCCGCTGGACGTCGCCTTCTCGCTGGTCACGGGCCGCGGCCGGTTCGAGCACCGGGCCGTACTGACGGCCACCACCACCGACGACTTCGCGCGGCGACTGGCCGCGCTGGCCGAGGGGTCCCCGGCCGCCGGCGTCGCGCGGGGAACGGCACCGGCGGACGCGGACGCCGCTCCAGGACCGGTGTTCCTCTTCGCCGGCGGCGCGGCGAACTGGGCCGGCATGGGACGCGAACTCCTCGACGCCTCACCCGTCTTCGCCGATGCCATCGCCGTCTGCGAGAAGGCACTCGCCCCGCACGTCGACTGGGCGCTGAGCGACGTGCTCCGCAACGCCGAGCGCCCGGACCTGGATCAACAGGACCTCGTCCAGCCGGCGCAGTGGGCCGTCGCCGTGGCCCTCGCCGAGCTGTGGCAGGCATGCGGGATACGGCCCGCCGCCGTCGTGGGCCACTCGCAGGGCGAGATCGCCGCCGCCGTCGTGGCGGGCGGACTCTCCGTCGAGGACGGCGCCGCCGTGATCGCGCACCGCGGCGCGGTGATGAGCTCCCTCGCGGGACAGGGCGGCATGGCCGTGATCCCGCTGCCCGAGACCGCCGTCGCCGACAGGCTGTCCCGCTGGGACGGCCGGCTGATGGTCGCCGCCGTCAACAGCCCCTCGGCGGTCGTGGTCTCCGGCGAGGGGCAGGCCCTGGCGGAGCTGCTGGCGGAGCTCGCCGGACAGGGCGTCGACGCCCGCCGCGTGCGGGTGGACGTGGCCGGCCACTCGCCGCTGATGGAGGGCATCCGCGGGCGACTGCTCGCGGGCTGGCAGGAGATCCGGCCCGTACCGGGGCACGTGCGGTTCGTCTCGACCGTCACGGGAGGAGCGTTGGAGACCACGCGGCTCGACGCCGACCACTGGTACCGGAACGCCAGGAACACCGTCCGCTTCGAGCCCGCCGTCCGCGGCCTCGTCGACACGGGACACCGGGCGTTCGTCGAGGTCAGTGCCCATCCGGTCCTCACCACGGCCGTGCAGGACATCCTGGGCGAGGACGGCGGCACGGTGCTCTGCTCACTCCGGCGCGACGATGGTGGCCTCGACCGCTTCCTGACCGCCCTGGGGGAGGCGTTCACCAACGGCCTGCCCGTGGCCTGGCCGGCGTTGTTCCCCGGGAGCGGCGCCCGCCGCCGTGAGCTTCCCACCTACCCGTTCCGGCGCCGACGGTTCTGGCTCGCGCCCCCGGCCGCACCCACGGCACGGGCGTCGGACGACGGGCGCTACCGCGTCGTATGGCGCGCGGCGGCGCGGCGCGGCCCGGCCCGGCCGCTGACCGGGACATGGCTGGTCGTCGCCTCCCCGGCGGACGACGACGCGGCCGGCTCCGCCGCGGCGGCACTGACCGAACGGGGCGCCCGCTGTGTCCGGATGGCCGTGGACGCGGAGGCGGGCGAGGCCGACCGGCCGTCGCTGGCCGAGCGGCTGGGCGACGCCGCGCCCGCCGACGTGGCGGGCGTCCTGTCGCTGCTGGCATGCGACGAGACGGCGCACCCGGACGCTCCGGACGTCACACGCGGCCTGGCCGCCACCCTCGCGCTGGCGCAGGGGATGGCCGACGCCGGGCTCGACGCGCCGCTGTGGGCGGTGACCCGCGGCGCCGTCGCGGTGGACGGGGAGGATCCGCCGTCCTCGCCGGCCCAGGCCGCGGCCCGGGGCCTGGGCGCGGCGATCGGTCACGAACAGCCCCGTCTGTGGGGCGGGCTGATCGATCTGCCACCTGACGGCTCCTGGACCGCGCTGGCCGAGGCGCTCGCCGGGGCCCCGGCGGACGGCGAGGACGACATCGCGGTGCGCGCCATCGGATCCTTCGTGCGCCGCCTCGTACACGGCCGGCCCCGGGACGGCGACGCGGACGGCGGCTGGCAGCCGCACGGCACCGTACTCCTCGCCGGCGACGGTCCGCGGGGCACGGTGGCGCGCTGGCTCGCCGGCCACGGCGCCGGGCACGTCCTGCTCGCCGGGGGCACCGACGAGGAGGCGGCGGAGCTCGCGGCGGCCGGCGTCCCGGTCACGGCCGTCGCCCTCGACACTCACCCCGGCCGAGCCGACGTGCTGGCGCACGTGCCCCCGGACCAGCCGCTCACCGCCATCGTCCACACCGGCCCTCCGCTGGACGAGGCCCCCGTCGACCGGTTGACGCCGCGGCGACTGGCCGGCAGCCTCACGTCCGCGACACAGGCCACCCGGCTCCTGGACGCGCTGGCGGGTGGGACGCTGGAGGCGCTTGTCGTCTTCTCCTCCATCGCCGCCACCTTCGGCGGCGTCGGACAGGGCGCGCACGCCGCCGCCAACGCGCACCTCGAGGCCCTCGCCGAGCGGGCCCGCGCCCACGGTCTGGCTGCCGGATCCGTCGCCTGGGGCCCCTGGCGCAGCGCCCGGCACCCGGAGCGGGAGGAGCGGCTCGCCAGGCTCGGAATCGGCCTGCTCGATCCCGCCCGGAGGCTGGACGACATCCTCGCGGCGTTCGACGAGGACGCCGCGGGAACGGTCGTGGCGGAGATCGACTGGGCCGCCTTCGCCGCCGCCTACCGCCGGGTGCGCCCGGGCGCCCTCCTCGCCGAACTGCCCGAGGCGCGCCCCGCCGCGCCGGCGGGAGGAACGGAGAGCGGGCTCGCCGGGCGGCGGCTGGCGGACGCGACGGGCGAGGAGCTGCGCACGCTGCTGCGCGACCTGGTCAGGGCCGAGGCCGCGGCCGTGCTCGGCCACGCGGACCCGGCGACGCTGCCCGACCGCGGCCTGCTGGAACTCGGCTTCGACTCCCTGACCACGGTCGAACTCCGCACCCGGCTGACCCGCGCCACCGGCGCCAGCCTGCGGGCCGCGGACCTGACCCACAACCCCCGGCTGGCCGCGGTCGCCGAACACCTGCACGCCCAGCTCGGCGACACCGGCTCGCCCGCCGGGGACGGCACGCTGGCCGCCCTGCTCCGGACCGCGCTGGCCCAGGGACGGAGCCGGGAGTTTCTCGAACTGCTCGGCCAGGCCGCCTCGTTCCGGCCGGCCTTCACCGGTGCCGGCGACCCGGGTGCGGTGCCCGCGCCGGTGGACCTCGCCGGTTCCGACGAGGCTACGGGGCCTCGCCTGCTCGCCCTGCCCAGCGCCCTCGCGGCCTCCGGCCCCCACCAGTTCGCCCGGCTCGCCGCCGCGCTGCGCGGTCACGGCCACCGCACGACCGCGTTGCCGCTCCCGGGCTTCCTCGCCGACGAGCCACTGCCCGCCAGCCTGGCGGCGCTGCTGGACGCGCTGTGTGCCGCCGCCTCGACGGCGCTGGGCGAGGGGGAGGAACCGCTCGCCCTGATCGGCTACTCCTCCGGCGGGCTCCTGGCGCACGCCATGGCCACGCGGCTGAACGCCCGTGCGGTGGTGCTGCTGGACAGCCGCCCGCTGCACGCGTACACCCCGGCCGACCATCCCGAGCTCCTCGACGGCGTCATCACGCGGATGGACGGCGTCGACGACGCCCGCCTCACCGCCATGGGTCGCTACCTCCATCTGCTCCGCGACCTCCGGCCCGAGCCCGTCGACGTCCCCACCCTGCTCACCGCGGCGGCCCAGCCCATCCCGGCCGACCCCGCCCCCTGGCCCCTGCCCCACACCGAGCTGACGGTGCCGGGCGACCACTTCACGCTCATCGAGGAGCACGCCACCACCACCGCATCCGCCATCAACGCCTGGCTCGCCGACGTCTGAAGCACGGGCGCCTCCGCCGACGCGGCGCTGGCTGGCTGGCTGGCTGAAAACGCGCACCGGAGGGGGTGACCCACCGACCCCGCACCCGCACCGGGACCGACGCCCCCGACGTTCGGCGATCCGTGCGGGAGCTGGTTCCGACGGCGAGCCGAGGCCAGTTCGCACCGCACCTCTTGACTTTGACCGGGACGGGTGTAGCTTCCTCCCACCTGCCTAGTTTAACGATAAAGTCGGCCGGAGGAGGGCGACATGGGGCGTGAGCGGCTCACCGGAATCTCAGCGCGTGGATTCACGCAGTGCGAGGCGGGCCGGCACCATGGTGTGCGTGCGCGGCTCGCCGTCCTCGCCAGCACCGGCCAGCCCCATGCGTCGCTGGAGCAGGTCGAGGACCGTCTCGGCCATGACGTCGTTGCCGGGCTCGACCGACGACAGGCGCGGCGTCAGGAAGTCCGTCTCCGTGCCGTTGTCGAATCCGATCACCTGCACGTCTCCCGGCACCCGCAGTCCCACGTCGGCCAGGGCCCGCAGCACGCCCAGCGCGGCGGCGTCGGTGAGGGTGAAGACCCCGTCGAACGGCACGCCGGACTCGCGCAGGCGCGTCAGCGCCTGGTAGCCGCCCTTCGGGGTGAACGAGTCGATCCGCAGGACGAGCCCCTCGTCCACCTCGACGCCCAGCTCCGCGTGCGCCTGGCGGTAGCCGCGGGTGCGCAGCGTCGACATGTCCCTGACCCTGTCGTCGTCGGAGCCGCCGATGATGGCGATGCGCCGCGACCCGGTGCTCAGCAGGTGCCGGGTGGCCAGCAGCGCGCCGCCGACGTTGTCCATCATGACGTGGTCGACCGTCTCGGGCACGGGGCGCTCCCCGATGAAGACGGCCGGGGTGTCGAAGCTCAGGCGTTCGAGGTCGGCGGCCTCGACCTGCAGCAGGCTGATGACGGCGCCCTCGTACATCCGCAGCCGGCCGACGGAGACGGCCTCCAGCTCGCGTTCCCTGCTGGCGCCGGTGCGCACGAGCGCCAGATGCTGGCCGTGCCGCTCCAGGCTCCGGGCGAGCCGGTCGGCCAGCTGCGCGTAGTACATGCCGTCGAGGTCGGGGACGATCAGGCCGACGGCGCCGGTGCGGCCCGAGCGCAGGTGCCGGGCCGCGAGGTTCATCTGGTAGCCGAGCTTCGACACGGCCGCGAGCACGCGCGCCCGGGTGTCGGCGCTCACCCCCGGTCGCCCGTTGATCACGTTCGACACCGTCATCGCTGACACGTCCGCCTCGCGGGCCACGTCGATCATCGTCACCACTCCTCCATCATCCCCGAACTCCCACCGCACCCTCGAACCGAAGGAAGTGATCCCTGATGTCCAGACGCTCACGACGCCTGGCCGCCGCCCTCGCCATGGCCACCGCGATGACCGTGTCCGCGTGCGGCGGTGGCGGCGGCTCGGACGACGGCGTCACGCTGTCGCTGCTGTCCTGGGACGGGGAAGAGGTCATGGCCCCGGTGCTGGAGGCGTTCGAGGAGGCCCATCCGAACATCCACGTCGAGGCGTCCTACTCTCCCCCGGTCGCGGAGTACATCCAGGCCCTGCAGACCCGGGTGCTGTCCGGTACCGCCCCCGACGTCTTCCTCATCGCCGCCGAGAACAAGACGAACCTGATCAACGGTGAACACGTGCTCGACCTGGCCGGCGAGGACTTCCTGGCCAACGTGCCGGAGTTCAACCAGCAGACCTACGGCGCCGACGGCGCGGTCTACGGACTGTCGCTGTCCTCCTGGGGCGGGGGCGTGATGTACAACGAGGACCTGCTGGCCCAGGTGGGCGCCGACGCGCCGCCGGAGACCTGGGACGAGTTCCTCGACCTGTGCGGCGAGCTGAAGGACGCCGGCATCACGCCGTACCTGGAGGCCGTGGACGGGATGCCCACGGTGCTCGCGGCCTTCCTGGGTGCGTACGACGCCTCCATCGACCACACGATGGACGACCAGATATTCGGCGGCGAGGCGACGTTCGAGGAGCACTGGACCCCGCTGCTGGAGCAGTACCAACGGCTCTACGACGAGGGCCTGGTGACCAGCGACACCGTCGGTCTCACCGGCGACCAGGTGCAGTCGGAGTTCGCCAACGGCCGGGTGGCGATGATGATCGCCGGGCCGTGGAACGTGCCCCCGCTGCGGGAGGCCGCGCCCGACCTCAACTTCCAGATGGTGCCGGTGCCGGCGGTGGACGGCGGCGAGCCGTACCTGGCCGGCGCGGCGAGCCCGGGCTACGCGATCAACCCCGACTCGGAGAACATCCAGGCCGCCAAGACGTTCCTGTCCTTCCTCGCGTCGCCCGAGGGCGTCGAGGTCATGCAGGAGGCCAACGGCGCCATCACGGTCACCACCGACTTCGAACCGTCGCTCGACGAGGCGCTGGCCCCGGTGGTCGAGGACGTGCGCGCCGGGAACGTCTACCTGCCGCAGATCGCGTGGCAGCGGGCCGAGGACGTGCTGAACGTCGAGGCGGTGGCGCAGATCCAACGCATGGTGCAGGGGGAGATCTCGCCGCGCGAGGTGGCCCGGGCGCTGGACGACAAGCTCGCGTCGTCATGACGGCCACCGCCGCACCGCCACGGTCCGGCACCGGGATCGGTGCCGGCACCGCCGCCGAGGCCACGCGCCGCCGCCGGACCGGGCCGTCCGGTGGCTGGCGTGAGGCCGCCGCCCACCAGCTGTTCCTGGTCCCGGTCGCCGCGGTCTTCATCGTCCTGTTCGTCATCCCGCTCGGCCAGACGTTCTACTGGAGCCTGACCGACTTCACCGGATACTCCGACGACTTCGCGTTCGTGGGCCTGGAGAACTACCGGACCATCCTCTCCGACCCCTCCATGACGGCGGGGCTGACCTTCACGCTGCTGTTCGCCGTGGCCACCACCGTGCTGACCACCGTGATCGCCATCCCGCTCGCGGTGGCCCTGAACCAGCGGCTCATCGGACGCAACTTCGCCCGGTCGCTGTTCTTCTTCCCGGCCATCCCGAGCCTGGCCGTCCTGGGCCTGGTCTGGGGCTACATCCTGTCCCCGCTCGGGTCGGGCGTGCTGAACTCGGTGCTGAAGTCGACGCTCGGGGTCGGGCCCGTGCCCTGGCTGTCGGACCCGACGCTGGCCAAGCTCTCCGTGATCCTGGTGGGCGTCTGGGGCGGCGCCGGCTGGCACGCCGTGCTGTACCTGGCCTACCTGCAGTCCATTCCCGCGGAGTACTACGAGGTCGCCACCATCGACGGCGCCAACGGCCGGCAGCAGTTCTTCCACATCACCCTGCCGCTGCTCATGCCGGCGATGGTGATCAGCCAGTTCCTGCTGATGACCGGCGGGCTCAAGGTGTTCGACCTGCCGTACACCCTCACCAACGGCGGGCCCGGCTTCGCGACGCAGACCATCACCCAGTCGATCGTCGTGAACGGCGTCGGACAGGGCCAGTACGGCATCGCCTCCGCCCTGGCCGTGCTCTTCACCCTCGCCGTCGCCGTGCTGTCCTTCAGCCAACTGCTCATCTCGCGGCGCATCGAGAGGAGAGTGCTGTGACCCGCCGTACCGGCCGCCGCCCGCTGCTGAGCGTCGTCGTGATCGGGCTGGCCTGCCTGGTCGGGACGCCGCTGTACTACATCCTCGTCAACACCTTCAAGACCCAGGAAGAGATGGTGAGCTCCCCGCTCGCCCCGCCCACCTCCTTCCACCTGGACAACTACCTGGAGGTCTTCGACCAGGTCCCGCTCGCCCAGAGCTTCGGCAACACCCTCTACATCACCGCCGGCGCCATCGCCATCCAACTCTTCGTCGGCGCCACCGCCGCCTACGGCATGATCATGCGCGCCACACTCTTCAACCGCGTCTTCGGCATCCTGCTCCTGCTGGCGTTCGTGATACCGGGGCAGGCCACCCTCATCCCGCTGTACCGGACCATGGTGGACGCCGAACTCGTCGACACCCTCAACGGGCTGATCATCATGTACGCCGGCGGCGCGATCTTCTGCTTCTTCCTCATCCAGGGCTACATCCGCACCCTGCCGTTCGAGATCATCGAGGCCGCCCGGATCGACGGCGCCGGCGTCTTCCAGATCTTCTGGCGCATCGTGCTGCCGCTGATCAGACCGATCCTGATCACCGTCGGCATCTTCCAGACCATGTGGGTCTGGAACGACTTCATCCTGCCCAACGTGTTCATCTCCTCCCCGGAGAAGCGCACCGTCGTACTGGAGGTCTACAGCGCCGTCGGACAGTTCTCCACCGACTGGCCGGCGTTCATGACGCTGTCCGTGATCGTCCTGCTCCCGATGGTGGTGTTCTTCCTCTTCACCCAACGCCACATCATCAGCGGGCTGCTCGCGGGAGGCGTCAAGGGATGAGTCAGGCCACGACCCCGCGGGGCTCCCGGGAGCCGCGCGCGCCGCTCTACACCGACCCGGTCCACCACGCTCCCACCGATCCGACGCTGGTGGAGGCGCCCGACGGGTCGTGGCGGATGTTCTACACCCAGCGCCGGGCCGGCGACGACGGCCCCGGCGTGCGCTGGGTCCACGGCACCGACATCGGCGTGGCCGGGTCGGACGACGGTGGGCTGACCTGGAGCTATCTCGGTGTCGTCGCCGGCCTCGACCCCCATCCGGGCCGCAACACGCTGTGGGCGCCGGAGGTGATCCGGGCCGAGGGCGGCTACCACATGTTCCTCAGCTACATCCGCGGCGTGCCGTCGGCCTGGGAGGGCCACCCCCGCACCATCCGCCACCTGACGTCCGACGATCTCGAGTCGTGGCACGACCTCGGCGCGGTGCCGCTGTCCTCCGACCGCGTCATCGACGCCTGCGTCCACCCGTTGCCCGGCGGCGGCTACCGCATGTGGTTCAAGGACGAGGCGCACGACTCGGCCACCTGGGCGGCGGACTCCCCCGACCTCACCACCTGGGGCACGGCCGGGCCGGTGATCCGGGAGCCGGCGCACGAGGGGCCGAACGTCTTCGAGCTCGGCGGCTGGTACTGGATGATCACCGACGAGTGGCGGGGCCTGGCCGTGCACCGCTCCGCCGACCTGTCCGCGTGGGAACGTCAGGGGCTGATCCTCGACAGCCCCGGCCGGCGGGCCCTGGACACCGGTCACGGCCACCACGCCGACGTCGTCGTCGGACGCGACACGAGCGGTCGGGACGTCGGCTGGATCTTCTACTTCACGCACCGCCCCGAGCCTCCCGGCCGACGCACCGACGTGCACGTCGCGGCCCTGCACGTGGCGGACGGCCGCCTCCGCTGCGACCGGGACGCGCCCGTGCGTCTCGACCTACGTCGAGCCCGAGCGGCCTGAGCGTCTCCCGGGGCCGTCCCGCCGCAGGCGGATCGGCCCCGGGCGGCGCGCCGTCCACCGCACCCGCTTCCTGGAACGTGCGGTTGTTTCACCTCGCCGCCGAGAGACCCATCCGGAACCGAAGAAACCCCTCCGGCACTGTCTCCCGCGACTGCGCCGGAAAGGGGCGGTGAACACCATCTCCCCGGCCGGGTCCGCACCTTCCGTCACATGACCCGAACCCCGTGATGCGAATTCACCCAAGACCGATCGATCGCCTGCACTTTCTCCTCACACATTCGCCGCTCGCGCCCAGTTCGCCCACACTGGCGCCATCGATACACGGCTCCCGCGGGATTGGGGAGGAGATGTCTCGACGCACCCCGCCCCCATGAGTCAGGGTTCACCTGTCCAATGAGGAATTCTGTCAGTCCTTGACATCTCAGATGTGGTGACATCGCGCGCCGCTGGTCATCGAGTGCGTCCTCGACGAGGTGACCGTCGCGCCCCGATCGCAGGATATCTCCCGACGGCGGGCGGTCTGGACACCATCTCACGGCGCCGGCCGCATCGCCGAAGACGAGTCGCAGCCGCCGGCCGACCGGCACACACGGACCGACAGGTCGCCCACCTCGACCACCCTTGACAGGGCTCGGATGCGGCCACTCAGGCGCGTCTCCAGGACGATCGGTGCACCACACACGTGCGTTGACCGGCGCTCGGTCCCGCACGAAACAATTCCTGCCCGCCGCCCAGGCCTGCCGCCCGCGCCGAGGGCGCGGCGACGGCGCCGGGGGGTGGGGCCACCGCCGGTGCGAAGCAGCGGACCGGGAACGGCTATGCGCGTGCGTCCCCGGTGACTAGGCAGGACATTGCCACCTCCAGAGGCCAACGATACGGTGAGTTCGAATAGCTCGAAAAACAGCAATTCGGCCCTTGAGGAGGCTACAGGGGGAGCCGGGACGACAGAGGCAACCGCCGAAGAGGGCGACGTTGGACGGCGAGCCCTGTAGATGAAGGCGCCAAGAGAGAAGAGGACTATCCCATTCCGGCTGACCAACCGGAACAACTCACATAGATCATCGGTCCGGATCGGTCGACGACCGGAGGAGGCGGCGTTCCCCACTGGATGGTGGCTCGACTCGCGGCGAGGAGCCCCATCCGAACGGCGCTGACTCCGGTTCGGTAGCCGGCTCATTACGAGCATGCGCGCTATGCATGCGAGAGTTCGCCAGATGGCGGGGATGGGGCGAAACCTGATTCGTGAGGAGCTGGAGTGGAAACAGAACGAGGGGAAACCGAGAATCAGCCGATTTTAGAGGTGGAAATCAGCTCACTCTCAACAGACGACTCGCCGCGAACTTCCGGGGAAGACCCGGCGCACGTCAGGACGCTCGCCGCAACTCAGGCCGAGCTTCCCCCGATCATCGTGCACCGAGCGACCATGCGCGTCATCGACGGTTTACATCGGTTACGTGTGGCCAAGCTACGGGGAGAGGAGAAGATCGCGGTCAGGTTCTTCGATGGAGACGAGGAGAGCGCTTTCGTACTGGCCGTTCAGTCCAACGTCACACACGGTCTGCCGCTGTCTCTGGCAGATCGGAAACGAGCCGCAGCACGCATCACCCTGTCACATCCCGAATGGTCGAACCGGAGGACGGCAACGGTCACCGGCCTGTCCGGGGGCACGGTCGCCGAGATCCGCCAACGCCTGGCAGCGGAATCGGCCTCGACGAGCATCAGAATTGGTCACGACGGGCGCGTCCGCCCGATCGATCCGACCAAGGGCCGCTTGCTCGCCTCGGAGCTGATACTCGCCGACCCCACGCTCTCTCTTCGGCAGATATCCCGGGCAGCCGGTATCTCTCCCGAAACCGCGCGGGACGTGAGAAACCGGATCCGAAGAGGTGAGAACCCACTGCCCAGAGGAAGTGGGCAGAGCAACCCAGGAGCCGAGACGATGCCACGACCGGCCTGGGCGGAGCACCGGGCAGCCATCGTCGCCCAACTCAAGGCCGACCCCGCCCTGCGGTTCAGCGAGACCGGACGCAACCTGCTCCGCCTGCTGAACGTCGCCACGCTGAGGACGGAGGAGTGGGACGAGATCATCGACAACGTCCCGCCGCACTGCAGCAGCATCGTCGCCCAGGCCGCCAAGGCCTGCGCCGGCATGTGGGAGGAGTTCGCCGCCCGCACCGAGCGAAGAGCGACCGAGGTGACCTGTACATAGCGCTGGCCAGCCAGCGCCACGTCTGCCTCGACGACCCCCACGGTCCCGACTCGACTTGGCGCTGGCGCTCGCCGGATCGGCGTTTCCCCGTCGTCACGCGCAGCCGTGACACCCCGCGAAAAGGGCGGCACCCGGAAGCTCCGCCCTGTCCAACTGCGCAAAATGAGCAGTTGGACACCGCCCGCATCTCGGCGGCTCCCCGCGTTGTTCCCCGTCCGACCGCGGGGAACTCCCCTCTTCAGTAGCGCATCTTTCACCTTCCGGCACCCTTCTCCGGTGATTCTCCTGGACGTCCACGGCGCTTCTGGAAAATGTGGCGTGGCTTGCGGCGCAGCCGCACAGTAGGAGCTCGGAACATCAGGAAGCGCACGCTCACCATCGGGTGAGCGTTGCTTCATGCATGCCGAAACAAGGTCCGCGAATCTCGTCGGTTCCCGAGAAATGGCTTCCTTTTTCTGCGGTCGGGCTATTCATCGAGGGGAAAGATGCACGAAGAGGCCGAACACGCTTTACCTCTGTCCGACTGTCAGCAGGGCGTCTGGCTGGCACAGCGCATGGAGAGTTCCCGTGGCCTGTACAACGTCGGACAGCACGTCGACATACTCGGCCCCGTCGACACGGACGTTCTCGAACGCGCGCTGAGGCATGTCGTCGCCGAAACGGAGATTCTCCGAGCGAGGTTCGTCGAGGACGAGAGCGGCGTGACGCAGCGGTTCGGTACCGATCCGGTGTGGAACCTCCGATGCGTCGATTACAGCGCCGAGAAGGATCCGTGGCAGGCGGCCGAAACGGCGATGCGCGCGGAGCTGCGACAGGTCTCCGACCCGACTGAGGGCGGACTCTTCTCCCACACCCTTTTCACGCTGGCCGACGACCGCTTTCTCTGGTTCCAGTGCTACAACCATCTGCTCATGGACAGCTTCGGTTGTTCGCTGATCGGACGTCGGGTCGCCGAGGTCTATTCGGCGCTGTCGCGCGGCGGGGTCTGGGGCCCGTCCGGGCACGCGTCGCTTCACGAGATCCTCGCGCGGGAGAGCTCCTATCGCGCATCCGAGTCGTACACGAGCGATCGCCGGTACTGGCATGACCGTTGCGCGGATCGCCCCGAACCGGCCGCCGTTCCCGGCCACCGGTCGCCCGCGTCCGACGACGTCCGCCACGCGACCGCCATGGTGGGCCCCGCGACCGCGGAGCGCGTGCGATCCGCGGCGCGGCTCGCCGGGGTGAGCCGTTCGAGGCTGATGATCGCGGCGGTCGCGGCGTTCCTGAGTCGAATGAACGGATCCAGGGAGGCCGTGCTCAGCCTCCCGGTCGCCGGCCGCGTGGACGATCTCGCTCGGGCGACGCCCTGCACGATGGCGAACATGCTGCCGCTCCGGGTGCCGGTGGACCCGGGAGCGGATCTCACCCACGTCGCCCACCACGCCGGGGAGGCGGTGGACGCCCTGCTCGGCCACCAGCGGTTCCGGGGAGAACGCCTGCGGCGCGAGCTCGACTGGCCACGTGGCGGCCGATGGCACTTCGGTCCCTACGTCAACATCGTGCCGACCGGAGCGGATCTGTGGTTCGGGGAGCACCGCGGCGTCGTTCGCGATCTGTCCAGTCGTCGCGTCGAGGACTTCGGCGTTCTGGTGGACGGCCGTTCGCACGAAGGGGCGCGCATCACCTTCGAAGCGAACCCTGATCTTTACTCCAGTGACTGGCTCCAGGGCAGTCATGCCGCCTTCCTAAACTTCCTCGACCGCGCCGTCGCCGAGCCCCGGGTCCCGGTGTCACGGCATGGCCTCATGGGCGAGGCGGCGCGCTCGCGGCTGGTCGGGGGCAACGATCCCGCCGCCGGGCCGGCCTTGCGGGACACGTGGCTGGAGCCGTTCCAGGACCAGGCGAGGGCGACGCCGGACGCGGTGGCGGTCCGCTGCGACGGCGAGAGTCTCTCCTACGCCGAACTGGAGGGCCGGGCCAACCAACTGGCTCGCCATCTCAGCACGCTGGGGATCGGTCCCGAGATCCGGGTGGGCCTGTGCCTGCCCCGCGGCATCGACGTGATCGTCGCGATGCTGGCGGTGTGGAAGGCCGGCGGCGCGTTCGTCCCCCTGGACCCCGAGTACCCCGCCGACCGCCTGGCCCACATCCTCACCGACAGCGAGGCGGCCCTCGTGCTGGGCGCCGGCACCACCCTGTCCGGCCTGCCCGCCGGCGAGCCCCGGAGCCTGTGCCTGGACGAGCACCGGCGGGAGATCGCCGCCCACTCCCCCACGGCACCGGACACCATGCCCGGCCCGGCCGACCTCGCCTACGTCATCTACACCTCCGGCTCCACCGGACGGCCCAAGGGCGTCGCCGTCACCCACCAGGGCCTGACCAACCTCGCCCACGCCATGCGACCCACCCTCGGCGTCACCGAAGGCATAACCGCCCTGCAGTTCGCCTCCTTCACCTTCGACGCCGCCATCCTCGACATCACCACCACCCTGGCCACCGGCGCCACCCTCGCCATCGCCACCACCGAACAACGCACCGACCCGCAGGCCCTTGCCGAGATGATCCGCGACGCCAACGTCACCACCGCCAGCGTCGTCCCCTCCCTCCTCAGCACCCTCGACCCTCACACCGTCCCCACCATCACCAACTGGGTCCTCGGAGCCGAACGCCTCACCGCCGACCTCGCCTCCCGCTGGACACCACACAGCACGATCTGGAACACCTACGGGCCCACCGAAGCCACCGTCATCACCACCGCCACGCCCACCCCCCTCGACCCGGCGATCACCCCACACGACCCACCCCCGGCCATCGGCCGGCCGCTCACCAACACCCGGGTCCACGTCCTGGACACCCTCCTGCACCCGGTTCCCCCGGGCGTGACGGGCGAGGTGTACGTGTCGGGCCCGGGCCTGGCCCGCGGCTACGTCAACCAACCCGGCCGCACCGCCGAACGCTTCATCGCCTGTCCGTTCTCCAACAACCCCGGCGACCGGATGTACCGCACCGGCGACCTCGCCCACTGGGACACCCACGGCCACCTCCACTTCGACGGCCGCACCGACACCCAGACCAAGATCCACGGCCACCGCATCGAACCCGGCGAAATAGAGGCCACCCTCAGCTCCCACGAGGACGTCCGCCAGGCGACCGTCATCGCCCACAGAGACCACCCCGACGCCTCGGCCAGACTCGTCGCCTACCTCGTCGCCCAGGGTTCGGATCTCGACGCGCACGAGCTGCGCGAGCACGCCGCCCGCGCCCTGCCAGCGCACATGGTCCCCGCCGCCTTCGTGGTGCTCGACGCGCTGCCGCTGACCCCCAACGGCAAGATCGACCACCGGGCGCTCCCCGCGCCCGAGGCGGCAGTGCCCGACCGGGGACGGCCGCCCGCGACGCCCGCGGAGAAGTCGCTGTGCGGGTTGGTCGCCGAACTCCTCGGCCTGGACCGGGTGAGCGCCGACGCGTCGTTCTTCGAGCTCGGCGGCGACTCGATCCTGGCGATGATGCTGGTGTCGCGAGCCCGCCGGGCCGGGCTGGTGATCACCTCCCGCCAGGTGTTCGAACTGCGCACCCCGGAAGCCCTGGCGGCCGTGGCGGACGAGGTCGACGCGGCGGCCGGCGCGGCGGGCGAGCCGATGGACGCCGGCACGGGCGAACTGCCGCTGACCCCCGTCATGCGCGAACTCCTCGACCGGGTCGGCCCGGACGGGATCGGCCAGGTCGTGCAGTCCACCGTGCTGGTCACCCCCGCGGGCACGAACCAGGCCGCCCTGTCCCGCGCGCTGGACGCGGTGGTGAGCCACCACGGGGTGCTCCGTGCGCGGTTGGAGACCGAGCAGGAGCGCGCGCCGCGCCTGGTGGTACCGGCGCCCGAGGCGGTACCGGCCGGCTCGCTGCTGAGCCGAGTCGACGCGGCCGCCGCCGATCTGGACCGGCTGGTCGAGGGGCAGGCACGTGACGCCGTGGGGCGACTCGATCCGCGGACGGGCGCGATGCTACGAGCCGTCTGGTTCGACCGCGGCTCCGACCGGACGGGGCGGCTCCTGATGGTGGTCAACCACCTGGTCGTCGACACCGTCTCCTGGCAGATCCTGCTGCCCGACCTGGCCCAGGCCTACGCCGACCTCGCGGCCGGGCGGGACGCCACGCTGGACCCGGTGCCGACCTCCTTCCGGCACTGGGCTCGGGCCCTCGCCGGCCAGGCGGAGGACGAGGCGCGGCTTGCCGAACTGCCCGCCTGGATCGACTCGTTGGCCGGTCCCGACCCGCTGCTGACCGCGCACCCACTCGACCGGGACCGCGACCTGGGAACGACCGTGCGACGGGTCTCCACGACCGTTCCCACCGAGGTCACCTCGGCGTTGCTGACCGACGTCCCGGCCGCGTTCCACGCCGGCGTCGAGGACGTCCTGCTCGCCGGCCTGACCACCGCCCTGGCCGAGTGGACCGACCAGGACGCCTCCGGCGGCTTCCTCGTCGACGTCGAGGGCCACGGCCGCCAGCCCCTCGGCGACCGCGACGACCTGACCCGCACCGTCGGCTGGTTCACCAACACGCACCCCGTCCGGTTGAACGCCTCGGTCCTCGACCCGACCGAGGTGCGCGAGGGTGGGCGGGCCGGCGGCACCGCGCTCAAGCACGTCAAGGAACAACTCCGCGCCCTCCCCGGCGACCGGCTCGGTCACGGCATACTGCGCCGCCTCAATCCCGACACCGCGCCCGCCCTCGCGGTCCTCCCCACGCCCCAGATCGGCTTCAACTACCTGGGACGGACGGCGCGTCACGAGACCGGCTGGCAGGTCATCGGGGAGGCCGGCCTCGGCGAGGGTACGGTCAGCGCGGCACCGGCCATGCACGCCCTCGAGATCCTCTGCGCCGTCCGGGACCTGGCCACCGGACCGGAGCTCACGCTCAGCGTCGACTGGCCGAGCCGCCTGCTCGACGAGGCTCGCGCCCAGCATCTGGTCGACACCTGGGCGGCGATGCTCACCGGCCTGGTCGGCCACACCACCGATCCCGGCTCCGCCGCCGGCGGACACACCCCCTCCGACTTCCCCCTGGTCCCGCTCACTCAGGACCACATCGACCAGTTGGAGACGGAGATCCCCGGCCTGGAGGACGTGCTGCCGCTCTCGGGCCTCCAGGAGGGTTTCCTCTTCCATGCCCTGTTCGACGAGCAGGGCACCGACGTCTACGTGGAACAGATCGTCCTGGGCCTGGAGGGGCCCCTGGATTCGGACACCCTCCGCGCCTCCTGGCGGACGCTGACGAGGCGCCACCCGGGACTGCGCGCGGGGTTCCGGCAGCTGGCCGACGTCGCGCGCCCCCTCCAGTTCATCGTCCGCGATCCGGTGCCGGGCTGGTCCGAGGAGGACCTCTCCGGCCTGGGCGAGGACGGCGCGCGTGCCGAGGCCGAACGGATGGGCATCCGGGAGCGGGCTCGACGGTTCGACCTGGCGCGGCCCCCGCTGTTCAGGGTCCTGCTGGTCAAACTCGCCCCGGACCGGCACCAGATGATCGTCACCCTGCACCACGTCCTGCTGGACGGCTGGTCCCTGCCCCTCCTGACCGGGGAACTGGTGAGCTGCTACGCCTCCGGCGGCACCGCCCGAGCCCTGCCCTCCCTCATGCCCTACCGGGAGTACTTCGCCTGGCTGAGTCGCCAGGATCGCGACGCCGCCCACGAGGCGTGGCGGCGGGCGCTGGCGGGTTGCGACGAGCCCACGCTGGTCGCCCCGACCGCCCGGGACACCGTGGGAGCCTCCGAGGTGGTCCTCGTCGAGGCGACTCCGGCGCTCGACGCGGCACTCGACTCGCTGGTGCGCGCCCACGGCGTCACGTTGAACACCCTGCTCCAGGCCGCCTGGTCCCTGGTGGTGGCTCAGCTGACCGGGCGTCAGGACACGGTCTTCGGATCGGCTGTGGCCGTCCGCCCCGCCGAACTCCACGGCGTGGAGGACGTGCTGGGGCTCTTCCTCAACACCGTCCCGGTGCGCCTGCGTCTCGATCCGGAACTGACCGTTCTCGAGACGCTCACCGGGCTCCAGGCACGGCAGTCGACGCTCCTGGACCATCAGCATCTGGGCCTGACGGACATCCAGCGGCTGGTCGGCCCGGGCGCCACCTTCGACACCGTGATGGCGTTCGAGAACTACCGCACGGCGGACGCGGAGCCGCGGGCGTCGGCCCCGGACGACCTGCGGCTCACCCACGAGGGGATGCGGGAGTCCACGAACTATCCCCTGTCGCTGGTGGTGAGCCCGATCGGTGGACTGCGGATCCAGCTGATGTACCGGTCGGACGTCTTCCAGGAGCGGGAAGCGCGGATCCTTGTGGACCGGCTGCTGCACGTGCTGGAGGCGATGTCCGCCGACCCGGATGCCCGGATCGGCGGCCTGGACCTGCTGAGCGACGCCGAACGGGCCCTGGTGGTGGGCGCGTGGAACGACACCGCTCGGCCGACGCCCGAGGGTTCGTTGGTGGAGCTGTTCCAGGCCCAGGCCGCGCGCACACCCGACGCCACCGCCGTGGTCACCGCCCACCAACACTGGTCCTATGCGGAACTACTCCAACGCGCAGACCGCGTGGCGTCCGGACTGGTCACCCGCGGCATACACCGCGGAGACCTCGTCGGCGTCGCCATGGACCGCTCCGCCGACCTGGTCGCCATCCTGCTCGGCACACTCAAAGCCGGCGCCGGCTACCTCCCCCTCCACCCCGACTGGCCACCAGCCCGCCGCCAACTGATCCTCCAACAGGCCGCACTCCTCATCACCGACCGGACGATCACCGACCCACCAGTCGACACCACACCCGTCGACGAGCTGCTCACCGGCCCCACGCACCACACCGACGTACCCCTCGGCACCCTCGACACCGCCTACGTGATGTTCACCTCCGGCTCCACCGGCATCCCCAAAGGCGTCACCGTCACCCACGGCGACATCACCGCCCTCGCCCTCGACAGCCGCTTCACCCACGGCCACGAACGCGTCCTCCTCCACTCCCCCCAAACCTTCGACGCCTCCACCTACGAACTCTGGACCCCACTCCTGACCGGCGGCCAGATCGTCATCGCCCCACCCACCCCCCTCACCACCACCGGCATCAGAGCCCTCGTCGAGCGTCATCACATCACCGCCGTCTTTCTCACCACCGCGCTCTTCCACCTCTTCGCCCAGGACGACCCCACCTGCCTTCAGGGCCTGCGGGAGGTGTGGACCGGCGGTGACGCCGTCCAGTCCGACGCGGTCACCCGCGTCCGCGAAGCCTGCCCCCACCTGACCGTCGTCGATGTCTACGGCCCCACCGAGACCACCACCTTCGCCACCACCCACCCCATCCACCCCGAGGCCCCAGTCCCCGCTCCCGTCCCGATCGGCCGTCCCCTGGACAACATGCACACCTACGTCCTCGACGGCTTCCTCCGCCCCGTGCCCCCCGGCATACCCGGCGAGCTGTACCTCGCCGGCGCCGGCCTGGCCCGCGGCTACACCGAACAACCCGCCCTCACCGCCGAACGCTTCACCGCCTGCCCCCACCTACCAGGCCAACGCATGTACCGCACCGGCGACCTCGTGCGCTGGACCCACACCGGCGACCTCGAGTTCCTCGGCCGCACCGACGCCCAGGTCAAGATCCGCGGCTACCGCATCGAACCCGGCGAGATCGAAGCGACCCTGCTGACCCACCCCCACATCACCCAGGCCGCCGTCACCACCCGCGAGGACCGCCCCGGCGACAAACGCCTCATCGCCTACGCCGTCCCCAACACCCCCGACCTCACACCGGAACAGCTACGCACCCACGCGGCCAGCACCCTGCCCGACCACATGCTCCCCGCCGCCGTCGTGCTCCTCGACGCGCTGCCCGTCACCCCCAACGGCAAGCTCGACCGCAACGCACTCCCCGCCCCCGACTACGCCGCGCACTCCACCGGCCAAGCCCCACGCAACGACACCGAAGCCGCCCTCTGCACCCTCTTCACCGAGATCCTGGGCCTGGAAACGGTCGGCATCGACGACTCCTTCTTCGCCCTCGGCGGCGACTCCATCACCTCACTACAACTCGCCTCCCGCGCCCGCCACACCGGACTGACCCTCACCCCCCAGCAGATCTTCGAGCAGAAGACGCCCGAACGACTCGCCCTGGTCGTCGACACGGCCGAGACGGTGCGGGGCGCCCTTCCGACGGACGCCGACACGGGGGAGGTGCCCTGGACTCCGATCATGCGCTGGATGGGAGAAGAGTCAGCCACCCGTGCGGGCTTCACCCAGTGGGTGACCATCGGCGCCCCACCCGCCCTGGACCAGGCCGCACTCGCCACGGCCCTCACCGCGCTCCTCGGCGGCCATCCCATGCTCCGCGCCCGCGTCGAACCGCCACCCGACGGCGCCACGGAGGCGATCCTGCTGGTCTCCGAACGGGTCTCGGCGGACACCGCCGAGCAGATCACCCGCGTCGACGCGACGGAGGCGGCGACCGAGGACCTCGAACGCATCACCGACCAGGTCGCACGACAAGCGGCCGCACACGTGGACCCTCGTTCCACCATGCTTCGGGCCATCTGGGTGGACGCCGGCCCCGACCGCACCGGACGCCTGGTCCTGATCGCCCATCACCTCGTCGTCGACGGCGTGTCCTGGCGCATCCTCGTCCCCGATCTCACCGCCGCGTACGAGGCGGTCACCGCCGGACGGCAGCCCACGCTCGACACCGCCGGAACCCCCTTCCGGCACTGGGCGAGGTCGCTCGCTGCGGAAGCGCGGGCCCGGACACGGCTGGCGGAGCTGGACCACTGGACCTCGACCCTCGGCGAGCGCGGGGAGGAACCGCTGGGTCGACGGGCCCTGGATCCGGCCCGCGACACCGCGGAGACCGTGACGGCGCGCTCGTGGGAGGTTCCGGACGAGCAGGCGGCGATCCTGACGAATCTGACCACCAGCGCCTTCCACTGCGGGGTTCACGAGATCCTCCTGGCCACCCTCACCGGCGCCCTCACCCACTGGCGCCCGGACACCACCACCAACGGCCAACTCATCGACATCGAAAGCCACGGCCGCCACCCCCTCGACGGCGCACAGACCGACCTCTCCCGCACCGTCGGCTGGTTCACCAGCCTCCACCCCGTACGTCTCTCCACCACCCCCGTCGACCTCGACGAGGTCCTCGCCGGCGGCCCCGCCGCCGGCCACCTCCTCAAGACCATCAAGGAACAACTCCAGACCACCCCAGGCGACGGACTCGGCTACGGCCTCCTCCGCCACCTCAACCCCGACACCGCCGAAACCCTCGCCGCCCTCCCCACCGCACAGATCGGCTTCAACTACCTCGGCCGCTTCCCCACCCCCACCACCACCGACCAGACAACACCCTGGCAACTCGCGGGCGAAGAACCCATCGGAAGCTCCGCCAACCCCGCCACGCCAGTCGCCCACACCCTGGAGGTCGGCGTCGTGCTCCACGACACCCGGCACGGCCCCCGCCTCACCTTCACCCTCGGCTGGCCGGCTGACGTTCTGGACGCGGACGACGTCGAGCACCTGGGTGACACCTGGCTCCTGGCCCTGGCCGGTCTGGCCGCCCACACCATCGCCCCCGCCGCCGAGGTGGGTGGACACACCCCCTCCGACTTCCCCCTCCTGGACCTCGATCAGGACGAGGTCGAGTTGCTCGAAGCGATAGCGGATGACCTCGAAGGAGGACGGTTGCTGTGAACGCTGCCCGAGTCAAGGGTTCCGGTCTGGCGGGCGTGTGGCCACTGTCTCCTCTCCAGGAGGGGATGCTCTTCCACGCCTCCTACGACGACCAGGGTCCCGATCTCTACGGCGTGCAATGGGTGCTGGGCATCGACGGCCGCCTGGACGCGGCCCGGCTACGGGCCTCCTGGGAGGCGCTGCTGCGCAGACATGCGGCGCTGCGCGTGAGTTTCCACCGCCGAAAGTCGGGTGACGCGGTACAGCTCGTCAAGCGTGAGGCGACGCTGCCGTGGCGCGAGGTCGATCTCTCCGACCTCGCGGACTCGGACAGGCCGGTCCGGGCCGCGGAGCTGGCCGCCGAGGAGGCGGCCGAGCGGCTGGACCTGGCGGTCGCCCCGCTGATCCGCCTGGTGCTGATCCGACTGGGCGCCGAACGGCATCACCTGGTGGTGACGACGCATCACATCGTCGTCGACGGCTGGTCGAAGCCGCTGCTGTTCAACGAGCTGTCCGCCATCTACGCGGCCGGCGGTGACGCGCAGGATCTGCCGGCGGCGCCCTCCTACGAGAACTACCTGGCGTGGCTGGGGCGGCAGGACAGGGAGACGGCCCGGTCGGCGTGGCGCGCGGAACTGGACGGCGTGGCGGAACCAACGCTCGTGGCACCCCTGGACCGTGCCAGGATTCCGGTGCGTCCGGTGGAGCACTCGGTGGAGCTGTCCGAGGAAACCACGGCCGCCCTCTCCGCGTTGGCCCGGCGCTCGGACCTCACGGTCAACACTCTGGTGCAGGGGGCGTGGGCGCTCGTACTGGCTCGGTTGGCGAGACGCAACGACGTCGTCTTCGGGGCCACGGTCGCCGGCCGACCCACGGATCTGCCCGGGGCCGAATCGACCGTTGGCCTGTTCATCAACACCGTCCCCGTGCGGGTGCGTGTCGACGGCCGGCAGCCGGTCATGGAGATGCTGACGCGGTTGCAGGAGCGTCAGTCGGCGCTGACCTCACACCAGTATCTGGGGCTCGCGGACATCCAGAAGCTCACGGACGTCGACGACCTCTTCGACACCATCGTCGTGTACCAGAACTCCCCGCGTGCCGAGGCGGCGGACTCCCCCTCCCTGTCCTTCTCCATCGTGGAGGAGAACCAGGGGACCAACTTTCCGTTGGCCCTGGGCGTTCTTCCGGAAGAGCGTCTGACCCTGGCCATGTCGTATCGACCTGATCTGTTCGACGAGGACTTCGTACGCGCCCTGACCCGCCGTGTGGCATGGGTACTGGAGCAGGTGGTCGCGGACCCGTCACTGCCGGTGGCCCGGATCGACGTCGCGAGTGCGGACGAGCGGTCCCAGGTGATCGGACGGTGGAACGACACCGACGCGCCGGTCTCCCCGGACACCTGGCTGGCGGCGTTCGACGCCCAGACCCAACGGTCGCCGGCGGCCACCGCGCTGCGGTGCGGACCCCAGGCCCTGACCTACGCCGAACTCGAAGGACGAGCCAACCAGCTGGCTCGCCATCTGGACGAGCTGGGCGTCGGTCCCGAGATCCGGGTGGGCCTGTGCCTCCCCCGCGGCATCGACATGATCGTCGCGATGCTCGCCGTATGGAAGGCGGGCGGAGCGTTCGTGCCGCTGGACCCCGACCACCCCACCGACCGCCTCGCCCACATCCTCACCGACAGCGAAGCGACCCTCGTGCTGGGCACCGCCGACACCCTGACCCACTTACCCAACACCACACCCCACACGGTCCGGTTGAACGTCTCCGCCCACAGAGCGACCGTCGAGGCCGAGCCCAACACGCCCCCGGCACGGTCCCCCCGTCCGGCTCAGTTGGCGTACGTCATCTACACCTCAGGCTCCACCGGCCGACCCAAGGGCGTCGCCGTCACCCACCAGGGCCTGACCAACCTCGCCCACGCCATGCGACCCGCCCTCGGCGTCGACGTGGGCGTAACCGCCCTGCAGTTCGCCTCCTTCACCTTCGACGCCGCCATCCTCGACATCACCACCACCCTGGCCACCGGCGCCACCCTCGCCATCGCCACCACCGAACAACGCACCGACCCGCAGGCCCTTGCCGAGATGATCCGCGACGCCGGAGTGACCGTCGCCAGCGTCGTCCCGTCCCTCCTGACAGCCCTGGAACCAGAATCGGTGCCCGGCGTCACCACCTGGGTCCTCGGCGCCGAACGCCTCACCGCCGACCTCGCCTCCCGCTGGGCCGGGCAAGCCCAGATCCGCAACACCTACGGCCCCACCGAAGCCACCGTCATCACCACCGTCGCACCCACCCCCATCAGCAGGACGATCACCCCACACGACCCACCCCCCGCCATCGGCCAACCCCTGGCCAACACCCGCGTCTACCTCCTCGACACCCTCCTCCGCCCCGTCCCCCCCGGCATCACGGGTGAGATGTACCTCGCCGGCCCCGGACTCGCCCGCGGCTACACCGGCCAACCCGCCCTCACCGCCGAACGCTTCATCGCCTGCCCCTTCCCCAGCACCCCAGGCGAACGGATCTACCGCACCGGCGACCTCGCCCACTGGGACACCCACGGCCACCTCCACTTCGACGGCCGCACCGACACCCAAACCAAAATCCACGGCCACCGCATCGAACCCGGCGAAATAGAAACCACCCTCACCACCCACGACACCATCAGCCAAGCCGTCGTGGTGGCCCGCGAGGATCGTCCGGGTGACCGGCGCCTCGTCGCCTACCTCGTTCCGTACAACCGGGCGCAGATCGACACCACGGCGATACGAGACTTCGCGGCCACCCGCCTGCCGAGCTACATGCTGCCAACGGCGATGACGGTCCTGGACGCGCTGCCGCTGACCCCCAACGGCAAGATCGACCACAGGGCGCTCCCCGCCCCCGACCTCACCGAACGCCCCACCGGGCGGGCCCCTCGCACCGAGGCCGAAACGATCCTCTGCGCGCTGTTCGGCGAGATTCTCCGCCTGGACAACGTCAGCGCCCAGGACTCGTTCTTCGAGCTCGGCGGCGACTCCATCATGTCCATGCAGCTCGCCACCCGCGCCCGCCGCGAAGGACTCACCCTCACCCCACGCCAGATCTTCAGGGAGCAGACACCCGAACGCCTCGCCCTCGCCGCCGCACCACCAGAGAACGCGCGACCCGACGCCATCGAGGACACGGGGGTGGGTGAGGCGCCGTTCACCCCGGCGATGCGCGCGATGGGCCCGCACGCGACCAGGGCCGGCTTCACCCAGGGGGTGACCATCGGCGTCCCGGCCGCCCTGGACCAGACCGCACTCACCACCGCCCTCGGGACGCTCCAGGACACCCATCACGTACTTCGCGCCCGGATCGCGCATCACGCCGGACAACCCAGCCTCGTCATCCCCGTGCGGGGCGACACCGACGCCGCCCGCCTGGTCACCCGGCTGGACGCGACACACGCCTCCAGCCAGGAGGTGGACCGGATCGCCGAGCGGGCCGCGCGCGAGGCGGCCGAGCTTCTCGATCCAGCAGCGGGCACGGTGCTCCGGGCGGTCTGGGTGGATGCCGGGCCCCAACGGCTGGGCCGTCTGGTCCTGACCGCCCATCACCTCGTCATCGACGGGGTCTCCTGGCGCATCCTCCTCCCCGACCTGGCCGCGGCCTACCAGGCCGCCGCAACGGGACGCCAGCCGGCGCTCGACCCCGAGGGCACCACCTTCAAGCGCTGGGCGGACCTGCTGGTCAGCCAGGCCCACACCCCCGCGCGTGTGGCGGAGCTCGATGCCTGGACCGCCATAGTCGATCATCCCCAGCCGCTTCTGGGCAGCCGTCCGCTGAACCCGTCTCGTGACACCGCGCGGACGATGGCGACGCGCTCCTGGACCGTGCCGGCCGAACAGGCGGCCATCCTCACCAGCCGGACCACCACGGAGTTCCACTGCGGGGTTCACGAGGTTCTGCTGGCCACCCTCACCGGGGCCCTCGCCCGCTGGCGCCCGGACACCACCGCCAACGGCCTGCTCGTCGACATCGAAAGCCACGGCCGCCACCCACTCGACGAGAGCGACGACCTCTCGCGCACCGTCGGCTGGTTCACCAGCGTCCACCCCACCCGTCTCTCAGCCGCCTCCATCGACATCAACGACGCCCTCGCCGGCGGACCCGCCGCCGGCCAGCTCCTCAAGACCGTCAAGGAACAACTCCGAGCCACCCCCGACGACGGTCTCGGCTACGGCATGCTGCGCCACCTCAACCCCGACACCGCCCCCACCCTCGCGGCCCTCGCGACCCCCGACATCAGCTTCAACTACCTCGGCCGCTTCCCCACCCCCACCGACACCGACACCACCACTCCCTGGCAGCTCACCAGCTCCACCGCCATCGGCAGCTCAGCCCACCCCGACACGCCCACCAGCCACACCCTCGACGCCAGCGCCCTCGTCCAGGACACCCCCCAGGGACCCCAACTCCACCTCACCCTCAACTGGGCCTTCGGCCCACTCAGTGACACCGACGCACATCACCTGGGCCACATCTGGCTGGACGCACTCACCGCTCTGGCCACCCACACCACCAACCCCGACGCCGGCGGCCACACCCCCTCCGACTTCCCCCTCCTCGACCTGACGCAGGACGACGTCGACGAGCTTGAGCTCGACGGCTCGGACGACCTCGTCTGACCTCAACTCGAACAAGTCGCCGGACAGCTGACAAGGAGACCAAAGCGATGACCGGAACCCGTGTCGAGGACGTGTGGCCCCTGTCTCCGCTCCAGGAGGGGATGCTGTTCCACGCCGCCTTCGACGGCCAGGGCCGCGACGTCTACCAGGGGCAGCGAGGGCTCGAACTGACCGGGCCGCTGGACGCGGGGCGACTGCGGAGATCGTGGGAGGCCCTGATCGCCCGGCACGCCGCGCTGCGGGCGGGTTTCCGTCGACGCAGGTCGGGTGAGGCGGTCCAGGTCATCGCGCGACATGTGGACCTGCCATGGCGGGAGGAGGACGTCGCCCACCTGGACGAGGCGGACGCGCGCGCGGCGATCGACCGGCTCTCCGAAGAGGACCTGCACACCCGGTTCAACCTGGCAGAGCCTCCGCTGTTACGGCTGCTCCTCGTTCGGCTGGGCGAGGACAGGCACCGCCTGGTCATGACCACCCACCACGTCCTCATGGACGGTTGGTCCCTACCGGTGCTGATCGGTGAGCTCTCGACGATCTACGCGGCGGGGGGCGACCCCAGCGGACTGCCTCGGGTGACGTCGTACCGGGAGTATCTGGCCTGGCTGGCACGACAGGACAAGGAGGCGGCACGCGCGGCGTGGCGGTCCGAACTGGACGGCGTCCCCGGCCCGACGCTGCTCGCGCCGGCGTCCGACTCGGACCGCGCGGGGGGGCAGCTGTTCGCCAACCTGGTCATCGAGCTGCCCGGGGAACTCGGCCGGGGACTGGCGCGTCTCGCCCGTCGCCAGCTGCTGACGGTCAACACCGTGCTACAGGGCGCGTGGGCGATCGTGGTGGGACAACGCGTCGGACGCGGCGACGTGACGTTCGGGGCGACCTCGGGCGGCCGCCCCTCGGACCTGCCGGGCGTGGAGTCGATGGTCGGGCTCTTCATGAACACCCTCCCGGTCCGCGTCCGACTCGACGGCGCCCAGCCGGTGGCGGAGATGCTGGCCGCCCTCCAGAGTCGCCAGTCGGAGCTGATGGCCCATCAGCACATCGGCCTGCCGGACGTTCAGCGTCTCGCGGGAACCGGAGCCCTCTTCGACACGCTGGTGGTCTACGAGAGCTACCCTCGTCCGCCGGCCGGCTCCCCCGCCCCGGAGGCCCTCGCCATCCGGCCCACCGGGGTACGGGAGTCCGCTCACTATCCGCTCACGCTGGTCGTGGTCCCCGGCGAGACGATGATCTGCAAGCTCGACTACCGATCGGACCTGTTCGACGAGGACACCGTTCGGGACGTGGCGAAGCGGCTGGTCCGGGTCCTGGAGCAGATGGTCGCCGACCCCTCGCTCCCCGTGGGGCGGATCGATCTGCTCGACGACGCCGAACGGTCTCGGGTGGTCGAGTCGTGGAACGACACGGCCCAGGCACTCGCGGCCGGCACGTGGCTCGATGCCTACCAGGCCCAGGCCGAGCGGACCCCGGACCTGGTGGCCCTGCGCTGCGGCGGCGAGGCGCTCAGCTACGGGGAGTTGGAGAGCCGGGCGAATCAGACGGCCCGCTACCTGACCAGTGTGGGCGTCGGGCCGGAGTCCCGGGTGGGCCTGTGCCTGCCGCGCGGGGTGGACGTCGTCGTCGGGATGCTGGCGGTGTGGAAGGCGGGCGGCGCGTTCGTGCCGCTGGACCCCGACCACCCCGCCGACCGCCTCGGGTACGTGCTCGCCGACAGCGAAGCCACCCTCGTACTGGGCACCGGCGAGACGCTGACTCGGCTGCCGGACCACCCGGGCCGATCCGTGGCGTTGGACGACGCCCACACCCGCGAGGCGATCGCACAGGAGTCGCCGACCCGCCCGCAGCCCGCCCTGGACACACGTCAGTTGGCGTACGTCATCTACACCTCGGGCTCCACCGGCCGACCCAAGGGCGTCGCCGTCACCCACCAGGGCCTGACCAACCTCGCCCACGCCATGCGACCCACCCTCGGCGTCACCGAAGGCATAACCGCCCTGCAGTTCGCCTCCTTCACCTTCGACGCCGCCATCCTCGACATCACCACCACCCTGGCCACCGGCGCCACCCTCGCCATCGCCACCACCGAACAACGCACCGACCCCCAAGCACTTGCCGAGATGATCCGCGACGCCAACGTCACCACCGCCAGCGTCGTCCCCTCCCTCCTCACCACCCTGGAACCAGAAGCCGTACCCACCATCACCAACTGGATCCTCGGAGCCGAACGCCTCACCACCCGCCTGGCCACCCGCTGGGCACCACACGCCAAGATCTGGAACACCTACGGACCCACCGAAGCCACCGTCATCACCACCCTCGCACCCACCCCCCTCGACCCGGCGATCACACCGCAGGACCCGCCCCCCGCCATCGGCCGGCCCATGGCCAACACACGGGTCCTCGTCCTGGACAGCTTCCTGCGCCCGACACCCCCCGGCGTGACCGGAGAGATGTACCTCGCCGGCCCCGGACTCGCCCGCGGCTACACCGGCCAACCCGCCCCCACCGCCGAACGCTTCATCGCCTCCCCCTACACCAACACCCCAGGCGAACGGATCTACCGCACCGGCGACCTCGCCCACTGGGACACCCACGGCCACCTCCACTTCGACGGCCGCACCGACACCCAAACCAAAATCCACGGCCACCGCATCGAACCCGGCGAGATCGAAGCCGTCCTCACCACCCACGACACCATCAGCCAAGCCGTCGTGGTGGCCCGCGAGGATCGTCCGGGTGACCGGCGCCTCGTCGCCTATGTGGTCCCCGTCCCAGAGGCGACGGACAGCCACGACGCCGTCGCATCGGCCGCCCGTGACCACGCCGCCGCGAGCCTGCCCGAGCACATGGTCCCCGGGGCCGTGGTGGTGCTGGACGCGCTGCCGCTCACCGCCAACGGCAAGGTCAACCGGGACGCGTTGCCGGCCCCCGACCTCACCGGGCGGGTGTCCCGACGTGAACCGCGTACCGAGACCGAGGCGACGCTGTGCCAGTTGTTCGCCGAGGTGCTGGGACTGGAGCGGGTGGGCGTCGACGACTCGTTCTTCGCGCTCGGCGGCGACTCCATCATGTCCATGCAGTTGGCGTCCCGGGCGCGCCGCGCCGGGCTGGTGGTCAGCCCTCGGCAGGTCTTCGAGCTGCGGACCCCCGCCGCGCTGGCGGCCGCGTCGGGCGACGCCGCCGCTGGGGCCGTTGAACGCGACGATGCGGGCGTGGGCGAGGTGCCGCTGACGCCGGTGATGCGTGAGGTCATCGACCGGGTCGGCCCCGATCTGGTGGCTCGGGTGGTCCAGTCCACCGTGGTGACGACACCGGCCGGCATGGTTCTCGACGCCCTGACCGGTGCACTCCAGGCGGTGCTCGACCACCATGACGTGCTGCGTGCCCGGCTGGAGACGGACGCCGCGCGGCCCACTCTCGTGGTGGGTGAGCCGGGGTCGGTGGCCGCCACCGGACTGGTGACCCATGTCGACGCTGAACGCGTCCCCGAGGTGGGCCTGGCCGCGCTCACCGAGTTGGCCGCGCAGGAGGCGACGGCCCGACTGGACGTCCGGGCGGGCGTGATGCTCCAGTTCGTGTGGCTCGATCGCGGCGCCGACCGCCCCGGCCGGCTGCTGGTCATCGCCAACCACCTGGTGATCGACACCGTCACCTGGCAGGCGCTGCTCCCCGATCTGGCCCAGGCGTACGCGGACGTGGCCGCCGGGCGGGAGGCGACGCTCGATGCGGTGCCCACCTCCTTCCGACGCTGGGCTCACGAACTGGCCGCGCGGGCCACCAGCGAGGAGCGGCAGGCTGAGCTGCCGACGTGGGTCGGGCTGTTGGAGGGTCGTGACGCTCCGCTGACGGCCGAGCCGGTGGATCCGGCACGTGATGTCGGCGCCACGATGCGGCAGGTGTCCGTGACCGTCCCGACCGGGACGACCTCGGCGTTGCTCACGCACGCACCCACGGCCTTCCACGCCGGCATCGACGACGTCCTGCTCACCGGTCTCGCCGTGGCCGTCACCGAGTGGGCCGGCGAGGCCGCGTCCGGCGGCTTCCTGGTGGACGTCGAGGGCCATGGCAGGCATCCGTTGGGCGAAGGCGACGACCTCTCCCGCACCGCTGGCTGGTTCACCAGCATGCATCCCGTGCGGCTCGACGCGGGAGCGATCGATGTGGCGCGGGTGCGCGCCGGTGGCGCCGCGGCCGGCCAGGTCATCAAGCGGGTCAAGGAGCAGCTGCGGATGGTGCCCGCTGACGGGCTCGGCTACGGCATGCTGCGCTACCTCAACCCCGACACCGCCGAAACCCTCGCCGATCTCCCCACCGCACAGATCGGGTTCAACTACCTGGGCCGGATGCCGGCGGGTGGCGCCGGTGACACGTCCGCCGCGTCCGACTGGACCAGCAGCGGTGGCCCGGGGCCGGACGGCGGCGCGCAGGCCGAGCTTCCCGTGCCGCACGCCCTGGAGATCCTGTGCCTGGTGCGTGACCTGCCCACCGGTCCCGAGCTGACGTTGAGTGTGGGTTTCCCGGAGCGTGTCGTCGACGAGGCGTCCGCACGGCAGTTGGCCGAGGGCTGGGCAGGGGCGCTGGCCGGTTTGGCCACGCACTCCCAGGCGCCGGGCGCGGGTGGGCACACGCCGTCTGATTTCCCGTTGGTCGCTATCGACCAGAGCCAGGTCGAGGCGCTGGAGCGGGACGTTCCGGGGCTCGTGGAGGCGCTGCCGGTCTCGCCGTTGCAGGAGGGCATGTTCTTCCACGCCGTGTTCGACGAGCAGGGCACGGACGTCTACGTGGAACAGCTGGCCCTGGACATCGACGGACCCCTGAACACTGGGACCCTGCGCTCGTCCTGGCAGGCGGTGGTGGATCGGCACACCAGCCTGCGCGCGGGCTTCCGGCAGACGCCAGGCGTGGAGCAGCCCGTGCAGGTGATCGCCCGGGAGGCCCGCGTGCCCTGGCGCGAGGAGGATCTCACCGGGCTGGACGAGGAGGCCGCCGCCGAGCTGGCCGAGCGCCTGGGCGCGGAGGCACGCGCGCGGGGCATCGACCTCGCCGCCCCGCCGCTGCTGAACCTCATGCTGCTCAGGCTCGGACCGGGGCGGCACCGGATGGTCGTCACCTTCCACCACATCCTGTTGGACGGCTGGTCGCTGCCCATCCTGATGCGGGAGCTGTGGGCCTGCTACGAGGCGGGCGGCAGCGCCCGGGAGTTGCCGCCGCCGCCCGAGTACCGGGACTACCTGTCCTGGCTGGTTCGCCAGGACACGGAGGCGGCTCGCCAGGCCTGGCGCGAGGCGCTCGCCGGGGCGGAGGAGGCGACGCGGGTCGCGCCCGAGGCGGCGGCTGCCTCCGCTGTGCTGGCGCGCACGGTGTCGGCGGACGCGGGCGCGTCGCTGACGGAGGCGCTACGCACCCTCGCCGGCCGGCACGGCGTGACGCTCAACACCGTCGTGCAGACCGCCTGGGCGATGGTCGTGGGCCAGCTGACCGGACACCAGGATGTGGTCTTCGGGGCCACCGTGGCGGGACGGCCCGCCGAGCTGCCCGGCATGGAGGAGATGCTGGGGCTGTTCCTGAACACCGTTCCGGTGCGGGTGACCTTCCACCCGGCGGAGAGCCTCGCGCGGACGGTGGAACAGCTTCAGGCTCGGCAGTCCGCGCTGCTGGATCACCAGCACCTGGGGCTGGCCGACATCCAGCGCGTCGCGGGGCCCGGAGCCACGTTCGACACCCTGGTCGCCTTCGAGAACATGCCCACGACCGGGAACGCATCGGGTCCGGCGGGACTGCGGTTGGCCCCGGCCGGCATGCGCGAGTCGACCAACTTCGCCCTGGCCCTGGGTGTCAACCCGGGCGAGAGCCTCGGATTCCGGTTGGACTACCGCCCCGATCAGTTCGCCGAGGCCGACGCGCGGCAGGTCATGACGCGCCTGGTGCGGGTGTTGGAGCAGTTCGCGGCCGACCCGCAGGTCCGCGTCTGCGACATCGACCTGCTGGACGCGGACGAGCGGTCCCAGGTGATCGGACGGTGGAACGACACCGACGCGCCGGTCTCCCCGGACACCTGGCTGGCGGCGTTCGACGCCCAGACCCAACGGTCACCGGAGGCCACCGCGCTGCGGTGCGGACCCCAGGCCCTGACCTACGCCGAACTCGAAGGACGAGCCAACCAGCTGGCCCGCCATCTGGACGAGCTGGGCGTCGGTCCCGAGATCCGGGTGGGCCTGTGCCTGCCCCGCGGCATCGACATGATCGTCGCGATGCTCGCCGTATGGAAGGCGGGCGGCGCGTTCGTGCCGCTGGACCCCGACCACCCCACCGACCGCCTCGCCCACATCCTCACCGACAGCGAGGCGACCCTCGTGCTGGGCACCGGCGAGACGCTGGCCCGGCTGCCGGACCACCCGGGCCGATCCGTGGCGTTGGACGACACCCACACCCGCGAGGCCATCGCGCAGGAGTCGCCGACCCGCCCGCAGCCCGCCCTCGACACACGGCAGCTGGCGTACGTCATCTACACCTCAGGCTCCACCGGCCGACCCAAGGGCGTCGCCGTCACCCACCAGGGCCTGACCAACCTCGCCCACGCCATGCGACCCGCCCTCGGCGTCGACGTGGGCGTAACCGCCCTGCAGTTCGCCTCCTTCACCTTCGACGCCGCCATCCTCGACATCACCACCACCCTGACCACCGGCGCCACCCTCGCCATCGCCACCACCGAACAACGCACCGACCCCCAAGCCCTTGCCGAGATGATCCGCGACGCCAACGTCACCACCGCCAGCGTCGTCCCCTCCCTCCTCACCACCCTGGAACCAGAATCGGTACCCGGCGTCACCACCTGGGTCCTCGGCGCCGAACGCCTCACCGCCAACCTCGCCTCCCGCTGGGCCGGACAAGCCCAGATCCGCAACACCTACGGCCCCACCGAAGCCACCGTCATCACCACCGTCGCACCCACCCCCCTCGACCCGGCGATCACCCCACACGACCCACCCCCCACCATCGGCCAACCCCTGGCCAACACCCGCGTCTACCTCCTCGACACCCTCCTGCGCCCCGTCCCCCCAGGTGTGACCGGAGAGATGTACCTCGCCGGCCCCGGCCTGGCCCGCGGCTACGTCAACCAACCCGGCCGCACCGCCGAACGCTTCATCGCCTGCCCCTTCCCCAGCACCCCAGGCGAACGGATGTACCGCACCGGCGACCTCGCCCACTGGGACACCCACGGCCACCTCCACTTCGACGGCCGCACCGACACCCAAACCAAAATCCACGGCCACCGCATCGAACCCGGCGAAATAGAAACCACCCTCACCACCCACGAAGCAGTCCACCAAGCCGCCGTGGTGGCCCGCGAGAACCACCTCGTCGCCTACGTGGTGCCGGCGGTTGGCGAGACACGGGACCACGAAACGCTGGCCTCAGTCGTGCGCGACCATGCGGCACGCGGCCTGCCCGACTACATGGTGCCCGCCGCGGTGGTGGTGTTGGACGCGCTGCCGTTGACGGTGAACGGCAAGGTGGATCGGTCCGCGTTGCCGGCGCCGGACTTCGCTGGACGGGTGTCGGAGCGCGAGCCGCGCACCGAGGCTGAGGCCAGGCTCTGCGCGTTGTTCGCCGAGGTGCTGGATCTGGAGCGGGTGGGCGTCGACGACTCCTTCTTCGCGCTCGGCGGCGACTCCATCATGTCCATGCAGCTCGCCACCCGCGCCCGCCGCGAAGGACTGACGCTCAGCCCCCGGCAGGTCTTCGAGCAGAAGACACCGGCCGCGCTGGCCGCGGTGGCGGGCCTGGGCACGGAGGGCCCCGCCGAGCGGGGCGAGTCCGGTGTGGGCGAGGTGCCGCTGACGCCCGTGATGCGCGAGGTCGTCGAACGCGTCGGCCCGGACCGGATCGGGCGCGTTGTCCAGTCCACCGTGGTGGCCACGCCTGCCGGCATGGAACTCGGCGCGCTGGTGGGTGCGGCGCAGGCGGTGATCGACCGCCACGACATGCTGCGCGCCCGACTGAGCGGTGACGGGTCGCGGCCCGTTCTCCTGGTGGGTGAGCGGGGCTCCGTGGACGCCGCCGGGCTGGTCACCCGCGTCGACGCCCGTCGCATCGGCGACTTCGGGGAGCTCCTGGAGGGGCAGGCGGCCGAGGCCGTCGCCCGCCTGGACCCCCGGGCGGGCAACGTGCTCCAGATGGTGTGGCTCGATCGCGGCGCCGACGAGCCCGGCCGGCTGCTGGTCATCGCCAACCACCTGGTGATCGACACCGTGTCCTGGCACGCTCTCCTGCCCGATCTGGCGCAGGCGTACGCGGACGTGGCCGCCGGGCGGGAGGCGACGCTCGATGCGGTGCCCACCTCCTTCCGGCACTGGGCACGGGAGTTGGCCGCGCAGGCCGGCAGCGAGGAGCGGGAGGCGGAGCTGCCGGGATGGACCGCTCTTCTGGAGGGGCCTTCCGGACAGGTGACCGCCGAGCCGGTTGATCCGGCACGGGATGTGGGCTCCACGGTGCGGCAGGTTTCGGTGACGGTGCCGGCCGAGGTGACGTCAGCGCTGCTGACCTCCGTGCCGACCGCCTTTCACGCGGGTGTCGACGACGTGTTGCTGACCGGACTCGCCGTGGCGTTGGGTGAGTGGCGGGGCGGGGACGTCTCCGGCGGCTTCCTGGTTGACGTCGAGGGCCACGGCAGGCATCCGTTGGGCGACGGCGACGACCTCTCCCGCACCGCTGGCTGGTTCACCGACACGCACCCCGTCCGGATCGACGCCGGGGCCATCGACGCCGCCCAGGTCCGCGAGGGTGGACCGGCCGCCGGCCAGGCGGTCAAACGGGTGAAGGAGCAGTTGCGTGCGGTGCCCGGCGACGGGCTCGGCTACGGCATGCTGCGCCGCCTCAACCCCGGCACCGCCGAAACCCTCGCCGGTCTTCCCTCGGCACAGATCGGGTTCAACTATCTGGGCCGGATGCCGGCGGCCGGTCCCGGCGGTGCCGCCGCGTCCGAGGCGTGGGTGCCGGTGGGCGGGCCGGGGCCGGACGGCGGCGGGCAGGGCGGGCTGCCGGTGGCGCATGTCCTGGAGGTCATGGGACTGGTGCGGGACCTGCCCACCGGTCCCCAGCTCACCCTCAGCGCGGCCTTTCCCGAGCGGTTGCTGCGGCAGACGGACGTTCAGGCGCTGCTGACCTGGTGGGCGGCGACGCTCGCCGGCCTGGCCGGGCACACCTCGGACCACGCCGAGGCCGGTGGGCACACGCCCTCCGACTTCCCGCTGGTGGAGATCGGCCAGGAGGAGGTCGAGGCGTTGGAGGCGGCGGTGCCGGCGTTGGTCGACGTCTGGCCGGTGTCTCCGTTGCAGGAAGGCATGATCTTCCACGCGCTGTTCGACGGCGAGGGCGTGGACGTGTACGAGGGGCAGCGCGCCATGTCGGTGGACGGTCCGGTGGACGTCGAACGGTTGCGGGCGGCGTGGGAGGCGTTGGTGCTTCGGCATCCGATCCTGCGGGCCAGCTACCACCAGTTGTCCTCGGGGCAGGCCGTCCAGGTGATCGCCGACCGGGTCGTCCTGCCCTGGCGGGAGGCCGATGTCTCGGATCTGGGCGAGGAGGAAGCGGCACGGGAGATCACGCGACTGTCCGAGCGGGAGATGAGCCGGCGGTTCGATCTGGGCTCGGCGCCGCTGTTGCGGCTGTTGCTGATCCGGCTGGGGCAGCGACGGCACCGCCTGGTGCTCACCAGCCACCACATCCTGATGGACGGCTGGTCCCTGCCGGTGCTGATCGGTGACCTCTCCGCGCTGTACGACGCGGCCGGAGCAGGTCGGGAGCTGCCCGAGGCCGTGTCGTACCGGGAGTACCTGGCCTGGCGGGCCCGGCAGGACCAGCAGGCCGCGCACGCGGCCTGGCGGGCGGAGCTGGCCGGGGTGGACGGGCCGACGCTGGTGGCGCCGGTGGAGTCGGCCGCGGTGCAGGTCCGCCCCCGGGTGGAGCGCTTCACCCTCAGCGCGGAGGCGACCCGGGCCGTGCAGGACCTGGGCAGGCAGCGGGGGTTGACGGTCAACACGCTGATGCAGGGCGCCTGGGCGCTGGTGCTGGCCCGGTTGGCGGGGCGGCACGACGTGGTCTTCGGGACCACGGTCGCCGGCCGGCCCACGGACCTGCCGGGGGTGGAGTCGGCCGTGGGGTTGTTCATCAACACCCTGCCGGTGCGGGTGCGCCTGGACGCGCGGCGGCCGGTGATCGCGATGCTCGACGAGTTGCAGCGCCGGCAGGTCGAGTTGATGGGGCACCAGTGGGTGGGGCTGTCGGAGATCCAGCAGGTGGCCGGGTCCGGGGCGAGCTTCGACACCCTGGTGGTGCACGAGAACTACCCGCGGCCGGCCGGGGACCACCGCCCGGACGAGACGGACGGCGTGGTCATGCGTCCCGTCGACCTTCCCCAGGACGCCACGCACTACCCGCTGTGCCTGATCACCAGTCCGGGCGAGCGGCTGGAGGGGGAGCTGGCCTACCGCCCCGACCTCGTCGGGCCGGACCAGGCACGAGGCATCGTGGCCAGCCTGCTGCGGGTGGTCGAGCAACTGGTCGCCCGGCCCCAGGCGCTGGTCGGGAGCGTGGACATCACCGACGCGGCGGACCGCGACCTGGTGGTGGGCGCGTGGAACGACACCGCTCGGCCGACGCCCGAGGGTTCGTTGGTGGAGCTGTTCCAGGCCCAGGCCGCGCGCACACCCGACGCCACCGCCGTGGTCACCGCCGACCAGCAATGGTCCTATGCGGAACTGCTTCGGCGCGCAGACCGGGTGGCGTCCGGACTGGTCACCCGCGGCATACACCGCGGAGACCTCGTCGGCGTCGCCATGGACCGCTCCGCCGACCTGGTCGCCATCCTGCTCGGCACACTCAAAGCCGGCGCCGGCTACCTCCCCCTCCACCCCGACTGGCCACCAGCCCGCCGCCAACTGATCCTCCAACAGGCCGCACTCCTCATCACCGACCGGACGATCACCGACCCACCAGTCGACACCACACCCGTCGACGAGCTGCTCACCGGCCCCACGCACCACACCGACGTACCCCTCGGCACCCTCGACACCGCCTACGTGATGTTCACCTCCGGCTCCACCGGCATCCCCAAAGGCGTCACCGTCACCCACGGCGACATCACCGCCCTCGCCCTCGACAGCCGCTTCACCCACGGCCACGAACGCGTCCTCCTCCACTCCCCCCAAACCTTCGACGCCTCCACCTACGAACTCTGGACCCCACTCCTGACCGGCGGCCAGATCGTCATCGCCCCACCAACCCCCCTCACCACCACCAGCATCAGAGCCCTCGTCACTGATCACGGCGTCACCGCGATGTGGCTGACCGCCGCGCTCTTCCACCTCTTCGCCCAGGACGATCCCGCCTGCCTCACCGGCCTGACCCAGGTATGGACCGGCGGAGACGCCGTCCACGCGGACGCGGTCACCCGCGTCCGCGACGCCTGCCCCCACCTGACCGTCGTCGACGGCTACGGCCCCACCGAGACCACCACCTTCGCCACCACCCACCCCATCCACCCGGACGACCCCGTCCCCACGGCCATCCCCATCGGCCGTCCCCTGGACAACATGCACACCTACGTCCTCGACGGCTTCCTCCGCCCCGTGCCCCCCGGCATACCCGGCGAGCTGTACCTCGCCGGCGCCGGCCTGGCCCGCGGCTACACCGAACAACCCGCCCTCACCGCCGAACGCTTCACCGCCTGCCCCTACGGCGACGCACCCGGCGCACGGATGTACCGCACCGGCGACCTCGTGCGCTGGACCGAAGCCGGCGAGTTGGAGTTCCTCGGCCGCACTGACGCCCAGGTCAAGATCCGCGGCTACCGCATCGAACCCGGCGAGATCGAAACCACCCTCCTCACCCACCCCCACATCACCCAGGCCACCGTCACCACCCGCGAGGACCACCCCGGCGACAAACGCCTCATCGCCTACGTGGTCCCCGAAGCGGCCGCCCCTGTCACCGCCGACCAGGTCAGCGACCACGCCGCCACCGCCCTGCCCCCGTACATGGTCCCCGCCGCCGTCGTGCTCCTCGACGCGCTGCCCCTCACCCCCAACGGCAAGCTCGACCGCAGGGCCCTGCCCGCCCCCGACTACGCCGCCCACTCCACCGGCCGCGCACCCCGCAACGACACCGAAGCCACCCTCTGCACCCTCTTCGCCGAGATCCTGGGCCTGGAAACGGTCGGCATCGACGACTCCTTCTTCGCCCTCGGGGGTGATTCGCTGCTGGCGATGCGGCTGATCGGCCGGGTGCGGTCGGTGCTGGACGCGGACATCGGCATCCGCGACGTGTTCGCGGAACCCACCGTGGCCGCGCTCGCCGTGCGCGTCGCACGTCCCGACGCCATCGGCGGCTCGCGGGAGGCGCTGCGGCCCTGGACCAGGCCGGAAGAGGTGCCGCTGTCCTTCGCACAGCGACGCATGTGGCTCCTCAACCGCATGGACGACCAGGGCGGTGCCGACGCGGCCTACAACCTGCCGTTGGCGCTGCGGCTCTCCGGTGCGGTGAACGTGGCGTCGCTGCGTACGGCACTGGCGGACCTCGCCGACCGGCACCAGAGCCTGCGCACCGTCTTTCCGGACGCCGACGGCGCGCCCCGTCAGCACATCCTGCGGGGCGAGGCCGCCCGCCCCGATCTGGTCGTCGAAAAGGTCAGCGAGGAGCAGCTGGACCAGGCGCTGGCCGAGCGGGCCGGACGAGGGTTCGACGTGCGCGCCGAGCTGCCGTGGCGTGCCTGGCTGCTGCGCCTCGCTCCCACCGAGTCGGTCCTGCTGCTGGTCACTCACCACATCGCCTCCGACGGATGGTCGATGGGAGTGCTGGCCGACGATCTGCGGGCGGCCTACGCGGCCCGGTGCCAGGGCCACGAGCCCGGCTGGGCTCCGTTGCCGGTCCAGTACGCGGACTACGCGCTGTGGCAGCGCGAGGTGCTCGGCGAGTCGGACGATCCGGACAGCGTGATCAGTGCCCAACTGGCGTACTGGAGGGACGCCCTCGCCGGGCTGGAACCGGAGACCACCCTGCCGACGGATCGGCCCCGCCCCGCCGCGCCCTCCTTCCGCAGCGGCCAGGCGCCGGTCCACGTCGACCCCGCCACGCACGCCCGGTTGACGCGGCTGGTCGGCCGGGGCGGGGCGACGATGTTCATGGTCGTCCACGCCGCGCTGACGATGCTGCTCTCCCGGATGGGCGCCGGGTCGGACATCCCCGTCGGCACCGCGACGGCGGGTCGCGGAGACGCCCAGCTGGAGGGCCTGGTCGGGTTGTTCGTCAACACCCTCGTGCTGCGCACCGATCTCAGCGGGAACCCCACCTTCACCCAGTTGCTGGGCCGGGTGCGGGAGGCCGATCTGGCCGCCTACGCGAACCAGGACGTGCCCTTCGAGCGCCTGGTGGAGGAGGTCAACCCGCCCCGATCGCTGGCCCGCAACCCGCTCTTCCAGGTCATGCTCGCGCTGCAGACCATGGCCGACCCGAACTGGGACCTCCCCGGTGTCCGGGTGGCGGAGATCCCGCCCGCCGTCGAACCACCCGCCCGGTTCGACCTCTCCTTCGACCTGGCGGAAAGGCACGATGACCGGGGCGCCCCGGCCGGCATGGTCGGCGGCATCCAGTACGCGGCCGATCTCTTCGACCACGACACCGTCGAGGGTCTGGCGGACCGGCTGACGCACGTCCTGGCCCAGATCGCCGACGACCCCGACATCCGGCTCGGCGACATCGACATCCTCCGGGACGGGGAGCAGGCCCGGGTGCTCCAGCGGTGGAACGACACCGCCCGACCGTTGCCGCGGCACACCTGGCTGGAGGAGTTCCAGGCCCGGGCTCGGAGCAGGCCCGGGGCGACGGCGGTGCGCTGCGGCGGGGAAAGCCTCTCGTACGCGGAGGTGGAGGCCCGGGCCAACCGCCTGGCCCGCCACCTGTCCGACGCCGGTGTGGCGCCGGAGTCCCGGGTCGGGCTGTTCCTCCCGCGCGGTGCCGACGTGATCGTCGGCATGCTCGCGGTGTGGAAGGCGGGCGCCGCGTTCGTCCCCCTGGACCCGGAGTACCCCGCCGACCGGCTGTCGTACATCATCGACGACAGCGCGACGACGGTCGTCCTGGTCACCGACGAGACGGTGGCCCAGCTGCCCGGGTCCGCGGCGCGGGTGATGTCGCTGGACGACGCCGCCACCCGGGCGTCGATCGCGGCCCGGGCCGGCGACTCGCCGGAGCGTGTGCTCGACCCTCGTCAGCTGGCGTACGTCATCTACACCTCCGGATCCACCGGCCGACCCAAGGGCGTGGCCGTCACGCACCAGGGTCTCGTCAACCTCGCCGAGGCGATGCGGCCGGTGCTGGGCGTGGCCGAGGGCGTGACGGCGTTGCAGTTCGCCTCGTTCAGCTTCGACGCCTCGATCCTCGACGTCGTGACCACTCTCGGCGCCGGCGGCACGCTGGCGGTGCTCACCAGCCAGGAACGGGCCGAGCCGCGGTTGCTGGCGGAGACGATCCGCGAGGCGGACGTGCGGGTGGCCAGTGTGGTGCCCTCCCTGCTGTCCGGGTTGGAGCCGGAGGCGGTGCCAGGCGTCGAGAACTGGGTGCTGGGCGCCGAGCGGCTGACGGCCGATCTGGCCTCCCGCTGGGCGTCCAGGTCGCGCGTGTGGAACACCTACGGCCCGACCGAGGCCACGGTGATCACCGCGGCGATGCCCGCCCCGGTGGATCCCGGCATCACCCCGGACGACGCGGCGCCGGCGATCGGCCGGCCCCTGGCCAACACCCGGGTGTATCTCCTCGACGGGTTCCTCAACCCGGTGCCCGCGGGGGTGACCGGAGAGGTGTACATCGCCGGCCCCGGCCTCGCCCGCGGCTACACCGGACAACCCGGCCTCACCGCGGAGCGCTTCGTGGCCTGCCCCTACGGCGACGACCCGGGCCAGCGGATGTACCGCAGCGGCGACCTGGCCCGCTGGGACGGCGACGGGCACCTGCGCTTCGTCGGCCGAGCGGACGCGCAGGTGAAGATCCGCGGCTTCCGCATCGAGCTGGGCGAGGTCGAGGCCGCCGTCCTCAGCCATCCCGGCATCGGCGAGGCGGCCGTGGTGGCGCGCGAGGACAGCCCCGGGCTGCGACGCCTGGTCGCCTTCGTCGTCACCGCGACGGCGGAGGACGCCCCGAGGCCGGACCAGGACACGCTCGTCCGGGCCGTTCGCGACCATCTGGCGGGGATCCTGCCGCACTACATGCAGCCGGCCGTCATCAGGATGATGGACGCGCTGCCGCTGACTCCCAACGGCAAGGTCGACCGCAAGGCGCTGCTGTCCGAGGAGATCGACGATGCCGAGGCGGGCCGGGAGCCCGCCACCGAGGCCGAGGCGGCCCTCTGCGCGATGTTCGCCGACGTCCTCGGGCGGGACCGCGTCGGGGCCGACGCCAACTTCTTCGACCTGGGCGGCAACTCCGCACTCGCCATGCGCCTCGCCGCGCGCGTGCGCTCGGAGATGGACGTCGACCTGAGCATGCAGCACTTCTTCAGCGCCCCCACTCCCGGCGGGGTGGCGCGGATGCTGGAGTTCAAGACGCGACCGGTGCTGCGCGCCTTCGAGCGCGCGCCGGACGGGCCCGTCCCGGTCTCCGCCCGCCAGCGGCGCCTGTGGCAGCGGACTCGTCACGCCGTGGACCCGACGGCGCAGCAGACCGCGGTCGCGCTGCGCCTGGGCGGCCGGTTGGACCGGGACGCCCTGCGGCTGGCGCTGGGCGACCTCGCGGACCGGCAGGCCGTCCTGCGCACCGTGTTCCCCGCGGTCGACGGAATCCCGCACCAGAACGTCCTGGCCGCCGGGGCGGCCGCCGCCCGGCCCGACCTGCCCGTGACACCGGCGACGGAGGAGGAACTGCCGGCGCTGCTGACCGCTCGTGCCCGGCACGTGTTCGACCTGACCAGCGCCACCCCGTGGGCACCGCACCTGTTCGCCCTGTCGCCCACCGAGCATGTGCTGCTGCTGGTGGTGCACCGCGTCGCCGTCGACGACCGCTCGATGGACCGGCTCGTCCGCGATCTGGCCGCCGGCTACGGCGCTCGCCGCGACGGCCGGAGCCTGGAGCGCCTGCCGCTGGCGTTCCAGTACGCCGACTACGCCCTGTGGGAGGAAGAACTGCTCAGGCGCGAGGGGGAGGCGCACAGTCTGATCAACGATCAGGTCACCTACTGGCGGGAGACGCTGGCCGGCATCGACGGGGAGACCCGACTGCCGACCGACCGTGCCCCCTCGGCCCGCTCCAGCGGCCGGACCGGAGAGGTGCCGGTGCGGCTGGACGCCGACGCGCATCGGCGGCTGATGCGGGCGGCGGAGGCCAGGGACGCCTCGGCGTTCACGGTGCTGCACGCCGCGCTCGCCACCCTGTTGACCCGCCTGGGGTCGGGCGAGGACCTCGCCATCGGCACCACCGAGCCCCTGCGGGACCCCCAGCAGGTCGTCGCGGACGTCGTGGGTCCCTTCGCCGGCCCGCTGCCGCTGCGGACCGACACCTCCGGCGATCCCACCTTCCTCGAACTGATGGATCGGGTGCGCGAGGTGCACGAGCAGGCCATGGCGCACCGGGACCTGCCCTTCGAGCGCGTCCTCGAGATGCTGGAGCTGCCGCCCGCGGCGACGCACCATCCCGTCTTCCAGGTGTCGCTCGACGTGCGCAACGACATCGGTGAGATCTGGGACGTGCCCGACTTCCCGGGGCTGGCGACGCGACCGGTGTCCGTGGGCGGTCTGAGCTCCGAGACGGACCTGTCGTTGCGCCTCACCACCCGGCGGCGGGACAACGGTGACCCGGCCGGCGTGGACGGCGTGCTCCGCTACGCCGCGGACCTCTTCGACGCCTCGCTCGCCACCGCGCTCGCCGACCGGTTCGTCGGCGTCCTGTCCCAGGTGTCCCTCGACCCCGAGCTGCGCCTGAGCGAGGTGGACGTGTCGCTGGACGGGGACGACCACCGCCTCGCGGTGGCCACCGAGCGCGCGGACGCCCCCCAGCGCCTCCGGCACGCCCGTGCGCTCCGCCGCACCGGGCGCAACCGCGACCTGGAGGTGCTGCTGCCGCTGCGGCCCGAGGGCACCCTGCCCCCGTTGTTCTGCGTGCACCACGGCTCGGGCCTGAGCTGGGGGTACGCCTCCCTGCTGCAACACCTGCCGGCCGAGGTGCCCGTGTTCGGCCTCCAGGCCCGTGGGTTGGCCGGTGCCGAGCCGCTGCCGCACAGCCTGGAGGAGATGGCGGCCGACTACGTCGAGCAGATCCGCACCGTCCAGCCGACCGGGCCCTACCACCTGCTGGGCTGGTCGCTGGGCGGCGTGGTCAGCCAGGCCATGGCCACCCGGTTGGAGGATCTCGGCGAGGACCTCGCGCTCCTCGCCGTGCTCGACGGCTATCCCGGCGGCATCACTCCCCCGCCCGCCGCCCCTCCGGCCAGGCCGACGAGCCCGGCGGACGGTGCGGCGGACTCGTCGGCACCCGGGCTGCGAGACGTCCGACACGGCCCCGCGGACCTGTCCTTCGCCTCCGAGACGCAGGCGGCGTTGGCGCAGAACGCGGACCGCCTCGCGCGCATCCACACCCCCCGCCGGTACTCGGGCGACCTGCTTCTCTTCGTGGCGACGAAGGACCGCCCGGCGGACCTGCCGGCCGCGCGGGCCCGCACGGTGTGGGAGCCCTACGCCGCGGGAGGGATCGACGCCCACGAGGTCGCCGTGGACCACTACAGCATGCTCCAGTTCCCCCATGTCTCACATATCGGACGCGTCGTCACGCGGAGACTCCTCGCACAACGAGGCCCGGCCGGCGACTCGGAACGATGAAAGGAATCGAGTGATGCAGGGACCACACCATCCGCTTCTCGACCACAGCCGGGACGGGCTGGACCCCCTGCCCGAGGGCTACCCGGAAGGCGAGGGAAAGCCCCTCGTCAGGGTCGGCGACGGCTCCTGTGACTGGGTTGTCATCGGGGCCGACGAGATACGGGCGATCCTCAACGACACCACCAGGTTCGCCCTCAACGACCACCGCAACGGTCCCGCCAAGCACACCGGAGGAGCGAATCTCCTCAGTCTCGACCCGCCGCACCACACCCGCATCAGACGGCTGGAGACCCAGGACTTCACGCCGCGACGGGCCCGCGAGATGCGGCCCCTGGTCGAGGAGGTCGTCAGGTACTGCCTGGACGACCTGGAACAGGCGGGCCCCGGCGCGGATCTGATGCGCCGCGTCAGCTTCCCGGTCACGGGGCTGGTCACCTGTGCGCAGATCGGGGTCCCCCGCGACGACATGCCCGAACTCGCGCGCCTGATCACGATCCGCGCCTGGGGCCCGGGCATGACGGAAACGCAGGCGGGCGACACGTACTACAACTACATCGAACGGCTGGTGAGGCTGCGGCTGCGTGACCCCAGCGGCGACGGCCTGCTGTGCAAGCTGATTCGCGAGCACGGCCACGAGCTCACCGAGACGGAGATCATCGACATGATGAACTCCCTCATCTTCGCCCAGCTCGAGGGAACCGCGCAGATGCTCGCGCTCGGCGTGCTGGCGCTGTTGGAGCATCCGGACCAACTGGCGCTGCTCCGGGCGGACATGAGCCTCCTGGATCAGGCGGTTGAGGAACTCCTCCGCTACGTGTCCGTCATCCCGTACCTCTCCGCGCGCATGGCCCAGGAGGACGTGCCCATGGCCGGCGAGGTGATCAGGTCGGGTGAGATCGTGGCGCTGAGCGTGCTCGGGGCCAACCGGGCTCTGATATCCGGAACTCCCGACGATCTCGACATCACCCGCGAACGAAGCCAGCATCTGGCCTTCGGCCACGGCATTCACTTCTGCCCCGGCGCGGCGCTGGCCAGACTGGAACTGAAGGTCGAGCTCGAACAGCTGCTGCCCCGCTTTCCCGAGCTGCGCCTGGCCGTGCCGCGGGAGGAGATCCGCGTGCGGGAGACCTCGCCCCAGTTCGGCATTCAGGCGATGCCCGTCGCCTGGTGAGGCGAGAGCCCGTTCCGTACCCACCGGACACGTCGACCGACCCCGCTTCCCCTCAAATCCGCGAATCCGCGAATCCGCGAATCCGCCGAACCCATCACCCCCTCGTCCGGGAGGAATCCATGCGCCGAACACGACTGTCGTTCTCAGCACGTTCGTTCCCACGCGGTGCCGTCGTACTCGGCACGGTGGCCCTCGCCGTTCCGCTGGCCGTCCCCGCCGGGGCGGCGGGGCAACCGGCCGCGGAGCGAAGCGTGGTCCCGCTGCCCGCGGCGGACGTTCCGATCGAGGCCCCGGTGCTGACCACCACCCCCACCGGACAGGAGGACTCCGACCTGCTGCTGACGTCGCCCCAGGTGGGCTCCATGCGGGGGATGGCCGTCTACGAGAACTCCGGCGAGCTGGTCTACTGGCAGGAGGGTCCCTACCAGAACCTGTCGCAGGTCACCTACCAGGGCGAGCCGGCGCTCAGCGTCTACAGGTTCACCGAGTCCGGCGGTGAGTGCCTGCTGCTGGACTCCTCCTACACCGAGATCGCCTCGTTCAGCGTGGCCGGCACGCCCACCGACGGACACGACTGCCAGTACAGCCCGGACGGCTCCCGGGTGCTGCTGATCGGCTTTCGCCAGCACACCTACGACCTCAGCGAGTACGGCGGGCTCCCCGACGCCACGCTCATCGAGCCGGTCGTCCAGGAGCGCGACCTGGACACCGGCGAGATCACGTTCGAGTGGAGCGGGCTCGACCACGTCCCGGTCGACGAGACGCAGCGGCCGCTGACCGATGAGGTCGTGGACTACATGCACGTCAACTCCCTGGCCTACGACACCGACGGCAACCTCCTGGTCAGCGCCAGAACCACCTCGACCGTCTACAAGATCGACATCGACACGGGCGAGGTCCTGTGGCGCTTCGGGGGCAAGGCCAGCGACTTCGCCTTCGCCGATCCGGCCGACGCGCCGAGCCACCAGCACGACGCCCGGCGGCTCCCGGACGGCCGGCTGACGGTCTTCGACAACGGCAACCACCGCGAGCCGCTCGTCTCGCGGGGCGCCGCCTACGAGCTCGACGAACAGGCCATGACCGCCGAACTGGTCGAGGACCTGCGGCCCTCCGAGGGGGCCTTCGTTCCCTTCGCCGGCTCCAACCGGGAGGTGGCCGACGGCAACCAGCTCGTCTCCTTCGGCGACACGGGCGAGATCATCGAGTTCGGCGGCCCGTCGGGCACCGAGCCGGTGTTCACGGCCACCTTCCCCGAGGACCCGGTCACCCTCTCCTACCGCGCCGAGCGCGCCACCGACTGGGAGGGCACGCCCGCCGAGCCGCCCACCACCGACTGGAGCGCACCGGACGCCGACGGCGGCCGGGAGCTCACGATGAGCTGGAACGGCGCCACCGAGGTCGACCGCTGGCTCGTCGAGGCCGGTTCCTCCGCCCACTGCCTGGACGTGCTGGGCAGCGTGTCCCGGTCCGGCTACGCCACCGCCGCCGAGGTGCGCGTGCCCGAGGACGCCGGCTTCTTCCGGGTGAGCGCGCTGGACGCGAGGGGCAGGGTGCTGGGCAGCAGCACCGGCAGTCTGTGAGGCATCGCTCCGCCAGGTTCGCGGGCGACCCGTTTCCCTCGCCTCACACCGCCTCGAGGAAACGGATCTTCCCGGCCATTCCAGGGTGCGCCGCGGCGCCTCCCTGTCCAACTGCCGTATTCGTCAGCAGATCGGATGCCTCGATACCGTAATTCGTGCGTCAACTCACTGCACCAAGAATGGGAGAAGTCGTGGAAAACCCGCTCGACAATGAGGACGGCACGTTCCTGGTACTGGTGAACCAGGAGAACCAGCATTCACTGTGGCCGGCGTTCGCCGAAGTGCCGGACGGGTGGAAGACGGTCTTCGGCGAGAGCCTGCGTCAGGCGTGCGTGGAGTACATCGAGGGGCACTGGACGGATATGCGTCCGCAGTCCCTGATCGACGAGATGGAGATGTCCACGGCGGAGCGGTCGAACACCGCCGGCTAGTTGTTTCAGGCCGCTGGAGTCAATCCGTTTCCAGCGGCCAGTCGGTAACGTGACGAGAAGACAGAGGTGGTTTCCGTGGCCATGGGTGGCCCAGGCCAGATGATTATCCGGGGCATGGGGGAGGATGCGGACGCGCCGAGAGGAAAGCATCAGGTCAAACCCGGCACCGCGAAACGCATCCTGCCCTATACGGGACGGTATCGGGGCATCATCGGCGTGCTGGTGCTCGTCAGCGCGTTGAACGCCGCGAGCGTGGTCGCGCCGCCTCTGCTCTTCGCCTACCTCATCGACCACGGCATCGCTCGCGGCGACACCGGAGTGGTGGTGTGGGTGGCGTTGGCGGTGGCCGGCGTGGCCGTGGTCGGCGCGGGTCTCGGCTTCGCCGAGGCGTGGTATTCGGCGCGGGTGTCCGAGGGACTCATCTACGATCTGCGCACCGAGGTGTTCGACCACGTGCAGCGGCAGCCGTTGGTGTTCTTCACCCGGGCCCAGACCGGTGCGCTGGTCTCCCGGCTGAACACGGACGTGGTCGGCGCCCAGCAGGCGTTGACGCAGTTACTCTCCACGGTGGTCTCCGCCGGTCTGACGCTGGCCTTCGTGCTGGGCACGATGTTCCTGCTCTCGTGGACGGTCACCCTGGTCTCGCTGGTGCTGCTGCCGTTCTTCGTCCTGCCGGCGCGCGTGGTCGGCCGGCGCATGCAGCGCGTGCTGCGCCAGCACATGCAGGTGAACGCGGAGATGGGCTCGATGATGAACGAGCGCTTCAACGTCACCGGCGCCCTGCTCACCAAGCTGTACGGCCGCCCGGAGACCGAGACCGGCGCCTTCTCCCGGATCGCCGCCCGGGGACGGGACGTCGGGGTCACCACCGCCGTGTACATGAAGATGCTGTTCATCGCCACGCTGCTGGTCAGCTCCGTGGCCGGCGCGGTGGTCTACGGCCTGGGCGGCTGGCTGGTCGTCGACGGCGCCCTCCAGATCGGCACCCTGGTCGCCCTGGCCACCCTGCTGACCCGGCTGGCGGGCCCGGTGGGACAGCTGTCGAACGCCCAGGCCGACGTGATGACCGCCCTCGTCAGCTTCGACCGGCTCTTCGAGGTCCTGGACCTCAAACCCCTCATCGCCGAGAAGCCCGGCGCCACCCCGCTCACCGCCGGCTCCACCACACCCGCCTCGACCGGCTCGGCCCCCGAGATCGCCTTCGAGGGCGTGTCGTTCCGCTATCCGAGGGCCAAGGACGTCTCCCTCGCCTCCCTGGAGTCCATCGCGCTGCCCGCGCCGGAGCGCGCCGACGACTCCTGGACGCTCACCGATCTCAGTTTCACCGTCCCGGCCGGACAGCTCACCGCCCTGGTCGGGCCCTCGGGCGCCGGCAAGACCACCATCACCCATCTGGTGCCCCGCCTGTACGATCCCGATCAGGGCACCGTGCGCATCGGCGGCCACGACCTGCGCGACGTCACCCTGGACTCGCTGCGCGACACGGTGGGCATGGTCACCCAGGACGCCTACCTCTTCCACACCACCATCCGCGAGAACCTGATGTACGCGCGGCCCGGCGCCAGCGAGGCCGATCTGGTCCGGGCGTGTGAGGCCGCGCAGATCCTCGCCCTGATCCGGTCCCTGCCCGACGGCTTCGACACGGTGGTGGGCGATCGCGGTTACCGCCTCTCCGGTGGCGAGAAGCAACGCCTCGCCATGGCCCGCCTGTTGCTCAAGTCGCCGCCGGTGGTGGTGCTGGACGAGGCCACGGCCCATCTGGACTCCGAGTCCGAGGCGGCCCTGCAACGGGCCCTGAAGACGGCGTTGACCGGTCGGACCTCCCTGGTCATCGCGCACCGGCTGTCCACCATTCGCGACGCGGACCAGATCCTGGTGTTGAAGGAGGGACGCGTGCACGAGCGCGGCAGCCACGAGGAGCTCCTGGACCGCGACGGCCTGTACGCCGATCTGTACCGCACCCAGTTCGCCCAGCAGGCGACCGGTAACGGCCACGCGCCCTCCCTCGGCCTCGCCGTCGACAGCACCGGCGGCGCACAGCCCGCACGGGAGTGAGCCGGAGGAGGCCCGCGGGTTTCCCGTGCCCTGCACAGCCATGAGTTTGCTCTAGCATCCTGCGAATGGTGAACATTACGCAATTGCGCGCTTTGTGCGAGGTTGTCCGGGAGGGTTCCTTCGCCGCGGCGGGGCGCCGTCTCGGCTACACCGCCTCGGCGATCTCCCAGCAGATCGCCGGTCTGGAGCGGGCCGCGGGGGCGGTGTTGTTCGAGCGGGAGGCACACGGCATCCGCGCGACCACCGCCGCCCGGTACGTCGCGGCCCAGGGCGAGGAACTGCTGATGCGACTGGACGACTTCGACTCGCTGCTCACCGGGTTGGCCGACGGCGCGCACGGCCGCCTGCGGCTGGGCAGCTTCCCCACCGCCAACCGCACGATCATCCCGCGGGTGGTCGCCAGCGCGATGGCCGAGCACCCGGCCGCGGACCTGGAGCTCAGCGAGGGGAACACCGGATACCTCGTCACCGCGGTGGTCGAGGGCCACGTCGACCTCGCCGTCGTGCACGTCTACGCGCTCGTGCCGGAGCACTGGCCCAGCGGGCTCACCAGCATCGAGCTGGCGACCGAGGACCTGCTCCTGGTCATGCCCGTCGAGCACCCGCGTGCCGGAGCGGAGGACCTCCGGCTCGGGGACCTCAGGGACGACCGATGGATCTCCAGCCAGTCCGAGACGGCGTCGAGCAGATGCCTGCGCCGGATCTGCGCGACGCAGGGATTCGTCCCGACGGTCGCCTTCCGCAGTGACGACTACAGCGTCGTGCAGGGGCTCGTGCGGGCGGGCGCGGGCGTGGCGATCGTCCCGGAGCTGGGTCACACCCCCGACGCGGGCGTCTTCAGCGTCCCGCTGCGGGAGTTCACCCCCGGGCGGCAGATCCTCGCGCTGCATCGCACCGCGAACTCCAACCCGCTCCTGCCGAACGGCATCGACGCGCTGCGTCGCGCCTTCGCCGACCGCTGAGGCCAAGAAGTTCTTGGGGTGTAGGCAAGGAGACCGCGTGGTCGGCGCCCTTGCTGAGGCGTCGGCGCGTTCCTAATGTGATCCCACCAATTGAAGTACGGCCACCTCAATCCGATATCCGCAGCGCGGCCATAAAGAGCCGGCGGCGGTCGTGGCCGAACGAATCGCGATTCACGCTTCGCGCTTCTCTTCGAGCGAAGGGATCTCTTCTTTGTGCGACCTTACGCGTTATCACCGAATGCGCGCGGACCACCGATGGGTGGTTCCCCGACATTACAACGTCGCGCACGACGTCTGCGACAAGCATCCCGCGGAAAAACTGGCGATGATCTGCACGGACGGTGCGGGTCCGGACAGACTCGTGCACTGGGCCGAACTGCAGGATCTCAGCGCGCGCTTCGGGAGCTACTACCGGGCACGCGGGGTCCGCCGCGGGGACCGGATCGGGGTGCTCGCGCCGACCACGCCGGAGAGCGCGGCCGCGCTGCTCGGCGCGCTGCGGATCGGCGCGGTCGGGATGCCGATGTCCACGCTGTGGAGCGACGACTCGCTGCGCTACCGGCTGACGGACGCGGACGTGCGGCTGATCGTCACCGACGCGGCGACCGCCGCCAGGGACATCACCGACGCGGTACCCGAGACCGTGCTGCTCGACGACGAGCACCTGGCCGCGGTCCGCGCCTGCCCGGCCTCCCCCGAACGCGCCGACACGCTGGCCGACGACCCCGCGCTGCTCTACTACACGTCCGGCTCCACCGGCCGCCCCAAGGGCGTGCTCGCCCCGCACCGCAGCCTCATCGGGCACAACGAGTTCGAGTACTGCCAGGACCTGCGCGACGGCGAACTCTCCTACTGGATGGGCGACTGGGCCTGGGGCGTCTACAAGATCCTGGGCCCCTGGCGCTACGGCGCGGTCAACGTCGTCCACGCCGCCGGGCACAGGTTCGACGCCGAGGGGCTGCTCGACGCGCTGTCCCGGCTCGGCGTCAGCAACGTCTTCCTCAACCCGACCGGGCTTCGGATCATGATGAACACCGTCCCGGACGCCGGCACCCGGTTCCCGCAGAAGTTCCGCATCGTGTGCTCGGCGAACGAACCGCTCGGCAGGCCGGAGGCCACCTGGTTCGCCGAGCAGTTCGGCGTTCCGGTGCTGGAGAACTACGGGATGACCGAGGGCTATCCCATGATCGGCAACCTTCCGGGAGTTCCCCGGAAGGAGGGCTCCATGGGCCTTCCGGTCCCCGGCTGGGACGTCGCGATCCTGGACGAGGACGAGCGGCCCGTGGCGCGGGGCGAGTCCGGCGAGATCTGCCTGCGGGCCCGCAGCAATCCGCAGTACCCGCTGCGCTACTGGGGCCGTCCGGCGGAGACCGACGAGGACTTCGGCGGCGACTGGTTCCACACCAGGGACATCGCGTGGGCGGATTCCGACGGCTACGTCTTCTACGTCGGACGCAAGGACGACGTCATCAAGTCGGCCGGTTACCGGATCGGCCCGTTCGAGATCGAGGAGGCGTGCGGCCGCCATCCGGCCGTGGCCGAGGCGGGGGTCGTCGGCGTGCCCGACCCGGCACGCGGCCAGCGGGTGAAGGCGTTCGTCGTCCTTCGCCCCGGCTACGAACCGTCCGCCGAACTCGCCGACGACATCAAGCGGTTCGTCAGGGAACGCCATTCGGCGTTCGGTTACCCGAAGCTCGTCGAATTCGTCGGCGACCTGCCGCGTGGCCAGTCGGGCAAACTCGGTCGCGCCCAGCTCAGGTCGTGGCCCGCCGGTTGTGCGTACTGAGACAGGAAGAGGCACAGGACCATGGAAACGCAGGCAGCGACGACCACCGAACTGGAACGGCTCCGGTTCACCTCGGCACTCTCCACGACCTTCTTCAGCAGGATGTTCTCCGCGCTGACCGCGATGACGTTCCGGGAGAAGGGAGAGCGGGCCGTCAACAAACTCTGGTTCGAGGTGCTCACCAACCACCAGGGCGACCGGTACGCCGAAGGGCTCCGCAAGCTCGGAATCCACGACGATCCGCCCGCCGTCGCCGCGGCGAAGTACCACTACCTCACCAACATCATCGGCGGCCTTGACATGGAGTACGTCGAGGAGTCGCCGCGCAAGGTCTGGGTGCGGTACCGGGCCCCGATGTGGATGTACGCGGGCGTCGCGATGATCGCCATGCCCGCCTCGGTGCGCCGCACGGTCTTCAGCTCGTGGCACCCCCGCAACGGCAGGTACATGAACTGCCCGCGGCTCGGCTACGTCGGCACGAAGTTCTCCATGGAGGGCGACCCCTACGACGAGGGCTACTTCATCGAGTACGACCACGACATCGACCCGTCGCAGACCATGCGGTACGAGGTGGCGCTCCGCACCCCCGAGTTCGACCCCGAGGCCGCGCCGAAACTCGATCCGGCGCGATGGCCGGAGGAACGCGTGCTGAAGGCACGCCCCAAGTTCTCCTCCGGATACGTCCAGGCGACGGTCGACTCCCTCTACGGAACCTACGGCGAGTTCGCCAGCCACCAGATCGTCGCCTCGGCGTCCCGGCTCCTCGGGATCCAGCTCACGCCGGAACTCGCCGCCCGGGCCGGCGTGGCCGGCAGGTCGGTGGCCGACATCACCACGTTCCACGAGCGGCTCCTCGCCGCGGCCCGCAGGGACGTCAGCGTCCGGCGGGTCGACGAGCGCACCCACCGGCTGGAGGTGGCGTCGTACCATCCGTTCGGCGAGTCCTACCCCGAGGGGTTGCGGCAGGCGTTCTTCGAGTTCCACCGTGCGGCGACGCGGATGCTCAACGGACACGTGGAGATTACCCGCACCGCGCACCCGGACGGCGAGACCTGGCAGCTCACCGACACCGGCACCTGGCTGTGGTGACGCCATGAACGCCATCGACTCGACGGCTCCCGCACAGACGGGACCCCGCACCGCGCAGGACCGCAGGATGGCGATGCGCGCGCTCGCCGGCGTGTCCGCCGGCAACTTCGTGGAGTGGTACGACTTCGCGATCTACGCCTACTCCTCGACGGTCATCGCCGACCTCTTCTTCCCGTCGGGGAACGACACCGTCGCGCTGCTGGGCACCCTGGCGGTCTTCGGCCTCACATTCGTCACCAGACCCCTGGGCGGCGTCTTCTTCGGCCGCCTCGGCGACCGGATCGGCCGGCGCAACACCCTGGTCGCCATCCTCACGCTGATGGGCGTCAGCACCACCCTCATCGGCCTGCTGCCCACCTACGACACGGTCGGCATCGCCGCACCGATCCTGCTGACCCTGCTGCGGCTGTGCCAGGGGTTCTCGGGCGGCGGCGAGTCCTCCGGCGGGGCGACGTTCCTCAGCGAGTACGCGCCGAGCAACCGGCGAGGCACCTGGAGCGGCCTGTCCAACAGCACGCAGACCCTGCCGTTCGCCGTGGCCGCGCTGCTCATCCTGGTGCTCAACACCTGGCTGGGCGACGCCGACTACGAGGGCTGGGGATGGCGAATACCGTTCCTCATCTCCGCGCCGTTCGCGCTCGTCGGGCTCTTCCTGCGGATGCGGATCGACGACACCCCGGTGTTCCGGTCCCTGGAGAACTCGAAGCGGGTCGCCCACGCCCCGCTGCGCGAGGTGCTGAGCGGCTACCGCCGTGAGCTGCTGGTGCTGATCGGGATCGCCTCGCTCAACGCGGTCGCCTTCTACACGGTGTCGAGCTACTTCACCACGTACCTCCAGGAGGTGGTGGACCTCAGCGCGACGACGGCGCTCGCCTCGAACAGCCTCGCCCTGCTGGCCTACAGCCTGTTCATCCCGCTGGCCGGGATGGTCGGCGACCGCGTCGGCAGGAAACGGGTGATCCGCGCGGGTGCGCTCGCGCTCGCGGCGCTCGCGGTGCCCGGCTATCTCATCGCCGGAAGTGGCGGGTTCGGCCTGGCCGTCGTCGGCCAGCTGCTCATCACGCTGCCGCTGGTGACCGTGGCCTCCGTCGTCGCCGTGGCGCAGGCGGAGCTGTTCCCGGCCGCGGTGCGCTACACCGGCGCGGCGCTCGGCTACAACATCGCGTACGCCGTGTTCGGTGGTTCGGCGCCGTTCCTCGGCCAGTACCTGGTGCTGGTGACCGACAACAAGCTGGCGCCCGCGTTCTACCTCATCGCGCTCGCGCTGCTCGCGCTCATCCCGATCAGGGCGCTGCCGGAGACGTCGAGCCTCTCCATGCTGCGGGCCGACAACGCGATGCTCACGCCGAAGGCGCACTGACCCGAGAGAGCTGACCCCAAGAGAAAGGAGCGGTCGATGACCGACGAGATCCTGGTCGAGAACCGCGACGGAGTGGCCGTCATCACCCTGAACCGGCCGGCGGCGCTCAACGCCTGGACCATGCGCATGCAGGACCGCGTGCGGGAGCGGGTGGCGGCGCTGGCCGCGGACGACGCGGTGCGCGGGATCGTCTTCACCGGCGCGGGCGAGCGCGCGTTCTGCGCCGGTCAGGACCTGGCGGAGACGGCCGCGTTCGACGCCGACGAGGACGTCGACCGGTGGCTGGACAACTTCCGCGCCCTCTACGAGACCGTGCTGCAGGTCGACAAACCGGTCGTCGCCGCGATCAACGGCGTCGCGGCCGGCTCCGGCTACCAGTTCACCCTGCTGTGCGACGTCCGGGTGGCGCACTCCGAGGTCACCATGGGCCAGACCGAGGTGAGTTCCGGAATTCCCAGCATCACCGGCATGTACCTCACCCGGTCCGCGCTCGGCACCTCGCGCATGCTGGAGCTGATGCTCAGCAGCCGGCTGATGGGCATGGACGAGCTGACCGCCGTCGGCCTCGTCCATCATGTGGTGCCGCGGGAGCGGGTGCTGGACAGGGCGATCGAGGTCGCGCACGAGATCGCGGCGCTGCCGACGGTCGCGGTGGCGCTCACCAAACGGCGTTACCGGGAGCATCTGCTGCCCGGGCTGCGCGAGGCGTTCGCGGCGGCCGCCCGCATCGACAAGGAGGCCTGGGCGTCCGGGCAGCCGCAGCAGGTGATGCGCGAGTTCTTCGAGGCCCGGAAGGCCAGGAAGACACGAGGGGCGGAGCGGGCCGCGGCGGGCGGGAGCGGGAGGTCGTGACCGTCGAGCCCGACCCACGGCACCTCGCCGCGCTCACCGGAGCCACCCTTCCCGAGCTGCTGGCCGCCGCCGCGGCCGAGCGCGGCGAGGCCCCGTACGCGACCTTCGCCGGGGAGGAGATCACCCTCGACGCGCTGGCGGCGGCCGTCGCGGACGCCCGGCGCGGGCTGGCCTCGCTGGGCGTCCGCCGCGGCGACCGGGTGGCCGTGATGCTGCCCAACCATCTCGAGCACGTGGTGCTGGTGCACGCGCTGGTGGCACTGCGAGCGGTGTGGGTGCCGGTCAACACCCGGCTCCGCGGCGAGCCACTCGCCCATGTGCTGACCGACAGCGATCCGAGCCTGCTCGTCGTCGATCCGGTGCACGCGCCGGAACTCGCGACCCTCCCGCCCGGCGGCGCGCCGCCTCGGGTGGTCGAGTACGCGGGCGGCGCGGTCGCGCCCTGGCGCCACCACGGCGCCGGGGTCCGGCCGGCGCCGGCCGGACCGGACGGCGGCGGAGGCGGCGGGGACTACGGCGCGGACGACATCGTCAGCATCATGTACACCTCGGGCACGACCGGACCCGCCAAGGGAGTTCAGGTCACCGACCGGATGCTGCGGGCGGCGGCCCTCGGCGCCGCCGAGGTGAGCGCGTCGCGGGAGGGGGACACGTTCCTCCTCTGGGAGCCGCTGTGCCACGTCGGCGGCGCGCAGGTGCTGTTCGTCCCGCTGCTGCGCCGGGTCCGGCTGGCCCTCGTCGAGCGGTTCAGCGCCTCGGCCTTCTGGTCCCAGGCCGTCGCCGCGGGCGCGACGCACATCCATCACCTCGGCGGCATCCTGCCGATGCTGCTCAGCCGTCCCCGGTCCGAGTCCGAACGCGACAACGGCGTGCGCGTCTCGTGGGGCGGCGGGATGACCAGCGAGGCCTGGCGGGAGGCGGAGACGCGGTTCGGCCTGCGCGTGCACGAGTGCTACGGGATGACCGAGGCGTCCAGCATCTCGACGGCGAACGTCTCCGGCGTCGGCGGCGGCATCGGCCGGGCCCTGCCGTGGTTCGACGTCGAGGTGCATGACGAGCGCGGCCGGCCGGTCCCCGACGGCGAGAGCGGCGAGATCGTGCTGCGCCCGCTGGTCGAGGGCCTCGTGACGCCGGGCTACTTCCGCAACGACGAGGCCACCGCGCGGTCCCGCCGCGGCGCGTGGTGGCGGACCGGCGACCGTGGCCGTCTCACCGGCGGTGCGCTGCACTTCGTCGGCAGGCTGACCGACTCGCTGCGGCACCGCGGCGAGAACGTCTCGGCCTGGGAGGTCGAGGCGGTCGTCAACACGCATCCGGCGGTCACCGAGAGCGCCGTCGTCGGCGTGCCCGCCCCGGAGGGCGACGAGGACGTCAAGGTGTTCCTCACCGTCGCCGACCCGGCCGCGTTCGATCCGGTCGGCTTCCTCTCCTGGTGCGGGCAGCGTCTCGCCCGGTTCCAGGTGCCGCGTTACGTCGCCGTGCTGGACGAGTTCCCGAAGACGCCGAGCCTGCGCATCCAGAAGTCGCTGCTGTCGCGGAAGACGAACGACTCCTTCGACGCGCGGGGCGACGCGCGGGGCGGCTCGGGGCGGACGCGTTGACGCCCGCCCAGGATCGGAGGATCAGCGGTGGTCCCCGACCGCAACCGTCTGCCGCGTGAGGAACATGTCGAGTCCCAGCTGCGCGCCCTCCACGCCGATCCCGCTGTCCTTCAGACCGGCGAACGGAACCTGCGGGGTGTTCGGGCTTCCCGTGTTGACGCCGACGATCCCGACGTCCAGCGCCCGGGCCACGTCGGCGGCCCGCCGGGGTGCGCCGACCACGTAACCCCCGAGGCCGTAGGGACTGGACGCCACGGCCTCGAGGACCTCCTCGATCGCGTCGTACTCCAGCACGGACACGGCCGGGCCGAAGATCTCCTCGCGCACGAAGGCGCTGTCGCGCCCCGGCCGGACGCTCACCGCGGGCCGCGCGAAGTGCCCGGCCCGCGGCACCGCGGTGTCGGCGCGCCACACCTCGCCGCCCGAGGAGTCCACCAGCCCGTCCACGCGCGCGGGGTCGGAGGGCAGCGCCAGGGGCCCGAGCGTCGTCGCCTCGTCGGCGGGGTCGCCGAGCACCAGCCGGTTCGACGCCCGGCCGAACCGGGCGGCGAACTCGTCGGCCAGCGCCCGGGGCGCCCACACCTGGTTCGCGGCGATGCACGACTGCCCGTTGTTGCGGTACTTGGCGACCATCAGGACGTCCACCGCCAGATCGAGGTCGGCGTCGTCGAGCACGACGAAGGGCGCGTTGCCGCCGAGTTCCAGCACGGCCCGCGTGAACCGGGGGGCGACGGCCGTGGCCAGCAGGCGCCCCACCCGGGTGGAGCCGGTGAAGGTCAGGCCGCGGACCCTCCGGTCGGCCAGCCACACGTCGGATATCACCGCGGGCTCCCCCACCACGGTCGACACGACGCCGTTCGGCAGGTGCCGGTCGACGACCTCGGCCAGGTACAGGCCCGAGGCCGGGGCCACCTCGGAGGGCTTGAACAGCACCGAACATCCCGCCGCGAGGGCGGGCGCGATCTTGCGCGCCGGGATCGACACCGGAAAGTTCCACGGGGTGAGCACGGCGACCACCCCCAGCGCCCGGTCTCCCACCTCGTGCCGCAGACCGGGGACGTGGTCCCAGACCTGCCCGGCGCGACCACTGACCACGTCGGCGAACCATTCGAAGAAGGCGGCCGACAGGGCGACCTCGGCGCGCGACTCGGCGATCCGCTTCCCGGTCTCGCGGGTGATCAGGCCGGCGAGTTCCCCGGCGGGCCGGTCCTCGCGGAGGTCGGCGGCGACCGCGCGCAGCGCCGCCGCCCGCCGGCCGGCCGTCAGCGCGGCCCAGTCCGGCTGCGCGCGGGCGCCGCTGTCCAGGGCCCGGCGCGCCTCCGGCTCGCCGCCGTACCACACGCTCGCCCAGGCGGCGCCCGTCGCGGGATCGACCAGCTCGTGCCGCGTCGGGTGTTCGGGCGCCACCGGCTCCCGGCCGATGCGCGCGCCGATGAGGGGTTGGGTCGTGTTCGTCACGAAAGCTCCAGGGTCTCGTCGTGGCAGGTCACCCGTTCCAGCGCCGAGGTGTCGAACCGGACGCCCAGTCCTGGCAGGTCGGGCAGGTCGAGCCGGCCCTTCTCGGGGGTCGGCGGATCGAGGAGAAGCGGGTCACGCAGGGGGTTGTCGCGCACGTCGTACTCGACGCCGCCCACCACGCGGCACGCCGCGGCCACCTGCAACGTCGCCGCGAAGGCCGCGGCCCCGCCGTAGAGGTGGGGCATGACGGCGGTGTCGTGTCCCTCCGCGACGTCGCACACCGCGAGCGCTTCGGTGATCCCGCCGGCCTTGGCGACGTCGGGTTGCAGGATCGCGACCGCCGGCGAGGCCGCGTAGGCCTCGAACGTCGCGCGTCCGTAGAGGTTCTCGCCGGTCGCGATCACCAGGCCGGTACGCCGGTGCAGCTCCTCCAGGTCGGCCAACCCGTCGCCGCGGACCGGTTCCTCGATCCACCCGACCCCGGCATCGCGGAGCACCGGCGCCATCGCCACCGCCTCGTCGAGGTCCCAGCCCTGGTTCGCGTCGGCGTAGAGGAGCACGTCATCGCCGAGCGTCTCCCGCGCCACGGCGAGATTGCGCGTGTCGGTCTCCCGCCCGAAACCGAGCTTGACCTTCGCCGCGGCATGTCCGGCGCCGCGGCAGCTCGCCGCCTGCGCCGCCACCGACTCGGGGCCCAGGCTGCTCGCGTAGACCCGGACGCGGTCGCGCACCCGGTGCGCGGCCACGCGCGCTATCGCGGCGCCGGCCCGTCGGCCCCGGAGGTCCCACAGGGCCACGTCGACCGCGCTGATCGCCTGGCGGACCGGCCCGGGCGCGCCCCACTGGCGGCCCAGCGGGTCGAGCCGGTCGCACAGGTCGGCGTGCACGGCCGGCACGTCGTCGATCCGACGCCCGGCCAGCAGCGGCAGGACCCCCTCCCGCAGGGTGGCCGTGCGCTCCGCGACCCCCCAGGGCGGATAGTTGACCCAGCTCTCCCCGTGGCCGGTCGTCCCGTCCTCGTCGGTGAGCGAGACCAGGACCATCGTGCGCTCGCGCAGTGGCGAGAACGACATCGCTATGCCGTCGCGAACCGGCGCGCGGAGCACCCGGATCCGGGCCGTGGCGACGCGCGTCACCGCGGCCCCGCCACCTGTTCGGCCAGCACGGTCCGCAGCCGGGCGATATGCGCCCGGGCGGCCTCCTCGGCCGCCGCCGGATCGCCCGCCTCCATGGCCGCGACGATCGAGCGGTGGTCGGCGATCGCCAGTCTGGGTCCCCCGGTGACCAGGGTGGTGCGCATCGCCAACCGCACCTGGGTCTGCACGTCGTCGAGCATGCGGACCACCTCCGCGTTGCCGGCGGCCTCCCGGATCAGCCGATGGAAGGTCAGGTCGGCCTCGGAGGCGGCCGTCGCGTCGCCCGCCGCGACCGCGTGACCGTGTTCCTGGAGTACGTCCTCGAGCGTCCGGATCAGCCGGCGGCCGGCGTTCTCGACCGCCAGTCGGGTCGCCAGGCCCTCCAGGACCTCCCGCACCTCGTAGATGGCGATCAGCGCGTTGATGCTGACGTCGGCCACCACGGCGCCCCGGCGCGGTTCCTCGCGGGCCAGTCTCTCGTGCACCAGGCGCGCGATGGCCTCCCGGACCGGGCTCCGGCTCACGCCGAACCGCTCGGCCAGGGCCGGAACGCTCAGTCGAGCGCCCGCCGGGAGATCCCCGGCGAATATCCACTCGCGCAGCTCGTGATGGACACGATCGGTGACGCGGGGATCGCTCGCGACGGACATGACTCACCCCTGGGTTCTCATCCGTGGGACAGGCTCCGCGCAGCTTACATGTAACACTGGTTAATTTACATGCAGACGGTCTTGCTACATGTAAATCGATGCTGTTACATGTCGCTGGTCATCTGGCGGAGGGAACGAGATGCCCGAGGAAAACAAGCCCACTGCCCAGCGACGCAGCGCAGCGTGGTTCGGGCTCGACGGAAAGCTGGGGTTCGTCCACCGGTCGAAGCTGTACAACCGGGGCGGATCCGCGGCCATGTTCGACGGCCGCCCGGTCATCGGGATCGCCAACAGCGCGTCGGATCTCGCGCCGTGCAACGCCCATCTGGGACAGGTCGCCGAGGCCGTCAAGCGCGGCGTGCTGCTGGCCGGCGGCGTCCCGATGGAGTTTCCGACGATCTCCCTCGGGGAGACGCTGATGCGCCCCTCGGCGATGCTGTTCCGCAACCTCATGGCGATGGACGTCGAGGAGACGCTGCGCGCGAACCCGCTCGACGGCGTGGTCCTGCTGGGCGGCTGCGACAAGACCGTGCCGGCCCAGGTGATGGGCGCGCTCAGCGTCGACCTGCCCACGGTCATGGTGACCGGGGGTCCCGCGCTGAACGGGCGCTTCCGCGGAGAGGCGATCGGGTCCGGCACCCACGTCTGGAAGTTCAGCGAGGAGGTCCGGGCGGGGCGGATGACCTCGTGCGAGTTCCGGTCGGCGGAGGCGTGCCTCTCCCGGAGCGCCGGCCACTGCACCACCATGGGAACGGCGTCGACCATGGCGTGCGTCACCGAGGCGCTCGGCCTCTCCCTTCCCGGCAGCGCGGTGGTCCCGGCCGTGGACGCGGGCCGGGCCCGGATCGCCGAACAGGCGGGAGCGCGGATCGTCGCCATGGTCGAGGAGGGGCTGACCCCCTCGCGCGTCCTGGACCGGCGGTCGTTCGCCAACGCGGTGCGCGTCAACGCCGCGATCGGCGGTTCCACGAACGCGGTCGTGCACCTGCTGGCCATGGCCGGCCGTGCGGAGGTCGACCTGGCCCTCGACGACTTCGACAGGCTGGCGGCCGACATCCCGCTGCTGGTCGACCTGATGCCCTCCGGCCGCTTCCTGATGGAGGAACTGCACGACGCCGGCGGCCTGCCGGCCGTCGTCCGCGAACTCGGCGACCTGCTCGACGGCTCGGCCCTGACCGTCACCGGCAGGACGCTCGGCGAGAACTGCGCGGACGCTCCGAACTGGCGCCCGGACGTGGTACGCGGCCGGCAGAACCCGGTCGCCGAGCCCGGCTCCCACACCGCGGTGCTGCGTGGGAACCTCGCGCCGGACGGCGCCGTCATCAAGCTCTCCGCCGCATCGCCCGAGCTCGTCCGGCACACCGGTCCCGCGCTCGTCTTCGACACCATCGAGGACTACGACGCCCAGAAGGACTCCCCGGAGCTGCCGGTGACCCCCGAAACCGTCCTGGTCGTCCGCAACGCCGGTCCGGTCGGATATCCGGGCATGCCGGAGATCGGCAACCTGGCCATCCCGCGGAAGCTGCTGGACCAGGGCGTGCGGGACATGGTCCGCATCACCGACGGCCGGATGAGCGGCACCTCGTACGGGACCGTGGTCCTGCACGTGACGCCCGAGGCCGCCGTCGGCGGACCACTCGCCCTCCTCCGGAGCGGCGACCGCGTCACCCTGGACGTTCCCGCCCGACGGCTGGAGATGGACGTCCCCGAGGACGAACTCACCGCGCGCGCGGCCGAGAACGCGACCGCCGACGACCTACGGAAGGGCCCGGAGCCGGGCTCCGGCTGGGCGGCGCTCTACCGGAGCCACGTCAACCAGGCCGACACGGGCGCCGATCTGGACTTCCTGACCGGGCGCCGCGGACACGCCGTGCCACGCCGGCACCTCTGAGTCGGCATCCCCGAGCCGACACCTTTCCACCCTCGTGTACCTTTCGCACTTTCCGCACCGTTCGAAACGAAGGCCGCACCATGAACGATCTCCTGAGTGACCTGAAACGCGACCGCCTCCTGATCATCTTCCGCGGCCAGTCTCCCAGCCAGTGCGCGGACCTGGCCGAGGGCCTCTACGAGGCCGGCGTCCGGCTCTTCGAGGTGACGCTGAACAGCGCGGACCCGCTCGCCGGGATCACCGCCGTCCGCGACCGGCTCGGCAGCGACGCGCGGGTCGGCGCCGGCACCGTGCTCACCACCGAGGAGGTGGGCCAGGTCGCCGACGTCGGCGGCCAGTTCGTCGTCTCCCCGGACATCGACCCACGGGTCGTCGAGCGGACCAAGGAGCTCGGCATGGGCTCCGTGCCCGGCGCCCTCTCGCCGACCGAGGTCGTCCGGGCGGTCCGCGCCGGAGCCGACGCGGTCAAGGTCTTCCCCATCAGCTCGGTCGGCGCCGGACACATCCGGCAACTCCGCGGCCCGCTGCCCGACGTGCCGTTCGTGGCCACCGGAGGCGTCGACGAGGCCCTGGCCGAGGCGTGCGTCGAGGCCGGATGCGTGGGCGTCGGTGTCGCCGCCGGACTGCTCGGCGATCCCGCCGACATCGAGTCGGTGGTCCGAGGTGCCAGGCGACTCGCCGAGGCGACCGCCCGACCCGGCCGGCTCCGGAGCTGACCACCAGCGTCCTGTCGAAGGAGACATGTTGACTGCCACCGAAGTCCTCGCCCCCCAGCAGGATCCCTACGAACTGCGGCCCGAGGATGTCCGCAACCCTCCCGAGACCCTCCGGGGTCGGCTGCGCTACCTCGGCCCGGGCATCGTGCTCACCGCCTCGGTCGTCGGATCCGGCGAACTCCTCGTCACCACCTCGCTCGGCGCGAAGGCCGGGTTCGCCCTGCTCTGGCTCGTGATCGTCGGCGCGGCGGTCAAGGTCTGGGTGCAGGTGGAACTGGCCCGATGGACCATCCTCAACGGGCAGACCGCGCTCGCCGGCTACGGCAAGGTCGGGCCCCGGATCGGCCCCATGGGGTGGATGAACTGGCTCTGGATAGGCCTCGACACCGCCAAGAACTTCCAACGCGGCGGCGTCATCGGCGGAACGGCCGCGGCCTGTTCCATCGCCTGGCCGATAGCGGGTGGGGAACTGAGTCGCACCTCGCTGGTCCTCTGGACCGTCATCGTCACGGCGGTGAGCGTGCTGCTGATGAGCAGCAGCCGGTACAGCGTCGTCGAACAGGTCACCACGATATCCGTGGTGCTGTTCACGACCAGCACCATCGCGCTCGTGCTCTCGCTGCCCTTCACCCCGTACACCTACTCGGCGGGCGACTTCGGCACGGGGCTGAGCTTCGCGATCCCGGCCGGGACCATCGGACTCGCCCTGGCCATGTTCGGCTCCACCGGCGTCGGCGCCGACGACATGACCAACTACACCTTCTGGTGCCTGGAGAAGGGGTACGCCCGCTGGACCGGTCCCGACGACGGCAGCGAGGAGCGCGCCCTCCGCGCCGAGGGATGGCTGAAGGTCATGCAGCTCGACGTGCTGGTCTCCTGGGTGATCTGCACGCTGACCACGCTCGCCTTCTACGTCATGGGCGCCTCCGTCCTGGCCCCGCAGAACGCCGTCCCCGAGGGGAACGACGTCATCACCACGGTGTCGCGCATCTACACCGACACGCTCGGCCCGTGGGCCGAGGTCGTCTTCCTGGTCGGCGCCGTCGCGGTGCTGTTCTCCACGCACGTGGCCGCCGTGGCGGCGGTGCCCCGGCTCTGGACCAACACCCTCGGGCTGATGGGCGCGATCGACTGGAACGACCTGGCGGTCCGCACCCGTTACCTGCGGATCTTCACGGTCGTGCTGCCGGCCATCTGGGCGGCCATGTACCTGTTCGTCCAGTCCCCCCTGCTGCTGCTCCAGATCGGGGCCATCGGCAACGCGATCTTCCTGCTGGCGGTGCTCGTCGCGGTCTGGCACCTGCGCACCACGGAGGTGGACCGGCGCTTCCGCGCCAGCCCCTGGGTCACGCCCGTCCTCGCCGTGAGCACCGTCGCGATCACCGGGCTGGCCGTCTACGCCCTGCTGGAGGTCTTCGGCATCTCCGTCAACGGTTAGGCCCTGTCAGGAGATCCCGGCGGCTCCTCCCCTCGGCTCCAGGCGATTGACGTGATCCGATCATGCCTCTACGGTCCAGGTCGGATCTGTCAGTCAACAGACATATGAGGAGCCGCCATGCCATCGGGGCGTCGAACCAGACACTGGAAACGCGACATCGTCGGCGCCCTCGCGGGCACGCTGGCCGCCGGCGCGCTGGTGGCCACCGCCGGGGCGGGTCCCGTCGCGGCGGCCGATCCCTTCACGATCGTCGTGGCGCCCCGCGGCCCGCAGGGGGCGCCGGAGGGGGACGTCGTCGTCGGGTCGATCGCCGCGGCGAAGGCGATCGCGGGCACCCATGCCCGCGATCGGGACACCCTCGTGCTCCTGGACGGCGGCACCTACGAGTTGGACCGGCCGCTCCGGTTCGACGCCACCGACAGCGGGTCCCACGGCCACACGGTCACCTGGGCGAGCGCGCCGGGCGAACGTGCGGTGCTGTCCGGCGGCGAGCGGGTCACCGGCTGGACGCCGCACGATCCGGAGCGGAACATCTGGGTGGCCGACGTGGCGCGCGGCACCGAGTCCCGCCAGTTGTACGTCGACGGCCAACTGGCGGAGCGGACCCAGCTGATGCTGGGCGCCGACGAGGACGACAGGGCGCATCTGACCTGGACCGAGCGCGGGCTCGTCCTCGAGGACGACAGGTTCGGAGACCTCAGCGAGCTGGGCAACCAGTCCGACCTGGAGATCGTCAGCATGGGGTCCTTCACCGACCGGATCTCCCCGGTGCGGAGCATCGTGGGCAACGAGATCCGGATGGTGCAGCCGGCCTGGGAGAACAACAACTTCGGCTACGACACCCTCAAGTCGCCGTACAACCGGGGCGCGCTCTATCTGGTCAACGCCTACGAGTTCTTCGACGGCCCCGACCAGTGGTACCTCGACTCGCCCGCCGGCAAGGTCTACTACCAGGCCGAACCCGGCACCACGATGGACGACGTCGACGTGCGGCTGCCGAACCTGGAGACGCTGGTCGAGATCGGCGGCGACCAGGACCGGCCCGTCCGCGACCTGGAGTTCCGCGACCTGCAGTTCTCGCACACCACCTGGCTGCGGCCGAACTCGCGGTGGGGCTACGCCGACCAGCAGAGCGGCGCGCACATCGTCGGCGAGTACGATCCGCCCGCCGACTACCTGACCACGTGCCAGGACGGCTGCCCGGAGTTCGAGGAGACCCGGAACGAGTGGTGGCAGGTGCCCGGCGCGGTACAGGTCTCGGCGGCGACCGACGTCACCTTCGACGGCAACCGGTTCGACCAGCTCGGCTCGGTCGCCCTCGGCATCGGCATGGACCCCAACGCGCACGGCACGGGCGTCGGATACGGCGCGTCGGGCATCGAGGTCGTCGGCAACACGATCTCCGACTCCGCGGGCTCCGGCATCGTCGTCGGCGGTGTGCAGCCGAACGCCCACCATCCGAGCGATCCGCGGATGACGAACCACGACATCACCATCGCGGACAACACGATCACCAGGATCGGACAGAACTACCGCGACAGCGCCGGCATCCTCTCGACGTACGTGACCCGCGCGACCATCTCGCACAACACGCTCACGGACCTCCCCTACGACGGGATCGACATCGGCTGGGGCTGGGGCATCAACGACCCCGGCGGCAACCAGTACTACCGGGACGCCGGGCTGTACGAGTACCAGCCGATCTACGACACGCCCACCACGTTCCGGGACAACCGGGTGAGCCACAACCTGATCTACGACACGAAGAACGAGATGCACGACGGCGGCAGCATCTACTCGCTGTCGGCCAGCCCCGGCACCGTCATCGAGCACAACCACATCTATGACAGCCGGGAGACGTTCGGGATGCTCATCGACCAGGGCTCGCGGTACATCACGGTGCGGGAGAACGTGATCCTCGACAGCGACCGCTACATCTACGTCAACGCCGACATCGAGGGCGGCCCGGACGTCTTCAACACCCTCGACTGCGCGTTCGTCGGCAACTGGTGGACCGGCGGGAACGAACGCACCCCGACCGACCCGGAGTTCGGCTTCACCTGGAGCGACAACGTCGACCTGAACGACGTCCCGCGCGAGGACTGGCCCGACGCGGCCCACCAGGTGATGGCGGAGGCCGGCGCCCGCCGCTGACCCCCGCGCCCCGCCCGGCCGCCCCGCCCGGCCGCCCCGCTCAGCCCTCCGGCGTCGCCCGGTGGGCCTGCGGGGCGGCGTAGCCGGCGATCTGGTCCAGGTCGTGTACGGCCATGGCGAGCAGATCGAGCATGGCGAGCTCGGCCCGTGCGGGGTCCTGGTCGCGGACCGCGTCGAGGACGGTGCGGTGGCTGGGCACGGGATCGTGGGTGCCGGCGTGCGAGTGCACCACGTGGTCGCGCTCGCGCAGCACGGGCTCCAGCAGCAGGTCCATGCGGGCGAGCATCTCGTTGCCCGTCGCGGCCAGCAGCGCGCGGTGGAAGGAGACGTCGGCCTCGGCGGCGGCGACGGAGTCGGCCCGGGCGCCGGCCATGGCGGCCAGGGCCGACTCCAGGGCGTCGAGGTCGGCCCGGGTGCGGTGCAGCGCGGCCCGGTGCGCGGCGGCGGGTTCGACGATGGAGCGCACGTCGGCCAGGTTGCGCATGATCCGCTCGCCGAGGCCGCCGGATATGTGCCAGCGGACGACGTCCGGGTCGAGGAGGTGCCAGTCGCCGCGCGGCCTGACGAAAGTGCCGCGCTTCTGGCGGGCGTCGACGAGTCCCTTACCCGCCAGGACCTTCAGCGCCTCCCGCATGACGGTGATGCTGACGTCCAGTTCGTCGCCGACGGCCCGGGGGTCGAGCGTCGCGCCCTCGGGCAGTTCGCCGCTCACGATGCGGACGCCGAGGGCGTGCACCACCTGCCCGTGCACGCCGCGGCTGGTGTAGGACGCCATGTCGGCTCTCCCCCTGGGTGCTCGGATGCAAGGAAGGACGCGGCCAGGTGGCTGACCGGATGGCGGCATCCTACCCCCGAAGATTAAATATGAATACATCTTGACAGCGTCGAGGGCCGCCCACACGATGAACCCACTTCACCGAGCCGCCCGATGCAGGAGCCAGCTGTCATGTTGTTGCTGCGTGCCCACGAACCGCCCGCCGTCCTCGCGGGCCATCTCCGGATGGGCAGTCCGCCCGGAGCGCCCGCGCCCCTGGCCGTGGACAGCCGTCGTCTGCTGCGCGCGGGCCGGCCCTGGATCCCGGTGATGGGCGAGTTCCACTTCAGCCGGTACCCCGCCGCCGAATGGCGCGAGGAGCTGCTGAAGATGCGGGCGGGCGGCATCGACCTGGTGGCGACGTACCTCTTCTGGAACCAGCACGAGGAGCGGAGGGGGACCCACCGCTTCGACGGCGACCTCGACGTGCGCCGGTTCGTCGAGCTGTGCGCGGAACTGGACCTGGCGGTCGCCGTGCGCATCGGCCCCTGGTCCCACGGGGAGTGCCGCAACGGCGGCTTCCCCGACTGGCTGACCGGGACGGGATGCGTCCCGCGCACGGACGACCCCGCGTACCTGGCGCTGGTGCGGCCGTACTACGCGCGGATCGCCCACGAGCTGCGTGGCCTGTGGCACCGCGACGGCGGCCCGGTGATCGCCGTGCAGGTCGAGAACGAGCTGTACGACCAGCCCGGGCATCTCGCGACGCTGCGGCGCCTGGCCGAGGAGGCCGGAATCCACGCCCCGCTGTGGACGGCCACCGCGTGGGGCGCGGCGCAGCTACCCGAGGACGTGCTGCTGCCGCTGTACGGCGGCTACCCGGAGGCGTTCTGGGAGGACGCCCACCCGGGGTGGGCGCGGGAGATGCGCCGCCACTACTTCTTCACCCCGATCCGCGACGACCACGCCATCGGGGCCGACCTCCGCGACGCGGCGCCCGCCGGCAGCGGCCCGGACGACCGCCGCTACCCGTACGCGACGTGCGAGCTCGGCGGCGGCATGGCCATCGCCTACCACCGACGGCCGCTGGTGCCCGAACGGGACGTCACGGCGCTGGCGCTGACCAAGCTCGGCAGCGGTTCGGTGTGGCAGGGCTACTACCTCTACCACGGCTGTTCGCAGCGGCTGGACCACGGCGTTCCCAACCAGGAGTCCCACGCCACCGGCTATCCCAACGACCTGCCCGCGGTCACCTACGACTTCCAGGCGCCGCTGGGCGAGTTCGGGCAGGTCCGCCCCGCCTTCCACGCGCTGCGCCAGCAGCACCTCCTCCTCCACGACTCGGGCGCCGCGCTGGCGGACATGCCGCTGTCGCTGCCCGACACCGAGCCCGGCGGCCTGGACGACCGCACGACCCTGCGCTGGGCGGTGCGCTCGCGCGGCGACGAGGGCTTCCTCTTCGTCAACAACCACCAGCCGCACGAGCCGCTGCCGGACCACGAGGGCGTGCGCTTCGTCGTGAAGTTGGACAGCCGGACGCTGACCCTGCCCGAGGAGCCGGTGACCGTGCCGTCCGGCGCCTGCTTCGTCTGGCCGCTGGGATACGAGCTGGGGCGCGGGGTGCGCCTGGTGTGGGCGACCGCGCAGCCCCTCACCCGCCTGGACGTCGAGGGCACGCCCACCGCCGTGTTCGCCGGCACCGAGGGCGTCACGCCCCGGTTCCTGCTGCCCGGCGGCACGCGGGTCGAGGGGCCCGCGCACGCACGGGAGGTGGCCGACGGCACGCTCGTCACCGTGCCGGATCCGGGCACCGGCGCGTCGCTGACGGTCCACGGCCCGCGCGGCCCGGTCCGCGTGCTGGTGCTCTCCGCCGAGCAGGGGCGACGGCTCGGCCGCGTCCGGGTCTGGGGGCGCGACCGGCTGGTGCTCTGCGACGACCTGGTGCTCGCCGACGGCGAGGAACTGCGCGTGCACACGGCCGCCGCCCCGGACATCGCCCTCCTCCCCGCGCCGCCCGAGTTGACGGGCGGCGCCAGCGGACCCGGGGTCCCGGACGGCGCCTTCACGCGCTGGGCCCTGGGCCCACCCGCGACCCCGCCACCGACGGCCCCCGCCGTCACGTGCGTACGGTCCGAGGCCGTCGCCGCCCCGGCCCGCACCGGCGGCTCCCACGCCCGGGCCTCGGCCCCGCTGGACGCCGACTTCGAACGGGCCTCGCACCACCACGTCACCATCCCGCCCGAGGTCTTCGAGGAGGAGAACGGCGAGGTACTGCTGCGGGTCCGGTACACCGGCGACGTGGCCCGGGCGTACGTCGGCGACAGGCTCGTCGCCGACCACTTCTGGTACGGCCCCGACTGGGAGATCGGGCTGCGGCGCCACGCCGCCGAGATCGTCCGGCACGGGATCGAGCTGCGGATCCTCCCGCTGGCCGGGGAGAGCCGGATCCACGTGAGCCCCGCCGCGCGCGACGGCCTCGACGCCGCCCGCGCCGGGACGTCCGTCGACGCCGTGTCAGTCGTGCCGCTGCGGCGGATCGGCCTCCACGCGTCCGGCACCTCCCGGGCGGCACGAGGAGCCAGCGATGACTGACCGGAAGCCCCCCGGCCGCAGGGCCCTGCTGCGCGGCGGCGCGGGCCTGGGCCTCGGCCTGCTGGCCGCGCCCGCCCTCAGCGCGTGCGGCACCGCGAGCTCCACCCCGGTCGCCTCGGGTCCGGTGGACATCAGCCTGTGGACGCACGACCCGGGCTACATCACCACCTTCGAGGCCGCCGTCGCCGACGCGGCGCTGATGCGCGGGTCCCGCTTCGAGTTCGGCGTCGACATCACCAACGCCGCCCCCAGCGACATCGTGACCCGCATGATCGCCCAGGCGGTGGCCGACGGCGACACGCCGGACCTGGCGGGCATCGTCATCGACCAGTTCCCGCGCGTGATGGTCTCGGGCATCGCGGAGCACCTGTTCACCGAGCTGACCGAGACCGTGCGGCCGTTCGGGGACGACCTCCTCAAGCTCGCCCCGTACACGGTCGACGGCGTTCCCTACGGCCTGGACTCGGACAACTCGATCACCGTCTACTACTACCGTCGGGACCTCTTCGACGAGCTCGGCGTCCCCGAGGACGTCGAGACGTGGGAGGAGCTGGCCGAGCACGGCGAGCGGCTGAACGCCGACCGCGAGATCAGCCTCGGCATGGTCGCCACCGGTGACAACGGCTCGATCGTCAACGGCTTCCTGCAGTTCCTGCTCCAGCGCGGCGGCGGCGTGTTCGACGAGCGCGGCGAGATCACGCTCCAGTCGGCCGAGGCCGTCGAGGTGCTGGAGTTCATGGCCCGGGGCGTGCGCACCGGCTTCCTGCTGGCCCTCCCCGACCCCTACGGCAGCGCCTGCGCCGCCGCGCTCAAGTCGGGCCGCCTCGCCGGCACCGCGATGCCCAACTGGTACAACGCCTACGGCCTGCAGGCCAACGTGCCCGACCAGGCGGGCAGATGGCGGATGCGCACCCTGCCCCGCTTCAGCGGCGGCGGGCACATCGCCTCCACCCTGGGCGGCACCGCCTTCACCGTGCTGAAGGACAAGGCCCGTTCGGACGCCGCCCTGGAGCTGCTGCGGCGGGTCTACCTCACCCGCGAGGGCCAGCTGCTGCGCTACCGCTCCGGCGGCTACCTGCCCACGCTGCGCTCGCTCTACGAGGACCCCGAACTCCTCGACATCGAGGACGAGTTCCTCGGCCAGCGGGTCTTCGACGTCTACGGTCGGGCCGCCGACGACCTGCCGCTGTTCCGCCAGGACGCCGGAATGCAGATCCTCACCGACGTCCTCGGCGGGCCCGTACTGGACGCGCTGCGGGGCCGCACCTCGCCCGCCGCCGCGATCGAGGACGGCCTCGCCGCCTACCGACAGCAGGTGAAACGATGACCTCTCCGCCCACCACCCGCGGCGCGGCCCGCACCAGACCGCCGTCCGGCCGCGGCGCCCCGCCCGCGGCGGCGACGCCGAGGCCCTCGTGGTGGCTGCGCCACCAGCGCACCCTGGCCCCGTACGTCTTCATCTCACCCTTCTACCTGCTGTACGGACTCTTCCTGCTCGTCCCGATCGGCGTCGGCCTCTACCTGAGCTGCACGGAGTGGGCGGGCCTCGGCGCCCCGCGCTGGGTGGGTCTGCGCAACTACCAGGACCTGCTGACCGACAACAGCTTCTGGACGTCGGTCCGCAACACCTCGCTGTACGTCGTCTTCACCATGTGCGTCGTCGTGCCCGCCGCGCTGCTCATCGCGCAGGCCCTCAACGCCAGGGGGCTGCGTGGCCGCGACATGTTCCGGCTGGCGTACTTCATGCCGGTCGTGATCTCCCCCATCGTGGTCGCCCTCGTCTTCGGCCTGGTCTTCGACAACGAGTTCGGCCTGGTCAACGGGCTGCTGGAGGCCGCCTTCGGCTTCGGTGGCATCGACTGGCTCGGCGATCCCGCCTGGGCCCGGGTCACCGTCGTGATCCTCGTGCTGTGGCGCTGGACGGGCTATCTGACGATCTTCTTCCTCGCCGGCCTGCAGAACGTCCCGAAGGAGCTGTACGAGGCGGCGGCGATCGACGGGGCAGGACCGGTGCGGCGGTTCTGGGAGGTCACGCTGCCCTCGCTGCGTCCGGTGACCGCGTTCGTCGCCGTCACCGTGCTGATCAGCACGGCCCAGATCTTCGAGGAGCCGTTCCTGCTCACCCAGGGCGGCCCGGGTGAGTCCACCCTGTCGGTCGCCATGTTCATCTTCCGCGCCGGGTTCCAGCGCCAGCAACTCGGCTACGCGGCCGCGGCCGGCGTCCTCCTCTTCCTCGTCGTGTTCGCGCTCGGTCTGCTCGCCATGCGGGCCCTGAAAGTCGGGAGAGACCAGTGACGGTCACGACCACCCACGCCGAAGCGCCCCGCGACCAGGGGCGCGGCCGGACCACCGGCGGGCGCGTGCTGCTCTACGCGTTCCTGACCAGCCTGCTGGTCATCTTCGCGCTGCCCCTGCTGTGGGCGCTGTCCTCCTCCTTCAAGGCGCGCAGCGACATCTTCAGCTACCCCCCGCAGCCGCTGCCGCTGCCGGCGACCCTGGAGAACTTCCGCGGGCTGCTGGACGGTCAGCCGTTCTGGACCTGGTTCGTCACCAGCACCCTGGTGGCGGGGATCTCCACGGTGGTGTCCGTGGGGCTGTGCTCGCTGGCCGGGTTCGCCTTCGCCAAGTACCGCTTCCGGGGGAAGCGGTTCCTGTTCAACCTGATGTTCAGCTCGCTGGCGGTGCCGTTCGCCGTCATCGTCGTGCCGCTGTTCATCATGGTCGCCAAGGCGCACCTGACCACGCCGTACTTCGCGCTGGTCGTGCCCTGGGTGGCGCCGGCGTTCGGCATCTTCATGATGCGGCAGTACACCGAGCAGGCGGTGCCCGACGCCCTGTTGGACGCCGGCCGCGTCGACGGCTGCACCGAGTTCGCGCTCTTCCGCCGGATAGCGCTGCCCCTGCTGCGGCCCGCGCTCGGCGCGCTGGGCGTGTGGTCCTTCCTCGCCAGCTACAACAGCCTGCTCTGGCCGCTGATCGTGGTCAGCGACCCGGAGAACTACACCCTGCCGCTCGGCATCCAGGCGCTGTTCGGCGCCACCGGCCGCCAGTACGACCTGGTGCTGGCCGCGTCGGTGCTGGCGGCCGTGCCGAGCCTTCTGGTGTTCTTCCTGCTGCGCAGGCAGCTCCTCGAAGGACTCACCGCCGGCGCCGTGAAGAACTGACCCCGAACCCCCACCCCGCCCGAGAGGAAAGGCCCACCCGTCGTGCCCACCGCGCCTCCCGCCCATCTGCCGGACAAGCTGACCATCTCCCTGTGGGACTTCTCCTGGTACACCCGCACCGGCCCCGGTGAACCGTTCGACGACCTCGACCGCGCCTTCGCCGAGGCCGTCGACCGCGGCTACAACACCGTCCGCGTCTGTGCCATGCCGCTGCTGCTCTTCGGCACCGGGCTCGACACCCGGCGGCTGCGCCTCTGCCCGCTCGGGGGAGCGTACGGACAGCGCGTGCGCTGGTACGACGTGGCAGGACAGGCCGAGATCGACGGCCGCGCCCATCTGCTCGCCCTGTTCCGGGCGGCTCGCCGGCACGACTGCTACGTCGTCCTCTCCAGTTGGGAGTACCAGCAGAGCCCGGCCTTCGCGGGCGACCGCGCCTGGTTCGACGCCGTGATGGCGATCGAGCCCGAACGGCGCGCCGAGGCCCTGGCCGACGCCCTGGCGGACCTCGTCGACTTCCTCGCCGCACACGACGGGCTCGACGACCGCGTCGCCTTCACCGAGCTGCACAACGAGGTGCAGGCCGGGCGGCTCGCCGACGGCCTGCCGGCCGGGGACGCCGTCCTCGCGCTCAGGCCCCGGTTGGAACGCGGACTCGCCCGGTTCCGCGAGCGGCACCCGGAGCGCCCCGTCACGGTCAACTACGCCCACGTCCCCGTCGGCTCGCTGCGCGGCCTGCCCCAGGGCATGGACGTCGCGGTCTTCCACCCCTACGTCTACGGTGTGCTCGACGAGTTGTTGGAGACGTTCGCGCTCCGCGACGCCGAGCGCCCCTTCCCGCAGGAGCTGGCCCGACGCGAGCTGCTGCGCCCCGGCGCGCCGGACCTCGCGGACTGGCTGCCTCCCGAGGAGGACCGCTGGCGGCTGGAGGCCACCGTGGTCGGCCGGCGCGAGGTGTACGTGCACGACTGGTGCGACCCGGACGCCTGGGACGCGTGGCTGTACGACCGGTACGCCAGCTACCGCCTGGTGATGGCCGAGCGGCTGCACATCTGGATCGACGCGGCGGCCGACTGGGCGGCGGGCGCCGGCGTCCCGCTCGTCTTCGGCGAGGGCTGGATCGGCTACACCCCGCTGCACGGGACGTTCGAGGAGGGCCCGGTCGGCGCCGCGTTCTGCCGGCGCGCCGTCGCCGCGGCCGCCCGGGTCGGCGCCTGGGGCACGGTCGTGTGCTCCAACGCCGCGCCGCAGCATCCGATGTGGCGGGACATCACCCTGCAACGGGACTGCGCGGCGCTGCTCCGCGCCTAGCACACCACGCTGTTCGACTTCGAGGGGAGGGCGCCGCCGGCCCTGCGGGCCTACCGCGACGCCTGACCTCGCGGTCCTGCGGAACTCCGACGCCGACCGGAGAAGTTTCCACGGATCCTGGACAAAGTATGGACGCCACAAGACAAAGTCCCTAGTCTCTGCGCCGCGCAGCCTGGATTCCGGGCTCTCCCCTCGCCGTCCGCGTCAGGAGGAGCAATGACCAGACCGCACGACCGCCGGCACCCTCGAAGTCTCCGCGGCCGACTGGCGGGCACGCTCGCCGCGTCCGTCCTCGCCGGGGCCGCCTGGGCGGCACCCGCCGCCGGACAGGAGCCCGAGCCGCTCGCCGACCTACCGCCCCAGGAGCCTGGGGTGACCATGCGCAGCTACGACGTGCAGACGCCGCTCGACGAGATCTGCACGCTCAAGTCCGGGCAGACTCCGAACGTCGACAAGCTGATGACCGACATCGACTGGACCACGGCCGACCACTTCGGCCTTGAGGACAACTTCGTCTCGCACGCGATCGGCAACATCAACGTGCCGCAGGACGGCACCTACACCTTCCGCCTCACCAGTGACGACGGCTCGCGGCTGTTCGTCGACGACCAGGAGGTCATCGACCACGACGGGCTGCACGGTGCCGAGCCCAAGGACGGCACGGTCGAGCTGACCGCCGGTTACCACTCCCTGTTCATCGAGCACTTCGAGGCCGGCGGTGGGCAGCAGCTCACGCTCTCCTGGCAGCCGCCGGGCGCGAGCGGCTTCTCCGTCGTGCCGAACTCGGTGCTGAGCACGGACGCCGGCGTCGTCCGGGTCACCGCCCCCGGCCGCAAGGAGTGCGAGGGCACCCAGGACTCGCCGGGCGACGGGCTGCCGCTGGACGGCGTGCACCCGGACTACGAGCTGACCGACCTGCGGCCCAGCGGCTTCGAGCCGCAGGTCACCGCTATGGAATGGCTCCCCGACGGCCGACTCGCGGTCGCCACCTGGGGCGGGGGCGGCTCGCCGGACGAGCAGCCCACCGAGGGCGAGGTCTACCTCCTGGACAACGTCACCGGCGCCACCAGCCCCGACCAGGTCACCATCAAGAAGGTCGCCGAAGGGCTGCGGGAGCCGCAGGGCCTGAAGTACGTCGACGGCTCGCTCTACGTCTCCCAGAAGCACGAGCTGACCGAGCTCTTGGATCTCGACGGTGACGAGGTCACCGACGAGTACCGGACGGTGGCCACCTGGCCGTGGGGCGGCAACTTCCACGAGTTCGCCTTCGGCCTGCTCTACAAGGACGGGTACTTCTACCTGAACCTGTCCGTCGCCATCGACCTCGGCGGCGCCACGACGGACCCGCAGCCCGCGGAGAACCGCGGCACCACCATCAAGGTGAACCGAGAGACCGGCGAGGTCAGTTACGTCGCGGGCGGCCTGCGCACCCCCAACGGCATCGGCTGGGGGCCCGACGACACCCTGTTCGTCACCGACAACCAGGGCGGCTGGCTCCCCTCGTCCAAGCTCGTGGAGGTCGACCAGGACGACTTCTTCAACCACTACACCAACCCCGCGGGGCCGTTCGACGACCAGCCCGTCAGCGACCCCGTGCTGTGGCTGCCGCAGAACGAGATCGCCAACTCGCCGAGCACGCCGCTCTACCTCGAGGAGGGAACGTTCGCCGGGCAGATGATCTTCGGCGACGTGACCTACGGCGGCATCCAGCGGGCGTACCTGGAGGAGGTCGGCGGCGACTACCAGGGCGCGGTCTTCCGCTTCACCCAGGGCCTGGAGGCCGGCGTCAACCGGATCAGCATGGGCCCGGACGGCGCCATCTACGCCGGCGGCATCGGCGCGGGCGGCAACTGGGGCCAGGCGGGCAAGCTGACCCACGGCCTGCAGAAGCTGATGCCGACCGGGAGCGACGCCTTCGACATCCTGGAGATGCGCGCGACCAGCACCGGCTTCGAGCTGGAGTACACCCAGCCGCTCTCCCAGGAGACCGCCGACGCGCTGGCCGCCAGCTACGCCGTCGAGCAGTGGCGCTACGTCCCGACCGCCGAGTACGGCGGGCCGAAGGTCGACGAGGAGACCCTCACGGTGAGCTCGGCGACCCTCTCGCCCGACGGAAAGACCGTCACCCTGGAGATCCCGGGCCTGAAGCCGGACCACGTGGTCCACGTGCGCTCGCCGCGTCCGTTCACCGACGAGAGCGGCCAGGAGCTGTGGAACACCGAGGCGTGGTACACGCTCAACCACATCCCCGGTGCGCAGGAGTCCGGGCCGTCGCTGTACGAGGCGGAGGAGGCTCAGCTCGACGGCGGCGCGACGCTCGCCGACGACCACTCGGCGTACTCGGGACGCGGTTTCGTCGCCGGCTACGGCACCGAGGGTGCCAGCACCACCTTCACGGTCGACGCGGAGGAGGCCGGCAGTTACGACGTCGGGGTGCGCTACTCCAACGGCCCCGACCCCTTCACCGGGACCAAGACGCTGAGCGTGTACGTCAACGGGGAGAAGGCGAGACAGACGAGCCTGCTGAGCACCGGCACCTGGGACCAGTGGTCCACCCAGACCGAACAGCTACCGCTGCGCGCCGGCAGCAACACCATCACCTACGCCGTCGACAGCGGTGACACCGGCCACGTCAACCTCGACCTGCTCACCGTCCATCCGTCCGGCAGTACGGTGACGCTCTTCGACGGCGCCGACCGGTCGGCCTTCCAACACACCGACGGCGGCACGGTGGAGTGGCCGCTGGTCGGCGACGGCGCGATGGAGGTGTGCTGCGGGGACATCCGCACCAAACAGGCGTACCAGGACTTCCAGCTGCACGTGGAGTACTGGCTGCCGGAACTCCCGCCGGACGTGACCGGGCAGGACCGCGCCAACAGCGGCGTCTACCTGCAGGATCGCTACGAGATCCAGATCCTCGACTCCTACGGCGACGACACGCCGGCCGCCAACGAGGCCGCGGCCATCTACGAGCAGAAACCCGCCGACGTCAACGCGGCCGAGCCGCCGGGGACCTGGCAGACGTACGACATCACCTTCCGCGCCGCCCGCTTCGACAGCGACGGCACCAAGACGGAGGACGCGCGCGTCACCGTGGTGTGGAACGGCGTCACGGTCCACGACGACGTGGCGCTCACCGGCCCGACGGCCGGCGGCTCGTCCGAGGGACCGACGGCCGGCCCGATCCGGCTCCAGGACCACGGCAACCCGGTCCGCTACCGCGATCTCACCATCCAACCCGTGTAATCCGCACCCACCCCCTCACTCACCCCGGCCGACAGGCGGTACCCACCGCCTGTCGGCCGGTCACTCGGGCACGGCGATGCGCAGCAGCAGGTCGTGCAACGTCCGGCGCTCCCGCGGGGCCAGCGGAGCCAGCAGATCGTCCGTGACGCGCTGGGCGGCGGTGTCGCTGTCGCGCAGGAAGACCCGTCCCGAGTCGGTCAGGACGACGACGCGGCCGCGGCGGTCCGCCGGATCGGGGCGTCGTTCGGCGAGGCCCGAGCGCTCCAGATCGTCCACGAGGCTGACGATCGCACTCGGGTCGTAGCCCAGCCGGGAGCTCAGTTCCCGTTGCAACGCGCCGGAGACGGTGGAGAGATAGCGCATGAGGGCGTAGTGCCGCAGGCGGAGGCCCGACTCCTGGAGCGTGGCGTTGAACAACTGCCCCGAGCGCAGGCCGAGCCGGTAGAGCAGATAGCCGCTGTCCGAGTGGAGCGAACGCATCCATGGCTCGGCGGTGTCCACGGCCTCGGGGGCGTCCCCCGGGGGATCGGCGGGCCGGCGGGCGGTGGCGATGACTGCCTCCTAACCAGAGCGACGGGTGACGCGCGACCAGCATGACCCAGGCGTATCGGCTCCGCAACTATTGACGTCAACAATTATTGCTCTTAACTTCCATGTCGATGGAGCCCCACCGCCCGCGCTCGCTGTCTCCCCACGACACCGGGAGGTCCCGTGCACCCTCGTATCCCCGCCGCCGTCCTCGCCACCGTGCTGGCGCTCACCGCCACGGCGTGCGGCGACAACGCCTCCACCGATGACGACGGGACGATCAGAATCGGCATGATCGCCGAACTGACCGGCCCGCTGCAGTCGCTCGGCACGGAGGCGCGCAAGGCGGCCGAACTGGCGGTCGATCAGGTCAACGAGGACGGCGGCATCGACGGCCGGGAGCTGGAGCTGGTCGTCGAGGACTCCCAGGGCAAGCCGGAGCAGTCCGTGCTGGCGCTCGACTCCTTCGCCGACGAGGGCGTCGCGGCCGTCCTCGGATCCTCCTCCTCGCTCGTGACGAGCGCCACGCTCCCCTCGGTGGACCGCGCCGAGATCCCCTATCTCTCGCTCACCCCGACCGACGAGCAGGTCACCGAGGACCATCCGTACGTCTTCGTCATCCCGGCGCTCGCCTCGCACTACGCCGAGGCGCTGCTGCGCTACTACCAGGCGGAGGGGATCAGCAGACTGGCGGTCGTCCACGACACCGAGACGACCTATCCCCTGGCGGGCAACGAGGCGATGCAGGCGCTGGCCTCCGACTACGGCATCGAGATCGTCAGGACCGAGGAGATCCAGTACGACGCCGACGACTTCAGCCAGGTGTTCACCCACGTACGGGGCACCGACGCCCAGGCGATGGTGGTCTGGCTGTCCGGCGGTGGCGCGGTGACGCTGGTCAAGCAGTACGAGGCCTCGGGACTCGACCTGCCGATCGCGTTCACCGGATCGCAGGCCAGCCGGCTGTGGCTGGACCCGGCGGGGGAAGCCGCCGAGGGCACCACGGTGGCCAGCGCCATCGGCGTGGTGGGCGACCACCTCCCCGAGGGCGAACAACGGCGGGCCATCGAGGAGCTGTCGACGGCGTTCGAGGCGGAGTACGGCTACCAGCCACCGCAGTTCGCCCAGGACGGCTACACGGGTGTCATGGTGCTCGCCGCCGCCCTGGAACAGGCCGGCGGCACCGACCCCGAGGCGATCCGCCAGGCCCTGGAGGGTCTGAGCCTGACCACGCCCAACGGCACCTACCACTACAGCGCCGAGGACCGGTCGGGTCTGTCCCCCGACTACGTCTCGGTGAACACCGTCGTCGACGGCGCGTTCGTACCGACCGACTGGTCGCTGGACCAGTTGGAGCGGGTGGCCGAATGACCGGGCCACTGCTCCAGGGGACCGGGCTGGCCCGCGCGTTCGGCGGCGTCTACGCCGTCGACGGGGTGGAGGTGGCCGTCGCCCCCGGCAGCACGCTGGGGGTCATCGGTCCCAACGGCGCCGGCAAGTCGACCCTGTTCCACCTGATCAGCGGGCAGTTGCCGGCCGACCGTGGCGAGATCCGGCTGGCCGGACGACGCATCGACCGGCTGCCGCCGCACGCGCGGGCCCGCCTCGGCATCGCGGTCGTCTTCCAGGGCGCCCGCGTCTTCCACGGCATGACGGTCGCGGAGAACGCGATGGTCGGTGCCCACGCGACCACCGGGGCGGGGTTCGTGACCGCCGCGCTGCGGCTGCCCCGCCACCGCCGTGAGGAACCCGTGATCGCCGCGCGGGCGCGCGAGGCCGTCCGCCGGGTGGGCCTGGCGGAGTGGGCGGACCACCCCGCCGAGCTGCTGCCGCTGGGGCAGCAGCGTGCCCTTCAGCTGGCCCGCGCCCTCTGCTCCGAACCGCGGCTGCTCCTGCTGGACGAGCCCGCCTCGGGGCTGCGGGCCGCCGAGCGGGAGCGACTCGCGGGACTGATCGAGGAGCTGCGCACCGAGGGAGTGACCATCATGCTCATCGACCACGACGTCGGCCTGGTGTCCCGTCTCGCCGACCGGGTGACCGTCCTCGAACTCGGCCACGTCATCGCCGAGGGCTCACCGGACGAGGTCCGCGCCGACCCGAGGGTGGTGCGCGCCTATCTGGGCACGGAACCGGTTCGCGACGAGGGTGCGGGCGGGCGGGATGAGCGGTAACGCCGGCCCGCACGTCGTCGAGGTCCGCGACCTGGTGGTCCGGCACGGCGCCGCCACCGCCCTTGACCGGGTGTCGCTCTGCGTCGCCCCGGGCGAGATGGTCGCGCTGGTGGGGCCCAACGGCGCGGGGAAGTCCACCCTGGTCAACACCCTGTCCGGCATCCACTCCCCCGCCTCCGGCTCCGTCGAGGTGCGGGGCCGGCTCGCCCAGGTGCCCGAGGGACGGCAGGTGTTCGGCGACCTCACCGTGGACGACAACCTGCGCCTGGGCGCCTGGCGCCTGCCCGGCCGGTTCCGGGAACGCCGCACGGCCCGCGACACCTCCTGGATCTACGAGATCCTGCCCGGGCTGGTGCGGCTGCGCCGCAGAAGGGCGGGCGGCCTGTCGGGCGGCGAGCAGCAGATGGTGGCGGTCGGCCGCGCGCTGATGAGCCGGCCCCGGGTGCTCGCCATCGACGAGCTGTCCCTCGGCCTCGCACCCGTCGTCGTCGCGGGCCTCGCCGAGCAGCTGGCCCGGCTCAACCGGGAACAGGGCACGGCCCTGCTCCTCATCGAGCAGAACGCCCGGCTCGCCCTCGACCTGTGCGGCAGGGCGTACGTCCTGGAGGCGGGCCGGATCACCGCCGAGGGCAGCAGCGCCGAGCTGTCGGCCAGCACCGACGTGGCCCGCGCCTACCTCGGCGCCCCCAGGGACGGCGGGGAGGGCGGGGCACCGTGAGCGATCTCCTCGACTACCTCGTCACCGGTCTGGGCACCGGTTGCGGCATCGCCCTGGTCGGCAGCGGCCTGGTGCTGATCCACCGGGTCACCCGGGTGGTCAACTTCGCCCAGGGCACGTTCGCCGTCATCGGCGCCCTCACCGCCGTCTCGCTGCTGGAGGCCGGGGTGCCGCACGGCGCGGCCGAACTGCTCGGCATCGCCACCGCCACCGTCGTGGGCCTGGTGACCGGGCTGATCGCCATCGGCCGCCGGGGCACCTCGCCGCAGGCCGCGCTCATCGTCACCCTCGGGGTCAGCGTGCTGGCGTACGCCGTCGAGGTGTTGATCTGGGGCGATCAGGGCCGGTCCGCCGACGGGCTGTCCGGCGCCGTCACCCTGTTCGGCGCCCGCCTGCAGTCCCACTATCTGCTCGTCATCTCGGTCACGGTGGCGCTCTTCGTCGCCCTCGCGCTCCTCCTCGACCGCACGGACACCGGCAAGGCCCTGTCGGCCTGCTCCGCCAACCCCTACGCGGCCCGGGTCGTCGGCATCTCGGTCACCCGCATGGGCCTGCTCGCCTTCGCCGTCGGGGGCGGCCTCGGCGGCCTGGCGGGGGTGCTGCTCGTGCCCACCCGCTCGATGTCGTTCGACTCCGACGTGTCGCTGATCATCAACGGCTTCGCGGCGGCGATCGTCGGCTCGCTGCACCACATCGGTCGCACCCTGGCGGGCGCGCTGCTGCTCGGCGTGGCCCAGGCGATGGTCGCAGGCTACGGCTACGCCCCCTACCAGACGGTCGTCGCCCTCTGCCTGATCCTCGCCCTGCTGATGTGGCAGTCGGCGCGCACCCGCAGCGTTCTGACCGAGGCCGGGTGACGCGGCCGATGCCCACCAGAAAGGCAGCTTCCATGAACGCCGTTGTTCCGGGCCGCGTCGCCACGGAATCGTCGACCCGACGCCGCCTCGCCGAGCCGGGCCGGCGCCCGACCCTGTTCGTCGCTGCCGCGGTGGCCGCCGCCACGCTGGCGCTGCCGCCGATGCTGGACCGCAGCCAGCTGTCGGTGTTCGTCCTGCTCGGCCTGTCCGCGATGGTCGCGGTCGGCCTGACCCTGCTCATGGGCTACGCGGGACAGGTGTCCATCGGTCAGGCCGCGTTCTACGCCATCGGCGCCTACACCGCCGCACTGCTGAGCTCCCACGACGCGCCGCCGCTGCTGGGCCTGGCCGCCGCGCCGGTGGTGGCGGCCGGCTGCGCCGCCGTGGTCGGCGGGCCGCTGCTGCGACTGCGCGGCCACCAGCTGGCGTTCGCCACCATCGCCCTGCAGCTCATCCTCGTCTCGCTGCTGGGCGAGTGGGAGTGGGCCGGCGGCTCGGTCGGCGTGTCCGGCATCCCGCTGCTGTCGGTCGGCGGCTTCGAACTCGACGAGGACCTCCACTACGCCTATCTGACCTGGGCGGCGCTGGCCCTCGTGCTCGTGGTCGCGCACAACGTCACGACCTCGCGCGCCGGCCGCGCCCTGCGCGCGCTGGCCACCAGCGAGACCGCGGCGAGCGCCAGCGGCGTGCCGGTGGCCCGCTACAAGCTCGCCGTCTTCACCCTGGCCGCCGCGTTCGCCGGACTCGCCGGCGCCATCTACGCGTTCTTCATCGGCTACGTCGCCCCCCACTCGTTCCCCGTGCTGCTGTCCGTCGAGTTCCTGGTGATGGTCGTCGTCGGCGGGCTGGGCACCCTGTGGGGCGCGCTGCTGGGCGCGGCGTCCATCACCCTGCTGGTGCAGGCGCTCAACGACCTCGCCACGATGCCCGGCATGCCCGCCAGCGCGCCCAGCATCCTCAGTTACGCGGTCTACGCCACGCTGCTCATCGTCGTCGTCCTGTTGCTGCCCCGCGGACTGGTGTCCGTGCCGTCCCAGGCAAGGCGGCTGCTGAGGGGCAGGACGAGGCGAACGGATCCCGGCTGACCCAGGGGATCCACCGTCCGAGCCGCCCGCCGCACCCGCCACGGATCCAGGGAGTTGCCACCATGTCCGATTCCCCTTCTTCCTCCTCTTCCTCCTCTTCGCCCCCTTCGACCCCTTCGTTCCCCGTCATCGATCTCGCCGGGCGGGTGGCCGTGGTCACCGGCAGCGGCCGGGGTCTGGGCCTGGCCTACGCCCGGGCGCTCGCCGCGGCCGGCGCCAGCCTCGTCGTCAACGACGTGGACCAGGGCGCCGCCGAACAGGCCGCCGCGTCCCTCACCGAACAGGGCGGCAGGGCCGTCGCGGAACCGGTCGCGGTCGGGACCACCGAGGCGGCCGACCGCCTGGTGGCCCGTGCCGTCGCCGAGTTCGGCCGACTGGACATCCTGGTGACCAACGCGGGCGTGCTGCGCGACCGGGTGCTGTGGAAGATGAGTGACGACGACTTCGACACGGTCGTCGCGGTGCATCTCCGAGGCACCTTCACCTGCGCCCGCGCCGCCGCCGTCCGGATGCGCGAGCAGGGCGACGGCGGCCGGATCATCCTGGTCGGCTCCCCGGCCGGACAGCGCGGCAACTTCGGTCAGACCAACTACGCCGCCGCCAAGGCCGGAATCGCCGCCATGGCCCGTACCTGGTCCATGGAACTGGCCCGTGCCGGCATCACCGTCAACGCCGTCGTCCCGGTGGCCGCGACCGCGATGACCGACACCATCCCGGCCTTCGCCCCCTACATCGAGGCGATGCGGAACGGCGAACCGCTGCCGGACTTCCTGCGCCAGGGCGAGGGCTTCGGCACCGTCGAGGACTGCGCCGCCCTGATTCCCTTCCTGGCCTCCGACGCCGCCCGTGACGTCACCGGCCAGTGCATCGGCATCGGCGGCGACCGGCTCGCCCTGTGGTCACACCCCCAGGAGATCAGGACCTCGTACGCGCGCGGCGGTTGGACCCCGGAGACGATCGCCACCGCCTGGCACACCTCGGTCGGCGCCGAACCGCAGAGCGTCGGCATCCCCGCGCCGCGGCTCCCGGAGGCGTGATGGCCGGCACACTACGCGTCGAGGACCTGGTCGCCATCGACGTCCACACCCACGCCGAGGTCTCCACCAGAACGGGCAGGGCCTCGCTGGACGAGCGGCTGCACCGCGCGTCGTCCGCCTACTTCGGGGTGGCGGGCCGCCGCCGGCCGACGCTGGAGGAGATCGCCGCCCACTACCGCGAGCGCCGGATGGCCGCCGTCGTCTTCACCGTGGACGCCGAGCACGCCACCGGCACCGAACCGGTGCCCAACGAGGAGATCGCCGAGGCCGCCGCCGCCAACGCCGACGTGCTCATCCCGTTCGCCTCCGTCGACCCCTTCCGCGGCCGGGCGGGCGTGCGGCAGGCCCGCCGCCTGGTCACGGAGTACGGCGTCAGGGGATTCAAGTTCCACCCCAACATCCAGGGCTTCTTCCCCAACGACCGAGCGCTGGCCTACGAGTTGTACGAGGCGATCGAGGAGGCCGGCGCCGTCGCGCTGTTCCACACCGGCCAGACGGGCATCGGCGCCGGCGTCCCCGGCGGGGGCGGCATCCGCCTGAAGTACTCCAACCCGCTGCACGTCGACGACGTCGCCGCCGACTTCCCAGAGCTGAAGATCATCCTGGCGCATCCGTCCTTCCCGTGGCAGGACGAGGCCCTGGCGGTGGCGACCCACAAGCCCGGCGTGCACATCGACCTGTCCGGCTGGTCGCCGAAGTACTTCCCGCCGCAGCTCGTGCGGTACGCCAACTCGCTGCTGCAGGACAAGGTCCTCTTCGGCTCCGACTACCCCGTGCTCACCCCCGACCGCTGGCTGGCCGACTTCGCCGGGCTCGACATCAAGGACCACGTCAGGCCCAAGATCCTCAAGGAGAACGCCGCCCGACTGCTCGGGCTCACCCGCTAGCCCACCCGCAAGGAGACCCAACGATGCGCAACGAGGGACTGGGGTCCTGGCCGGCACGCCGCGCCCGCATGACCCCTCGCCGCACCGCCCTGGTTCACCTCGACCGGCGAATCAGCTACGCCGAGCTGCACGAACGCACCACCCGCCTCGCCCACGCCCTGCGCGGGCTCGGCGTGTGCCACGGCGACCGCGTCGCCTATCTCGGCCCGAACCACCCCTCGTTCCTGGAGACCCTCTTCGCGACCAGCGTGCTGGGCGCGGTGTTCGTCGGCCTCAACACCCGCCTGACCGCCCGCGAGATCGCCCACCAGCTGGACGACTCGGGCTCAGGGGTCCTGGTGTACGCGGCGTCACACGCCCCGCTCGTGGCCGAGCTGCGCGGCACGGACACCGGTGTGCGCACGTTCCTCGGCGTGGGCTCCGAGTACGAGAGCCTGCTGGCCGCGGCGCCCACCGAGCCGATCGACGAGTGGGTGAGGCGCGACGACACCTGCCTCATCATGTACACCTCGGGAACGACGGGACTGCCCAAGGGCGCCATGCTCACGCACGGCAATCTCATCTGGAACGCCATCAACGCCCTCATCGACCTCGACCTCACCGCCGACGAACGGGCCCTGGCGGTCGCGCCGCTGTTCCACTGCGCCGGGCTGAACATGCTCACCCTGCCCGTGCTGCTCAAGGGCGGCACCTGCGTCCTGGTCGAGTCCTTCGATCCCGACGCCGTGCTGGACCTGATCCAGCTGCACCGCATCACGTTCATGTTCGGCGTGCCCACGATGTTCGACCTGATGGCCAGCCACGCCCGCTGGCCGTACGCCGACCTGTCCTCGCTGCGCACCCTGACCTGCGGCGGCGCCCGCCTCCCCACCCCGCTCATCGCGACCTACCGGGAGCGGGGACTGGCTCTCCAGCAGGGCTACGGGATGACCGAGACCGCGCCCGGCGCGCTTCTCCTCGACCGCGAGCACGCGGTCGCCAAGGCCGGTTCGGCGGGCGTCCCGCACTTCTTCACCGAGATCCGGGTCGTCCGGCCCGACCTCACCCCGGTCCGGACCGGCGAGACGGGCGAGGTCCAGATCAGCGGCCCCAACGTGATGCCCGGCTACTGGCAGCAGCCCGAGGGGGCCGAGGCCTGTTTCGCCGAGGACGGCTGGTTCCGCAGCGGCGACGTAGCGCGCGTCGACGACGACGGCTACGTCTACATCGTCGACCGCATCAAGGACGTGATCATCTCGGGCGGCGAGAACGTCTACCCCGCGGAGATCGAGAACCTGCTGCTGGCCCACCCCGACGTCGCCGACTGCGTCGTGATCGGCACGGCCGACCCGAGGTGGGGCGAGGTGCCCCGCGCGGTCGTCGTCCCCCGTGCGGGAGCGAACCTCGATCCGGTCGCGGTGCTCGCGTCGCTGTCCGGGCGCCTCGCCCGATACAAGATCCCCAAATCGGTCGTCATCGTCGGCGAACTGCCGCGCACCGCCACCGGCAAGCTCCTGCGACCACGCGTCCGCGACCTGTACGGAACGCGCTGACCCCCGGCACCCGAGAGAACGGAACACCCCGCGCATGACCATCACCGTCAACGGCCTCGACGAACTCCGGGAGCTCGCCGGAAGCAGCCTGGGCACCAGCGACTGGATCGAGATCACCCAGCAGCGCGTCAACGCCTTCGCCGACGCCACCGACGACCACCAGTGGATCCACACCGATCCGGTCCGGGCCAAGGACGGCCCCTTCGGCGTCACCATCGCCCACGGCTTCCTCACCCTGTCCCTCTTCATCCCCCTCTTCACCGGACTGCTGGACGTCAGGGGCGTCACCAGCAAGATCAACTACGGCCTGAACCGGGTCCGCTTCCCCTCCCCCGTCCCGTGCGGCTCCCGGCTGCGGCTGGCCGCCACGCTCGCCTCGGTCGAGGACGTACCCGGTGGTGTCCAGACCGTGGTCGACGGGACGATCGAGATCGAGGGCGGCGGCAAACCGGCCGCCGTACTGCAGAGCATCACCCGCCTCCACGCCTGACGCCTCGCCGGTCGCGGTGGTGGCGGTACCCTTTCGCGGACCCGTACCGGTGGGAGGGGACCGTGGAGGGACGCGCGCCCGAGGACGTCATCGAGGACGCCGACGACGACGCCATCGACGACACCCGCGACGACACCCGCGAGGACCCCGGCGACAACGGGCAGGGCGTGCGCACCGAGACGCTGCTGCTGGCGCTGTTGGGCGACCAGCTCCTCGACCGCGGTGTGGCCGTGTCGACGAGCAGCATCATCGCGGTGCTGCACCGCCTGGGGGTCGGCGAGCACGCCACGCGCGCCACGGTCTCCCGGATGACGCGGCGGGATCTCCTGCGGTCGGTGCGGCAGGGCCGTCAGGTGTTCCTCGGGCTGACACCGCGCGCGGTCGCGGTGCTGCGCGACGGCCGGCGCCGGCTGGAGGCCGAGATCGTCGACCGGGACTGGGACGGCCGCTGGACGATGCTGGCCTTCTCGGTTCCCGAGACGCGGCGCGCCGACCGCCACGCGCTGCGGACCCGGTTGGGCTGGGCCGGATTCGCGCGCCTGCGCAGCGGCGTGTGGGTCTCCCCGCGCGCGGCGGACGTGTCCCGGATCCTGGCCGAGCTCGACCTGCTCGACCACGCCGAGGTGTTCCGCGCCGAGGCGACCCTGTGGACGGATCCGGCACGGATCGCCCAGGAGGCATGGGATCTCCCGGCGATCGCCGCGGGCTACCGCCGTTTCCTCGACCGCTGGTCGGGCGGCGCGTCAGGCGACGCGTCGGCCGAGCTGGACGCGCTCGACGACCTGTCACGGCGCACCCGGCTGACCGCCGAGTGGTTGTTGCTGATCCGCCGGGACCCCCGGCTGCCGCGCGCGCTGCTACCGGCGGAGTGGCCGGGCATCCGGGCTCAGGAGCTGTTCCGGAGCCTGCAGTCCCAACTCGTCGGCCCGGCGGAGGAACTGGCCGCGGCGGGGCTCGCGACCATCCCGGACGCGCAGGCACCGCGTTCTTCGGCCATCGTTTGACATTTCATTGACGCTCGTTCGAGATTCGCCTAACTTGACGGTGGGGGCTGCATCCGACAGGAGACAGCATGACTCGAACACGAGCCGCACTCGCCGCGGTTGTCAGCGGCTTGTTGATCACCCTCGCCAGCATCGCCCTGCCGGCTCCGGCATCCGCCGCCCAACTCGTCGAGGTCCCCAACTTCGGGACCAACCCGGGGAATCTGCGGATGCACGCGTACGTGCCGGACGCCACGCCCGCCAACCCGGCCATCGTGGTGGCCATGCACGGCTGCGGCGGCAACGGCCCCGGCTTCGCCCAGTCCAGCGAGTTCAACGCGCTGGCCGACCAGCACGGCTTCATCGTCATCTACCCGACCGCCACCAAGCAGACGGCGATGGGCAACTGCTTCGACGTGTGGTCGCAGGAGTCCAAGACCCACGGCGGCGGCAGCGATCCCGCGTCGATCGTCTCGATGGTCGACTACGCGGAACAGCAGTACGGCGGCGACCCGGCGCGGGTCTTCGCCACCGGCAGTTCCTCCGGCGGCATGGAGACCCAGGCCCTGCTCGCCGTCTACCCGGACGTCTTCAAGGCTGGCGCGTCGTTCATGGGCGTGCCCTTCACCTGCTTCGCGAACGAGGCCGACTTCCCGCCGTGGACCAGCCAGTGCGTCAACGGAAGCATGAACCGGAGCCCGCAGCAGTGGGGTGACGCGGTCCGGGCGGCGTACCCGGGCTACACCGGTCCCCGGCCCCGGGTCCAGCTGTGGCACGGCACCGCGGACCCCCTCGTGCCGTTCCAGCTGCAGCAGGAGGCGGTCGACCAGTGGACCAACGTGTTCGGGCTGAGCCAGACCCCGAGCTCGACGGACCAGCCGCAGCCCAGCTGGACCCGGGACCGGTACGCCGATTCCAGCGGCACCGTACAGGTGGAGGCCATCGACGTCTCCGGCGCCGGCCACAGCCTGCCCATGAGCGGCATGGCCGCCGCGGCCGTAACGTTCTTCGGCATCGCCGGCTGATCGGCGCCCCCTGACGCCGGTCCGCTCGTGCCCGGGTCCGACCACGGGAGTCCTCCCGTGGTCGGACCCGGTTCCCCGGCTCAGGCCGAGAACCTCCACCAGTTCACGTTGAACAGGTTGCCGCTCCCGCCGGTGTACCTGAAGTACACGTCGTGCGTTCCGGTGGCACCGCTCACCGGACAGGAGACCGTCGTCCAGTTCTGCCAGCCGCCCGTCGCCGGCACCTCGCACGTCCCCACCAGCGTGCCGCCGGGGGCGTCGAGGCGGATCTCCATCCGTCCGCCGCTGGTGGCCGACGCCACCCTGGCGTCGAGGGACCTGGCGCCGGCGCCGAAGGCGGCGCCCTCAACCCTGATCCAGTCGCCGTTCTCGATCCACCCGACGTTCATCCCGCCCTCGTTCGACGCCTCCGTCTCGACGCCGGAACCCCAGGCGATGGTCTCGGCCTCCTGCCGGACGTAGGGATCCAGCGTGCCCACCTGGGGCGCGCCCGTCGTGGTCATGTTGATCGTCGGGAAGCCGCCGTCGGCCCGGTAGGAGAACTGCTCGACGGCGACCGAACGCGTGAAGCCGCCACCGCCCGGCAACGCGCCGTTGTGGTAGAAGAAGTAGGAGTTCCCGCGGTAGTCGATGACCCCGGGATGGTTGGTGAAGCTGCTGCCCTGCGTGGGCATGATCGTTCCCCGGTAGGTCCAGGGACCCGTGGGACCGGGAGCGGTCGAGTAGGCGATGAACTCGGAGCAGCACTGGGCCGCGAACACCATGTAGTAGAGGCCGTCGCGCTGGTAGACCCAGGGCGCCTCCTCGAACAGGGTCGGACGATCGGGATTCCCGTTCCGGGTGCCGAAGCCCTGGGTGGTGAGCGGGATCTGGGTCGGGCCGCCCGAGTAGGACACCATGTCGGAGTTCAGCCTGACGTACCAGAGGTTCGGGTTGCCCCAGTACAGATAGGCCTGGCCGTCGTCGTCGACGAACACCGTGGGGTCGATCTCACCGTTCTCCACCAACGGACGCCCCAGGGCGTCCCTGAAGGGGCCGGTGGGGCTGTCCGCGACCGCCACCCCGATGGCCATCCGACCGGTCGCCCGGTTCGTCACGGGGACGTACCAGTAGAACTTCCCGCCCCGCTCGATGACCTGGCCCGCCCACGCGTTCGCGCTCGCCCAGCTGAAGGTGGCGAGGTTCAACGGGGAGCCGTGGTCGGTCCAGTTCACCATGTCCGTGGAGGAGTAGACCCGCCACTCCTTCATGGTGAACCACGTCGAGCCGTCCTCGTCGTGTCCGGTGTAGAGGTAGACCCGGCCGTCGTGGACGAGGGGAGCCGGATCGGCCGTGTAGATGGTCTGGACGATGGGGTTGTCCGCCCTGGCCACGGCTGGCTGGAACAGCGTGAGGACACACAACAGGCCCGTCAGCCAGGCGATGCGGCGCCTGGCCCCGGCCCTTGATCTGAGCCGTACCGAACGATGCACGGTCACTCCTCGGGTCGTTGCTGACGGTCGGCGTCAACGGCCCAGCCATCCCCCGTCCACGGGCAGGATGACGCCGTTGACGTAGTCCGAGGCTGGCGCCGCCAGGAACACCGTGGCCCCGCCGAGATCGTCGGCCCGCCCCCACCGGCCCGCGGGAATCCGCGCGAGCGCCGACGGGTTGCGGTCCTGGTCCTCGGGTGGCGCCTCGGTGTCGTCCGTGGCGATGTAGCCCGGAGCGATGGCGTTGACGTTCACTCCCCGGCCGGCCCATTCGTTCGCCAACGCCTTGGTCAGTTCGGCCAGTCCCGATGTCGCCGCCGTGTAGGCCGGGACGCTGATGCCGTCCTGGGAGCTCAGGAGCGACGCCGTCAGGATGATCTTCCCCCGGCCCCTCCTGACCATCTCGAGGCCGATCTCCCGGCTCAGCACGAACTGGGTCGTGAGATGCACCTCGATGACGTGGTTCCACGAGCCGTCGCGGTGGACGTGGCCGGGGGTGCGCGCGATCGTGCCCGCGTTGTTCACCAGGATGTCGACCGGACCGAGCGCGTTGATCTCCCCGATCAGCCGCCGCACGGCCCGCCGGTCGGCGAGGTCGGCCCTCAGGGGAGTGAACCGGCGGCCGGCCGCGTGGACGCGGCACTCCACCTCGCTCCCGCTCGGCTCCATCCCGGCGGAGACCCCGACGATGTCGGCACCGGCCCGGGCGAGGGCCTCGGCCATGGCCAGCCCGACACCGCGACGGGCACCCGTCACGACGGCGACGCGTCCGAAGAGGTCGAACGGCGAGGTCATCGCGCCGAACGACGAGCCGGACACCGCGGCCATCGGCCGTCTCGCGTTCCTGTACACATCAGTCCTTCGTGGGGCGGTCGAGCGGCCTGGTGGCGCCCGCACCCGGTCAGGGGCGCACGCATCCAGCGCCAGCCCAGGGCCAGCCGGCAGGGACTGTCGGATGGGCGTGCTGGCCCTGGGTGGCACCGACGCCGTGTCACAGCGGAACGCCGGCTTCCTGCCGACTGGTTCGCTGCTGCCAACCGCCATGACACGGCGGGTCTCGGCGGGTCTCGGCGGGAGAGCCCACCCCGGAACAAACGGATGGTGCGCCAACTGTCGCCTGACGGTCCGTGGGACGGACACGGACCAGAATCCACCAGATCATCCGTTCGTCATGCCGAACGCTGACTGGCACTTCAGACACCTGGGATCATAGAGCCTCGGCCAGCAGCTCGACATACGTCGTACGTGTCTTTTCGGCCAACCATTCGATCGCAGCCCTTCCTCTGGCCAGTAACCAGCGGACTCGGCCCTTCTCCTGCACCGACGCGTCCATCCTCTTGACCCTGAGACATCATACGAGTTACGTTTCCGGTCCACCTGGACACGGACGGGTGGGCACCGGTGCCCTCCGGAGAGCGAGCAGCCATGAAGCAGCGAATACTGTGGTCAACCGTCCTGGTCGGAGCTCTGGCCCTGACTGGCTGCGGAAGCGCGGGATCGGGTGCCTCGTCCGGCTCCTCGGACGACACGCTGGTCGTCTGGGACTGGAAGTCGGGCGACGAGACGGCCGCGGCCTACCTGGAGGAGGCGAAGGCCGACTTCGCCGCGCGGCATCCCGACGTGACCGTGGAATTCGTGGCGCAGCCGTTCGACCAGTACTACACACTGCTCGGCACGGCCATGCGGTCCGGTGCGGGACCGGACGTGATGCTCTTCAACGGGGGCGGTCAGCTGCGCGACCGGGTGGACTCGCTGCTCCCCCTGGACGACCACGTGGCCGAGGACCGGGAGCGGCTGGCCGGATGGGAGGCGTTCACCCACGAAGGCACCGTCTACGCCGCGCCGGTGACGCTCCAGGGACATCCGATCTACTACAACCGGACGCTGTACGAGGAGGCCGGACTCGACCCGGACAGCCCGGCGACCACCTGGGAGGGCTTCCTCGACGACTGCGGGACGATCGCCGCGGAGACCGGAGCCAGCTGCTTCGCCACGGGGAACAAGGAGGGCTACGGCATCCAGTTCTTCCTCTCCGGGCTGGGCTCCGCGGTGCTCACGCCGCAGGAGTACGACGACTGGATCGCCGGGGACCGCGACTGGACCTCTCCGCACGTGCGGCGCATCTTCGAGCTCTGGCAGGAGGTCGACGAGGCGGGCCTGAACAACGACGGGGTCAACTCCACCGCGCTGTTCAACGACTCCCTCGCGCTCTTCGAGTCCGGCGACGCCGCGCACGTGGTCGGCCTGATGTCGGACATCGGTCACTGGAAGGACTTCGGCGAGTTCCTCGGGGAGGAGAACGTCGGCGTGATGCCGGCACCGCTCGTCACCGCCGACGCCAGCCCCAGCCTGCCGTACGACGGCGGGATCGGGTACGCCGTCGCGAAGTCGACCGACCAACCGGAGCTGGCCGCCGACCTGGTGCGATCGCTGACCTCCACCGAGGCGCTGACCGCCTTCCACGCCGACGCCGGAGCGATCGTCTCCGACACGACCGTCGACACCGCCGCCGGCGGCCCGGCCCTGGACGCCATCGTGCCGGCCATCGAGTCCGGCAGGCCGGCGCTGCACGTCGCGCTCTCCTCCGAGACCCTCGACCTGATGGGCAGGCTCTCCCAGCAACTGCTCAGCGGCTCCGTGAGCGTCGACGACGCCCTGCGGCAACTGGCCGACTCCGAGCGGGCGGACTGATCCCGTGCCACTGAGCGGATCGCCGCCGTCGGTCCACCCCGTCAAACCGGTCCACCCCGTCAAACCGGTGCACCCGGTCCGCGCCCGGCGTGCCCGGCGCGGCGGGCGGCGGGCCGAACGTCTGGCGCCGTACGTCCTGGTGGCCCCGGCACTGCTGATCATCGTGGGATTCCGGCTGTACCCGCTGATCCTCGGCGTCAACTTCTCCTTCACCGGGGACGGCGAGCGGGACGGGATGCCGGTGGGTCTGGACAACTACGTCGAGCTGTTCGAGGACCCGCTCTTCCGCGACGCGCTGGAGAACGTCGGGCTGCTGGTGCTGCTGCTGCCCGTCGCGGTGGCGATCCCCGGCCTGCTCGCGACGTTCATCCACCTGCGCGTGCCGGGACACCGGTTCTTCCGGAGCGTCTACTTCTTCCCGGCCGTGCTCTCCCCGGTGATCGTCGGTGCGATCTTCAACCTGCTGCTGGCCGTCGACGGCCCGTTCAACTCGTTCCTCGGACGCGTCGGCATCGGATCGGTCGACTGGCTCGGCGATCCGGACATCGCGATGATCACCGTCGTCGGCGTGCACGTGTGGGCGACGTTCGGGATGGCCCTGGTGGTCTTCCTCGCCGGGTTCGCCACCCTGGACTCCGCTCTCCTGGACGCCGCCCGCATCGACGGCGCCTCGCTCCCCCGGCTGATCTGGCACGTGATCGTCCCGGGTCTGTCCCGCACCATCCAGTTCGTGGTCGTGACCACCATGATCGGGATGCTGACGTCCATGTTCGGCCTGCTCTACGTGATGACCAGCGGCGGGCCCGAGGGCTCGACCTACCTGCCGGAGTACTACATCTGGATCCAGCAGGGGCAGATGAACCGCCCGGCGCTCGCCTCGGCCGCCTCGACCGTCCTCTTCCTGGTCATGCTCGTCGTGGGCTTCCTGCAGCTCTCGCTGCTCCGCCGCTCGGGGAGGGAACGCTGATGCGTGGTCTCCGTCCGAGCCGATGGGTGATGGCCGTCCCGATGGCGGCCCTCGCGTTGGCGACGATCTATCCCCTGGTGTTCACCACCAACGTCGCGATGAAGACCCGGCACGACTACGTACTCGACCGGTTCTCGCTGGCCCGCTCCGCCAACCTGGACAACCTCGACGCGGCGTGGACGAGCGACGGCATGCAGCGGTACCTCGTCAACTCGGTCGTCGTGGTGACGCTCAGCGTCGCGCTTCTCCTGCTGTTCGGATCGATGGCCGGTTTCGCCCTGAGCCATCTGCGGTTCCGCGGGTCACGCGCGATCTTCCTGGGCTGCCTCGCGGCGCTCTTCGTCCCGTTCCAGGTGATCATGGTTCCGCTCGTGCGGATCATGGCGGACGTCCGACTCATGGACACCCACGCCGGGCTGATCCTCGCCTACGTCGCGCAGTTCCTCCCGTTCACCATCTTCCTGATGACGAGCTACTACAGCGCGATTCCGGCCGAACTCCTGGACGCGGCCAGGATCGACGGGAACACGCCGTACGGCGTCTACCGGCGCGTCATGCTGCCGATGGGCCGGCCCGCGCTGCTCTCGGTGGGCATCCTCAACGCCCTGTTCTGCTGGAACGACGTCCTCATCTCCCTGCTGCTGATGCCGTCCGCGGAACATCGCACCCTCATGGTCGGCGTCACCTCGCTGCGCGGCCAGTACTCCGACGACATCCCCACCTTCGCCTCGGGAGTGCTCATCGCCGCGCTCCCCGTCCTCGTGCTCTATCTCTTCTTCCAGCGCCAGATCGCCGACGGAGTCACCGCCGGCTCCACGAAGGGCTGACATGCGGATAACCGGCTATCGCACCCTGACGACGGTCCAGGAATGGGGCCGTCCCATCGGCGACGCCAACGGGGTCTTCCCCGACGGCGTCACCTCAGTGCCGATCGTCCTGGTCGACACCGACGAGGGGATCACCGGCGTCGGGCTGGGATCCCATGTGGAGCTCGACACCGTCTTCGACGCCATCGAGGGCGAGGACCCGCGCTCGGTGACCGCGCTGTACGACCGCATGCTGCGGCACACGTTCAAGGCGGGCCACGCCGGCGCCCTGTTCGGGACCATCGGCACGCTCGACACCGCCCTGTGGGACATCAAGGCGCAGGCGGCCGGGGAACCGTTGTGGCGGCTCCTCGGCGGAAGCGACCGGCGGGTGCCCGCCTACGCCTCGGGACTCGACATCGACCTGACCGACGACGAACTGGTCGCGGCCTACCAGGTCTACGCGGCGCGCGGCCTGCGCGCTGCGAAGCTCAAGGGCGGACTCAACGTCGAGTGGGACCGGCGCCGCCTCACCCTGGTGAGAGACGTGCTCACCGAGGCCGGAGACGGGATGCGGCCGAGCCTCATGCTCGACGCCAACGAGTCCTGGAACCGCAAACAGGCGGTCCGCCACATCCAGGAACTCGAGAGCACGCTCGATCTCACCTGGGTGGAGGAGCCCGTCCGGCGCTGGGACGCCGAAGGGCTCGCCGTCGTCCAGCGAGGCATCCGAGCCTCCGTCGCCAGCGGGGAGAACCTCACCGGGCTCGAGCAGTACCGCCCCCTCCTGGCGGCGGGCGCGGTCGACGTCGTCCAGACGGCGGCCGTCTACGGCGTGACCCACTTCCTCCGGGTGGCCACCCTGGCACACGCCCACGACCTGCCGGTCAGCCCCATCGGCAACACGCCGCTCGGGCTGCTGCACGCCGCGACCTCCGTGCCCAACCACCTCGTCAGCGAGCTGCAGGACCTGCAGCCTCCGGCCGGCCTCGCCCTCGACCTGCACATCGCCGACGGCGCCTTCCTCCTCGGCGACTCGCCGGGCCTCGGCATCCGCGTCAACGAGGGCGAGATCGTCGCGTCACACCGACAGCGCACGCCCGTCCCCGGCGGCCCGCACATCAGACCGGAGGGCGCCGGACGACGCCTCCTCGCCGTGGCCCGCCCCCGACCGCGGCACCACCCGAACCCCCACGCGCCGTGGTCGGCCGGCCATGTGCCGCACACCCCGCTGCCCACCGAGATGTCGGTGGCGCCGCTCCACGACGAGAGGGCCTAGTCCGCCACCGCCAACCAGCCACCGTCAACCGCCCACCACCCGTCATCCCGGCCCCGTGCGCCCAGCGCGGAGCCGTCCAACGAGACGTTGGACCACCGAACAAGGAGTCGGCGCGATGAGAGTCTGCCTCGCCTATGGCACCGGTGGCCTGGTGGTCGACCTCCCCGGGCCGCCCGAACACCCGCCGGAGACCACCGTCGTGGTCACGCCCGAGTACCGCGAGCCGGCGCCGGACCCGAGGACCGCGCTCCGCACCGCGCTGCGCCGGCCACTGGCCGGACCACCACTGCGCGAGCTGGTCAGGCCGGGCCAGACGGTGGCGATAGCCGCCTGCGACGGCGTCCAGCCCCAGCCCCGCCGGCTGATGGTCTCCGCCATCCTGGCCGAGTTGGAGGGCGTCGTCCGCCTCGACGACGTCACCGTCCTGGTCGCCACCGGCGCCCGCCGGCCCCACACCACCGCCGAGATGCGCGCGATGTTCGGCGACCGGATCGCCGACAGCCTCCGCATCGTCAGTCACGACGCCTGCGACGACGCGTCGTTGACCTGGCTGGGGACGCACGGGGACGGCGTCCCGGTATCGCTGAACAGCCGGTGGGCCGGCGCGGACGTCCGCGTCACCACCGGGCTCGTCGAACCGCACGTCTTCGCCGGTTTCCGCGGTGGTCCGAAGCTCGTGGCCCCCGGGCTGGCCGGGCTGGAGACCGTGCTGACCCTGCACGACGCCGAGCGGATCGCGCATCCCAAGGCCCGCTGGGGCATCACCTACGGCAACCCCGTACACGACGACATCCGGGCGATCGCCGAGGCCACCGGGGTGGACTTCGGCCTGGACGTGGTGCTGAACCGCCACCAGCGCGTCATCGGCGCCTACGGCGGTGACGTGCTCGTCGCCCACGCGGCCGCCACGGCCACCGCGCGGCGCCTCTCCCTGCGGCCCGTCGAGGGCCGGTTCGACGTCGTGGTCACCACCAACGCCGGCCACCCGCTCGACCGGAACCTCTACCAGTCCGTCAACGGCATGCGCACCGCCGCCGAGGTGGTGAAGCCCGGCGGCGTCATCATCTGCGCCACCGAGTGCCGCGACGGGCTCACCGACCACGGCCGCCGCACCGCCGTGCCGGATCCGTGGCACGCCCACATGGAGGCCACGGTCCGGCAACGCGCCCGGACCATCGTGCACAGCGCCGGCCTGACCGCCACGGACCTGGCCGCCGCCCGTCTGGACCACACCGACGACGTCGCCGCCAGCGCCCGCGCCGCGCTCGACGAGGCGGGCCCCGAGGCCCGGCTGTGCGTGCTGCCGGAGGGACCCCGGACCATCCCCTATGTGGAGGCCTTATGAACCGACCGCCAGGAGCGCGGTGTCCACCTGCTCGGGAGCCAGGACATGGCCGATCGCCAGGAACGCGGCGCCCAGCGTCGCCGCGTTCTCCCCCAGGCGGCTGGGTTCGATCAGCAGATGCCGGGTGGCCAGGGGATGGGATCGCCGGTAGACGGCCTCCCGAACGCCGGCGAGCAGCGGACGGTGCACCGCCGCGAGCGCACCACCGATCACGATCGCCTCGGGATTGGCGAAGTTGATCAGCGCGGAGAGCACCTCTCCCACCGCCCGACCGGCGTCGCGGACCATGCGGACCGCCTCCTGTTCACCGGACGTGACCCGGTCCACGACCTCGCGCGTCGACGCGCCGGGGCCCGGCCCCGCGCCGATCCGGCGCGCGAGCACCGCGCCGCCCGCGACCGCCTCCAGGCAGCCGGTGTTGCCGCACCGACAGGGCGTGTCGTCAACGCCGACCCGGGTGTGGCCTATGTCGCCGGCCGATCCCTGGGCCCCGCGGTAGAGCTCTCCGTTCGCGATGATGCCGCAGCCGATGCCCGTGCCCATCTTGACGAACAGGAGATGGTTGGTGTGCGGGAGCACCCGACGCCACTCCGCGAGCGCCATCACGTTCACGTCGTTGTCGACGAGTGCGGTGACCCCGAACCGGTCGCCGAGGAAGCGCGGGATGGGGTACCGGTCCCAGCCGGGCATGAGCGGCGGGTCCACCGGCGTTCCGGTGGCGAACTCGACCGGTCCCGGCACCCCGACGCCGATCGCGCACAGGGCGGAGAGCCGCTGGCCGGCCTCGTCGAGCAGTTCCTGGATCGCGTGCGCCACGTGCTCCAGCACCGCGTCCGGTCCCTCGGAGATCCGCATCGGTTGTTCCCGTACGGCCAGTTCCGCGCCGCCGACGTCCACCAGCGACACCCGGTAGTGCGTCGCTCCGAGGTCCACGCCGACGGTCACCCGGTCCCTGGTGCGCAGGCGGAGCCGCCGCGACGGTCTGCCGCCCGTCGACCGACCGTCCTCGTACTCGTCGAGATAGCCGTGGGAGACGAGCGCCTCCACCCGGTGCGTGACGGTCGAACGGGCCAGGCCGGTGACGCGAGCGATGTCGGCGCGGGTCTCCGCGACGCCGCCGGTGATCAGGGCGAGGACCTGACCCGACGACGGGCCGAGCACATTCGCCGTTCCACCGTGTGGCCCCGACATCGCGGGCATACCGCCTCCCTCCGCCGGTCATTCGCGGTCAACTCAGACTACTTGATTCGATCACCGACGTAAGTCGCCCCGACTTTTGCTCAATCACTCCCGACTTACGCCCTTGTCTTCGCTAACTTTCGCAAGTAGCTTGCTTTTTGTGTTGAGGATGCGGGACATGACAAAGAGCTTCCTGGGCACGCCTGTCCTCCAGGGCGTCTCCCTCGACCTGCGCCCGGGCGAGGTGCACGCGATCGTCGGCGAGAACGGCGCCGGGAAGTCCACGCTGATGAAGCTGCTGGCCGGCGAGTACCAGCCGGACGGCGGGCGGATCGAGATCGACGGGGTACCCCGCTCGTTCGGCCACCCCGCCCAGGCCCAGGCCGCCGGCATCGGCGTCATCCACCAGGAGCTCTCGCTGCTGCCGGATCGCACCGTGGCCCAGAACGTCCACCTCGGCCGCGAGCCCACCCGGCGTGGCCTGGTGGATCGTGCCGCCATGGAGCGGCGCACCGCCGACCTGCTCGACGAGCTCGACGCGACCGGTATCAGCCCCCGCACGCTGGTGCGTGACCTGACGGTCGCCAGGCAGCAGACCGTCGAGGTCGCCAAGGCGCTCGCCTCGGACGTGCGCATCCTCGCGATGGACGAGCCCACCGCGGCCCTGGCCGAGCACGAGGTGGTGGTCGTCCGCGATCTGGTCCGTCGGCTGGCCGCCCGGGGCCTGGGCATCCTGTACATCTCGCACCGGCTGCGTGAGGTGTTCGACCTCTCCCAACGGATCACGGTGCTCAAGGACGGTCGCCGCGTCACCACGCTCGACACCTCCGCCACCGACGCGGACGAGGTCGTCAGGGCCATGGTCGGACGCGAGTTGAGCGCCTACTACCCGCCACGTGCGGCCCCGGACGAGGTGGGCGGGGCGGTGCTCACCGTCAGCGGCGGCGGCAACGACCGGCTGTCGGACATCAGCCTGGCGCTGCGGGCGGGGGAGATCGTCGGGATCGCCGGTCTGCAGGGCTCCGGACGTTCGGCGCTGGCCCGCGCCCTGTTCGGCGCCGCGCCGTTCACCCGCGGCACCATGACCGTCGGCGGCGGGAGCGTGCGGCCACGAAGGCCGTGGCAGGCGATCCGCGGCGGTATCGCGCTGGTGCCCGAGGACCGCAAGGCCGACGGGTTGGCCCTGCGCCAGTCCGTTCGGGACAACGCGCTGCTGGTCGTCCGCGCCCTGCCGGCCAGGGAGCGGCCGACGCTGACGCGAGCGCTCACGGAGCTGCTGGAACACGTCCGGCTGGTGTCCCGCGGGGTCGAGCAGGAGGTGCGGTACCTCTCCGGCGGCAACCAACAGAAGGTCGTCATCGCCAAATGGCTCGCCGCACGGCCGCGGGTGCTCCTCTTCGACGAGCCCACGCGTGGCGTGGACGTCGGCGCCAAGGCAGCGATCCACGGTCTGGTGCGGGAGTTGGCCCGCGAAGGGCTGGCCGTCCTGCTGATCTCCTCGGAACTGCCCGAGCTGATCGGCATGAGCGACCGCGTCCTCGTCATGGCCGACGGGCGGGTGGTGGGTGAGCTCCCCGCCGGCCCTTCGGAGGAGGACATCATGCGCCTGGCCACGGCCGACCGGCGCCCGTCCGACCGCGCGGCCGGAGCGGCGTGATGGCCACCGAACCGGCCCAGGCACGCCGGCCCGCCCGCGGCGCCGGCCGCGAGCGCCCGCCGACCCGTGCGGGTACCGCCTCCGGCCGTGCCGCGGCACGGCTGACCGACCCGGCGGTGGGGATCTGGATCGCGGCGCTCGGCGTCACCCTGCTGGGCTGGATCGTCGTCACCGCCCGGGGCGGTGACTTCCTCACCCAGCCCAACGTCACCGGGATCCTCCAGAGCTGCGTGGCGCTCGGGCTGGTGGCGCTGGGGCAGACCCTCGTGATCCTCACCGGCTCGCTCGACCTCTCCGTGGCCTACCTGGTGAGCCTGGGCACGCTCGTCGCCGCCCAGACCATGGCGGGGCAGGACGGCAACATCCTGACCGCGATCATCGCCGTCCTCGCGCTGTCCGCGGCCGTCGGGCTGGCCAACGGACTGATCGTCACCGGGCTGGGGGTCCACGCGTTCGTCGCCACCCTGGGCACCGCGCTCATCCTGCGCGGCTGGATCGAGGACCACTACACCGGCCCGGCCGGCTCGGTGCCCGCGACCTTCCGACGCCTGGGCTACGACCGGATCGGGCCCGTACCCGTCTCGGTGTTCCTGCTGGCCGCCGTCGCGCTGGCGCTGTGGTTCGTCTGCCGGCGCACCCGGTTCGGTCACCACCTGTACGCGACCGGCGGCGACGCACACGCGGCCCGGCTCTCGGGGGTGCGCACCCGCCGGACCGTCGTCATCGCGCACGTCCTGTGCTCGCTGTGCGCCGGCGCCGCCGCGCTCTTCCTGGCCGCCCGGTTCGGGGCGGGGTCTCCCTGGGCGGGCACCGAGGCGAGGTACGACCTCGAGTCGATCGCCGCGGTCGTCCTGGGCGGCACGATCCTGGCCGGCGGCCGGGGCGGGATCGCCGGAACGCTCGGCGGCGTGGTCGTGCTGGCGGTGCTCGACTCCGTCTTCGACCAGCTCTCCGTCGACCCCTTCGTCAAGAACGTGCTGCGCGGCGTGGTGCTCATCGCCGCGGTCGCCCTCCACGCACGGAGCCGCCGCCCCTCAAGGAGGACCGCGTGACCACCGCGGACCGCGCCGACGCCCCCGCCTCGGCCGAACACACGCCACCGCCACGTCCTCCGCGACTGGCCACGGCGCTCGGCACGGCGGCCCCCGTGTACGGCCTGCTGCTCGTGCTGCTGGCGGCGCTGGCCGTCACCGACCCGGGCTTCTACGAGCCCGACCGACTCCTGGCCTTCGTTCGGCGCGCCGCCCCGCTGGTCATCCTGGCCGCCGGCCAGTACCTGGTCATCGTCTGCGGGGAGTTCGACCTCTCCGTCGGAGCGATCGTCACGGCCGGCGTGGTGGTGGCCGCGGAGCTCTACCAGGAGTTCCCCGGGGCGCACTGGCCGGTGGTCTGCTGCGCGCTGCTGCTCGCCGGCGCCGCCGTCGGCCTCGTCAACGGCCTGGTGACCACCCTGCTCGGGGTGCCGTCGTTCATCACCACCCTCGGCATGATGCTCATGGTGGAGGGCGGCGTCTTCTACTGGACCGGCGGCTCTCCGCAGGGCTACCTGCCCGACGACTTCCGCGCGCTGGGCCGCGACGACCTGTTCGGCTGGTTGCCGTGGGGCATGCTCGTGTGCCTGGCGGCGGGCGCCGCGGTGGTCGTGCTGATGCGCTCGCCCTTCGGTCGCACCCTGGTGGCCACCGGCGACAACGAACGGGCGGCCGCCCTGGCGGGCGTCCGCGTGGTGCGGGTGCGCACCGTCGCGTTCGTGCTGTCCGGCGTGGCCGCCGCGCTGGCCGCGATCCTCGTCGGGGGCTTCTCCGGCGTCTCCGCGCAGGCGGGCTCCGGCATGGAGTTCGAGGCCATCACCGCCGTGGTGCTCGGCGGTGTGGTGCTCGGCGGCGGCCGGGGCTCGGTCGCCGGCGCCATGGCGGGCGCCTTCAGCCTCGTCGCGCTGTTCACCCTGCTCAACCTGCGAGGCGTATCGGGCGCCCTGGAGTCCACCGTCCAGGGCGTGATCGTCATCGCCGCCGTCGCGCTCGGGGCCGCCGACTGGTCCCGCCGGCGCCGCTCACCATCCACCGGAGGCCACACCTCATGAACAGGCCCATCCCCGCCGTCCTGGCCACCACCCTGCTGGCGGCCGCGCTCCTCACCTCCTGTACCAGCGACACGCCCACGGACGGTCCCAGCACGCCGGCGGGCTCGGCCGGTCCCGGGGCGGACGGCGCGGCCGACGAGGCCGAGTTCTTCGAACGCGGCGAGTACGAGCGGCAGTTGGAGCTCGGTCTGGAGACGCCGGAGGGGCCCGCCGACCGGCCCTGGGAGCAGATGCTGCGTCCCGAGATGGTGGACACCGAGGAGTACGCCCTCCCGGACGGCCCCGAGGGAGAGGTGAACCTGTGCTTCTCGAACGCCGGCGTGTTCAACCCCTGGCGCCAGGTCGGCCTGGAGACGCTGCGGGCGGAGGTGGCGCTCCACGAAGGCGTCTCCCTCACCGTGCTGGACGCCGAGGGGCAGGACGACAAACAGATCTCCGACATCCAGGACCTCAGCAGCCGGGAGGACTGCGACGCCCTCATCGTCTCCCCCAACACCACCGCCACCCTCACCCCGGCGGTGGAGGAGGCGTGCGGTCGGCTGCCCGTCATCGTCTTCGACCGGGGCGTCAACACCGACTGCCCGGTCACGTTCGTCCATCCCGTCGGGGGCTACGCCTACGGTGCCGCCGCCGCTGACTTCCTCGTCGACGCGGTCGAGCCGGGCGGCAACATCCTCGCGCTGCGCATCTCCCCCGGCGTCGACGTGCTGGAGAACCGCTGGTCCGCGGCCGAGATCGCGTTCGAGGAGAGCGACCTCGAGGTGGTGGACGTCGAGTTCACCGAGGGAGACCCGGCGACCACGAAGTCGATCGTCACCGACGCCATCCAGCGCCACGGCAACATCGACGGGGTCTGGATGGACTCGGGCGCCACCTCGGTGGCGGCGGTCGAGGCGTTCGAGGACGCGGGCGAGGACGTGCCGCCGATCACCGGCGAGGACCAGCAGGACTTCCTCCAGGCCTGGCACGACAAGGACCTGACGGCCATCGCCCCCACCTACCCGACGTTCCAGTGGCGCACCCCCGTCATCGCCGCCCTGCGGGTGCTCGCCGGCGAGGAGGTGCCGGCCGAATGGCGGCTGCCGCAGCCCACCATCACCCAGGACAACCTGGCGGACTACCTGGACGAGGGCATGCCGCCGCTGCACTACGCCATGTGCGGCTGCGAGGACCTGCCCGGCTACCCCGAGGACTGGGGTGGCGAGGAGTGAGCGTCACGCTGCCGATCGGGGCGAACCCCTGGATCTGGCACTCTCCCGTCACCGACGCCGACCTCGCCGCCACGATCCCGCGGCTCGCGCACTGGGGCTTCGACGCGGTCGAACTGCCCCTGGAGCAGCCCGACGACTGGACACCGTCGTTCACCACGGAACTGCTGACGGGCTGCCAGGTCCGGCCCGCCGCCGTCATCGCCGTGATGCCGCCGGGGCGTGACCTGGTGCGCGCCTCCTCGGCGACCGTGCGCGCCACCCAGGAGTACCTGGTGCGCTGCGTGGACGCGGCGCGGCGGGTCGGCGCCCCCGTCGTCGCCGGGCCGCTGTACGCCGCCGTCGGCCGAACCTGGCGCATCGCCGACCAGGAGCGGGCGGCCGTCTACGCCGAGCTCCGGGAGGCGCTGGCACCGGTGGTGGAGCACGCGCGCGCCGCCGGCGTACGGCTCGCCGTGGAGCCGCTGAACCGCTACGAGACCAGCGTGCTGAACACGGTGGCCCAGACCCTGGAGGCGCTCGACGGGCTGCCGACCGAGACCGTCGGCGTGGCGCTGGACACCTACCACCAGAACATCGAGGAGCGCGGGCTGGACATCGCGGCCCGCCAGGCGGCCGGGCGCATCGCGCACGTCCAGGTCTGTGCCAACGACCGGGGCACGCCCGGCAGCGATCACCTCGACTGGCCCGGATTCCTCCGGACCCTTCTCACCAGCGGCTATGACGGGCCGCTGTGCATCGAATCATTCACCGCGCACAACGAGAGCATCGCGACCGCCGCCTCCGTCTGGCGCCCGCTGGCCGCCTCCCAGGACGCCATCGCCGTCGATGGCCTGGCCTTCCTGCGGAAGATGCTCTCCCTTCTCTGACCGGCGAAGCCGGGAGCCGCATCACACCGGAGAGGAAGCCCCCCACATGAGAATCCACTTGAGAAGCGGGCACCGGAAACGTCCACGTGCCCTCGTGGCGCTCGCCCTGGCGCCACTGCTCGCGGCCGGCACGCTGACGGCGGTCGCGTCCACCGCCCAGGCGCAGGCCGAGTTCCGGGCCCTGCTGTTCACCAGGGCCGTCGGCTACGTGCACGACTCCATACCGGCCGGCATCCAGATGTTCCAGGAGGAGGCGGCCGAGCAGAACTTCGAGCTCGTCCAGACCGAGGATCCGGCCGTCTTCAACGACGCCGAGCTCGCCGGCTTCGACGTCGTCATCATGCTCCAGAACTCCGGCATGGTCTGGGACACCGACGCCCAACGTCAGGCGATGCAGGACTACGTGGCCGGCGGCGGGGGCGTGGTGGCCGTCCACAACGCCCTCGACGCGGGCATCGAGGGCGAGTTCCCCTGGTGGGACGACGTCATCAACGGCGGCGCCCACATGCCGGGACACGCCTACGGCCCGCAGAACGGCACCGTCCACGTCGAGGACCCGGACCATCCGTCCACCGAGGCGCTGCCCGAGACCTGGACGCGGTCCGAGGAGTGGTACAACTTCGACCCCAACCCGCGGTCCAACGTCCACGTGCTCGCCACGGTCGACGAGTCCACGTACGACCCGGGCGAGTTCGCGATGGGCGAGGACCACCCCATCTCCTGGTGCAGCGTCGACTCCGGCGGCCGGGTGTGGGCCACCGCCATGGGGCACTACGCCGAGTCCTACTCCGAGGAGGGCTTCCGCGACCATCTGATGGGCGGCGTGCGGTGGGCGTCCGGCAACCAGCCGGGTGACTGCGGGTCGGACGCGCCCGCCGCGGACACGTTCGACAAGGTGACGCTGGACGACGACACCGCCGATCCCATGGAGCTGGACGTGGCGCCGGACGGTCGCGTGATCTACGTCCAGCGGGGCGGGGAGGTGCGCGTCTTCGACCCGGCGACCCAGTCCACCGTCACCGCCGGAACGCTGGACGTGTACACCGGTGGCGAGGACGGGCTCGTCGGGCTGGCCCTCGATCCCGACTTCGCCACCAACAACCGGATCTACCTCAACTACTCCCCCGCCGACAGCGCGGAGGACGTCAACCGGGTGTCCGCCTTCACCCTGAACGGCAACACCCTGGACCTGGGGAGCGAGGAGGTGGTGATCGACGTCCCGGCCTACCGGGACCGCACCTTCCCCGAACCGGGTCACACCGGCGGCAGCATCGAGTTCGGTCCCGACGGCACCCTGTACATCGGCACCGGAGACGACGTCGCGCCCAACCTGGATTCGGCCTGGCAGGGGTACGCGCCGCTGGACTGGCGCCCGGGCCACGAGATGCAGGACGCGGCCCGCACCGCCGGGAACACCAACGACCTGCGCGGCAAGATCCTGCGCGTCCAGCCCACCGACGGCGGCGGCTACTCCATCCCCGAGGGGAACCTGTTCGCCGAGGGCACGGCCGACACCCGCCCCGAGATCTACGCCATGGGCTTCCGCAACCCCTTCCGGTTCTCCGTCGACCCCGCCACCGGCGCCGTGCACATGGCCGACTACGGCCCCGACCGGCACGGCACGACCGACAACCGCGGCCCCGCCGGCATGGGCGAGTACAACGTCATCACCGAACCGGGCAACTACGGTTGGCCCTTCTGCCACGGCGACAACCAGCCCTACGCCCCCTACAACCCCGACACCGGCCAGGTCGGCGCGAAGTTCGACTGCGCCAACCCCGTCAACGAGTCCCCCAACAACACCGGCCTCACCGACCTGCCACCGATCCAGCTGCCGACCGTGTGGTACGGCTACGACGGGTCGTCGCAGTTCCCCGAGCTCGGCGCCGGCGGCATCGCACCGATGGCCGGGCCCGTCTACCGCTTCGACGCGGACAACCCCTCCCCCACCAAGTTCCCGCAGTCGCTCGACGGTTCGTCGTTCTTCTACGAGTGGGAGCGCAACTACGTCAAGGAGATGCGCTTCGACGACGGCGGCGGGCTGGACTCGATCAACGACTTCATGTCCGACGTGTCGTTCGCCAAGCCGATGGACATGACCTTCGGCCCCGACGGAGCGCTCTACCTCCTGGAGTGGGGCAGTTCCTTCGGCGGCGGCAACAACGACTCGGGCCTGTACCGCATCGACTACGGGGGCGCCGAGGGCCAGCCGGTCGCCCACGCCAGCGCCTCGGTGACCAGCGGTCCGGCCCCGCTCGAGGTCACCTTCTCCAGCGAGGGCAGCGAGGACCCCGACGGGCAGTCGCTCTCCTACGCATGGGACTTCGACGGCGACGGAACCTCCGACTCGACACAGGCCAACCCCACCCACACCTACCAGACCGCCGGTGACTTCACCGCCCAGCTGCGGGTCACCGACCCCGACGGGCTCACGGCCTTCGACAACCTCACCATCACCGCCGGGAACACCGCCCCGACGGTGACCCTGGAGATACCGGTGAGCGGCACGATGATCGACTTCGGGGACCAGATCCCGTACGAGGTCACCGTGACCGACCCCGAGGACGGCGAGATCGACTGCTCCAACGTCATCGTCAACCCGGCGCTCGGGCACGCCGACCACGAGCATCCGACCACCGACCTGCACGGTTGCTCGGGCACGGTGGACACCGGGGACCTCGGCGGCCATCCCGAGGGCGCCGACCTGTACTACGTGCTGAACGCCGAGTACACCGACCAGGGGGCCGAGGGCGCCAGCGAGCTCACCGGCTACGCCCGTTCGATCCTGCAACCGCGGCACAAGCAGGCGGAGTACCACGACAGCCAGTCGGGCACCAGGATCGTCTCCCAGGGCGGCGCCGAGAACGGCCAGCGCATCGGCGACATCAGCAACGGCGACTGGATCGCCTTCCAGACCATGAGCGTGGCGGACGTCGACTCCGTCAGCTACCGGTTCTCCTCGCCCGGCGGCGGCGGCGCGATCCAACTGCGCGCCGACGCGCCCGACGGGGAACTGCTCGCCAGCACGCCGGTGCCCGCCACCGGAGGCTGGGACACCTACCGGTCCACCGATCCGGTCTCCGTCGCGGACCTGGCCGGCACCCACACCCTGTACCTGGTCTTCACCACCCAACAGGCCAACAGCTACGACGTGGACGCCATCGAGTTCCAGACGTCCTAGCGCCTCCCGAGACCCCACGCCCGCGCCGGGCGGGCGGACGTTCGACGTCCCCCGCCCGGCGTTCTCCGTCGATCGGCCCCTCCCCCACACCCCCCACACCCCCCACCCCCACAGAGGAGCACCGTATGAAACTCACGTCCCTCCACCGCCCGGGCCATGGAAGCCGCGGGCGACGTTCACCGGTGGCCGTCGTCGCGTCCGCGGTGGCGGTGCTGGTCACGCTGCTCGCGACCACGTTGACCGCGTCGGCACAGGTGTCGGCGCAGGCCGCGGGCCCCTGCGACATCTACGAAACGGGCGGCACGCCCTGCGTCGCCGCGCACAGCACCACGCGCGCGCTCTACGGCTCGTACGACGGCGACCTCTACCAGATCAGGCGCGCGTCGGACGACGCGACCCTGGACATCGGCGTGGTGGCCGCCGGCGGTCCCGCCGACGGCACGGCCCAGGACGCGTTCTGCGCCGGCACCTCGTGCGTCGTCACCGTCCTCTACGACCAGTCGGGGCACGGCAACGACCTCTGGTACCAGGGGTCGGACCAGGTGCCGGGCTCCGACCAGAGCAGCCCCGCGGACGCGATGACCGAATCGCTCACCGTCTCGGGCAACAAGGTCTACTCGCTCTACATCAAGCCCGGGAACAGCTACTGGCGCGACGGCCACCTGACCGGCGTGCCGACCGGCAGCGAGCCCGAGGGGATGTACATGGTCACCAGCGGCACCCACGTCAACGGCGGCTGCTGCTTCGACTACGGGAACAGCGAGACGACCCGGATGGCCGACGGCGCCGGCACCATGGACGCCATCAACTTCAGCACCCAGTGCTGGTTCGGCGGATGCCAGGGCACGGGTCCCTGGGTCCAGGCGGACCTCGAATGGGGCCTCTACCCCGGCGGAAGCCAGCAGTGGAACCCCAACCAACGGGACTTCACCAACCCGTACGTCACCGCGATGCTGAAGAACAACGGAACGACCCGGTTCGCCCTCAAGGGCGGCGACGCCCAGGCCGGCAGCCTCACCACGCTGTGGGACGGCTCGCTGCCGCCCGGGTACAGCCCGATGAAGAAGCAGGGCGCCATCGTCCTGGGAAGCGGCGGCGACTGCTGCAAGCCCGGCGGCGGCGCCAACCTCAGCGAGGGCACCTTCTACGAGGGAGCCATGGTCGCCGGCTACCCCTCCGACGAGACCGAGGACGCGGTGCAGGCCAACATCACGGCCGCCACGTACGGGCCGCTGAGCGGCGGGCGGTGAGACTGCCCTCGGCACGGCGGTGAGCGGGCCACCACGGCGTAACCCCGTCGTGGCCCGCGCGGGTTTCGGGCGACGGGCTCAGCTCACTCCCTCGGGCCCGCGTCGGAGATCACCCGGCTGGCCTCCGCGGGGACGTTGCCGGGGTTGAAGGTGACGGTGCCCTGGACGACGTTGCCGCGGTCCCCGTTGGTGAGTCCGGTGATGGCGGGGTTGGTCGTGTAGTTCCCGGTCAGCGTCAGGTTGCCGGTGCGGTTGCCGTTCTGGTTGTTGGCGTGCGCCCACTGCCCGGCGGTGTTGAGGAAGACGTTGGTGCTCGCGGTGAGATAGCGGGATCCCTCGTCGAAGTACAGGCCGAGCTGCCCGCTGTTCTCGCAGAGGTTCTCCTCGATGGTGCTCTCGGGCATCGCGGAGAGCGAGTAGACGCAGCCGGCGTCGAACATCGTCTGCACGACGTCGCTCACGTGGTTGCCGACGACGTGGACGTCGCGGAGCGTCGTCGGCGTGTCGTAGATCGGCTGGAAGTCGTAGAGGCCGCGGTTGATGTACTCCGGGCTGCCGCCCGGGTCGTTGGCGCCCCATCCGTAGCCGACGCCGATGCCCGAGTACGGCAGGTCATAGACGGAGTTGTGCTCGATCGACAGCCCGCTGACGTAGCTGGCGAAGATGCCGTCCTGGTCGAGGTACTCCAGCGCCGTGGAGTAGATCTCGTTGTCGCTGATCAGGATGTCGCTGTTGGTCATGCGGGGATCGGACGGGTGGTGCGCGTCGGGGCGGACCCCGCCCACCACGATGCCGCCACCGGCGCTCGCGGTGAACGTGTTGCCCACCACCGAGACGTTCTGGGCGCCGAGGCCCACCCCGGAGGCGTGGGCGTTGGCGTCGTTGCCGATGCCGAGCCCGACGGAGCCGAGGTTGACGAAGCTGTTGTTCGCGAAGCTGATGCCGGTGGCCGCCGAGACCTGCACGGCACCGGGCGCCTGGGCCCAGTTGTTGCGGGCGCCCTCGAATCCCTTGCAGCCGACGGCGCAGGACGTGAACGCGTCGGAGGGCCGGTGCTGCTGCTCCCCGGTGATGAACGCGCCGGTCTGCTGGTTGGCGTATCCGTTGGGCGAGCTGGGGTGCAGCCAGGTGGTCCCGGCGAAGGTCATGCCCTCGAAGGCGAGGTCGCGGGCCGGCTCGTCGTACGTGCCGCCCACCTCGAGCAGGGTCTCCAGGCGCGGCAGCTCGACCTGCGCCTCGTTGATGTCCTGCCCGTCGAACGGCTTGTAGTACAGCGTCCCGGCCGTCGTGTCCAGATACCACTCGCCCGGCTCGTCGAGGAACCTCTTCGAGTTCAGCAGGGAGTAGGTGGGGTTCCGGAACGGGGACTGGAGGGTGTCGTACCCGTAGGTGTTGTTGTCCCAGGCCGGCTGCTGCATGGTGACCGTCGAGCCGGAGATGCTCTGCACCGGGGCGAACCGGTTGGTGAACGACAGCATGCCCTGGAACTCGATGCGTTGCTGGTCGGGCAGCGTCGCCAGGTAGCCCAGGTTCGGGTTGTTGAGGGTGAAGCCGTCGGGGTTGAGGGTGATGTCGGAGTCCGCCAGTTCGGTCCGCGCGCGCTGGGCGGGTTGGCCGTCGACGTAGAGCTGCCGGCTGTCGAAGCCCGTGCCGACGTCGGACCGGTAGATGCCGGTGGCCGGATCGTCGAGTTCCCAGTCGGTGACCGGCTCGGCGCCGCTGACCACGGGGTCCGCTCCGGGCATCGCCTGCCAGCTGACCGTGTGCCCGTCGCGGCCGGAGTCGTCGGCGTCGAAGCGCAGCGGCTCGCTCAGGCGGTAGGTCCCGTCCATGAGTTTCACGGAGACGTCGCCGTCGCCTCGGGCGATGAGGTCCTGGGCCCGTTGCTGGGCCTCGGCCAGGGTTCGCAACGGCTCCTCGGCGGTGCCCGGACCGTCGTCGGCGGCGTGCGCCGTGCCGGTCGGGGCCACGACGAGGACGTGTTCGGTGGGCGCGGCCTGGGCCGGGGAGAACGGCAGGGCGGCGGCGAGGAGACCGGCGGCGAGGGTCGCGGCGACTGCCGCGGACGCTCGAACCGATGGTGCGTGGGGGGGAGGCACGGCTCTGTCCTTTCGTGACGGCGGGCTGGTCTTGGGCGGGCCTGGCCTGACCGGTGAGCGGCGAGCGTGGTGCGGCGTTGCGCTGGCGTTCTGGGATGCGGCGCGGAACGACCCGGGTGCGGTCGACGACGGTCACCCGTCGTAGGTCGTCGGCACTCTCCGGCCGAGCGTTGGCTGTCCGAGGTCGCGAGGTCACGTCGTCCGGACGACGGACGGGGGGCGGCTGCCCTCGCTGAGCTGGAACATAACTCGTATGACGTATCAGGTCAAGGCAGCCTGCGTATAATGTCACATGACTCGTGGCGCCGCGTGGTCGCGAGGCTCATCGGAGGGACCATGACCGCATCGCAGCCGGCACCGGCGAGCTTCCCCGTGACGACACCCGCCTGGGTACGACGACCGCCCAACCTGGCGAGCGCCGTCACGGCGGAGCTGGTGGGACGCATCGTGCGCGGCGTGCACGCGCCCGGCTCCCCGCTGCCGTCCGAGCCCGCGCTGTGCGAGGCGTTCTCGGTGAGCCGGACCGTGATCCGGGAGGCCGTGAAGGTCCTCCAGGAGAAGGGCATGGTGCAGGTCCGGCAGGGCGCCGGGACCATGGTGACCCCGCCGACGATGTGGAACATGCTCGACGAGCACGTCCTGGCGTCGACCATCGCCGAGGACGAGTCCCTGGAGATCCTCGACGATCTCGTCGTCACGCGGCGCCTGCTCGAGTCCGACATGGCGAACGTCGCGGCCCGGCTGATCACTCCGGAGGTCGCCGACCAACTCCGCGCCCTGGTGGATCGGATGGACGAGCTCGTGGACGACCACGTCGCCTACGCCGAGTACGACCGGGCCTTCCACGACCTGATCATGCAGACGTCCGAGAACCGCATCGCGCGGGCGGTGGTGCGGTCCCTGGAGAGCCAGGTCATCCACACCGCGCGGTACATGGGAGAGCCCGACCGCGGCTCGTGCGTCGAGTCGAACCGCGGACACCGCCGCATCTACGAACGGATCGCGGACGGGGATCCCCACTGCGCGGCCGAGGCGATGTTCACGCACATCACCGAGGCCTGGCTCGTCCGCCGTCGCGCCCCGGGCGCCCCGGTGCGGCTGCAGCGATAGCGACGCGCCCCCAGGCGACGAACCGGTGACGCATCGCCCGCGTCCCAAGAGAAAGTAAAAAATACGTACGACGTATGCCGAGCGGCCCTGCCGCGCCTAGGATCCTGATCGTGAACCGAGCCGCCGCGCCACGGCGGACTGGCAGGAGCGCCCCGGTTCGTCGCGCACAGGACCGGGTACGTCGTGGCGCGGCCCGGTGACGAGCGCGAACGGGACACCGGGGCCGTCGGAGCGCGATGCGTAGACTGCTCGGATGACCTCTGCCGACACGAGCCCCTCCGCCGACGGCGCGCGTCACGAGCCCCTGACCACCGCGCAGCTCGCGGAGCGCGCGGGCGTCTCCATGGCGACGGTCTCCAAGGTGGTCAACGGGCGGGCCGAGGTCGCCGCCGAGACCCGGGAGATCGTGGAGGAGCTCATCCGGCGCCACGGGTACCGGCGGCAGAAGAAGGCGGGAGAACCGGCGCCGATGCTGGAGGTGGTCTTCCACGAGCTCGCGGGTCCCTACCCGGTCGAGATCGTCAAGGGCGCCCAGCAGATCGCCGGCGAGCACGGACTCGCCGTCGCGGTCACCCAGCTCCAGGGCCGCCACACACCGGGCCTGGGCTGGGTCGAGGGCGTGCTGGCCCGCCGGCCCACGGCAGTCATCACGGTATTCTCCGCGCTCACCGACGCCCAGGCGAGCCAACTGCGCAGCCGGAGAATACCGTTCGTGCACCTCGATCCCACCGAGGAACCGCCCCCCGAGTGCCCGTCGGTCGGCGCCAGCAACTGGAGCGGCGGGATGTCCGCCACCCGGCACCTGCTCCAGCTCGGGCACCGGCGCGTCGCGGTGGTCGCCGGCCCGCCGTACGCGCTCGCCAGCCGCGCCCGGTTGGACGGCTACCGGGCCGCCATGGACATCGGGGGCGCTCCGGTGGACGAGACGCTGGTGCGGGTCGCCGGCTTCCGGGTCGAGGACGGCATCGCCGCCACCCGGGAGTTGCTGCGCCTGCCCGAACCACCGACCGCCGTGTTCGCCTGCAACGACGGGGCGGCGCTGGGCGTGTACCGAGCGGCCGCCGAGGCCGGCCTGCGCGTCCCGCGGGACCTGAGCGTGGTGGGCTTCGACGACCTCTTCCCGTCCAACTGGCTCACCCCGCCGCTGACCACGGTCCGCCAACCGCTCGCGGCCATGGCCGCCTCGGCCGCGGCCATGGCCGTCGCCCTCGCCCGAGGGGACGACCTGGACCAGAAGCGCGTGGAGCTCAGCACCGAACTCGTCGTCCGCGACAGCACGGCCCCGCCGCGCGGCGCGGCGGACTGAGAGCTGGGCGGACCGGGACCTGCCCCGGGCGCCCCCGCACCGGGTGCGGGGGCGCCGGTCGGGGTCAGCAGGGAGAGTTGGTCTGGGTGAGCAGGCCCATCCGCCAGGGCAGCTGGCTGTAGTCGCCGCCCGACCCCGGCGCCATTCCCTGGTAGAGGAACTGCAGGTCACAGGGGTTGATGGTGAGGGTCTGGTCGCTGCCGGACCTGAGCAGCTCGCCGTGGCTGATGTCCCGGGTCCAGGCGCCGGACGGGAAGCTGACGTTGCTGGACCGGGCGAAGGGGTTGGACTCCGAAGCGGCCAGCGGGCTCCATGGGCCGCTGATGCTGTTGGAGGTGTAGGACCGGTAGTAGCGGCCGGTGGATCCGATGGCCTCCTGGAGCAGCAGGTAATCGTCGGTATCCCCGACCTTGTAGACCGCGGTGCCCTCGAAGAGGTTGTAGGCGGAGTCCTGGAGGGCGATGACGGTGTTGCCGAAGCCGTTGGGGAAGTTCGCCATGGAGGTCTGGGCGCGGTAGATGTGGCCGTTGTCGTCGCTGGAGAAGAGGTGGCAGTTGGCCGTGTCGCAGATGACCCAGAAGTCGAGCCAGTTCCCGTTGCCGATGTTCTGCCGGACGATGTCCGGCATGCTGCTCATGAAGTTCCGAGGCGTCGACCAGGACCGCGGATTGCTGGGATCGCTGCTGACCGAGTACGAGGGCAGTCCGGTCTGGTAGACCAGGTACCACAGTCCCTGTGGTGCGAAGTAGAACACCTGCGGGGCGGCGCGGTATCCGGTGCCGACTCCGGAGGCGGTGTCCAGGAACGTGTGTTGGGCGTTGGCCATCTGGTTCCAGTCCGGTGCGGCGAAGTGCACCAGGTTCCAGCCGCCGCTTCGGCTGGCGGTGGTGGCGTAGACGTGCCACTGGCCGTTGTGCCGGACGACGGAGTAGTCCTTGATGGCGACGATGTCGTGGCTCCCGTCCGACTTCGGGCCGGCCAGCACCCCGCTGGAGCTCCACTGGAACGACGACGGCAGGGACGAGTCGGGCGGATCGCCGCCGCCCACCGGGACGAGCTGCCACTGCTGGTTGCTGCCGCCCCAGTCTGCGTACTGGACGACGTTCGCGCCGTCGGTGGTGGCGGCGCCCTGCACCTCCAGCGCCTTGCCGCTGTTGCGGTTGATCAGCCGGACGTACCCGCCGTCGGAGTCGGCGAGCCGGAACTGCTGGTTGGCGGCGTTGTTGTCGGCCCACTGGACGACGGACGCGCCGTCCGCGGTGGACCAGTTGTAGACGTCCAGCACCTTGCCCGAATGCCTGGATCTCAGCCGGTAGTAGCCGTTGCCGGAATCGACGAACTGCCACTGCTGCTGTGCCTGGTCGTTGCGCGACCACTGGGTGATCCGCGCCCCGTCGTTCGTCGCCAGGTTGTACAGGTCAAGCGCCTTGCCGCTGTTGCGGTTGACCAGCACGTACCAGGCGGTCGTGTCGATGTCTCCGGTGGGCGGGTCCGGGTCCTCGCCCTCGTTGAGCGCGTTCAGCACCGCGGTGTAGGCGGCCTTCTTGTTCCCCGAGTTGTCGAAGAGCAGCGGGTTCTGACCGGTCCGCCACGAGTCGCTGTCCCGGATGCCCCAGACCGTGATGCCGGTGCAGGCCTCGACGGCCATGCACGCCCGGGTGACGGTGGAGTAGACGTTGGCCTGGTTCGAGCCCGAGATGTCCAGCTCGGTGATCTGCACCTCGACGCCGAGGTCGGCGAAGCGCTGCAGGTTCGCCTGGTAGTCGCTGGGCACCGAGTTGGTCAGGTGCGACTGGAACCCGACGCAGTCGATGGGCACGCCGCGGGAGAGGAAGTCGCGCACCATGTTGTAGATCGCGGTGCTCTTGGCGTTGATGCCGTCGGTGTTGTAGTCGTTGTAGCAGAGCTTCGCGTTCGGGTCGGCGGCGTCGGCGGCGCGGAACGCGGCCTCGATCCAGTCGTTCCCGGTGCGTTGCAGGTTGGAGTCCCGGCGCGCCCCGCTGTTGCCGTCGGCGAAGGCCTCGTTGACCACGTCCCAGGCGTAGATCTGGCCGCGGTAGTGGCTGGCGACCTGGGTGACGTGGTTCATCATCGCCGACCGCAGCGAGCTGCCCTCCATCCCCTGCGCCCAGCCCGGCATCTGGGAGTGCCAGAGCAGGGCGTGTCCGCGCACGTCCATGCCGCGCTGCAGGGCGTAGTCCCGGATCCGGTCACCCGAGCTGTAGTTGAACGAGCCGCGGTTCGGTTCGGTGGCGTCCCACTTCATCTCGTTCTCGGCGGTGACGCTGTTGAACTCCCGATCCAGGATCGAGGTGTAGACGCCGTCGCTGAGCTTGCCCCCGGCGACCGCGGTGCCGAAGTACCGCCCGCTCTCGGCCGCCGACGCCCCCAACGTGCTGGCCGCCTGGGCCGAGCCGGAGAGGGCCAGGGTCATGCCGGAGGCGAGGAGCACGGCGGTGAGCATCAGCGACAGCGCTCTGAACCGTCTCCACCGAGCGGGCCGTGCGCCCGCCCCCATCAGGTGCTTCATCTGTCGTCCCTTCTTGGAACACGGTGTGACCGCCCGTGGGCGACCGAGGCCGCCCACGGGAATGCGGAACCGGGCAGCATGTCCTGGGCATGACATACGGGCGTCGGGCTTCCGTGGCGCGACGGGAGAGCGCCGGTTCCGGGCTGGGGGCGTCGGGCGGGATCAGCCGCTGATCAGGTCGAACGACTGCTCGGCACCGACCGTCGTACCGTTCGCGACGAGCGGCGCGGCCCCGCCGTTCGCGGCGGAGACGTAGCGGCTGTTGATCCGCGCGCGCAGGCTGACGGAGCCGTCGGCGTTGTCCACGCGCTGGAAGGTCTCCCAGGCGCCGACGGAGGCGCGGTTGGCGATGAGCGGCGCGGCTCCCGCGTTCTCCGCGCAGACGTACTGGCCGTTCGCGTGGGCGCGCAACGCGACGTCGCCGCCGCCGAGGTCGACCAGGTCGAAACGTTCCCAGAGTCCGAGGGTGGCGCGGTTCGCGACGAGTTCGCCCGCTCCGGCGTTCTCCGCGCAGACGTACTGGGCGTTGGCGCGCGAGCGGAGACCGGTCACGGACGAGGGGAGGGACGCGAGGGTGGACTCCCATCGCGTGGTGGTGGTGCCCGAGGTGGCGTCGGTCTGGAGGCGGTCGCGGGCGGCGGTGTCGGCGTACAGGCTCCAGCGCATCCAGTCCAGGTAGGTCGCCACGGTCTGGGTGTGGTTGTAGCCGCTCCAGATGTACTCGTCGTGCCCGGTGCCCAGATGCGTCAGGAACGCCTTGGGCGCCGCCAACTCGCCGTAGGCGGTGCGGGCGGAGGAGTACTGGCAGATCGAGTCCCGGTCGCCGTGCACGAACAGCACGTTCGCGCTCACCGTGCCGTCCGGGTTGCCCATGTCCACGCAGGCGAAGGGCACGGCCGCGGCGATCCGCTCGTCCGGCCAGGCGGTCAGCAGACCATGGGTGGTCATCCCACCCAGTGAGTGCCCCGCCACCCCGACCCCGACCGCGGTGTCGACATGCCCGGCCAACGGATCCCCCGAGGCCGTGTTCAACGCCAGGGTGCGGGTGATGACCTCCGAGACGTCCATCGACTGGTTGCCGTTGTAGACGTCCTGGATGTTCCCCTCCGTCCCGGAGGAGGTGGTGGGGAACACCGGCGCGGGGACGATGAACCCGGCCTCGGCCAGCGGACGCACCAACGGCGCGTAGCTCTCCGGATTGCCGCCCAGACCGTGACTGAACTCGCAGACGGGGAAGACACCGTTGGCGACCGGGGCGTTGGTGACGGGATTGCCGCCCGGGTTTCCGGTGGCCGGATAGAAGATCCGGGTGGTCAGCCGGCGGCTGCCGCGGCTCCAGGCGTACTCCCGCACCCCGATGGCGAACCGGGTGGTGGGCGCGTCCAACGCGGCGGTGGCGGCACGGGCCTGAGTCGCGCCGAGCAGCGACGCGCTCGCGCCCGCCGCCCCGGCCGCGCTCAGGGTGAACATCGATCCCAGGACGGAACGCCGTCTCATTGGCATGGGGGTCTCCTCAAGTGGTTCGGTGGCGCATTGAGGACGGTGCGGCTTCAGCGGGTGCCGGGGCGGCTTCCCCCGGCCCCGGGGGAGCCCGGCGGCGCGTGGGGGAGAACCAACGAACAGCCCGTGCGGTGCGGTCGTGCAACGGCCTGCGTGACGGGCGCAGACCAGGAACGGCTTCATGTCGTTCGGAATTCCGAACGTCGCTCGGTGCATCAGACGCTACGGGTCAAAGATAGGCGTTCCCTGGACAGCGTCAACACCTTTCGGGCACATACTTTTCGTCGTTCCTCACGAAACAAGAACGGTCCGTGACCGAGGAGGGCTCGCCATGCCGAGGCGCCGGCAGCCAGCCGTCCGCGGCGTCCGTCCGGGCCCGAGCGGAGCCGCACGCCCCCTCAGGACGGCGGGCGTCCCCTCGGGCGGGTCCGCCGAGGAGCCACCGAGGAACCACCGACGCGGCGACTCCGGTCCGATTGATTTCGCCTGACAGGCCGAAAGCTCGGCGCGAAGAGGTTGACGCACAGCCCGGGCTCCCTATGATCCGTGTCTGATGACTCGATCGTCGTTCGTCATCTCGAACGACACGGCACACGATCGACCCTCCGGTCCTCCGGCCGGCGCACGTCAGCACACCCTCCGTTCGATCCAGATCGATCCGGAAAGGGACTCGATGCGTACTCGATCACGCAGACGCCTACCGCTGCTCGCGGCCCTGGTCGCCGCACTGACCCTGCTGTTCTCCCCGGTGCAGGACCCGCCGACGGCCCAGGCCGCCCCGGGCAGCCCGGCGCTCACCCCGCCGATGGGCTGGAACAGCTGGAACAGCTTCGGCTGCGGCGTCACCGAGGCGGCGGTCCGCGAGGCCGCCGACGCCATGGTCAACTCCGGGATGCGGGACGCCGGCTACGAGTACGTCGTAGTCGACGACTGCTGGTTCGACCCCCAGCGCGACTCCCAGGGCAACCTCCGCGCCCATCCCACCAAGTTCCCCAGCGGCATGAAGGCCCTGGGCGACTACATCCACAGCCGAGGGCTGAAGTTCGGCATCTACCAGGTGCCCACGGAACGCACCTGCGCCCAACGCGTCGGCACCCACCCCGGCTCCACCGGCAGCATGGGCCACGAGGTGCGGGACGCCCAGACCTTCGCCTCCTGGGGCGTGGACTACCTCAAGTACGACTGGTGCTCCCCCGACGGCACCCGCGAGGAGCAGATCCAGCGGTTCTCCCTGATGCGCGACGCGCTGCGCGCCACCGGACGCGACATCGTCTACAGCATCAACCCCAACAGCTTCCACGCCATCACCGGCTCCACCTACAACTGGGGCGAGGTCGCCGACCTGTGGCGCACCACCGAGGACCTGCTCGACATCTGGCAGAACGGCAACACCAACAGCTACCCCATGGGCGTGGGCAACGTCGTCGACGTCAACGCCCCCCTCGCCGCCCAGGCCGGCCCGGGCCACTGGAACGACCCCGACATGCTGGTCGTCGGCCGGCCCGGCCTCTCCCTGACCGAGTCGCGCTCCCACTTCGCCCTCTGGGCCCTGATGGGCGCACCCCTGATGGCCGGCAACGACATCCGCACCATGTCCTCCGACATCAGCGCGACCCTGCGCAACCCACGCCTGATCGCCGTCAACCAGGACGCGCTCGGCGCCGGCGGCCGACGGGTCCGCGACGACGGCGCCGTCGAGGTGTTCGCCAAACCCCTGTCCGACGGCTCCGTCGCCGTCGGCCTGTTCAACCGCGGCGACGCCGCCACCACCATCAGCACCACCGCGGCGCAGATCGGCCTGTCCGGCTCCTCCCTCACCCTGACCGACCTGTGGAGCGGCGCCACCTCCAGCACCGGCGGCCAGATCACCGCCAGCGTGCCGGCGCACGGCGTCGTCGCGTACCGGGTGTCCGGCGGCAGCCCGCTGGACAGTGAGACCGACCGGCTGCGCGGCGCGGGCTCGGGCCGCTGCCTGGACGTCGACAACGCCTCCACCGCGTCCGGCGCCACCGTGCTGATCTGGGACTGCCACACCGCCGCGAACCAGCTGTGGACCACCTGGGAGGGCGGCGAGATCCGCGTCTACGGCGACAAGTGCCTGGACGCCTACGAACAGGGCACCACCAACGGCACCCGCGTCATCACCTGGACCTGCAACGGCCAGAACAACCAGAAGTGGACCCTCGGCTCCGACGGAACCATCCGCAACGTCCAGTCGGGCCTGTGCCTGGACGTCAACCAGGCAGGCACCGCGAACGGATCCACCGCCGTCCTGTGGACCTGCAACGGCCAGTCCAGCCAGAGGTGGACACGTACCTGACACCCGCGTCCGGTCATCCGGGCGCCGATCCCGGCCCCCCGCCGCACCGGAGGGCGCGCCGCACGCGCCCGGCCGGTGCGGCGACGGGGAGCCACGGCGGACGGACAAACACGGGATGGATTCGGAAGTCATCCCATTCATCGAGTTCACATATCCGAGCAAATCACGCAAACTTCCTCAGGGGGCCTCCCTGGACATGGGATCTCCTGGTTATGCTGCGGCGCGTGTCACTGACTGATCGAGGAGGCGCCCGCATCCGCCGCGCGCCGCACACCGCCGGGGAGACGCCGTGCTGACCGTGCCGCTGGCCTACGGCGAGACCGGCCTGGAACTGCGCGTCGACCCGGCCGCGGCCACGGTGATCACCCCGGTGCACCATCCGGCCGCCGACGACCAGACGGCCGCCCTGCGCCGGGCCCTGCGCTCCCCCGTCTCCGGACCGCCGCTGCGCGACCGGGTCCGACCGGGGCAGACGGTGGCGATCTCCGCCTGCGACGGCACGCGGCCGCAGCCCCGGCATCTGATGATCCCCGCGGTCCTGGCCGAGCTGGACGGCGTGGTCGACCCGGACGACGTGGTGATCCTGGTGGCCACCGGCACCCACCGGGGCAACACGGACGCGGAGCTGCGCCGCATGTTCGGCGACCAGGTCGTCGACACCGTGCGCGTCGTCAACCACGACGCGCGCGACCGCGCCAGCCTGGCCTGGTGCGGAACGTTCGGCGACGGCGTGCCCGTGTGGCTGAACCGGGAGTGGACCGAGGCGGACGTCCGCATCACCACCGGCTTCGTGGAGCCGCACTTCTTCGCCGGTTTCTCCGGCGGGCCGAAGCTCGTCGCCCCCGGCCTGGCCGCCCTGGAGACCGTGCTCGTCCTGCACGACGCGGCCCGGATCGGCGATCCCCGCGCCACCTGGGGCGTCATCCACGGCAACCCGGTGCACGACGACGTCCGGGCCATCGCGGAGGCGACCGGGGTCACCTTCTCCCTCGACGTGGTCCTCAACCGCGACCAGGACATCGTCGCGGCCTTCGGCGGCGACCTGCTGTCCATGCACGCCACCGCCACCGAGGCGGCCCGGCGCACCGCGATGCGGCCGGTGGACGCCCTGTTCGACGTCGTGGTCACGACCAACGCCGGCTACCCCCTGGACCAGAACCTCTACCAGTGCGTCAAGGGCATGTCCGCCGCACACAAGGTGGTCAGGCCCGGCGGCACCATCATCTGCGCCGCCGAATGCCGCGACGGCTTCCCCGACCACGGCTCCTACCGCGACGTCCTGGCGTCCGCCGAGTCGCCGCAGGCGCTGCTGGACGCCCTCGCCCGGCGCACCGAGACCGTGCCCGACCAGTGGCAGGCCCAGATCCAGGCCCGCATCCAACGCGACGCCCGCGTCCTGGTGCACACCTCGGGACTGGACGCCGGCGACCTGGCCGCCGCGCATCTCGGGCACGCCCCGGACGTCTCGGCCGCCGTCGCCGACGCGCTCGCCGCCGCCGGGGACGGCGCCCGGGTGTGCGTTCTGCCCGAGGGACCGCAGACAATCCCCTATCTGCCGGACGACGCCTGACGGCTCCCGCCACGGTCCTCGACATGGGGAAATAACGGAACGGCAACATCTGGTGAACCGGTTCACCACCTATTGAACCGGTCCACCAGACGTTGCTACCTTCCCCGCCACGGTGCGCGCACGACGTACGGGTTCGAGGAGGAACGACCGTGAACAGAGAGTCCAGGGCCACCGTCGTGGCCGCGATCGGCGTCGTCGGTGCGCTCGTTCTCACCGGATGCGGTGGGAGCGGCGGCGGGGGCGGCGACGACCGCACGTTGGAGCTGTGGGACTCGTGGAGCCAGTACGACGGCGCCTCGCCGTACGGGCAGCTGCTCAGCACGTGCGAGGAGGACACGGGGATCACGATCGAGCGGACCCAGGAGGCGGACCTGTCGAGCAAGTTGCTCCAGTCGGCGTCGTCCGGGGCCACGCCCGACCTGGTGGTGCTCGACAACCCGTTGGTGGCGCAGTTCGCCGAGACCGGCCTGCTGGTCCCGAACTCCGAGTCGGGCCTGGACACCTCGGGGATGATGGACAACGTGCTCGCCGCCGGTCGGTTCGACGGCGAGACCTACGGAGCCTCCCTCGGCGCCAACTCGCTGGCGCTGTTCTACAACAAGGACATGTTCGACGAGGCCGGGACGGCGCCGCCCACGACGTGGCAGGAGCTGACCGACGCCGCGGCGGAGCTGACCCACGGGGACGTGCGCGGGCTGGGCTTCTCGGCGGCCGCCTCGGAGGAGGGCACGTTCCAGTTCCTGCCCTTCTTCTGGGGGGCGGGGGCCGATCTGGCCGACATCGGGTCGCCCGAGGCCGCGGCCGCGCTGTCGCTGTGGACCGACCTGGTGGACTCCGGTGCGGCGTCGCAGTCGAACCTGAACGCCACCCAGCAGGACGTCCGCGACGAGTTCCTGGCCGGGAAGCTGGCCATGATGGTCAACGGCACCTGGCAGCTCGCCTCACTGGACGAGAACGGCATCAACTACGGCGTGGTGCCGCTGCCGGCGCAGGACGGCGGGACGGCAGCCAGCCCGCTGGGCGGTGAGTTCATGGAGGTCGTGGTCGGGGACCAGCAGGACCTCGCCGCGGAGTTCGTCCAGTGCCTGGTGAAGCCCGACAACCTGAAGGTGTGGACCGACGGGCAGACGTACATCCAGCCCTACGCCGACGAGGCGGCGGCGCAGGCGACGGAGAACCCCGCGCTGGAGCCGTGGGTCGAGGCCGTCTCCGCCGCCCAGGGCCGGACCGCCGACCTGGGGTCGGCCTACCCGCAGACCTCGGAGGCCCTGTGGACGGCCGTCCAGGAGGCGCTGAGCGGACAGAAGTCGCCGGATCAGGCGCTCACGGACGCCGCCGCGACGGCCGCCGCCGAGTAGGGCCCGCCGGATGTCCTCCGAGACCACCGAGACGACCGGGGCCGCCCGGGGCACCGGGGCCAACCGACCGCCCCGGGCCCGGGCCGGCGGGCCGTCGAAGGAGCCACCGGTGTCGGCGCCTCGCGGGCGCTGGGTGATCAGCACCCGGGTCGCGGCGATCGGTTTCATGACGCCGGTCTTCGTCTTCCTGGCGATCTTCTTCGTGTATCCGATCGGGCGCGTGGTCCTGCTCAGCATGCAGGACTACACCGCCGCGTCGTTCGTCACCGGAGAGGCCGACTTCGTCGGGTTGGACAACTACGAGCGGGTCATCAACGATCCGCTCTTCGAAACGATCGTCTGGCACACCGTGCTGTTCACCGTGTGCTCGCTGGTGGGCCAGTTCACGATCGGGATGGCGCTCGCGCTGTTCTTCAACCGGCGCTTCCCGCTGTCCGTCACGCTGCGCTCGTTGCTGCTGCTCCCCTGGCTGCTGCCGCTGATCGTCTCCGCGACCACCTGGCGCTGGATGTTCAACGAGCAGTTCGGCATCGTCAACGCGTTCCTGCCAGACCCCGTGGGATGGCTCTCCGATCCCGACATCTCCCTGTGGACGGTCATCATCACCAACATCTGGTTGGGGATCCCGTTCAACATGGTCCTGCTGTACGGCGGCCTCCAGGGGATCCCGCAGAACCTCTACGAGGCGGCGGCCATCGACGGCGCCTCGTCGTGGCGGGCGTTCCGCAGCATCACGTGGCCGCTGCTGCGCCCCGTGACGTCGGTGACGCTGCTGCTGGGGCTCGTCTACACGATCAAGGTGTTCGACGTCATCTGGATCATGACCAAGGGCGGCCCGGTCAACAGTTCCAACACGATGGCCACCTGGGCGTACCAGTTCTCCTTCACCGACCTGGAGTTCGGGGTGGGCGCGGCGGCGGGTCAGTTGCTCGTGCTGGTCGCCCTGGTCTTCGGGGCGATCTACATCCGGGCGCAGCGCAGGGAGTTGAGGGCATGAACACGCGGCGACCCACCTGGCGTCGGTGGACGGACACGGGCATCGGGCTGGCCGTCTGCGCCGTCCTGCTGTTCCCGCTGTACTGGATGGTCAACGTCTCGCTGACGAAGCCGACGGAGCTGATCAGGAACCCACCGCGGTTCCTGCCGACGAACCCGACGTTCGACGGCTACGTCCAGGCCCTGGACAGCCAGCTTCCGCACCTGCTCACCAGCCTGGTCATCGCCCTGGGCACGGTCGCGTTGACGCTCGCGGTGTCGCTGCCCGCCGCGTACGCCATGGCCAAGCTGCGCGCGCCCGGCTCCGGCCTGGTGATGTTCCTCTTCCTGCTGGCCCAGATGCTGCCCGGCGTGGTGGCCGTGATGGCGCTGTACACGATCTACCAGTCGGTCGGGCTGCTCAACTCGTACGCCGGCCTGATCCTGGCGGACGCGACCGCGGCCGTGCCGCTGGCCGTCATCGTGCTGCGGGCGTTCATGCTCCAGATCCCCGACGAGCTGCTGGAGGCAGCGAAGCTGGACGGGGCGGGCAACGTGCGGGCGTTCGTGTCCGTCGTGGTGCCGATCAGCCGGAACGCGGTGGTGACGGCCGCGCTGTTCTCGTTCCTCTTCGCCTGGGCCGACTTCCTGCACGCCGCGTCGCTGACGTCGGGAAACGACATCGTGCCGTTCACGCTCGGGCTGTACCGCTACATCGGCGCCCAGACCACGGACTGGAACGCGGTGATGGCCACCGCCGTGCTCGCCTCCGTGCCGGCGGCGCTGCTGCTGATCGTGGCCCAGCGCTACGTCGCCGTCGGGGTGACGGCCGGGGCCGTCAAGGACTGACCCCTGGCCCCCGGCCCTCGTCCTTCTCTTCTCTTCATCTTCTCTTCAGGCAAAACCTTCCAAGGAGTTCTCCGTGACCGTGTTCGAATGTGCCGGTGACCGGCTGATATGGCGGGGCGGGGGCGAGACGCTCGTCGTGGAGCCCTGGGGCCGCCACAGTCTGCGGGTGCGCGCCACGCGGTCCGCCGACGTCTCCGACACCGACTTCGCCCTGCTGCCGCAGCCGCCCACCGACGCGACGATCGTGACGGACGGCGCCGAGGCGCGGCTGACGAACGGCAACATCACGGCGGTGCTGACCGCCGAGGACCGCGTCGACCAGGCGGTGGGCTACCGCGTCTTCCGCTGCTCCGTCGCGTTCCAGGACCGCCACGGCAACCCGCTGCTGCGGGAGCTCGACCCCGGCGGCTCGCTCAAGCTCCGGGCCCGGGCCTACCGGGCGCTCCTCGGAGGGCCGCACCACCTCACCGCGAGCTTCGCGGCCGAACCGGACGAGAAGCTGTTCGGCATGGGCCAGTACCAGCACGACCTGCTGAACGTGAAGGGCAGCACTTTGGAGCTGGCGCACCGCAACTCGCAGGCGTCGGTGCCGTTCGTGCTGTCCAGCCGGGGATACGGCTTCCTCTGGCACAACCCGGCCATCGGCCGGGCCACGTTCGGCACCAACCGCACCGAGTGGGTGGCGGAGAGCACCGAGCAGCTCGACTACTGGATCACCGCGGGTGACACCCCGGCGGAGATCACGGCGGCGTACGCCAACGCCACCGGGCACGTGCCGATGATGCCCGAGTACGGCCTGGGCCTGTGGCAGAGCAAGCTGCGCTACTGGAACCAGGAGCAGCTGCTGGACGTGGCGCGCGAGCACCACCGCCGCGGCCTGCCGCTCGACGTGATCGTCGCGGACTTCTTCCACTGGCCGAAGATGGGCGACTACCGCTTCGAGAAGGAGTTCTGGCCGGACCCGGACGCCATGGTCGCGGAGCTGCGGGAGCTGGGCATCGAGCTGATGGTGTCCGTCTGGCCGCAGGTGTCGGTGGAGTCCGAGAACTTCGAGGCGCTGCGGCGCGACAACCTGCTGGTGCGCGCCGAGCGCGGCGGCGACGTGCAGATGTCCTTCCAGGGGCCCAGCATGTTCCTGGACGTCACCAACCCGCGCACCCGCGAGCGGGTCTGGGAGATCTGCCGGCGGAACTACCACGACCGGGGCATCGGCATCTTCTGGCTCGACGAGGCCGAGCCGGAGTACGGGGTCTACGACTTCGACAACTACCGCTACCACCTCGGCCCGAACGTCCAGGTCGGCAACATCTACCCCCAGGCGTTCGCCCGTGCGTTCCACGAGGGCCAGCGGGCCGCCGGCCAGGAGGAGGTCGTCAACCTGGTGCGGTGCGCCTGGGCCGGCAGCCAGCGGTACGGGGCGCTGGTGTGGTCGGGCGACATCCACAGCACCTTCTGGGCGCTGCGCCGGCAGATCGCCGCCGGGATCAGCATGGGGATCGCGGGCATTCCGTGGTTCACCACGGACATCGGCGGCTTCCACGGCGGGGACGTGGCGGATCCGGCGTTCCACGAGCTGCTGGTGCGGTGGTTCCAGTTCGGGGCGTTCTGCCCCGTGATGCGGATGCACGGCGATCGCAGGCCGGTCGAGGAGGTGCGCGACGCGACGGGGACGAGGCGCTGCCACTCCGGCGCGGCGAACGAACTGTGGAGCTACGGCGACGAGGTGTACGAGGTGCTGACCCGGTACCTGCGGCTGCGGGAGGCGATGCGGCCCTACGTCCGCCGGCTGATGGCGGAGGCGCACCACGACGGGCAGCCGCTGATGCGCGCGATGTTCCACGAGTTCCCCGAGGACCTCACCTGCTGGGGACTCCCCGGCGACCAGTACATGTTCGGCGCGGACCTGCTGGTCGCGCCGGTGGTGGAGGCGGGGGCGGACTCGCGGCGGGTCTACCTGCCGCGCGGGGCGTCGTGGACGGACCTGCACACCGGCAAGGTGTACGAGGGCGGGCAGGCCGTGCAGGCGCAGGCGCCGCTGGAGCGGATCCCGGTGTTCGCCCGCGACGGCGCGCTGGCCGACCTCGTCGGCGCCGTCTGAGGCGACAGCGCGACCGTCGGTTCGGAGACGGCGGTCAGAGCAGCGGGCTCCGGCGCCCCCCGGTCAGCCGGGGGGCGGTGGAGCCGTTGTTCTTCAGGGCCGGGGGCAGCAGGTCCAGCGCCCCCGGTTCGGCCGTGCCCGCCATCTCGTCGAGCACCCGGTTCACCGCCCGGGAGACCATCTCGCCGCCCGGCAGGTCGATGGAGGTGATCGGCTGCCGCTGGTGGGCGGCGACGGGGTGCGGGGAGAGCGTGAGCACCGAGCAGTCGCGGGGCACCACGACGCCGCGCTCGTGGAAGATGTCCAGCAGCGGGCGCAGCCCGTTGCTCTCCAGCACGACGACGGCGCTCAGCCCCGGCAGTTCCCCGACGACCCGGGCCAGCCACGCCTCGACGCCCTCCCGGTCCGGCTCACAGGCCAGGAACCTCGTCGCGACGCCGTGCGCGGCGGCCTCGTCGCCGATACCGCGGCGGAACCGCGTGACGAACGACAGCTCGGCCCCCGGCTCCTCGGGGAAGCCCAGCACGGCGATCTCCTCGTGGCCCAGCTCCGCCAGATGCGCCACCGCGGTGCGGGCCGCCGCCTCGAAGTCGAGATCGACGGCGCTCAGGCCCCGCGCGTCCTCCGGGTAACCGATCAGCACGGCCGGCAGCCCGATCTCCTTCAGCAACGGGAGCCGCGGGTCCTCGATCCGGACGTCCATGACGACCAGGGCGTCCGCGAGGATGTCCCCCGCCAGTTCGTCGTCCCCCTTGCCCATCACCAGCAGGTCGAAGCCGCGCTCCCGCGCCGAGTACATCGCGGAGCGCACGAAGTGCATGAAGATCTCCACGCCGGTCTCCGGCCGGGTCGTCGAGACCGAGGCGAGGAGGCCGAGGATGCCCGTCCGGCCCAGGGCGAGGGCCCGGGCGGCCGGGTCGGGACGGTAGCCCAGCTTGGCCATGCTGGCCCGCACGCGCGCGATGGTGGCGGGGCTCAGCCGCTTCTTGCCGGTGAGGACGTAGGACACCGTGCTGCGAGAGACACCCGCGTCGGCGGCCACGTCCCGGATCGTCGCCATGACGGCCACTGTAGAGCGGCACGGGCACGGGCGCACCGGACCGCGGCCAGGCCGTCGCGACGCCGCCCCCCGAGGCGCCGCGACGGCGCTCCGCGAGAGCTCTCCGGGCCCTTCGCGGTCCTCCGCGGTCGTTCGCGGTCGTTCGCGGTCGTTCGCGCGAGAACTTCTTTCGAAGACGACGCCGAACGAGAGTCCCTTCGAGTCGCGGGAACCCGCGTCACCCCTTGAAGGCGCCGTCCATGATCCCGGCGACCATGCGGCGGCCGACGAAGACGAACAGCACCAGCAGCGGGAGGGTGGCGACGAAGGAGCCCGCCATGGCCAGGCCCAGGTCGACGTCGAAGCTGTTCTGGAGGGCCTTGATGGCGATCTGGACCGTGTAGTTGTCCGGGGACTTCAGGACGACGAAGGGCCACAGGAAGTCGTTCCACGCGGTGACGTAGCCGAAGAGCCCGAGGACGTAGGCGGCGGGGCGGACGATCGGGAAGGCGATGCGCCAGAAGATCTGCCAGCTGTTCGCGCCGTCGATCCGGGCCGCCTGCATGAGCTCGTCGCTGAGCACGGTGGTCAGGTGCTGCCGCATCCAGAAGATGCCGAACGCGCTGGCCAGGCCGGGCACGACGAGCGCCTGCAGGGTGTCCACCCAGCCCAGCTCGGCGACGATCAGGAACTGCGGGATGATCGCCAGCTGGGTCGGCACGGTCATGGTGAGCACGACGATCAGGAACAGCGTGTCGCGGCCGGGGAAGGCCAGCTTGGCGAAGGCGAAGCCGGCCAGGGAGCACAGGACGGCGTGCCCCACGCCGATCAGGCCGGCGACGATCACGCTGTTGATCAGGGCCTGGAGGAACGGGACGGTGGTGAAGACGAGGTCGATGAGGTGCGGCAGGTTGCCGCCCGGGACGATCTCGGGGGGCATCTCGGTGGCCGTCGCCGTGTCGGTCGAGGCGACGACGAACATCCAGTACACGGGGAAGAGACAGACCCCCGAACCCAGCACCAGCAGGGCGTAGGTCCACCAGCGGACCCGGTCGACGGGACGGTGGGAGCGCGGTTGTGGTGTGGTGGTCATCATCGCTCCGAGCGGATACGGGTGGATGCCAGGTAGTTGATCAGCGTGAGGACGACGACCATGACGAAGAGCGCCACGCCCACGGCGGCCGCGTATCCGAACTCGAAGACGCCGAAGCCCTGTTCGTAGAGGAAGAGGGTGAGGGTCTGGCACTCCCGGGCGGGCCCGCAGGTCAGTGGCGCGGCGCGGGAGACGAGCAGCGGTTCGGTGAAGATCTGGAGGCCGCCGATGGTGGAGGTCACGACGGTGAAGATGATGACGGGCCGCAGCGAGGGCACGGTGACGTGCCAGAACTGCTTGAATCCGCCGGCGCCGTCCACGGCCGCGGCCTCGTAGGTCTCGCGCGGGATCGCCTGCAGCGAGGCCAGGTAGAGCAGCGTGGTGTAGCCGAACCAGCGCCACATCACCATCGTCGCGATCATCAGGTGGCTGCCGGGGACGGACTGGACGAAGTTGATCGGGCCGATACCGACGAGTCCGAGCAGCCAGTTCAGCAGGCCGTAGTCGCGATCGAACATCTGGGCGAAGACGATCGTGGTCGCGGCGACCGAGGTGATGTAGGGGACCAGCATCGTCATGCGGAAGAACGCGGCGTACCTCAGGCGGGCGTGGTTGAGCAGGTGGGCCAGGCCGAGGGCGAGCGCCAGCTGGGGGACGGTGGACAGCAGCCAGATGCTCAGGGTGTTGCCGGACGCGTTCCAGAAGCGTCCGTCCTCCCAGAGGCGGGTGAAGTTGTCGAAGCCGATGAAGGTGTGGTCGCCGATGGGGTTCCAGTCGAACAGGGCTATGTAGAAGGTGAACAGCAGGGGGAAGAGCCCGAACACCGCGAAGATCAGGAAGAACGGCGCGATGTAGGCGTAGGGGGCGACGCGTTCGACGATCCCGTGGCGGACGCCTCTCCCGGCCCGGCGCGTGGGCGCCGCGGAGACGGGAGCCTCCGCCGGCTCCGGGTCAAGCCGTGTGGTGGTCACGGTCACTCCCCTATGGAGACGTAGATGTTGTGGAGCGCGTTCTCCCAGGCTTCGTCGGGATCACCCGAGCCTGATTCGACGTCCGTGAGGGCGTTCAGGAACTCCTGGCCGATCGGCGCGCTGTCCGGGCCGATGTGGAACGACTCAAGACCCAGCAGCGAGTCGGTGTACAGCTGCCCGATCGGGGCGTCGGAGAAGAACGGGTCGGTGTGCGAGGCGAGGCGCTCGTCCTCGTAGACCGAGGGAGTGGTGGGCAGGGAGCCGGAGGTGGTGAAGTGCTCCAGCTGGCCCTGGGGGGACTGCATCTCGCTGATGTAGTCCCACGCGGCCTCGGGGTTCTCGGCGTCGGCCGGGATCGCCAGGTAGCTGCCGCCCCAGTTGCCGCCGCCGCCGGGGATCGTGGCGATGTCCCACTGCCCCTCGGTGTCCGGGGCGTTGCTGCGGATGCTGCCGAGCATCCAGGACGGGGCGGACACCACCGCGTAGTCGCCCTGCTTCATCGCGGCGCTCCAGCCCTCGGTGAAGGTGCTCTGCCGGGCGGTGATGCCCGCCTCCATGGCCTGGAGCGCCAGCTCGAAGGCGTCGCGGATCTCGGGGTTCTCGTCGTAGATCAGCTCGCCCTCGTCGTCGTAGTACTTCTGCGACACCTGGTTGACCGCCTGGTAGAAGACGCTGGTGGCGGCGTTGTCGACGAACGGCTCGCCCGTGGCGGCGGTGTACCGCTCCCCGGTGGCGATGAAGTCCTCCCAGGTCGGCCACAGTTGGCTGACCTCGTCACGGTCCGTGGGGAGGCCGGCCTCGGCGAACAGGTCGGTCCGGTAGGCGATCGCCATCCCGCCGACGTCGGTCGGCACGCCGATGATCGAGCCGTCCTCGGCGATGCTCTGGCTCATCACCCAGTCCAGGTAGTCGCCCTGGATCTCGTCGGCGCCGAACTGTCGCAGGTCGAGGAAGTTCTGCGGCTGGTCCACGAACCGGGGCATGTCGTCGCCCTGGATGAGCACCAGGTCGGGGACCTTGCCGCCGGCGAGCCCGATGGTCAGCGCCTGCGCCGTCTCCACCGTGCTGCCCACCTCGGTCAGCTTCACGTCGACATCCGGATGGGCCTGCTCGTACTCCGCGACCGGAGTCCCCTGGTCGATGCCGGTGAACGACCAGAACTCGAAGGAGCTGCCGTCGCCGCTTCCCGGCTCGTTCGCGGTCGAGCAGCCGGCGCTGGTGAGGGCAGCGAGGGCAAGGGCGAGCGCGATCGACACGCCATGGAGCCCGGTGGAGGTCTTCCTCTTGATCATCGGACGCCCCTGTCCTGATCTTTTCGATGAACAGATCGAATATTTACGTGGCCGGAACTGTAGAAGGTGCTTCACGACGCGGTCAAGATCCTGCTGTGACCGGTTCGCTTCCCGAAACGGTCACTTACCCCGGGGGTTACACTGCGTGGCATGACCTCAGCACCTGGGAGCGTCAGGGCGAACGAGGCGCCCGACGAGCCGCCCAGCGGTCCGTTGACCATCGCGCAGATCGCCGAACACGTCGGGGTCTCGCTC
>NZ_JBDPLU010000022.1:0-147796 GCF_039871525.1 Streptomyces sp. B6B3 | reverse complement strand
TGGGAGCATGCGCACATACGAAAGGCCGCCCCCGCGAAACGCGGAGACAGCCTCTGACCTGCGAAGATGCTGGTCGGGACGGCGGGATTTGAACCCACGACCCCCTGACCCCCAGTCAGGTGCGCTACCAAGCTGCGCCACGTCCCGTTGCCGGTGTTGGTGCCGTTCCCCAAGGTCACCGTGCAGCAGAACTGTACCTCATGCGGCGCAGTGCTCGCTCAGCCTGGGGCGTCGGGGCCGGGGCGGTCGAGGGCGTGTGGCGGGAGGTGATCGCCGAGGGGGGTGCGGTGCCACCATTCGCCGGTGGCGCGGAGCTCCCGCCAGGTGGAGAAGCGGTAGCGGTAGAGCCGGGCGCGCACCCATGCGGGGGGCGCGTCGGGGAAGGGGTTGACGCGGAGCAGTCGGAGGGTGGCGCGGTCGCCCGCCAGCAGCCGGTGCACGAGCCCGCGCATCCACGGGCGGGGGAGGTGCGGGGCCAGCGCGGCGAACCACATCTGCCAGTCCAGGCGGAGGTGGAACGGCGCGAACTGGCGCGGCAGCCGGCCCGGGGCCCCCGGCTTGCCGCGGAACTCGTACGCCTGCCACCGGGTCTCGTCGGTCAGCACCCGGTCAGCGGTGCCCTCCAGGACGATCTCGTGCCGCACCCGGGTCACCGTGCCGAACGCCCCGTAGGCGTTGACCAGGTGGAGGCTGTTGTAGGAGCGGTTCATCGCCTGTCCCGGGGAGACCAGGTTGCGGACCGGCCAGTAGCTGAGGACCGCGACCAGGGCCGCGAGGCCCAGGACGGCCGCCGTGAACCACGCCGGCGCGTCCGGCTGGTCCGCGGGTGCTTCCGGGAGCGGGAGGTGACGGGCGGCGAGCGCCCCGTCGACCGCCGCGACGGCGAGCAGCATCGTCAGCCAGTTCAGCCAGGCGAAGTTCCCGGAGGCGACGAGCCACAGCTGGGTCACGATGACGACGAGCGCCGCCCACGTCGCCACCGGCTGGGGCAGGAGGAGCGCGAACGGAACGATCAGCTGGGCGACGTGGTTCGCCGCGACCTCCACCCGGTGCAGCGGGGCGGGCAGCCGGTGGAAGAACCAGCTCAGCGGGCCCGGCATCGGCTGCGTCTCGTGGTGGTAGTACAGGCAGGTCAGCCTGCGCCAGCAGGAGTCGCCGCGCCACTTGATCAGCCCGGCGCCCAGTTCGACCCGGAAGACCAGCCAGACGACCAGGTAGAGCGCGACGGTCGGCGGCGCGATGGCGTCGTTGCCCAGGAAGATCGCCAGGAAACCGGCCTCCAGCAGCAGCGACTCCCAGCCGTAGCCGTACCACACCTGTCCGGCGTTGACGATCGACAGGTACAGCAGCCACAGCACGAACCACAGCGCCATCGACGCCCAGAGCGGGACCGCGTCCGCCGCGCCGGCCGCCACCGCCGCGGCCAGCGCCGCGCCCAGCCAGGCGACGGTGCCGAGCAGCCGGTCGGAGTAGCGCAGCTGGAAGAGGCCGGGTGCGTTCCGGAACGGCACCTGACGCAGGAAGTCGGGCGCCGGCGTGAGTCCCCGCTCCCCGGCCAGCACCCGGAACTCGCGGACCGCGCCGAGGAACGCGACCAGGTAGACGACGGCCAGCCCGCGTTGCAGGACCAGCCGGCTCAGCCACGCGTCGGGGTAGGCGATCCAGTCCATGGTCCATCCGTACCACCTGGTGAGCGCCGGGGCAGCCGTTGACGGGGATCTCGGCGCCACGTAGCTTTCCCGCGGTAATCGCTTGCAGGAAAGGCGCATCGCATGCCGTTGACGGACATGTCGTTGGAGAGTCTGCGGACCTACGAACCCGCGGTGACCGAGCCCGAGGACTTCGACGACTTCTGGACCAGCACTCTGGACGCGGCCCGCGGTGCCGCCACCGGGCCCGCCGAGTACCGGCCGGTGCCCGACTCACCGCTCACCGGCGTGGACGTCTACGACGTGCGCTTCCCCGGCTGGAACGGGGAGCCGATAGCCGCCTGGCTGCTGCTGCCCCGCGGCGCGGAGCGGCCGCTGCCCGGCGTGGTCACCTACATCGGGTACAGCGGCGGGCGTGGGCTGTACCTGGAGCACCTGCTGTGGAGCGCCGCCGGCTACGCGAACCTCGTGGTGGACAGCCGCGGCCAGGGCCACGACACCCCGGACGCCGACCCGTCGCCCGCCCCGCAGTTCGTGGGCGGCTTCATGACCCGCGGCATCACCGACCCGCAGCACTACTACTACCGCCGGCTGATGACCGACTGCGTGCGGGCCGTCGACGCGCTGCGCGAGCACCCGGCGGTGGACGCGGACCGGATCGTGGTCTCCGGCGGCAGCCAGGGCGGCGGCCTGGCGCTGGCGACGGCGGGCCTGGTCGGCGACGCGGTGGCCGGCGCGCTGGTCGACGTGCCCTTCCTGTGCCACTACCGGCACGCCTCCGAGATCGCCTCCGCCGGTCCGTACCCGGAGCTGGCGCGCTACCTCGGGGTGCACAAGCGGGTGGACCCGGACGAGGTCTTCAGCACCCTGAACTACTTCGACGGCGTGCACTTCGCGCCCCGCGCCACCGCGCCGGTGCTGTTCAGCGTGGCCCTGATGGACGACGTCTGCCCGCCGTCCACCGTCTACGCGGCCTACAACCGCTACGCGGGGCCCAAGGAGATCACCGTCTGGCACTACGGCGACCACGGCGGCGGCCGGGCGTCGCAGAGCGAGGAGCAGCTGCGCTGGCTGGCCGCCCGCGGACTGTCCGGCTGAGCGAGCGGATCGAGCTGAGCGAACGGTCCCGGCCGGGAATCCCGGCGGCCCGCCGCTGTTGAACCAGGTGTGGACGACATCGAGCGGCTGCGGTCGGTGCGCTGGTCCGTGCTGGACCGGGCGCTGATCCGCGAGGGACAACGGCCCGCCGCGGCGCTCCGGGAGACCGTGGACGCCGCGGTGCGGGTCGAGGCACTCGGCTACCACCGCTTCTGGGTGGCGGAGCACCACGGCGTCCCCGGGGTGGCCGGCTCGGCGCCGACGGTGCTGGCCGCCGCGGTGGCCGCCGCCACCTCCCGGATCCGGGTGGGCACGGGCGGGGTGATGCTGCCGAACCACCGGCCGCTGGTGGTGGCCGAGCAGTTCGGCGTGCTGGAGTCGTTGTTCCCCGGCCGCGTCGACATGGGCCTGGGGCGCTCGGTCGGCTTCACCGGGGCGGTGCGGGACGCCCTCGGCGCGGGGAAGGAGGCCGCCGACCGGTTCCCCGAGCAACTGGCCGAGCTCCTCGCCTACTTCGACCCAGCGGCAGCCGCGGCCGCGGCCGCCGACGCCGAACCAGACACGGCCGCCTGGCCCCGAGGGCCGGCGGTGACCGCCGTGCCGGCCCACGGCCTGCGCGTCCCCGCCTACGTGCTGGCCGTCGGCTCGGGCGCGGAGACCGCCGCCGCGTTCGGGCTCCCCCTCGTCATGGCGAACCTCGCCGACGAGACCAGGACGCTGGCCGCCCTGGAGCGCTACCGCACCGCGTTTCGCCCGGGACCGCGCGGCGGCCGCCCGTACGTGCTGCTCGCCGTCAACGTGGCGGTCGCCGCCGACCACGAGGCCGCCGCTCTGCTGCAGCTGCCCGAGGCGTGGGCCACCGCCGTCTCCCGCACCCGCGGCGTCTTCCCGCCGCTGCCGTCGCCCGGCGACGTGCTCGGGCGCCCGCTGTCCGAACGGGAGCGGCGGCATCTGGACGAGGCCCGCGCCGGCCAGCTGTACGGCGACGAGGCGGCCGTGACGCGCCGGCTGGCCGGACTGATCGACCGCACCGGAGCGGACGAGGTGCTGGTGACCCTCACCAGCCACGACACCGCCGCGCGGCTCGACTCGTACGGGCGGCTGGCGCGGCTGGCCGGTCTCGCGCCGCCGGCCGGCGCGCCCGCCTCAGACCGGCACGACGCCGCGCGCCAGTCCCAGCTCGACCAGGTCCTGCGGGCGCAGCCGTAGCTGCTCCGCCGTGCCCCGCACCTCGTCGGGGCCGCGCTTCAGGATCGCCGCCGCGAGCTCGGGGGCGATGACCGAGTAGTAGCTGTCCGGGGTCACCCAGGTCCGGCCGGACGCGGTCAGGGCCACCGCGCCGCCGGAGCCGCCCTCGCCGACCAGCAGGGTGGTGACCGGGATCCGGCTGGCCGCCACCGCCGTGATCGCCTCGGCGATCGCCGGGCCGACCCCCTCGCGCTCCGCGTCCGCCCCGTTGGCCGCCCCCGGCGTGTCCACCAGCGTCAGCACCGGCACCGAGAGCCGGTCGGCGAGCCGGAGCAGCCGGGTCGCGGCCCGGAAGCCGGCCGGACGGGTGGCGGTGCCGAGCTGTGCCACATAGCCCACGGTCCGGCCGTGGCGCCGGCCGAAGCCGCACAGGACGCCGGGATCGGGGCAGGCCAGCGGCTCGCGCTCGTCGAGGTACGCGTCCAGGTACGCCTCGGCGCGGGGCCGCTCCGGCGCCCGCGCCTGGTGCACGGCCGCCCACCCGGTCTCCGGCAGCGGCGTGTCCCGCAGCGCGTGCGGCGGCGCCACCGGACCGGCGGCCGGGGTGGTCAGCAGGGCGAGCCAGCGGTCGACGGCGGACGGCAACTCCTCCGGCGGCACGATCCGGTCCACCTGGCCGAGCGCGAACTTCGCCTCCGCCGTGTACGCGTCGGGGTCCGCGTCGGCCGGCCGCACCCGGGAGCCGGCGAAGCCGACCTGCGCGCCGGGCAACGCCAGCCGCACGTCCGAGCCGGCGCCGAGCGTGGCCCAGCCGCCGCCGGTGACCGGGCCCACGAGCACCGCCAGATGGGGCAGGCCGGCGGCCCGCAGCCGCACCATCTGCCGGGCGATCCGTTGCAGCTGGGTCAGCGCGTGCATGCCCTCCTGCATCCGGCTGCCGCCGCTGGCGATCACGGAGACCACGGGAAGCGACAGGTCCCGGGCGGTGATGAAGGCGTTCTCTACGCGGTCGCCGGTGGCCGCGCCGATCGAGCCGCCGAGGAAGCCGAACTCGAAGGCGATCAGCACCGCCTCGACGTCGCCGAACCGGCCGAGGCCGCACACCACGGACTCGGTCTCGCCGGTGCGCTCCCTGGCCCGCGCCCGGGCCTCGTCGTAGCCGCGCCAGCCGAGCGGCCCGCCCCCGCCGGGGAGGTCCGCGGCCGTGGCGGAGCGCTGCGGCAGCTCGGTGAACGCGCATGTCAGGGTGGCGATCAGCCGCCGGGCCGGCATCGTGGAGCCGGCCGCGGCCGTCGTCACGCCAACTCCCGTTTGAGGATCTTGCCCAGGGCGTTGCGCGGCAGCGCCGGCCGGAACCGGACCTCGCGCGGCCGCTTGTGCGCGGCGAGCTGCCGGACCACGTGGTCGCTGAGGTCCGTCGCGGAGGGCGGGCTGTCGCCGTCCCGCGGCACCACCCAGGCGATGATCCGCTCGCCGAGGTCCGGGTCGGGCTCGGCGGTGACGGCCGCCTCCGCCACGCCCGGGTGGTCGAGCAGCGCGTTCTCGATCTCGCCCGCGCCGATCTTGTAGCCGCCGCTCTTGATGAGGTCGGTGGACCGCCGCCCCACGAGCCGGTACCGGCCCGCCGCGTCGCGGGTCGCCATGTCGCCGGTGCGGAACCAGCCCTGCCCCGGTTCGCCGTCGAACGCCTGGGCGGTGGCGTCCGGGCGGTTCAGGTACCCGGTGAAGACGTTGGGGCCGCGTACCTGGATCTCGCCGATGGTCTCGCCGTCCTCCGCCGTCATCTCGGCCCCGGCGTCGTCCACCAGCCGCAGCTCCACGCCCCGCAACGGCACCCCCACCGTGCCGGCGGCGTCGGGGCCGTCGACCCGCACGCTCGTGTTCATCAGGGTCTCGGTCAGCCCGTACCGCTCGATCACCCGCCGCCCGGTCGCGGCCCGGATCCGCTCGTGGTCGGGCAGGGGCAGCGGCGCCGAGCCGGAGACCAGCAGCCGGGCGCCGGCCAGCGCGCGGGCGACGGCCGGGTCCGCCCCGGCCGCCTCGGCCAGCCGGTGGTACATGGTGGGCACCCCGAACAGCACCGTGCCGTCGCCGGCCAGCGCGTCGGCCGCGGCCTCGGGGGAGAACCGGCCGAGGTGGCGCACCGTGCCGCCGCGCCGCAGCGGCCCGAGCACGCCGATCACCAGGCCGTGCACGTGGAAGAGCGGCAGCGCGTGCACCACCACGTCGTCGCAGGTCCACTGCCAGGCCTCGGCCAACGCGTCCAGGGTGCTGGCGATCGCCCGGTGGGGGAGCAGCACTCCCTTGGGCGGCCCCGTGGTGCCCGACGTGTAGACGATCAACGCGGTCCGCTCGGGGTCGTGCGCGCCGCCCGGCTCCACGGGGTCGTGCGTGCCGTGCGTGCCGCCCGTGTCGTCCGTGTCGTCCGGGAGCGTCACCTCCGGCGCGGGCCCGGGTCGCGGCGCCAGCCGGGGGAGCGCCGCGAGCGGCTCCGGCAGCACGGCGTCGGGCGCGGCCAGCAGCGCCTCGGGCGCGGAGTCGGCGAGGATGTGCGCCAACTCGCGCTCGCCGATCCGCGGGTTCACCGGTACCGCGGGCACGCCCGCCTCCAGCGCGCCCACCGTCGCCACCGCGGTGTCCAGGGTGGCCGTGGCCCACACCGCCACCCTGGACCGCCCGGCCAGTCGGCGGGCCAGCGCGCCGGACTCCGCCCGCAGCCGGGCGTGGTCGAGCGTCTGGTCGCCGAAGCACAGCGCCGGCTTGTCGAGCGCGCCGGCCAGGGCCGGAAGCAGAGCGATCATCTGCCTCATGCTACGGCCCGCACCCGCCGGCGCGGCGGGCGTTGGGCGTGGCGCTAGGACCCGCGGCCGGCCTCGGGGAAGAGCAGGGTGAACGCCTCGGTGGCGTCGTCGAGCGCCCGCGCGTAGGGCGCGTCGAAGAACCAGACGAGGTAGAGCAGGAACGAGATCAGTGCGGTGAAGAGACCGGCGATCACCAGCTGCCGCGTCGTCTGCTGGATCTGCAGCATGAACACCAGGCCGATCACGACGACGGCGCCGGTGAAGAGCCCGATCCAGACCACCTGCGGCATGGTGGACTGGGCGCTCTCGGCGCGTCCGGCGCGCCCCTCCTTCGCCACCGACAGCCGGTCGAACATGCCCTGGTAGGCCGTCGCCTCGCGCACGGTCTGGGGCTCGTACTGGTTCACCGCCGTGCGCACGCCGTGCAGCAACTCGTTGCCCTGGGCGGTGAGCTCACCGTGGTCCAGCATGTGGTCCCACTCCTCGTTCACGGTGTACGCGACGTAGGTGCCGATCGCCTCCTGAACGTCCTCCCTGACGTCCTCGGGAAAGACCTCGACCTGCTGGGAGATCTCGTGCAGCGCCTGCGCCTCCTGCTGCACCTGGGCGCCCGCGGCGCTGTTCGCCTCCCATACGCCGGCGATGGCCAGGCCCAGGACGATGGCGTAGACCACGCCGATCATCATCGTCATGTACTCCATGACGTCCGGCGTCTCCGACGGGTCGTCGTCCTCGCCGACCCGGCGTTGCCGGACCATGGCCAGGAGCACCACGATGCCGCAGGTGGCGAGGACGATGATGGCCAGGGAAAGCCATTCGGACACCGGACCTCCTAGGAGTGTCGTGAGCGGGAACCGGAACGCGGTCGCAGCGCGGCCGCGGCCAGCACGGCGGGGGCGACGATCAGCAGCGTCCGGCCGACGAGCGAGCCGCCGGAGTCCGACGGCGGGTCGTTGGCCGGCAGTTGCAGCGCGTCGATCAGCGCCGACGTCGGCGAGGCGGTCGGCGAGGCGGTCGGCGACGGGGTGGGCTCGGGCTCGGGCGTCGCCTCGGGCTCGGGCTCGGGTGTCGGCTCGGGGGACGGCGTCGGCGTGGCCTCGACGGGTGCGGGCTCGGGCTCGGGGGATGGCGTCGGCGTCGGTTCCGGTGTCGGTTCCGGCGTGGGCTCAGGCGTCGGAGTGGGCTCCGGCGTGGGCGAGGGCGACGGCGTGGGCTCGGGCGGAGTCGGCGTGGGAGTCGGCGTCGGGGTAGGGGTGGGAGTCGGCGTGGGTGTGGGCGTCGGCTCCGGCGGCTTCGGCGGTGGCTCGCAGGGCAGCCAGGGAGGAATGGGCGGCCAGGGCAGCCAGTGCCCCAGGGGCCAACAGGGGATCGGCGGCCAGGGCGGCCAGTGGTGCGGGGGCGGCTCGTGACACCCGGTGGTGGTCGCGTCGGCGCATGCGTCGGCCGAGCCCGGCGCGACGCCCGCGAGTAGCGCGACACAGGTCACCGCCACGACCGCGGCGGACCGCCGCGCTCCCCGACTTCCCTTCATGGTGCGATCTTGCGCAGCTGGGGCCGAAGTTATGAGATCAGAGGAGGAAATTCGCCTGATGTGATGAAACTTGGCTCATTGGCGATTGGCGGTGGCCGTTCCCCGGCGAATCAGCCGCGCCTCACGCACCGGACGGTGGGCCACCGACGGCCCACGGCTCAGGCGGAGTTGACCAGATCCAGATAACGTTCCCAGTCCCACAACGGGCCCGGGTCCGTGTGGGTGGCACCCGGCACCTCGTTGTGCCCGATGATGTGCGCCCGGGTCTTCGGGATGCCGTGGCTCTCGCAGAGGTGTGCGGTGAGCACCGCCGAGCGCTCGTAGAGCACGTCGGTGAACCATGCGGGCTCGTCGACCCATCCCTCGTGCTCGATGCCGATGCTGCGGGTGTTGTAGTCCCAGTTGCCCGCGTGCCAGCCGATGTCCGCGTCGTGCACGCACTGCGCTGTGCGGCCGTCGGCAGACGCCACCACGTAGTGCGCCGAGACGTCGCTGGACGGGTTCTGGAAGATGCCGATGGTGTCCTGGAACGTCTCCTGCGCCACGTGGATCACGACGAACTCCACCGGATGGTCGTGGGGACGGGTCGCGACCGTGAAGTTGGACGCGTCGGCCGGGGCCCACACGACGTCGGGGAAGTCGGCGGGGGAGACGCCGCCGCCCGCCGGCCGGGGCGTGGCGGCACGCCGGGAGGCGCCGGGGACCGCGTCGGCCGCGGACGCGGTCACGGTGGTCGTGGCGACGGCCAGCGCCGCGCCGCCGCGCAGCATGGCCCGGCGGGAGGGGCGGAACCGTGGGCTGGGCAGGACCATGCGGGCTCCCGGGAGGAGTCGGACTACGGGGTGGCGACGCGACGAGGCGGAACGTTTCTCCTCATGCTGACGGCAACGCCGGGGCCTGCCAAGGGTCGGTGGGTCCGCCAACCGGCCCTGCCCGTGGGCCCGTCGGGCACCGGGCCGCGGCCGGCACGCGTGCTCAGGCGACGCCGCCCGGCGCGTCGAGCGTCGTGCGTATCGCGTGCCGGGCGGCGCCCAGCAGCGGCCCGTCCGGGCCCAACGGCGACGCGGTCACCGGCACCGGCGTGCTCCGGCCGCCCGCGGCGGCGGTGGTCCGGCGTGCCAACTCCCGCCGGACCGGCGGCAGCAGCCAGGGACCGAACCGGGCCAACGCGCCGCCGATCACCACCTGTTCCGGGTCCAGCAGGTTGACCGCGCCGGACAGTGCGATGCCCAGCGCCGTGCCGGCGCGCCGCACCGCCCGCAGCGCCACGGGCTCGCCGGCCTCGCAGCGCCCGGTCAACGCGCCCAGCCGCACGGCGGGTCCGGGCCGTAGGCCGGCGGCTCGCAGCACCGCCTCCTCGCCGGCGTAGGTCTCCAGGCAGCCGCGGCCGCCGCAGGTGCACGGCCGTCCGTCCGGGCGCACCGGCATGTGGCCGAGCTCGCCGGCGAAGCCGTGGGCGCCGCGCAGCAGTTCGCCGTCCACCACGACCGCGGCGCCGATCCCGATCTCCGCCGAGACGTGCACGAAGCTGCCGGGAGCCCGCTCCTGTTCCGACCACAGGCCGGACCAGAGCTCGCCCAGCGCACCCAGGTTGGCCTCGTTCTCCACCACGACGGGACCGAGGTCGGCCGGCAGCAGCCCGCCCAGGTCCGTGTCCCGCCAGCCGAGGTTGGGCGCCCGCAGCACCTTCGTGGTGCCCCGGGCGACCAGCCCCGGTACGGCGACGGTCAGCCCGGCCGGCCGCAGCCCCGCCGCCACGGTCTGTTCCGCGGCCCGGCGCAGCAGCCCGGACAGCGCGTCCAGCACCGTCCCCGGCTCGCTCTGCCGGTTGTGGGCCTGCTGGCTGAGGCGCGCCCGCACCTGCCCGCGCAGGTCCATCACGCAGACGGCCAGATGGTCCACGCCGATCTCGGCGCCGAGGCCGCACGGGCCGCGGTCGCTCAGCAGCAGCTGGGTGCCGGGGCGGCCCACCGTGCCCGACCGTCCCGGCCCCTGCTCGACCAGCAGCCCGGCCCGGAGCAGCTCGTCGACCATGGTGGAGACGGCACCCCTGGTCAGGCCGATGCGGCCGGCGACGCCGGCGCGGGACAGCGGGCCGGCCTCGGCCACGGCGTGCAGCACCCGGGACAGGTTGCGCTGCCGGATCTCCGCCTGGGACTGCGGTGCGGGCTGGGCCACCTGGAGGTCCGCCCGCTCAGTGGTGCCGCAGCAGCGCGTCGGCGTCGGTCAGGGTCCGCGCCAGTCGCTCCAGCGCGGCGTCGTCCCGCGCCACCGCGGGGAGGGCGGGGCCGGCGGCGGTGTCCCAGTCGCGCGCCACCTGCGCCGGGTCGCGGCCCAGCAGCAGCCCCGCGGCCTGCGCCGCGGCGCCGAGCGCCACCAGTTCCTCGGCCTGCGGCACCTGGACCGGCCGCCCGGACAGCCGGCGCACGGTCTCCCGCCACGCCGTGCCCCGCGCCCCGCCGCCGATGAGCAGGATCGGCTCGTCCGTCGCCGCGTCCTCGCCCAGCACCAGGTCCAGGGCTCGCAGCAGCGCGAAGACGGCGCCGTCGTAGGCCGCCTGCAGCAGGTGGCCGCCGGTGGTCCGGTGGGTCAGGCCGTGCACCAGACCGGTCGCGTACGGCAGGTCGGGGGTGCGTTCGCCGTCCAGGAAGGGCAGCAGCACCGCGTCGCCGCCGGGCTCCACGTCCTCCCGCTCCCGGCCGAGCAGCGCGGCGATCCGGTCGACCGCCAGCGTGCAGTTGAGCGTGCAGGCCAGCGGCAGCCAGCCGCGGCCGGCGTCGGCGAAGCCCGCCACGATCCCGCTGGGGTCGGCCGGGCGGCGCTCGGAGACCGCGTAGACCGTGCCGGAGGTGCCCAGGCTCAGCACCGGGCGGCCCGGCACCAGGCCGAGGCCCAGGGCGCCCGCCATGTTGTCCCCGGTGCCGCCGGCGACCAGGATGCCCTCCGGCAGCGGCAGTCCCGAGCGCACCGTGCCGGCCGGCTCGCCGGCGCCGACCACGCGGGGCAGCAACCCCGCCTCCAGGCCGACGTGCTCCAGGATCTCCGCGTCGTAGTGCTGGCTCGCGGTCGACCACCAGCCGCTGCCCGAGGCGTCGCCCCGGTCCGTGGTGCCGCCGGTGACGTCCTGGCCGGTGAGGCGCCCGGTGAGGAAGTCGTGCGGCAGCCGGACCGCCCGGGTGGCCGCCGCGGCCTCCGGCTCGTTCTCGCGCAGCCACGCCCATTTGGTCACGGTGAACGAGGGCGCGGGCACGCTGCCGATCCGCTCGGCCCACGCGGCGGGCCCGCCCAGCTCGTCGAGCAGCCGGTCGCGTTGCGGCGCGGAGCGGGTGTCGTTCCACAGCAGCGCGTTGCGCACCGGACGCCCGTCGGCGTCCAGCGTGACCAGGCCGTGCTGCTGGCCGGCGACCGCCACGGCCGCGGCCTGCCGCACCGGGGCGCCGCACTCCTCCAGGGCCTGGCCGAGCGCCTGCCACCACTGCTCGGGATCGCTGTCGTGCTCGGCGGTGACCACGTGCGGCGCCTGGCCGCGGGCCACCACCGAGCCGGTGGCGCTGTCCACCACCAGGACCTTGGTGGACTGCGTGGAGCTGTCCACGCCGACGACGAGGGGTCCATCCGGAGCGGCCATGAGTGACGTCCTCTCTGACGAGGGTGACGGGCCCGACAGGCGGGTGCCGGGGCCTTCCACCGGGAGCGTCTGCATACTAATTTGTTAACGGCCATGACGAAATACTGGGAGCCGAGGAGCAGCCATGTCATACCAGCCCACGCCCGCGGACAAGTTGAGCTTCGGCCTCTGGACGGTCGGCTGGCAGGGCCGCGACCCGTTCGGTGACGCCACCCGCCCGGCGCTCGACCCCGTGGAGACCGTCACCCGGCTCGGCGAGCTCGGCGCCTACGGCGTCAGCTTCCACGACGACGACCTGATCCCGTTCGACACCCCGGAGGCGGAGCGCGAGGCACACGTCAAGCGCTTCCGCCAGGCGCTGGACTCGGCCGGCATGGTCGTGGCGGCGGCCACCACCAACCTCTTCACCCACCCGGTCTTCAAGGACGGCGCCTTCACCGCCAACGACCGGGACGTGCGGCGGTACGCGCTGCGCAAGACGATGCGCAACATCGACCTGGCGGTCGAGCTGGGCGCCCGCACCTACGTGGCCTGGGGCGGCCGGGAGGGCGCGGAGTCCGGCGGGGCCAAGGACGTCAGGGTGGCCCTCGACCGTTTCAAGGAGGCCTTCGACCTGCTGGGCGAGTACGTCACCAGCCAGGGCTACGACCTGCGGTTCGCGCTGGAGCCCAAGCCGAACGAGCCGCGCGGCGACATCCTGCTGCCCACCGTCGGCCACGCGCTGGCGTTCATCGAGCGGCTGGAGCGACCCGAGCTGTTCGGCGTCAACCCCGAGGTCGGCCACGAGCAGATGGCCGGGCTCAACTTCCCGCACGGCATCGCCCAGGCGCTGTGGGCCGGGAAGCTCTACCACATCGACCTCAACGGGCAGAACGGGATCAAGTACGACCAGGACCTCCGCTTCGGGGCGGGCGACCTGCGGGCCGCGTTCTGGCTGGTCGACCTGCTGGAGTCGGCGGGTTACGACGGGCCGAAGGTCTTCGACTTCAAGCCGCCGCGTACCGAGGACTTCGACGGCGTCTGGGCCTCGGCCGCCGGCTGCATGCGCAACTACCTGATCCTGAAGGAGCGGGCGGCCGCCTTCCGGGCCGACCCGGAGGTCGCCGAGGCGCTGCGCGCCGCCCGCCTCGACGAGCTGGCGCGGCCCACCCTGGACGAGGGCGAGACCGCGGCGACGCTGCTCGCCGACCGGAGCGCGTTCGAGGACTTCGACCCGGAGGCGGCGGCGCAGCGCGGCATGGCCTTCGAGGCCCTCGACCAGCTGGCCATGGACCACCTGCTCGGCGCGCGCGGCTGAGCGGTCCCGGCACTCCTCACGGTCCCGGCGGTCGTCAGGTCGAACACCCCGGCCCGACGACCGTCCGGGACTACCCGGGAGGTGCCGCGCTCTGCCGCGGCACCAACCGGGTGGACAACTCCGTGCGGGCACCCTCGGGACGGTCGCCGTCCATCCGCCGCAGCAGCAGCCGTAGCGCCGCGGCGGCCATCTCCGACAGCGGCTGCCGCACGGTGGTCAGCGTCGGGCTCGCCCACCGGGCCTGCGGCAGGTCGTCGAAGCCGACGACGCTGACGTCCTCGGGGATCCGCAGGCCGCGCTCGCGCACGGCCTCGTACACCCCGAGCGCCATCGGGTCCGAACAGGCGAACACCGCGGTCGGCGGCTCGGGCAGCGCCAGTAGCTCCGCAGCCTGGCGGGCGGCGCCCTGCTCCGTGAAGCCGCCGTACCGCACGTACTCCGGGGGCACCGGCAGCCCGGCCGCGGACATCGCCGAGCGGTATCCCGCCACCCGGGCCGTGCTGCACAGCTTGCGCCGGTATCCGCCGATCACCGCGATCCGCCGGTGGCCCAGGCCGATCAGGTGCTCGGCCGCGGATACCCCGCCCTGCCAGTTGGTCGCGCCGACCGACGGCACGCCGGGGGGCGGGTCGAGCACCGGGTCGATCATCACGTACGGGATCTGGTGCTGGTCCAGCCAGGCGTACTGGGTGGGGTGCAGCTCGGCGAGGTTGAACAGCACCCCACCGGAGCCGCGCGCGCAGAGCTTGTCCAGCCAGCCTCGTTCGGCGCGCCCGCCGCGGGCCCGGGTGAGCGCCGCGGACACCACCACGCCGAGCCCCGCCTCGTGCGCCGCCTCCTCCACGCCGTGCAGCACCGCGCCCGACCACGTGCTGTCCAGCCGGTGCACCACCAGGTCGATCAGCGCGGGCGGGCGGTTCACCGCGAACCGCGGGCGGCGCACGTAACCCAGGCGGTCGAGCACCTCGGTCACCCGGCGGCGGGTCTCGGGGGCGACGTCCTCACGGCCGTTGGCCACCTTCGAGGCGGTGGGCACCGACACCCCGGCCTCCCGGGCGATGACGGCCAGGGTCGGCCCTCCTGCCCCTGCGGGACGGACCATGCCAAACCCCTTTCGTCCGCCACGACCCGAAACTTTCGAATGCGCTGGAGACGCCAGGTCGAAACACTGACCTGATAGCAAGCGCTTCCTACGTTAAGGGCACGTCGCCTGTGTGTGAAGAGTCGGGAGGCGATCCCGGCCGACGTGGAAAATATTTCGAAAGGCGGCGGAAAGGCGGAAGAATCCCCCGCTCCGGTTGGGCGAATTCGACGGTGTTCGACGCCATGCGGCCCCGCGTGCCCCGGCCGTTCGCGGCATGCTGGCGCCCGAGCCGCGCCGCCGTGACCAGCCGGGAAACAAGTGCGGAATCCCGTCGCGGCCGGACGCCGGAACTGCCCGGAAAACCGCCCGTCGGCGTTTCCCGCACGTCGGCCGGATCCGGCCGGTCGCCCGTGCCCGAGTACCGTCCGGAATTCCGTCGACCGGGAAAGCATTTCCGCACCCTCCGGCGCCCGGGCGCTGTTCACCGATCCGAGGAGTCCCCGGGGCCGAGCTGCCGCACCGACGCCCGCACCACCACGTGCGTGCCCAGCGTGGTCCGCGCTTCCGCCGTCCCGGAGCCCCGGCCCAACGCCGCCCGCACGGCGGTGCGCCCCAACTCCTCGTACGGAACGTGCACGGTGGTCAGCGGCGGAAACAGGTCACGGGCAAACGGGATGTCGTCGTAGCCGACCAGCGAAACCTCGTCGGGCACCGCCACCCCCGCCTCGCGCAGCGCGGTGAGCGCCCCGGAGGCCACCATGTCGCTGGTCGCGAAGACCGCCGTGAACGACCGGCCGGCGGCCAACGCCTCCTGGATCCTGCGGTGTCCCGACTCGCGGGTGAAGTCGCCCGGCATCACCTGCCCTCGCTCCGGCGCCAGGCCGTACGCGGCCAACGCCGAGCGGAAGCCGCGCTCCCGCCCGGCGGCCGTGGTGTTCGCCGGGGATCCGCCGAGGAACAGGATCCGGCGATGCCCCAGGGACAGCAGGTGACTGGTGATCGCGTGCGCGCCACCCTCGTTGTCGTACTCGATGACGACCGCCGGCCCGCCCTCCTGGAACGGCGCGCGGCCACACAGCACCAGCCGGGAGCCGGCCGAGGCCAACGACCGGGCGATGCGGGACATCCGCTCCCGGTACTCCGGGCTGTCCGCCACGCCGCCCACCAGGATGACCGCCGCCGCCCGCTGCGCCCGCATCAGCTCCACCAGCACCCGCTCCCGCTCCGGGTCGCCGTCCGTGGTGCACACCAGGCTCAGATGCCCCAGCCGGGCCGCCTCCCGCTCCACGCCCTGCGCCATGTGCGCGAACGACGGACCGGTGATGTCGTCCAGCACGAACGCCACGGTGCCGGTCTCGGCGCCGGCGATGGCGCGAGCCCGGGCGTCCGCCACGTAGTCCAGGTCCCGGACCGCCCGCATCACCCGCGCCCGGGTGGCGGTGCTCACCGGATAGCTGCCGCCGAGCACCCGGGAGACCGTGGAGGCCGAGACCCTCGCCCGGGCCGCCACGTCGCGGATGGTGTGCCGGGCCGCCGCCCCGGGGCTCTTCCTGCTCACCCAGTCACTCCGTTCAACAACCGGTTGCTATCCGGACCCTAGCAGCGGGTTGCCGGGCGGGGGAGGGGAGAGCCGCGACTGCTCCTCTGACATGACCGCTTAGCGCCGCGGCGATCCGCCCGCCTTCGTTCCGGCCGAGCCGGCCGGGCTCGGCAACCGGTTGCTAGATCATGGCCCGAGAACCGCCGCCGACCGGGCCGGCCGGCGCCGGTGGCCGGATCCCCGCCCCTCGCCGCTTTCGAAAGTTGTCAGGGCCGCCGGAGGGTGGGGCATCGCGCGGCCCGGGCCTTAATGTTGCGGACATGCCACTTCGCCACCCGAGCCGCCGGGGAGTGATCAGGGGCGCCATGGCCGTAGCGGGGGCGAGCGGTGCCGGGCTGACCGCCGTCGGCGCCGCCTCGGCCCGCCCCCCACGCCCCACGGCGACCTACGTCAACCCGCTGATCCAGCAGCGGGCCGATCCCCACATCACCCGGCACACCGACGGTCGTTACTACTTCACCGGCACCGCCCCCGAGTACGACCGGATCGTGCTGCGCCGCGCCGACACGCTCCAGGGACTCGGCACGGCGTCCGAGAGCGTCATCTGGCGCAGGCACAGCAGCGGCGAGATGGGCGCCCACATCTGGGCGCCCGAGTTGCACCACGTCGACGGGGCCTGGCACGTCTACTTCGCCGCCGGCCGGGCGGACGACGTCTGGGCCATCCGGATCTACGTGCTGCGCAACGCCTCGTCCGACCCGTTCACCGGACAGTGGACCGAACTCGGCCGGATCGACACCGGCTGGGACAGCTTCTCGCTCGACGCCACCACCTTCGAGCACTCCGGAACCCGCTACCTGTGCTGGGCGCAGTCGAACCCGGAACACGACAACAACAGCAGCATCTGGCTCGCCGCCATGGACAGTCCGTCGTCCATCACCGGCACCGCGGTCGAACTGTCGGTGCCCGAGTACGACTGGGAGACCATCGGCTACCGGGTCAACGAGGGCCCGTACGCCCTCCAGCGCAACGGCCGCGTCTTCCTGACCTACTCGGCGAGCGCCACCGACGCCAACTACTGCGTCGGCCTGCTCACCGCCGCCGACGAGAGCGACCTGCTGAACCCCGACTCCTGGTCCAAGAGCCCGCGGCCGGTCTTCGCCACCAGCGAGCAGAACCGCCAGTACGGCCCGGGGCACAACTGCTTCACGGTCTCCGAGGACGGCACCGAGGACGTGCTCGTCTACCACGCCCGGCAGTACCGGGACATCTCCGGCGACCCGCTGAACGACCCCAACCGCCACACCAGGATCCAGACCCTGGGCTGGCACGACGACGGCACCCCGGACCTCGGCGTCCCGGTGCCGGACGGCGCGACCACCGGAGAGGACGCGTGATGCGACGCTTCTGGCTGCTGGCCGCGGTCCTCTGCTGTGGCCTGCTCGCTCCCTTCCTCACCGGCTCGGCCGCCCACGCCGCGCCGGTGACGCTGCTCAACGGCACGCAGTTCACCGATCCGAACGGGAACCCGGTGCACGCGCATGGCGGTGGGGTGATCAGGGTCGGTGAGTACTACTACTGGTTCGGGGAGAACCGCAACGACGACAACACCTTCCGCTACGTCTCCGCCTACCGCTCCACCGACCTGAGGACGTGGGAGTTCCGCAACCACGTCCTGACCGAGGCCACCGACCCGGAACTGGCCACCGCGAACATCGAACGGCCGAAGGTCATGTACAACGAGGCCACCGGGCAGTTCGTGATGTGGGCGCACAAGGAGAACGGCTCCGACTACAGCGAGGCCCGCGCCGCCGTGGCCGTCTCCGACACCGTCGACGGCGACTACGCCTGGCAGGGCAGCTTCCGCCCGCTGGGCCACATGTCCCGGGACATCACCGTCTTCGTCGACGACGACGGCACCGGCTACATGGTCTCCGCCGCCCGGGAGAACTACGACCTGCACATCTACCGCCTCACCGACGACTACACCGACGTCGAGGCCCTGGTCGCCAACCCCTGGCCCAGCGGTCACCGCGAGGCCCCCGCCCTGTTCAAACGCAACGGCGTCTACTTCATGCTCACCTCAGGCGCCACCGGCTGGGACCCCAACCAACAGCAGTACGCCACCAGCACCAACCTCGCCACCGGCTGGAGCGCGATGACGAACATCGGCGACTCCACCACGTACGGATCGCAGACGGCCTGGGTGCTCCCGATCCAGGGCACCCAGGGCACCAGCTACCTCTACCTCGGCGACCGCTGGGGCGGTTCGTTCGGCGGACGGGTCAACGACTCCCGCTACGTCTGGCTCCCGCTGACGTTCCCCAGCAGCCGCACGATGAGCATGAGCTGGGCCCCCGAGCTGACCATCGACACCGCCGCGGGAACCGTCGCGGCGAGCGGTGGCCCGTACCAGACGCTCACCGCGCGCCACTCCGGCAAATGCGTGGACGTGGTGAGCCGGTCCCAGACGGCCGGCGCGGAGGTGGCGCAGTACCCGTGCAACGGCGGCGGCAACCAGGCGTTCTGGCCGCGCGACGCCGGCGGCGGCTACGTGCAGCTGCTGACCCGGCACAGCTCGATGTGCCTGACCGTGTCCGGCGGTGCCACCGGCGACGGCGCCGCCGTACTGCAACAGCCGTGCGACGGCGGCCAGGCGCAGCAGTGGCGGGTCACCGACGCCGGCGGCGGATACGTCCAACTCGCCGCCCGGCACAGCGGGAAGTGCCTCGACGTCTCGGACGAGTCCACCGCCGACGGGGCGCGGCTCATCCAGTACGCGTGCTCCGGCGCATCCTGGCAGCAGTTCCGGACGGCACAGACGTGACCGGCGCGGCCCGGCGGCCGGCGGTGAGCAGCACCAGGCCGAGGGCGACCAGACCGGTGCCCGCCCACCCCCAGCCGCCGAGCCGCTCGCCCACCACCGCAACGCCCAGCACCGCGGCCACCACGGGCTCCAGCAGGGTCAGCGTGGTCGCGGTGCTCACCGACGTCCGCGCGAGTCCCGCGCCGAACAGCAGGTACCCGAGGCACATCGGGACCAGCGCCAGATAGCCGGCCACGACCACCCCGCGCGGCTCGGCGACCAGACCGCCGCCGGTGGCCGCGAACACCGGCAGCAGCACACCCGCCGCCATGCCGAACAGCGCGCCCATCGTCGCGCGTGAGGAGTGCCCGCGGCGCATGATCCGGGCGCCGCAGTAGGCGTAGGCCGCGTAGGAGGCGCCGGCCAGCAGGCCGAGGAGCACGCCGTCGGGCACCCGGTCGGCGGTGCCGCCGCCCGGTCCGGCGACCGCGAGCGCGGCCGTACCGGCGGTGGCCGCGGCGGTGGCCGTCGCCCAGCGTCGGGTCAACGCTGTGCCGTCGACCAGCCGTTCCAGCAGCGCGGCGAACACCGGGGCGCTCCCCAACGTGACCACCGTGCCGACCGCCACCCCGGCCCACGCCATCGAGGTGTAGAACGCGAGGGGGTAGACGGCGACGTTGAGCGCGCCGAACAGCGCGAGGCGCAGCGTCCGGGGGCCGGCGCGGAGCACGACGAGCGCCGAACGCCCGGCGAGCGCCAGGGTGAGCAGGCCACCGAGGCCCATGGTGGCGGCGCCGATGGCCAGCGGGGAGGAGCCGGGGGGCGCGAGGCTGGCCACGGTGCCGGTGGTGCCCCACAACGCGGCGGCGGCCAGCACCAGCAGCGGCGCGAGGGCGGTGGGTCCGGGAGAAACAGAGGCGGAGACAGAGGCGGAGACAGAGGTGGAAGAAGAGGAGCCGGAGGAGGAAGAAGGCATGAGCGAACGCGTCCTGGTCCGTCGAGGTCCGAAGGGGATCCGCGGGAAGGGCGCGCCAACGCACCGGCGGGCTCGGAGAGCCTCGGGCCGGAACGGAAGAGGAGAAACGCGAGCCGCGCGCCCTCAGCGGGCGGGCGGCGGTGTGACGGCGTGCCAGTAGGACGTTCGCATGAACGGCAGCCTAGCGCGGCGCGTCACGGCCGTCGTCACCGGCCGTCTCGGCGCACCACGCCCGCAGCAGCGTCACCACCTCGGCGGGCCGCTCCTCGTGCAGGTAGTGGCCGCAGTCCGGCCACAGCTCGACCCGGGACAGCGGATGCCGGGACAGGCCGCGCTCCCACCCGGCCGCGGCGGGGGAGGTGTGCACCCCCAGCGCGGGACAGCGGCGGTCGCGCAGGTACGCGTCGGCGGCCGGCCGCAGCCCGAACGCGCCGGGCGCCAGGTACATCCCGTCCCGGTACCTGATCAGCACCTCCGGGTCCATGGCGGCCATCAGCCGCTCGTGCCGGCGCCGCACCCGCTCCGGGGTGCCGGGCGCGAAGGCGCGTCGCACGAAACCCACCGCCCAGGCGGCTCCCTCGCGGCGCAACGCCCGCTGCTCGGCGGGCAGCCGCTCCGCCTCGGCGGCGTCCCCGCCGTAGGCGGTGGCCAGGGCCACCACCGACCGGACGACGTCCGGATGCTCCACCGCGAGCGCGGCGACCACCTGGCCGCCGAGCGAGTGCCCCACCGCGACGACCGGACCGGCGTTCAGCCCGCGCAGCCAGCCGGCCAGGTCGGCGGCCAGTACCCGCGGCGCGCAGCGCTCGGGGCGGTCGGGGGTCCGGCCGTGCCCGGGCAGGTCGGGGACCAGCACCCGGTGCCACGGCGCCAGCCCGGGAAGGTGGTCCGCCCAGTCCTCCCCGTCGCTGCCCCAGCCGTGCACCAGCAGCAGCGTGGGCCCGGCGGGTGCGTCGGTCGGCGTCCCGGTGTCCACCGCGTGCGGCCGGAAGGTCGGGTCGGGCTCTGCCGGCGGCATGGTGGCACTCCTCGGATCGGCGGGGACCGAACGCACCGCCGCCTCGACGGCGGAGCGGGCGACGAAGGGGGCAAGCGCTTTCTGCCCCGCGCAGCATAGCCGGCGCTCGACGGGCTCAGCCTCGGGATCCGGCCTCGCGGGTCGTTCCGTGGCGTGCCGGCCCGAGGGTGCGGGAGGCCGGCCCCGGCGGGAACGGGCCGGGCCGCAGGCTCCCGCCCGCCGTGGCGGCGTGGGAGGTGCCGCCCTGCCCGCCCGGGGCGAGCACGCCCTCCAGCGCGGAACTGGCCGCGCCCAGGCTGACCGGATTGGCGCGCACCGGGCTCAGCACGATCTGGGTGCCGTCGCCCGGGCGGCGCAGCGCGTGCCGGTCCACGGCCTGACGCACCTGGCGCAGCAGCGGCGCGCCGAGCCGCCTGGCCACCCAGCCGCTGAGCACCACGAGCTCCGGGTCCAGCAGGTTCACCAGGTCGGCCACGGCCGCGCCCAGATAGGCGGCGGTGTCGCGCACCGCCTTCTCGGCGACCGGATCGCCGGCCTCGCACGCGGCGGCCAGCGAGGCGATCGTCGCCGCCGGGTCGTCGGGGTGCAGCAGCGGGCTGAGCGGGTTGAGCTCGCGGAGGTTCTGCACGATGCCGGGGGCGCCCACGTAGGTCTCGACGCAGCCGTGCCGCCCGCAGTGGCACAGCCGACCGTCCATGACCAGCGTCGTGTGCCCCCATTCGCCGGCGCTGTTGGACCGGCCGCGGTGCGGCTCGCCGCCGAGCGCGAACCCCGCCCCGACGCCGGTGCCGAGATACACGACGACCGCGTCCTCCCGGCCCCGGGCGGCGCCCGACCACAACTCGGCGGCCAGGCAGGCGTGCAGCGGGTTGTCCAGGAACAGCCGGTGCGGCAGGCGCTCGGCGAGCAGCCGCAGCAGCGGCACGTCCTGCCAGCCCCAGGCCGGCGCGTAGAGGGACACGCCGGTCCTCCGGTCCAGTACGCCGGGGATGCCGACGCCCACCCCGAGCACCTGCCGTCCGGTGGCCGCCCGGTGGCCGACCGCCGCGCCGACGGTCGCGGCGATGGCGTTCACGACCCGGTCGGGGGCGGCGTCGCCGAGGCACAGCTGCCGCTCGGCCCGGGACAGGACCGTCCAGGCGAGGTCGAAGACCTCCGCGTGCACGTAGGTCTCGGAGACGTCCACGCCGACGAGCGCCGCGTCCGACGGGTTGACGGCCAGCAGGCCGCGCGGCCGGCCGCCGCCGGAGTCCTCGTATCCGGCCTCCACCAGCAGGCCGAGCGCGACGAGCTCGCCCACCAGCGTGGCCACCGTCGCGGTGCTCAGCCCGGTGGCCACGGCCAGCCGGGGGCGGGACACCGGCTGGTCGGCGATGACCTGCCGCAGCACCCGGTACCGGTTGGCCGTGCGGATCCCGCGCGAGGTGCGCTTCACCTCATTCCTCGCTGCCGTCCGAGCCCTTCCTGCGGAACCAGCGCCGGCGCCGCGGCTTTCCCGACCGCTTGCGCCGCCGCGGGCCGTCGGCGTGCACCCAGCCGGCGGGCGGGCTGTCGGAGCGCCAGGGCTGTGGCTCCGGGCCCTCGTTCTTCCACCGTTCACGGAGCATCCGGGTGCGCGCGGTCGGCTCCCGCACCTCCGCGCCCCGCACGAAGCTCTCGTCGAGCACCACGTCGTCCCACGCGTCAGGCCGGTCGTCGTCGCCGTGCGGCTCGACAGGGCCAGTCGGCTCAGCCGCCATCGCCCGCCTCCCGTTCACCGTCGGGACGCTCCCGTCTTCCCGGGACATCCACCATTCAGGTGAACGTCCCGGGAGGCTCGTCGGTTCCCTCCGTGGCCGTACCGTCACCGCTCGGCGGCCTCCCTGGCCCGGCGCGAGGCGTAGAGGCTGGTCACCGTTGTCACGGCCAGCACGCCGCAGATGACGGCGAGCGAGACCGCGATGCTGATCTCCGGAACGTGCACGCCCGACTCGTGCAGCGCGTGCAGCACCAGCTTGACGCCGATGAAGCCGAGGATCACCGACAGCCCGTAGGAGAGGTGGACCAGCTTCTTCAGCAGCCCGCCGATGAGGAAGTACAGCTGGCGCAGGCCCATCAGCGCGAAGGCGTTGGCGGTGAACACGATGTACGCGTCCTCGGTGAGGCCGAAGATCGCCGGGATCGAGTCGAGCGCGAAGAGGATGTCGGTGGTGCCGATCGCCAGCATGACGATCAGCATCGGGGTGATCAGCCGCCGGCCGCCCTCCCGGACGACGAGCTTGGTGCCGCGGTAGCCGTCGGTCGCGGGGAAGCGCCGCTCGACCGACTTCAGGAAGCGGTTCTCCTCCCACTCGTCGTCCTCCTGCTGGGACCGCGCCTCCACGATCAGCTTCCAGGCGGTCCAGATCAGGAAGGCGCCGAAGATGTAGAAGACCCAGGAGAAGTTCGCGATGAGCGCGGCGCCCAGCGCGATGAAGATCGCCCGGAGCACCAGCGCGATCAGCACGCCCACCAGCAGCACCCGCGCCTGGAACTCCACCGGTACCGCGAACTTCGTCATGATCAGCACGAAGACGAAGAGGTTGTCGACGCTGAGCGACTTCTCCGTCACATAGCCGGCGAAGAACTCGCTCGCCGGCTGGCCGCCGCTGAACACCAGCAGCCCGACCCCGAACAGGCAGGCCAGCACGATCCAGATGACCGTCCAGGTCCCAGCCTCCTTGAGTGACACCTCGTGGGGCTTGCGCCCGAAGAAGAAGTCGATGGCGATGAGCGCGCACAGCACCACGACGGTGAGCACCCACAGGGCGAACGAGACGTCCACGGTTCCTCCGGTGACGGGGCTTGTCGGTTCGGGGTGCCCGGCGACGCCAGCGTCGCCGGGCACCACAGCCCGATGGTAATCAGATGGTAAAGAGTAATCGGAAAGTAAAGCGGACGGAGAGGCGGGGCGGGTCGGGCGGCAGTGCTGTCCGTCACTGCCGCGACCGGACTGATGTCACCGGGCTGCCCAACGGGCATGATCACAGGCATGGAACAACCGGACGCCGGGCTCCGTGGCTACCTCCAGATCTTCCGCGTGCCGGGGAGCCGTGGGTTCGTCGCCGCCAGCCTGGTCGGGCGGATGCCGATGGCGACGCTCAGCCTCGCCACGGTGCTGCTCGTCGACCACGTGACCGGCAGCTACGCCGTCGCCGGCGCCGTGGCGGCCGTCGGCGCGGTGTTCTACGCGCTGCTCGTCCCGCAACTCGGCTACCTGGTGGACCGCCACGGCCAGCGGCGGGTGCTGCGCCCGCTGGCCTGGGCGTTCGGGGCGGCCGGCGCGCTGTTCCTGACGGCCGCCCTGTCGGAGACTCCGGACTGGCTGCTGTACGTCGCGGGCGCCGCCTTCGGGGCCACCGTCCCGCCGATCTCCGCGCTGGTGCGCGCCCGTTGGAGCCATCTCGCGGGTCAGGACGGCGGCCCGCCGCTGCGCACCACGTACTCCTTCGAGTCCGTCGCCGACGAGATGATCTTCGTGGTCGGCCCGCTGCTGGTCTCGGTGGTCGTGCTCCTGCACCCGGCCTACGGGGTCGCCACCGTGGCCACCTTCGGCGCCGTCGGCGGGCTGCTGCTCGCGGCCCAACGCCGCACCGAGCCACCGGTGTTGCCGCGCCGGACCACCGGCACCCGGGCCATCTCCGTGCGGGGCCTGCGGCTGATGTGCGTCATGTACGTGTGCATCGCGGCGATGTTCGCGGGCCACGAGCTCAGCACCATCTCGTTCGTCGACGAGCACGGCGACACCTGGATGGTCGGCGCGATCCTCGCCACCTACGCGGTCGGCAGCGCCGTCGGCGGGCTGTGGTACGGCGCGCACCGCTGGGTCATATCCCTGGACCGCCGCTTCCTCCTCGCGCTGGTCGCGATGGTCGTCGGCGTGGCGCCGCTGTGGGCCATGCCGTCGGTGTACGCGCTGTGGGCGTTCTCGCTGTTCTCCGGCCTGCTCATCGCGCCCGGCATCATCGCCGGCTACAGCCTGGTGCGGGAGGGCGTGCCGCCCGAGTCGCTCACCGAGGGCATGACCTGGTTGGCCACCGCGGTGGGACTCGGCAAGGCGCTCGGCGTCGCCGTCGCCGGCCTGGTCATCGAGGCCCATGGCGCGCGCTGGGGCTACGCCTTCAGCCTCGGTTGCGGCGCCGGCGCCGTGCTCGTCGGACTGCTGAGCGTCCGGCAGTTGCGCGTCATGGCCAGCGGCCCCGACCCGCGCGCCCGGACCGCCGGCCTGTCGAGACCGCCGGCTCCGCACCAGCCGTCCTGAGCACCAGCCGTCCTGACGCCCGCGACGGGGCCGTCCCCGGGCCGGAGCCCGGGGACGGCCGTTCTCATCCGTGCCGGTAGCGGGTCAGGCACACCTGGTCGGCCTCGAAGCCGAGGCTCTCCCAGAACCGGTGGTCCTCCGTCGCGTCCGCGCAGGAGAGGTACCTGATCGGGTCGGCGCCCTGCTCCCGCAGGTAGGCGACCGCGGCCTCCGCCAGCGCCCGGCTGATGCCGCGACGGCGCTCCTCGGGCACCACGTAGAGCGAGTCGATCTCCCCGCACAGCCCGGGCAGCAGACCCTCCTCGGTGCTGACCCGGCCGTTCACGAATCCGACGATCGCCGCATCGCGCACCGCCACGAGGCAGAACGCGTCGCGGTGCCACGCGGACACCGCGAGCATCCGGGACAGCCGGCGCAGGCCGTGCGCGGTGAGCGGGCCACCGTCCTCGATCTCCCGGCACATGCGGTCCCACAGACCGCCGACCGTGTCACCCTCGTCCTCGGCGATCCGTCTGATCGCCACCGTGTCGTCCGTCGTCGTGTCCGTCATCGTGTCGCTCCTTCCGTTCCGTTCGGCTGATGGGCGCGCGCGAACGGCACGGGGGAGGGGCCCGGGGCCACGCGGTGGCGCGGCTCCTCGGGGTGTCTCAGCGTCAACCTGGCATGGCTCGACGATAGCCGGGGCGGCCCGAGCCGTCACCCGCCCGCGGGTCAACCCCGCGGCGTCAGCAGGTACGTGGCGCCGGAACGGGTCGGGAACACCACGACGCCGGGCTCGGGTCGGGCGACCTCGGGACGGTCGCCACCCTCCTCGACCACGGTCAGCTCCGCGCCGGCGCGCACCCGCGCCTCCCGGCCCAGTCGGGAGGCGATCCGGGCCGACACCAGGGCGCCCGCCGACCACTCCAGGCCCACCTCGAAGCCACCGCGGCCGAGCAGCCCGTGCGCCCGCCCCGCGGGCAGGGCACCAGGAAGCGCCGGCAGCAACGCCAGCTCACCGGCGTGGCTCTGCAGCAGCCACTCGGTGACGCCCGCCGTCGCGCCGAAGTTGCCGTCGATCTGGAACGGCGGGTGCAGGTCGAAGAGGTTCGGCGCGGTGCGCTCCGGGGTCAGCTGGTCGGTCAGCAGCTTGTACGAACGATCGCCGTCGGCCAGCCGCGCCCAGAAGTTGATCTTCCAGCCGAGCGACCAGCCCGTCCCGGCGTCGCCGCGCTGCTCCAGCGTGGTCCGGGCGGCGGCCATCAGCTCCGGGGTGGCCCGGGTGATCTGGTTGCTCGGGTGCAGGCCGTAGAGGTGCGAGACGTGCCGGTGGTGCTGCTCGGGCGCGATCGCGTCCCAGTCCTGCTGCCACTCCTGGAGTTGTCCCTGGGCGCCGATCCGCATCGGCGGCAGCCGGTCGCTGGCCGCCGTCGCCGCGGCGCGCAACTCCGGGTCGACGTCCAGCAGTTCGCCGGCCCCGACGGCGGCGTCGAAGAGGTCGCGCAGGATCTGGCCGTCCATGGTGGGGCCGGCGCACAGCGAGCCGCCCTCGTCCGGGTGGTGGCCGTTCTCCGGCGAGATCGAGGGGCAGGTCACCAGGAAGCCGGTGTCGGGGTCCTCGACCAGGGTGTCCAGGAAGAACCGCGCGGCGTCGGCCAGCACCGGATAGTGCTCGCGCAGCACCGCCACGTCGCCGGTGAAGCGGTAGTGCTCCCACACCGCGAGGGCCAGCCAGGCGCCGCCGGTGGGCCACATGCCCCAGAACGCGCCGTCCACCGGCGCGGTGGCGCGCCACAGGTCGGTGTTGTGGTGGGCGACCCAGCCCCGGGCGCCGTAGCAGTCCCGCGCGGTGCGGGCTCCCGAGACCCGCAGGTCGCGGAGCAGCGCGAACAGCGGCTCCCAGCACTCCATGAGGTTGGCGGGGGCGGCCGGCCAGTAGTTCATCTCGGTGTTGATGTTGATGGTGAACTTGCAGCCCCACGGCGGGTCGGTGAGGTCGTTCCACAGGCCCTGCAGGTTGGCCGGCTGGGTGCCGGGGCGCGAGCAGGAGATCAGCAGGTACCGGCCGTACTGGAAGTAGAGCGCGGCCAGTTGCGGATCCTCGCCGCGGGCGAAGTCCCGCACCCGCTGGTCGGTGGGCAGCGCGGACGCCGCGGTGCCCGGGAGCTCCAGGTCGGCGCGGCCGAAGAGCGCCTGGTAGTCCTCCCGGTGCCGGCGCCGCAGCTCCCGGTGGCCGCGCCGGGCGGCGCCGGCCAGGTCCCTGGCGGCCCGGCCGTCCGGATCGGCGCTCACGTCCTGCCAGCTCACGTGGTTGGTGCCGGCCGAGACGAGCAGGGTGACCGCGTCGGCGGACCGCACCTCGAGCCGGCCGTCCGCCGAGGACACGGTGCCGCCCTCGGCGGTCGCCCGGGCCAGGGCGCGGAAGCGGATCGCGCCGGGCACCTCGCCGGCGTCCTGGCCGGCCCCGTCCACCGCGATCGTGGTGGCGTCGGGCGAGCCGGTTCCGACGGTGAGCGGGCCGTCGAAGGCGGCGGTGAACGAGATCGCGCCCGGCGCGTCGGCGGTCAGCCGCATCACGATCACCTGGTCCTCGGCGCTCGCGAAGACCTCGCGCCGGTGCCGCACCCCGGCCGTCACGAAGCTCACCGCGTGCACGGCCTCCGCGAGGTCGAGTTCGCGGCGGTACTCGGTGACCTCGGCGGCCGACCCGGATCCCGGTCCCGGGAACGTCAGCCGCAGGTTGCCGACCGTCTGGTAGGGCGGCAACGTCACCGGGACGCCCATGAGGTCGGCGTCCACCCGGCGGGCGGCCTCGGCCCACTCGCCGGCGAACACCAGCCGGCGGACCTCCGGAAGCGCCTTACGCGCTCGCGGGTTGTCGAAGTTCCACGGCCCGCCCGCGTAGACCGTGTCCTCGTTCAGCTGGAGCCGCTCCTCCTCGACGCCGCCGAACACCATCGCGCCGAGGCGGCCGTTGCCCACCGGCAGGGCCTCGAGCCACTCGGTGGCCGGTCGCGGGTACCAGAGGAGGTGTGGGGGCAGGGTCATGGCGGCTCGGGTCCTTCGGTCAGGAGTGCGACGGTCGAACGATGGCGCGTCCGGTCCCTCGGACGCCATTCGGCCCGGCGCCCATGGTGCCATCCGCCGCCGCGACACCACCGGGCGAGTCCGCGATACGAGCCGGTCAGCGTTGCGAGCGCCCGATCGGCAGGTCCGCCCAGACCACGTGCCCCTCCCCGGTCTCCCGGGGTCGAACCCCCCATCCCTCCGCCAGCGCGCAGACCAGGAAGAGCCCGCGACCACCCTCGTCCGTCTCGGTGGCGCGCAGGGGTATCCGGCTCGGCCCGGCCCCGTCACTGGCGACCGAGACCCGCAACAACGCACCCGAGACGCGCAGTTCGCAGCCGACCGACGTGCTGGCGGTATGCCGCAAGGCGTTGGTGACCAACTCGGAGACGACCAGCTGAGCGTTGTCGCTGGTCTCCTGGTTCACCCGCCAGTGCGCGAGCTGCTGCCGGACCCGTCTTCGCGCCTCGGCCGCCGAGGCGTCGACGGCCGGCAGGCGGAAACTGAGACGCTCGCCCGCCAACAGCGAGTCGTCGTCGTGTCGCGCCAGGGACTGCGCGTGCGGAGAGGATGCCACCTGCCTACTGTGGACATTGTCTGTCGCATCCGGCAAGAGGCAAACTGCAAATTACAGAATCGTCAGTACCAGAGTGTTGATGTGCTTGACAGCGTGGCACACTTCTGTCGCATGGCGGCGGTTGAAGGGCGCGTGCGGTGACAGGCAGTCAGGTGAGCGGGGCGGCGACCGCCCTGCGGGTGGTGCTGGGCAGACGCCTGCAGGTACTCCGCGAGGGGGCCGCGCTGTCGTTCGAGGAGGCGGCCCGGGAGCTGGACGTCACGCACGCCACCATCCGCAGGATGGAGAAGGCCCAGGTCGGCCTCAAGGTGCCGTACGTCGAGAAGCTTCTGCGGATCTACGGCGTCATCGACCAGAAGGAGGTCGACGCCTTCCTCGGCCTGGTCAGGGAGGCCAACCGCCCCGGCTGGTGGCACCGGTACCGGGACGTGCTGCCCGAATGGTTCTCCGCCTTCGTCAGCCTGGAGGCCGAGGCCGACCAGATCCGCGCCTACGAGCCCCACTACGTGCCGGGACTGCTGCAGACCGAGGACTACGCCGCCACGGTGCTGCGGTCCGGCCTGCCGCACGCGCCCGCCGAGGAGATCGAGCGCCTCGTCGCCCTCCGGCTCGCCCGCCAGGAGCTGCTGACCCGCGACCAACCGCCGCTCCTGTGGGTCGTCATGGACGAGACCGTGCTGCGCCGCCCGATCGGCCGGTCCGACGTCATGCGCGACCAGATCTCGCGGCTCATCGACGCCGCCGCCTCCCCGCAGGTCAGGCTCCAGATCCTGCCCTTCTCCGCCGGTCCCCACCCGGCGATGTACGGACCGTTCCACCTCTTCAGGTTCCCGCTCCCCGAGCTCTCCGACGTGGCGTGCGCGGAGAACCTGATCGGGGCCGCCTACTTCGACCAGCGGGACGACGTCTCCACCTTCCGGGAGGCGTTGGACCGGATGTGCGCGCAGGCCGCGCCCGTGCACCGCACTGAGGCCCTCCTCAGTGGTATTCGCAAGGAGATCTGAACCATGGATCGCATTTACAACGGCATGCCCGCCACGCAGCTCGGCTCGAAGGGCTGGCGCAAGCCGTGGAGCGGGGGCAACGGCGGCAGCTGTGTCGAGGCCATGCGGCTGGGGGACGGACGGGTCGCGCTGCGCCAGTCCAACGACCCGGACGGACCCGCGCTCATCTACTCGCCCCACGAGATCGAGGGGTTCATCAGGGCGGCGAAGTCGGGCGAGGCCGACTTCCTGCTGGTGTGAGGCCCGGCGCGACGGCGACGCGGAGGGGACGCGGACGGGACGAGGACGAGAGGCGGAGCGAGGCGTGACCGACGAGGGCTTCCCCCAGGACCGGATCGACACCACCCGGCCGCATCCGGCCCGTATCTACGACTATCTGCTGGGCGGCGAGGACAACTACGAGGTGGACCGCGAGGCGGCCGAGCGGCTCGCCCAGCTACCCGACGCCCTGGCCAGCATCCGCGAGAACCGGGACTTCCTGCGCCGCGCCACCCGGCGCGTGGTCCGGCGCGGCGTCCGGCAGATCATCGACATCGGCACCGGCATCCCCACCTCGCCCAACACCCACGAGGTGGCCCGCGCCATCGCCCCCGACGTGCGGGTGGCGTACGTCGACAACGACCCGATCGTCGGCGCCTACGCGGGCGCCACGCTCACCAGGGCGGGCGACACCGGCTTCGTGCTCGCGGACATCCGCGAGCCGCGGGCGATCCTCGAGCACCCCGTCGTCGACCGGCTGATCGACTTCCGCGAGCCGGTGGCGCTGCTGCTCGTGGCCGTCCTGCACTTCCTCGACGACGCGGACGACCCGGCCGGCGTCGTCGCGGACCTGGTGCGGCCGCTCCCGCCCGGCAGCTGCCTGGTGATCAGCCACGGAACCGGGGACTTCCACGAGCCCGAGGTGCTCCGCAGGGGGATGGAGATCTACCGGCGTGCCACCGCGGCGTTCCACCCGCGCGGGCACGACGAGGTGGTGGCCTTCTTCGACGGCTTCGACCTCCTCGACCCGGGCGTGGTCCAGGCCTCCCGCTGGGAGCCCGAGACGCCCGGCGAGCCGCCGGAGGAACTGCGCCGGGTCGGTCTCTACGCCGGGGTCGGGGTCAGAGGCTGACCCCGTGTGGAGACCGACCGGGCCGGGGTCGGAAACGGAGACCGCACGACCCCGGCCTCGGGGGCGCCGCTCAGCGGCCCGCCACCGCGCCGAAGGAGACGGCGAACTCGACCGGGCCCACGGTCAGGTGGTACTGGGGGAGCGGGCCCGGGCCGCAGGACTGGCTGCCGATGCCGTGCTGGGCGTGGTCCAGGTTGACCCAGACGGCGTCGCCGGGCACCAGGTCCGTGGTGTGCTCGGCGGCGTCCAGCTGCTCGCTGGTCCAGCGCCGGGCGGTGAACCAGAACGGCGCCGAGTGCGCGGCCATCCGCAGCCCCGCGCCCGTGGCGTCGCGCAGTTCGGCCCACCGCACGTCCGCCCGGGCGCCGTTCTCCTGCGGGCGGACGTACGGCGTCTGCATCGCGTCCACCGACAGCGCGTGCCGGCCCAGAAACGCGGCCTCCCGGGTGTCGGGGTACGCCTCGCCCGGGCCGCCGCCGTACCAGGTGGCGCGGTCCAGGCCGCCGTCCAGGCCGAGCAGCAGCCCGAGCCGGGGGAGCGGGCAGGGCCAGTCGCCCTCGGGCGTGACCGTGACGGTGAGCAGCAGCTCGTCATCACCGGCCGTCCACCGGTAGTCGGCGCGCAGCCCGAGGTCGGTGGCGGCCGGGGCGACCCGGGTGCGCACGATCAGCGCCGCGTCGTCCGCCCGCACCGCGTCGATCCGGTGGCGCATCCGGTGCAGCCCCAGCTTCCGCCAGGCGAGGCCGAACCGCGCGTCCTCCTGCCAGGAGGCGCCCAGGTCGTTGTCGGTCGGGGCCCGCCAGACGTCGAGCCGCGGCCCCTGACGCAGCGGCACCCCGCCCACCTCGCGCAGCTCGCCGCTGGCGGCGTCGAAGACCCCGGGACCCAGCCGCAGGGTGTCCGCCTCCCGCCGCGGAGCCGCCGCGGGGGCGGGCGCGGCCGGCCGGCGCCGGGGCACGGCCGGCAGCTGCGACCAGGCGACCACGTGGCCGCGCGGCGCCCAGGGCGCGTCCGCGGCGAGCACCGCCCGTATCGTCCACACCGCCTCGCCCGCGTCGTCGCCCGCGGTGGGCGCGGCGGGCAGCTTCACGTCCGCGGCCTCGCCCGGGCCGAGCGGCGGAACGGCCAGCGAGCCGCCGGACACCGGTTCGCCCTCGACCTCGTAGGCCCATTCGAACGCCAGATGGCTCAGGTCGGCGACGTCGTGGAGGTTGGTGACGGTGACGGTGCCGCTCGTCGCGTCGTCGGTGATGCGGACGGGTTCGATGACCTTCTTGTACTCGATCAGGCCGGGGGAGGGGGTGCGGTCGGGGAAGAGGAGGCCGTCGCAGACGAAGTTGCCGTCGTGGAGTTCCTCGCCGAAGTCGCCGCCGTAGCCGAAGTAGGTGCGGCCGTCCGGGGTCTGCTTGGGCAGGCCGTGGTCGATCCACTCCCAGACGAAGCCGCCCTGGCAGCGTTCGTAGGTCTCGAAGAGCCGCTGGTAGTCGGCCAGGCCGCCGGGGCCGTTGCCCATCGCGTGGGCGTACTCGCACAGGATGAAGGGCAGGGAGCGGCGGTGCGCGTCCAGTTCGGGGTCCTCCAGCGGCGGTTCCTCGCGGCGGCCGATGGCCTCGACCTCGGCGTGCGGGGCGTACATCCGGGAGTAGAAGTCGCTGTCGGGATACGAGTAGTCGTTCTCGTAGTGCACGGCGCGGGACGGGTCGCGTTCGCGGATCCAGGCGGCCATGGCGGACAGGCCGGCGCCGGAGCCGCACTCGTTGCCCAGCGACCAGATCACCACCGAGGGGTGGTTCTTGTCGCGTTCGACCATGCGTTGGGCGCGGTCCAGCAGCGCGGGGGTGAAACGGTCGTCGGCGACGGGGTTGCCGCGCCAGCCGGGGAAGTTGCAGAAGCCGTGGGTCTCCAGGTCGCATTCGTCGATGACCCACAGGCCCAGTTCGTCGCACAGGTCCAGGAAGGCGGGGTGGGGTGGGTAGTGGCTGGTGCGCACGGCGTTGATGTTGTGCCGTTTCATCAGCAGGACGTCGCGGCGCATCGTCTCCAGGTCCACGGCCCGGCCGGTCTCGGGGTGGAACTCGTGCCGGTTCACGCCCCGGAAGAGGATCCGCCGCCCGTTGGCCTGGAACACCCCGTCCACCACGCCGACCGTCCGGAAGCCGAGCTGGAGGGGGATCCGCTCGCCGTCGGTGGTGAGCTCGGCCGCGTAGCGGTGCGGCGTCTCCGCGCTCCACGGTTCGACCGGTACGGACGCCTCCTCGCCGGTGGCGAGGTCCAGTCCGAGCTCCGGGCACGTGACTCGTCCCGGGACGTCGCAGTCCACCCGCAGCGTGCCCAGGCCCGTGGTGTGGTCGTAGCCGGCGTGCACGAAGAGGTCGGCGGGTGCGCCGGCGGGCCGGTGCAGCAGGGCCACCTCGCGGAAGATGCCCGGCAGCCACCACATGTCCTGGTCCTCCAGGTAGCTGGCGGCCGACCACTGGTGCACCCGCACGGCCAACACGTTGCCGCGCGGGCGCAGCAGGTGGCCCACGGCGAACTCGTGCGGCAGCCGGCTCCCGGTGAAGGTCCCCAACTCCTCTCCGTTCAGCCAGACCCGGGCGCAGGACTCCACGCCCTCGAACCGCAGCACGCTCGCCCCGCCGTCCGGCCACGCGTCCGGCAGGTCGAAGACCCGACGGTGGTCCCCGGTGGGATTCTCGGTGGGCACCCGCGGCGGGTCCACGGGAAAGGGGTACAGCACGTTGGTGTACGCCGGAGCGCCGTGGCCCTGGAGCACCCAGTGGCCGGGCACGGTCACCTGCGTCCAGGCGGCGGTGTCGGCCTCGTCACCGACGAAGTCGGTGTCCGCACCCTCGGCGGTGGCCGACAGGCGGAAGGACCAGGTGCCGTCGAGCGACAGCCGCGCGGCGTCCGAGCCGGCGTACCAGGCGCGGCCGGGGAGGCTGCCGGTGCCGGGGGAGGGGTCCTCGTAGTAGGGCAACGGGGAGGCGGGAGGGGCGTCCTCGGGCCGGGTGTGCATGGGTCTCCTCCGGCGCCGCGACGTTCGATGCCGCGCGGCGCTGTTCGTATCTGTTGTCTGCTGTTGGTTCACGCTAAGCGGCCGGGCTTCGTTGGACAACCTCCCGGGGGCGCACGGTCGTCACCTTCGGCCTCTCCGGTCGTTGCTGTTTAAGCGGCGTTAACGCGCCTGGCGTGGACATGACGTGACGCGGGTAGAACGCTGCTACCAGTTCTCAATGCTCCTACCCCCACGGAAACTTGAGGAGACTCGATGAAGTTGCGCCGCATCGTGGCGGCGGCCGTCACCGCGGTCACCGCTTTCGGTGTCAGTGTCCTGGGCCCGTCGGCCCTGGCCCAGGACTCCCCCACGGCCGCGGGCGCGTACGTCGCCCTCGGCGACTCCTACTCATCCGGCGTCGGGGCCGGCAGCTACGACGACGCGAGCGGTGACTGCCGCCGCAGCAACGTCGCCTACCCGGTGCTGTGGGCCAACGCCAACGCCCCCTCCTCGTTCGACTTCACGGCCTGTTCGGGCGCGAGGACCACCGATGTGCTGAACAACCAGCTCGGCCCGCTGAACTCGAGCACCGCGCTGGTCAGCATCAGCATCGGCGGGAACGACGCCGGCTTCGCCGACGCCATGACGACCTGCGTGCTCGAGGGCGAGAGCGCCTGTGTGGCGCGGATCGCCGAGGCGAACGCGTACATCTCGAACACCCTGCCGGCACAGCTGGACGCGGTCTACTCGGCCATCCGCGACCGGGCGCCCAGCGCCCAGGTGGTGGTGCTGGGTTACCCGCGGATGTACGAGCTCGACGGCAGCTGCTGGGTGGGTCTCAGCGAGACGTCCAGGGCCGCGATCAACAGCGCCGCGGACAACCTCAGCGACGTGACCAGCAAGCGCGCCGCCGACCACGGATTCGCCTACGGCGACGTGCGGACCACGTTCACCGGACATGAGATCTGCTCGTCCGACGAATGGCTGCACAGCGTCACCTGGCCGATCAACGACTCCTACCACCCGACCGCCGACGGCCAGTCCGGGGGGTACTACCCCGTGCTGGAGGGCCTCGCCTGATCTCTGCCTGATCTCAGCCTGATCTCACGGAGCTTCGCTCACCGGCCGCCGTCCTCGTCCGCGTCGCCTCGCAGCGCCGTGGCCAGGGCGGCGGCCGGATCCTCCTCCGGCGGACCGGCGGGCCACCAGCGCCCGCCCTGCCGGCGGTACGGCCACCAGCGGCCGTCCGCGCCGCAGCGCAGTTGCGCGTCCGCGCCGACCAGGGTCCACCGTCCGTCGGCGCCGCGCAGCGCCGGCGGGGACTCCTCCTCCGACCACGCGTGGGCGAGCCGCTCGGCGGCCCAGACCGGCGCCGGAGCGTCGTCACCCTCCAGCACCGCGAGCGCCGCCCCGCCGCCGAACCCCCAGGCACGGGCGGCCATCTCCAGCTCCGTGTCGGTGCGCCCGCAGCCCTCGGCCAGCCGCCGCCGCAGCGGCGTGGGCGCACCGGCCGCCGCCAGCCGCGCCGCGTCCCGCCAGATCGCGCCCGGCCCGTCGGGGCCGCCCGGCCGCTCCGGGTCCGGATCGACCCGCGGTACGGGGCCGAGCTCCGCGGCGAGCAGGTCCCGCGCCCGGCGTGCGGCGTCGGCGGCGAGGAACTCCAGCGCGTCCACGTCGAGTCCGGGACCCGGCGGGACGCCGCCGCCCAGCGCCGGCGGCACGCCCGGCTCCGGCACCGGATCGGGCGGCGCGGGCAGCGGCACCACGCCCCGCCGATACGCCTCGACCGCCGGCACACCCGCCGGCTCCTCCGCCGCGCCGGGCCCGCGCCCGGCGCCCGCCGCGCCGTGCCGTTGCAGGTCCGCGAGCACGTCGTCCTCCGTGCGCCCCCGCAGCAGCAGGATCGCGAACGGTTCGGCGTCCAGCACCCGGGCCACCTGGTAGCTCAGCGCCGCGGTGTGCGCGCAGTGGTCCCATTCGCCGCAGTCGCATGTCGGCTCCAGATCACCGATGCCCGGCAGCAGTTCCACGCCGGCCGCCTCGGCGTCCTCGACGAGCGCCGGCGGCATGTCCCGGTCCAGTAGCGCCGCCAGGTGGCCGGCCTCGCGGGCGATGGTGGCCAGCAGCCGGTCCCATTCCGTGGCGTCCAGCCGGCGCAGCAGCACGTCGGCGCGGTGCGGCGTGCCGTCCGCGTCGCGCACCACGGCGGTCAGTCGGCCAGGACGCACCGAGACGGCGCCCACCGCACCCGACCGCGCCTGCCGGCGTCCCTGCTTCAGCCGCTGGCCGTCCAGCGCCGTGTCCTCCAGGGCCTTCAGCCAGCGTTGGCCCCACCAGGTGGTGGCGAACCCGCGCCCGGGCGCCGGCGGCGGCGCGGCGAAGACGCGTTCGGCGTCGTCCTCGTGGTCCGGGCGCTCCGGGCGCTCCGGGCGCTCCCGGTCCTCGCCCGACCGCAGCTGTTCGTCAGTCACGTCCGTCCCCCTCCCGCAGCTCGACCAGGCGCGCCAGCTCGGCGTCGGACAGCTCGGTGAGGGCGGCCTCCCCCGAGCCGAGCACCGCGTCGGCCAGCTCCTGCTTCCGCCGCAACAGCGCGGCGATCCGGTCCTCGACCGTGCCCTCCGCGACCAACCGGTGCACCTGCACCGGACGGTGCTGCCCGATGCGGTGCGCCCGGTCGGTGGCCTGCGCCTCGACGGCCGGGTTCCACCAGCGGTCGAAGTGCATCACGTGCTCGGCGCGGGTGAGGTTCAGGCCGGTGCCGGCGGCCCTGAGCGAGAGGAGGAACACCGGCGCCTCGCCCGCGGTGAACCGCGCCACCAGTTCCTCCCTGCGGGCCACCGGCGTCCCGCCGTGCAGCAGCAGGCTGGCCACCCCGCGCGCCGCGAGATGGTCCCGCAGCAGCCGCGCCATCCGCACGTACTGGGTGAACACCAGGACGCTCGCGCCCTCGGCCACGATCGCGTCCAGCAGTTCGTCGAACAGCGCCAGCTTCCCGGAACGCCCGGTCAGCCGGGGGCTGTCCTCCTTGAGGTACTGCGCCGGATGGTTGCAGATCTGCTTGAGCGAGGTGAGCAGCTTGACCACCAGGCCGCGACGGGCCACCCCGTCGGCGTCCGCGACGGCGGCCAGGCCCTCGCGGACCACCGCCTCGTACAGGCCCGCCTGTTCGGGGGTCAGCGCCACCGCGTGGTCGGTCTCGGTCTTCGGCGGGAGCTCCGGGGCGATGCCGGGATCCGACTTGCGCCGGCGCAGCACGAACGGGCTGATCAGTCGGGCCAGCCGGCGGGTGGCCGCCGGGTCCGCGCGGCCCTCGGCGGCGTCGGCGTACCGGCGACGGAAGGTGCCGAGCCGCCCCAGCAGTCCCGGGGTGGTCCAGTCGAGGATCGCCCAGAGCTCCGACAGGTTGTTCTCCACCGGTGTGCCGGTCAGCGCGACCCGGGCCCTGGCCGGGACGGCGCGCAACTGGCGGGCGGTGTCGGAGGCGTGGTTCTTGACATGCTGAGCCTCGTCGGCGACCACCAGGGACCAGTCGGCCGCGCCGGCCAGCAGTGTCGCGTCGCGCCGCATGGTCCCGTAGGTGGTCAGCACGAACCCGCCGCCCTCGGGGCCGGCCAGCCCGGTCAGCTCCCGGTCGGGGCCGTGGTGGCGGCGGGTCGGGGTGCCCGGCGCGAACCGGGCGATCTCCCGCTGCCAGTTGCCGATCAACGAGGCCGGGCAGACCACGAGCGTGGGGCCCGCGGTGTCCGGGTCGCGCTGCCGGTGCAGGTGCAGCGCGATCAGCGTGACGGTCTTGCCCAGGCCCATCTCGTCGGCGAGGCAGCCACCGAGGCCGAGCGAGGTCATCCGGTGCAACCAGTCGAGGCCCCGCAGCTGGTAGTCGCGCAGGGTGGCGGCGAGACCGGGGGGCGGGGTCACGGGCTCGGGGTCGGCGCGTTCCGGGTCGGCCAGCCGGTCGCGCAGCGCGGCGAGCCAGCCGCCGGCGCGCACCTCGACGCGTTCCCCGTCGTCCTCGGTGCTGCCGGCGAGAGCGGCGCCCAGCGCCTCGGCCGCCGACAGGGTGCGATCCCGACGGCCGACGGCGCGGCGCACCTGCTCCGGGTCCACCAGCACCCAGCTGTCCCGCAGCCGCACCACGGGACGGCCCGCCTCGGCCAGCCGGTCCAGCTCCTCGCGGCTCAACGCGGCGTCGCCGATCGCGAACCGCCAGCTGAAGCGGAGCAGCGCGTCGGGTCCGAGCAACGACGGCGGGCCGGCGCCCGGTGGTCCGCCCGCGGGCCCGCCCACCTCGCCCCGCGTGGTCAGCGAGCGGACCAGTCCCCGCGGCCAGTGCACCCGGAGCCCGGCGGACGAAAGCGCCCGGAGGACGGGGGCGCCGAGCAGCTCCGCGATGTCCTCCTCGGCGAGGTCCACGGCGTCCGGGACGGCGGCGGACAGCAGCGGGCCGAGCGCGTCCCAGGCCGCGGCCGCGCGGCGGAGCGCCAGCAGCGCGTCGGCACGGGCCCGCGGGCCGAAGGCGCCGGCGGGGTCGCCGGCCGACCAGAGCTCGGCGGCGTCCACCACCACGGTCGGGTCGGTCAGGCTGTGCGCCTGGAGCACGGCGCGGAACCGGGTCGGCCTCCCGTCGGGCTCGGCCGGGGCGTCGGCCGGATCCGGCGCGGCAGAGCGCGGTTCCTCGGCGAGTATCTCCACCCGCAACGACAGCTGGACGCCCGCGTCGTGCCCGGCCGCGACGCCCTCCGCCCAGGGGCGGTGCTCCGGCACCGGGCGCACGGGCCGGGCACCGGCCGGGGCGGCGAAGGCCGGCCCGCCGGCGGCCAGCGCGGCGGCCGGGGTGCGCGGCAGGCCGTCGGCGACGGCGTCCAGGAAGGCGCGCAGCAGCCGTTCGGGACGGGGGAGCAGCGGCACCCCCGCGGTGGCGTCCGGCAGCGGCGCGGCGTGTGCCTGCGCGGGCATGGCCGCGGCCAGCTCGCCGATTCGTTCCGCGTCGGCCGCGTCCAACGGGGCAAGCCGCCAGGCGTCGTGGTCCCCGGGGCTGAGCCCGGGCAACAGCCGGCCGCGGGCTGCCAGTTGCAGGGCCAGCACGGCGGCGGCGCCCCAGTAGGCGGCGGCCGGATGGCCGCCCGCCGCCCGGGCCCGGGTGAGCACCGGCAGGGCCTCGCGCACCGGCCGCACGACGGCGGGCACGGAGCGGACGGCGACCGAACCGTCCGCGTCGGGCAGCGCGACGTCGAGCGGCTCGGTGTCCCCCTCCGGCGTCGTCTCCGGATGCCAGAAGGCCACGCGGGACGCGCGCGGCGGGTCGGCCGGCAGGAAGACGGCCGCGCAGCCCGCGAGGGCGACGGGCCGACCGGGCGGCGGATCGGCGGGAGCGGCGTGGTCCGCGGGATCGGTGACTGGGGAGGCGGGCGGGACGGATGGGGCCGGGCTCACGGTCACGGTGCGGCTGCGCTCCTCAAACTTGACTAGTCGCGGCAGCGGCCGAGGGTACCCCACCGTGGCACCGTTCAGGAAAGGTCCGCCGAGCGGAAGGGGGTATACCCCCGTGTTCGGGAGGCCCTGGATACACCCCGTTCCGGGTGCTGTGGCCATGGCGCGGGTGTGGCGGTGGGCCTTACGGTCTGGGGGACCACATCGTCGATCGCCGGAGTCGCCATGTCCCACGCCCCCGTCGCCCTTGACCCGCCGCCGTCCAGGAACTCCGGCGGTGTCGCCGAGGAGGCGCCGGCTTCGGATGCCTTCGCCCCGCTCCTGCGGCAGATCAGGGGACAACGGCTGCTGGACCGGCGCACCGGCTGGTACACGGCGAGCATCTCCCTCAACGCGCTCGCGCTGGCCGGTGTGGTCGGCGCGCTGCTGATGGTCGGCGACTCCTGGTGGGCGCTCGTGCTCGCCGTGCCGTTCGCGATCCTCTCCGCCCGCACGGGCTTCATAGGACACGACGCCGGCCACTCCCAGATCAGCGCATCCCGACGCACCAACCGGCTCCTCGGGCTGATCCACGGCAACCTGCTCCTCGGCATGAGTTCCGCCTGGTGGAACGACAAGCACAACCGGCACCACGCCAACCCCAACCACCTGGACAAGGACCCGGACGTCGGCGAGGGCGTGCTGGTGTGGACCCAGGCCCAGGCCGAGCGGCGCGCGGGCATGGCCCGCTGGCTCACCCGCAACCAGGCGTGGCTGTTCTTCCCGCTGCTCACGCTGGAGGGCATAGCGCTGAAGGTGGCGAGCGTGCGGATGGTCGCCGCGTCGGCGGACTGGGACCGCAACGGCCGGGCCCGCGCCACCGAGGCGGTGCTGCTCGCCGCCCACCACGTGGGCTACGTGGCGCTGCTGACCGCGGCGCTGTCGCCGGGCCGAGCGGTGGTCTTCGCGCTGGTGCACCACGCCCTCTTCGGCCTCCACCTCGGCGCCGTCTTCGCCCCGAACCACAAGGGCATGGAGATGCCCGACCCGGACGGCGAGCGCTGGGGCCATCTGCGGAAGCAGGTCCTGACCTCGCGCAACGTGCGCGGCGGCTGGCTGACCGACTGGCTGATGGGCGGCCTGAACTACCAGATTGAGCACCACCTCTTCCCGAGCATGCCCCGCCCGCACCTGCGGCTGGCCCGGCCACTGGTCCGGCACTACTGCCGCGTCGCCGACGTCCGCTACACCGAGACCGGGCTGCTGGACTCGTACCGGCTGGCGCTGCGGCACATGCACGAGGTCGGGGCGCCGCTGCGCTGAGTCGGGCCTTCCGCCCGTTCCCACTGGTTCCGGACGGAACGGAGGACACTGGAGAGACGTTCACCGGATGCGGCGGTCGTCGTCGCGACAGGGAGGTAGGAGCATGTCTCGTGGTGCGAAGATCGGCATCGCCGCCGTGGGTGCCGGCCTGGTGCTGTGGATCCTGACGAACTTCTGGATCGCCGCGCTCGTGATGCTGGGCATTCCGGTCGCCGCGTACCTGACGCTCGACCGTTCGCAGCGCCGCCGGCTGCGCCGGGTGGGCCGCCGGGAGCTGGGTCGCTGACCCGCCGTCCCGGCGCCCCGCCGGCACCCCACCCCACCCGAGGTGGCTGACCTGAGGAAACGGTACGGTCGCTTCCGGATAGCGGTACGGCAGAAATGGTTGCCGACGGCCCGTTACTGGGGAAGGCTGACACAGCAGTCGCCTTACGGAGAAGGGGGAGCTGGGGATGGCACTGGGTACCACGCTCGACTGGTTGCTGGACGACCTGGCCCAACGCGTGTCCCGGGTGCGGCACGTCCTGCTGCTGTCGAGCGACGGGCTGGTCACCTCGGTGAGCCGGGGCCTGCCGCGCAGCAGCGCCGAGCATCTGGCCGCCGTGGCCTCCGGGCTGCACAGCCTGGCCAACGGGGTGGGCGAGCACTTCAAGTGCGGGGACGTCCGGCAGACGATGATCGAGTTCGACGACGGGGTGCTCTTCGTGACCGCCGCGGGGGACGGCAGTTGCCTGTGCGTCCTCACCGGATCGGACGCCGACATCGGGCAGGTCGGGTACGAGATGACCCTCCTGGTGAACAAGGTGGGGGAGCACATGGGACTGGCGGCCCGCGAGCCCCGCTGAGCACCGAGCGCGTCCGTTCGTCACGCTGAGTTGCCATCACGGGGTTGCTGCGGCTAGAGTGACTACTTAGAGTCATTTTCCCGTTGCGAGGAGTCATCCCATGGCATCGCTCGACACCACCCTCCGCCCCGTCCCTCCCGTCACCGCCGCCACCGCCGCCACCGCCGAACATCTCCCGGACACCGTCTCGGCACCCCGCGCGGCCCGAGCGCTCGGCCTCTCCCGCCGGCAGCTCGACGTCGCCGTGCGGCTCGGCCTCGTCGCCACCGAGGCGACCGACGTGCCCTGGCTCCGACGAGTGTCCTGGGCCGAGATCGAGCGGCTCCGCGCCGACCCCGGGTTCCCCGTCCCGCTGCGGGACCAGGCCCTCCTGGTCAACGCCACCGAGGGCGCGGACATGCTGGGCGTCACGCCCGCCCGCTTCGCCCGGCTCGCCCGCGGCGGCTGCCTGGCCCCGCTCAGCCTCTACCCGCACCGCGGCGCCTTCGTCTGGCGCTACCCGGCCATCGAGCTGCGGACGTTCGCCGAGCGCCACCCCGAGCTGCTGAGCGGGCCGGTGCCCGAGGCCCTGCGGTCGCTGCTCCGCGAGGGCGCCGACTGGCGGCCCCGACGCTGGCGCGCCCGGCACACCGGGCTGCTCGCCGCACAGGCCCGGTCGCCGTGGGAGCGGGCCGCGGTGCCGGCCGCCGTCCTCCACCCGCGCGCCCTCCGGGCGCTCGTCCCCGACCAGCACGAGCGGGCCCTGCTGCGCCGCCTCCGCCCGCCGCTCTGCGACACCAGGGAGGAGGCCGCCCGGGAGGTGCTGCCCGCCACGGACCCGGACGAGACCCGGTGGTACGGCACCGCGCTGACCCTGGCCCTCCGGGACGCCCGCCGGGTCCGACCCGGCCCGCTGCCACCTCCCCGGATCAGCCCGCACCGGGCCCTCAGAACTGGCCGACGTCCGTGAGGTGAACCACCGCCCGGCCCTCGGCGGCCGACGCCGTGAGATCGATCTCGGCGGAGAAGCCCCAGTCGTGGTCTCCCGCCGGATCGGCGAAGGTCTGCCGCGCCCGCCACAGGCCGTCCTCCGGCCGCTCCTCGATCTGCAGCAGCCGCGGCCCCCTGGCGTCGGGTCCGGTGCCCAGCTCGTCGTACTCGGCCCAGTAGCCGGCCATCGCCTCGTCCCACGCGTCGGCGTCCCAACCCGCCTCGCCGTCCAGCTCGCCGAGCTCGTCGACGCGCCCCAGGGCCGCCAGCTCCACCCGGCGGAACAGGGCGTTCCGCACCAGCACCCGGAACGCCCGGGCGTTCGCGGTCACCGGCGTCACCTGGTCGGCCCGCTCCCTGGCCTCCTCCGCGTCCTCGACCTCCGGATTGGCCAGCTGCTCCCACTCGTCCAGCAGGCTGGAGTCCACCTGCCGGACCATCTCGCCCAGCCAGGCCGTGATGTCCTGCAGGTCCTCCGACTTCAGGTCCTCCGGCACGGTGTGCTCCAGCGTCTTGTAGGCGCCGGCCAGATAGCGCAGCACGATGCCCTCTGTGCGCGCCAGCTCGTAGTGCGAGACGAACTCCGAGAAGGTCATCGCCCGCTCGTACATGTCGCGGATCACGGACTTCGGCGACAGCGGATGGTCCCCGACCCACGGGTGGCTCTTCCGGTACAGGCCGTAGGCGTGGAAGAGCAGATCCTCCAGCGGCCGGGGATAGCCGACGTCCGTCAGCCGCTCCATCCGCTCCTCGTACTCGATGCCCTCGGCCTTCATCGCCGCCACCGCCTCCGCCCTGGCCCGGTTCTGCTGGGCCGCAAGGATCTGCCGGGGGTCGTCGAGCGTGGACTCCATCACCGACACCATGTCCAGGGCGTACGACGGGGACTGCGGGTCGAGCAGTTCGAAGGCCGCCAGCGCGAAGGTGGCCAGCGGCTGGTTGAGCGCGAAGTCCGCCTGGAGGTCCACGGTCAGCCGCACCCGCCGGCCCTGCTCGTCCGGGACGTCCAGCCGCTCGACGATGCCGCCGTCCAGCAGCGAGCGGTAGATCGCGATGGCCCGCCGGATGTGCCGCAACTGCTGGCGGCGCGGCTCGTGGTTGTCCTCCAGCAGCCGGCGCATCGCCTGGAACGGGTCGCCGGGACGCGCGATGACGGCCAGCAGCATGGCGTGCGTCACCCGGAAGCGGGAGGTCAGCGGCTCGGGCTCGGCCGCGATCAGCCGCTCGAAGGTGTTCTCCGACCAGTTCACGAAGCCCTCGGGCGGCTTCTTGCGCACCACCTTGCGGCGCTTCTTCGGATCGTCACCCGCCTTGGCCAGCGCCTTCTCGTTCTCCACCACGTGGTCCGGCGCCTGCGCCACCACGAAGCCCGACGTGTCGAAGCCCGCCCGGCCGGCCCGGCCCGCGATCTGGTGGAACTCCCGGGCCCGCAGCACCCGCACCCGGCTCCCGTCGTACTTGCTGAGCGCGGTGAAGAGCACCGTGCGGATCGGCACGTTGACCCCCACCCCCAGGGTGTCGGTGCCGCAGATCACCTTCAGCAGGCCCGCCTGCGCCAGCTTCTCCACCAGCCGCCGGTACTTCGGCAGCATCCCGGCGTGGTGCACCCCGATGCCGTGCCTGACGTACCGCGACAGGTTCCGGCCGAACCGGGTGGTGAACCGGAAGTTGCCGATCAACGCCGCGATCTCGTCCTTCTCCGCCCGGGTGCACATGTTGATGCTCGTCAGCGCCTGGGCCCGCTCCACCGCCTGCGCCTGCGTGAAGTGCACGATGTACACCGGCGCCTGCCGCGTCTCCAGCAGCTCGGTCAGCGTCTCGGTCAGCGAGGTCGTCCGGTACTCGTAGCTCAGCGGGACCGGGCGCGTCGCCGAGCGCACCACCGCCGTCGGCCGCCCGGTGCGCCGCGTCAGGTCCTCCTCGAAGCGCGCCACGTCGCCCAGCGTCGCCGACATCAGCACGAACTGCGCCTGGGGCAGCTCCAGCAGCGGGATCTGCCACGCCCAGCCCCGGTCCGGCTCGGCGTAGAAGTGGAACTCGTCCATCACCACCTGGCCGACGTCCGCCTCGGCCCCGTCCCGCAGCGCGATCGACGCCAGCACCTCCGCGGTGCAGCAGATCACCGGCGCGTCGGCGTTGACCGACGCGTCGCCCGTGAGCATCCCGACGTTCTCGGTGCCGAAAAGCTTGCACAGGTCGAAGAACTTCTCCGACACCAGCGCCTTGATCGGCGCCGTGTAGAAGGTGACCTTGTCCTCTGCCAACGCGGCGAAGTGCGCCCCGGCCGCGACCAGGGACTTCCCCGATCCGGTCGGGGTGGACAGGATGACGTTGGCCCCGGACACCACCTCGATCAGTGCCTCCTCCTGCGCCGGATACAGGGAGATGCCCTGTTCCGTGGCCCAGGACGAGAAGGCGTCGTAGAGGGCGTCGGGATCGCTGGCGGCAGGCATCTGATCGATAAGGGTCACGCCCCCATACTGCCCGCACTCCGCGACCATGCGGGAACCGGCCGGTCGCCCGCCGGTCCGGGGGCACTACGCTGTCCCGCCGTAGGGGAGTTGACACCGGGGTCGCGCGACGCGCCCGGCGAGACCTCGGCGGAGACACGAACTGAAGGGGGCGGGGCGCGGCCATGATGGGACCGGCACACTCACTGTCCGGAGCGATGGCCTGGCTGGGGGTGGGCGTCGCCATGGCGTACGCGGACCACCCCATGCCCTGGCCCGTGCTCGTCGTCGGCACGCTGATCTGCGCGGGCGCCGCCCTGGCCCCCGACCTGGACCAGCCGTCCGCGACGATCTCCCGCGCCTTCGGCCCCGCCTCGAAGCTGCTGTGCAAGGTCCTCTGCGAGATATCCGCCGCCGTCTACAACGCCACCAGGAGCCGGAGCGAGCGCCGCCGGGCGGGCGGCCACCGCACCCTCACCCACACCTGGCTGTGGGCGGTGCTGGTCGGCGCCGGCTTCGGCTTCGCCGCGGTCGCCTGGGGCCGCTGGGCGGTGCTGGTCACCCTCTTCATCCACATGGTGCTCGCCGTCGAGGGCCTGCTCTGGCGCATGGCCCGTGTCTCCAGCGACATCCTCGTCTGGCTGCTCGGCGCCACCAGCGCGTGGATGCTGGCGGCCGTGCTCGACGAGCCGGGCAACGGCGCGAACTGGCTCTTCGCGGACCACCCCTACCTGTGGATCGGCCTGCCCATCGTGCTCGGGTCCGTGGTGCACACCCTCGGCGACTCGATCACCATCTCCGGCTGCCCGATGCTGTGGCCGCTGCCGATCGCCGGCAAGCGCTGGTACCCGCTGGGCACCCCCCGGTTCATGCGCTTCCGGGCCGGCGCCTGGGTGGAGACCCGGGTGCTGATGCCCGGCTTCATGATCCTCGGGGCCGCCGGCGGGGTCGGCGCGGTGGTCCTGGCCGCCTGACCCCGCGGCGAAACCCCACCGAACGACCAGGAGCGGAACGCGGGGTCGGCGCCTCGTCCGGGCCCCGGTGGGCGGTCGGCGAGGACGCCGTCCACCTGACGGCGCGGCGGTCGTGGACGCCCTGTCACCTCGCCGAGCCCGAGCGGGCCCTGACGGAGGCGCGGGCCGCGCCCGGGCCGGCCACGCGTCGCGTCCACCCGCCGGCCGCGGAGCGCCGACCCAGGGAACGCGCCCCGGCGCCCCCGCCGGCAGCCGTTTCACCCGAACGAGGACGACACGCGGAGACGACCGGGCGGGGGCGGGGGCGGGGGAGCCGCCCCCGCCCCCCACGCCGTCAGCCGTGCCAGGACCGCCACAGCGCCGCGTACGCGCCGTCGGCCGCCACCAGCTCGTCGTGGCTGCCCAACTCGCTGATCCGGCCGTCCTCCACCACCGCGATGACATCCGCGTCGTGCGCCGTGTGCAGCCGGTGCGCGATGGCGATCACCGTCCGACCCCGCAGCACCCGCGCCAGCGAGCGCTCCAGATGCCGAGCCGCCCGCGGGTCCAGCAACGACGTCGCCTCGTCCAGCACCAGCGTGTGCGGATCCGCCAGCACCAGCCGGGCCAGCGCGATCTGCTGCGCCTGGGCCGGACTCACCGTCAGCCCGCCGGAACCCACCTCCGTGTCCAGGCCGTCGGGCAGCCCGCGCGCCCACTCGGCCGCGTCGACCGCGCCCAGCGCCGCCCACAGCTCGGCGTCCTCCGCGTCCTCCCTGGCCAGCAGCAGGTTGTCGCGCAACGGCCCCACGAAGACGTGGTGCTCCTGGTTCACCAGCGCCACCTGCTCCCGCACCCGCTCCGCGGGCATGCCCGCCAGCCGCGCGCCGCCCAGGGTGATCTCGCCGCGCCGCGGCGCGTAGATCCCGGCCAGCAGCCGGCCCAACGTCGACTTCCCCGCGCCCGAGGGGCCGACCAGCGCCACCCGGGTCCCCGGCGAGACGTCCAGCGACACGCCGTGCAGCACGTCGGTGTCCGCCAGATAGCCGAACCGCACCTCACGGGCCGTCAGATCACGGCCGTCCGGGCGCAGCGCGCCGTCCCCGTCGTCGTCCTCGATCTCCCGCACCCCGACCAGCCGGGCGAGCGACACCTGCGCCACCTGCAGCTCGTCGAACCAGCGCACGATCATCCCCACCGGCTCGATCATCATCTGCGCCAGCAGCGCACCGGTCGTCAGCTCGCCAACCGTCAGCCAGCCCTCCAGCGCGAACCAACCCCCCAGGATCAGCACGCCGCCCAGAATCGTCGCGTGGTAGAGGTTGATCGTCGGGATCAGCACCGAGCGCAGCCAGAGCGTGTAGCGCTCCCACGCGGTCCACTCCCGCACCCGGCGGTCGGACAGCGCGATCCGCTCCCCGTCCAGCCGGTGCGCCTCGATCGTCCGGCCGGCGTCCACCGTCTCCGCCAGCACCGCCGCCACCGCCGCGTAACCCGCCGCCTCCGAGCGATAGCCCGCCGGAGCCCGGCGGAAGTACCACAGGCAGCCGGTCAGCAGCACGGGCACCGCGATCAGCACGGCGAGCCCCAACGGCGGCGCCGTCACCACGATGCCGCCCAGTAGCAGGCCGGCCCACACCACGCCGATGGCCAGCTGCGGCACCGCCTCCCGCATCGCCTGCGCGAGCCGGTCGATGTCCGTGTTGATCCGCGCCAGCAGGTCGCCCGTGCCGGCCCGCTCCAGCACCCCCGGCGGCAGTCCCACCGACCGCACCAGGAAGTCCTCGCGCAGGTCGGCCAGCATCCGCTCGCCCAGGGTGGCCCCGCGCACCCGCACCAGCCGCACGAAGAACGCCTGCACCGCCAACGCCACCGCGAACAGCGCGACGGTGCGGCCCAGATGCAGCTCCCGTGCCCCGGAGGACAGGTCCTCGATGACCCGGCCGAGCAGGTACGGGCCCACCATGGAGGCCACCACCGCCACCGCGTTGACGGCGACCAACGCCAGGAAGGCGCCGCGGTGCCGGCGCAGCAGGTCCCGCACGTAGGCGCGCACGGTGGCCCGGCCGGCCACCGGCAGCCGCGTCGCGTGCTCTCCGGTGGCCGGGTCGTACTCCGGCGGACGGACGCCGATCATGCCGTCTCCTCGGCGTAGTAGGCGGGTGAGGAAGGGGTGGACTCCGCGACGTCCGAGCCGGGAAGCCCGGCGTCCGGCTCGTCCGGCTCGTCGGGCTCCCGGGTCACGATGGACCGGTAGCCCGGGGCCGACCGCAGCAGCGTCCGGTGCGGTCCGGACGCGACGGCCCGGCCGTCGCGCACGAACACCACCTCGTCGGCGAGGTCGAGCAGCAGCGGGCTGGAGGTGAACACCACGGTGGTGCGCCCCGACCGCAACGTCCGCACGGCCCGGGCGACCCGCGCCTCGGTGTGCGAGTCCACCGCCGAGGTCGGCTCGTCCAGCACCAGCACCTCAGGATCGGTGACGAGCGACCTGGCCAGCGCCAGCCGCTGCCGCTGCCCGCCGGACAGCGAACGCCCCCGCTCCGTGATCCGGGTCCGCATCGGGTCGCCGCTCGCGTCCGGCGCCGCCTGAGCGAGCGCCGCCAGCACGTCCTGACACTGCGCGGTGGCCAGCGCCTCGTCGGCCGACACCCGACCGGACGCCGGCACGGCGAGCAGTTCCAGCAGCGTCCCTGACAGCAGCACCGGATCCTTGTCCTGGACCAGCACGGCCGTCCTGGCTGCCACCAGCGGCACCCCGTCCAGCGCCACGCCCCCCAGCCGCGCCGACGGCTCGCCCCGGGAGTCGGGCGCGTGCCCGCCCAGCCGCGCGGCGAGCCGCTCGGCCGCGTCCGGATCACCGCACACCACCGCCGTCAGCCGTCCGGATCCGGCCCGCAGCCCGGTGGCCGGGTCCCACAGGTCGCCGCCGAGCGGCCGGTCCGCGCCGCCGGTCGGCCCGTCGCCGGGCCGCTGCTCGCGGCGCAGGCCCAGCACCCGCACCGCGCGTTTGGCCGACGGCCGGGAGAAGGTGAACGCCATCGCCGCCTCCTGGAACAGCCGCAGCGGGAAGAGCAGGAAGGTGACCGCCCCGTAGACGGTGACCAACTCTCCGGCCGAGATCCGCCCGTCCTGCGCCAGCCCGGCGCCCTGCCACACCACGGCGACCAGCAGCAGTCCCGGCATCACCACCTGGATGGCGTCGATCAGCGCCCACATCCGGGCGCTGTGCACCGACGCCGCGCGGACCTCCTGGGACGCCCGCCGGTAGCGGTCGAGGAACAGTTCCTCGCCGCCGATACCGCGCAGCACCCGCAGCCCCGCCACCGTGTCCGAGGCCAGCGCGGTGGCCCGCCCGGACTTGGCGCGTTCGCGGTCCGCCCGTCGGGTGGCGGCGGGCAGCAGCGGGAACATGCTCAGCAACACCGCCGCGATGCCCACCAGCACCAGCACGCCCAGCCGGGGTTCGTAGACGACCAGCCCGACGCACACCCCGAAGGCGACCAGCGCGGCGGCCGCGAACCGGGAGAACGACTCCACGAACCAGCCGATCTTCTCCACGTCGCCGGTGGACACCTTCACCACCTCGCCGGCCGCGACCTGACGGGTGAGCACGCCGCCCAGCGTGGCCGTGCGCCGGGCCAGCAACTGCTGCACCCGGGCCGCCGCGGTGATCCAGTTGGTGACCGCGGTGCGGTGCAACATGGCGTCCGCCCCCGCCATCACCAGGGCGACGGCGAGCATCAGCAGGCCGGTGACCGCCAGGTCCCGCCCGGAGTCGTCGACCACCGCCTGTACCGCGAACCCGAGCAGCACGGGCAGCGTCGCGACGCACGCCATGTGCAGCGTGCCCCAGCCCAGGGACCGGGCCTGACCGCCGAGCTGGCGGCGGAAGAGCCACACGAGGAACCGGAATCCGGAGCGTACGTCGGGCTCTCCGGGGTCGGCGTGCGGAAGATCTCGGATCTGCATGACATCCCAGAGTCAGTACGGGCGAGGGGAGGGTGTCGAACTGGTCAACCTGGCTAGAGTCACGGTCCGAGGTGCCGAATTTCAACGGGTTTTTCCGGACCCGGTCCGGGCGCGCCCGCCGCGTCGGCCAACCCCACCCGGCACCTCCCGGCCAGCACACCGCCGGTTTCCGGCCAACCCGCTCCGGATGGCGGTAGAAAGGACGCATGCGCCCGCGCCCGGGGGAGGTGCTGCACTTCTCCCACGACCCCGACATCCCCGTCTTCGTCCCCCACGTCGCCCCGACCAGCCGGGAGTCACGCCCCTACGTCTGGCCCGTCGACGGCAGCCGGTCGCCCGACTACTGGTTTCCCCGCGCGTGCCCGCGCGCTATGGCCTGGCTGGTGCCCGGTACCACCGAGGAGGACCGGCTCCGCATCCTGGGACCCGGCGGGGGCACCCGGGTGCACGCGATCGAACACGGCTGGCTCGCGGCGCTGGTCAGCACCCGGCTCTTCGCCTACCGGCTGCCGGCCGCGCCGTTCCGACCCATCGGCGAACCGGTGCCGAACGCGATGGTGGCGACGGAACCGGTCACCCCGCTCGGCCCCGCTGAGCCGGTGGATGACCTGCTCACGTTGCACCGCGAGGCCGGCATCCAACTGCGCGTGCTGGACAACCTCTGGGAGTTCTGGGACGCGGTGGTCGACAGCACCCTGGGCTTCAGCGGCATCCGACTGCGCAACGCCCGGCCGCGTCCGCCGACGCGCTCCGTCTGAACGCGACTTCAAACCCCGAAACCTGGGGCGCCTCTCAGTCAGCCATTCACCGCGCTCCGCTTCATCCCGTGCACCTCTGCGCGGCGCTGTGGCACGCCTGGCGCCGCCCCCGTTTGAAAAAAGGAACGCACGAGGTGTTGACCGGATCGATACGCGCCCCCACTATGAGGCTATCCACCGGGTGGGAGCGCTCCCACTTAGCCGCACGGCGCACCGCCCGGCGGTGGCTCGTATCCGAGAGAGAAGGATCGAGAAGGGCCACAACCATGCCACCCCCCCAAGGCATCCCCATCGCGCCGTGCCTCTCATGGCCCGGCGCGCGGCAGTCGGCAGGTGACTGTCGCGGTGAACCCGCCGACGCCTCATCCGCCGAGCCACACGAGACGGAGCACCCGCGCGGCGAGGACCGCCGACCGATGCTCTGGAAGTGGCTCAGGGAGGCCAACCAACACAGCGCGTTCAACCGGCGAAGCCGGGGAACCAACCTGTGACACCGCGGCGGAGGGTCGCCACCCCCTTCGCCGGCTCGGCCCACCCGAGCGTTGTTCCCCCGTCTCCCGCCGCGAAGTAGCCGCTCCGGGCCCTCGTGTCGAGGGTTGGTCGGCGGGCTGACGGGTCGCCGCTTCGACTCTGTCAGGGACGACCAGGACTGAGGCGGAGCCCGTCCCGGATGGCTGTGTGCCGACATTTCCCGAAGCCATCCGGGACGGGTGTGGCGTGGTTGGACGATTCCTGTTTGAAGATAAAACGGTCCAAGTCATTGACGAGGGCATGACGCCATCGCACCATGTGCAGTGCCGCCGTCGGGTGGGAGCGCTCCCAGTACGGACTGCCGAGCCGCCCCTCGGGGACCGAGGCAGTCACCACCCGACGGCGGTCTCCGTATCCCAGCGGAAACCGAGGAACGAAAAGGGCCTGCAACCATGTCACCCCCCAAGACAGCGAGACACTCGTTAAGACCCCCGCCCGCAGCGCGCCGTCGGCGCCGCCGCGTGTCGCTCGCCGCGCTCCTCGGCGCGGCGACGATCGCCGGCGGTCTGCTGGTGCCGGGTGCGACGGGCGGAGCCGAGGCGCAGGAATCCCAGTTCAACTACGCCGAGGCCCTGCAGAAGTCGATGTTCTTCTACGAGGCACAGCGCTCCGGGGCACTCCCGGACGACAACCGCGTCAGCTGGCGCGGGGACTCCGCGCTCGACGACGGCGCGGACGTCGGCCTGGACCTGACCGGCGGCTGGTACGACGCCGGCGACCACGTCAAGTTCGGCCTGCCGATGGCCTCCGCCGCCACCATCCTGGCCTGGGGTGGGCTGGCCGCCGCCGACGGCTACGAGCAGTCGGGTCAGCTGACCTACCTCAAGGACAACCTGCGCTGGGTGAACGACTACTTCATCCGGGCGCACCCCGAGCCCGACGTGCTCTACGCCCAGGTCGGGGACGGCGACGCCGACCACAAGTGGTGGGGTCCGGCCGAGGTGATGCCGATGGAACGCCCGGCCTACCGGGTGGACGCCGGCTGCCCCGGATCCGACGTGGCCGCCGAGACCGCCGCCGCCATGGCCTCCTCGTCGATGCTCTTCGCCGAGGACGACCCGTCGTACGCCGCCACCCTGGTGCGTCACGCGGAGCAGCTGTACGCCTTCGCCGACGAGCACCGGGGCGTCTACTCCGACTGCGTGCCGGCCGGATCGTTCTACCGTTCGCACTCCGGCTACCAGGACGAGCTCGTCTGGGGCGCCTACTGGCTGTACAAGGCCACCGGCGACGCGGCGTACCTCGACAAGGCGGTCACCGAGTACGACGAGCTGAACACCGAACAGCAGACCGACACCCGCAGCTACCGCTGGACGATCTCCTGGGATGACAAGTCCTACGGGGCCTACGCCCTGCTGGCCATGGAGACCGGCGAGGAGCGGTACGTGCAGGACGCCAACCGCTGGCTCGACTTCTGGACCAGCGGCGTCAACGGACAGCAGGTGCGCTACTCGCCCGGCGGCCAGGCGGTCCTGGACTCCTGGGGATCGCTGCGCTACGCCGCCAACACGGCCTTCGTGGCCCTGGTCTACTCGGACTGGCTGTCCGGAACCGACGCGGAACGCGCCGCCCGCTACCAGGACTTCGGCCAGTCCCAGATCGACTACGCGCTGGGCGACAACCCCCGCCAGTCCAGCTACGTCGTCGGATTCGGCGAGAACCCGCCGACCGAGCCGCACCACCGCACCGCCCACGGCTCCTGGACCGACCAGATCACCGCCCCGGAGGCCAACCGCCACGTGCTGTACGGCGCGCTCGTCGGCGGACCCTCGGCCCCCAACGACCAGTACACCGACGACCGGCAGGACTACGTGGCCAACGAGGTGGCCACGGACTACAACGCCGGCTTCTCCGGTGCCCTGGCCTATCTGGCCGGACTGCACGGCGGCACCCCGCTGCCTGACTTCCCCCAGGCCGAGGAGCCCACCGACGCCGAGATCTACGTCGAGGCGTCGCGCAACGCCACGGGCTCGACCTTCACCGAGGTCAAGGCCACCGTCAGGAACACCTCGAGCTGGCCGGCCCGGGCGATCGAGGCCGGCACCCTCCGCTACTGGTTCACCCTCGACGAGGGCACGGACCCGGCGGCGATCACCCTCAGCTCGGGCTACAGCGAGTGCCCCGAACCACTGGGCGAGGTCCACCAGGCCCAGGGCTCGCTGTACTACCTGGAGCTCGACTGCGCCGGCAGGTCCATCTTCCCCGGTGGCCAGTCGCAGCACCGCGCCGAGGTGCAGTTCCGCATCGACGGCGGCGCCGGCTGGGACCCGTCCAACGACTGGTCCAACGAGGGACTCGGAGCGACCACCAGCAGGACCCCGCACATCACCCTGTACGACGACGGTGAACTGGTATGGGGCGAGGAGCCCGGAACGGAGGCGTCATCATGAGCGACACCCTGTACTCGCCCGCGGGACACAGCGACGAGCGGAGCGCCGCGCGGCGCGACGTGAGCGACCGGACCAGGTCCGGCCTGTCGCAGACCGCGGCGCGCGCCCTCGCCGTGCTGCGCATCATCACCGGCTCCATCTTCCTGTGGGCGTTCCTGGACAAGACCTTCGGCCTGGGCTACGCCACCGACGCCGAGAACGCCTGGGTGGAAGGCCACTCGCCGGCCGAGGGCTACCTCGCCTCGGTCGCCACCGGGCCGCTGGAGTCCACGTTCCACGACTGGGCCGGACAGACCTGGGTCGACTGGGTCTACATGCTCGGCATGCTCGGGCTCGGCCTCTCCCTGGTCACCGGCGTGGCGCTGCGGGTCGCGGCCCTGGGCGGCACGCTGATGATGCTCTTCCTGTGGGCTGGTGAGTTCCCGCCCGCCCAGCACCTGTCCGACGGTTCCCCGAGCATGTCCACCAACCCCCTGGTGGACCAGCACATCGTCTACGCCGGCGCCATGATCGCGTTGGCCGTCTGCTCGGCCGGCCGGGTCTGGGGCCTCGGCCGGGTATGGGAACGCCTCCCGCTGGTCAGCCGCCACACCTGGCTGCGCTGATCCGGCGACCCCGAGGACCGCGGGTGCGCGGGGAGTGGGCGATGGCCTCCCCGTGCACCCGCTTCAACCTCCGGAAGACCCCGGCGACCCTGCCCCCCGATCGCAGCGAACGATCTCTGCCCGGCCGGCGGCTCCCGGGGCCGGCATCCGGGCGGTGAGGGCCGGCGGTTACCGGTCCCACCTGCGACTAGACTGCGTCCGATGAGCGGCACCCCGAGAAACGCTTTCTGCGGAGCGAGGCCATGACCCCCGCCGATCCGGCACCCGGCGCCCCCGCGACCCTCCGGGACGTCGCCGAGCGGGCCGGTGTGTCGATGGCCACCGTCTCCCGGGTGCTCGCGGACAACTATCCCGTCGCCCAGCGGACCCGGCAGCGGGTGCTGCGCGCCATCCGGGAGCTGGACTACGTCGCGAACACCCACGCCCGCGCGCTCCGCGGCCGCGGCACCCCGACCGTCGCCTTCGTGCTGAACGACGTGCGCGGCGCCTCGTTCGCCCAGGTCGCGCACGGCGTGGAGGAGGAGGCCGCGCGCCGCGGCCGGATCTGCCTGATCTGCACCACCCAGGGCGACCCCGAGCGCGAGCTCTCGGTGGTGCGCACCATGCGCGAACAGGGCGCCGGCGCGGTGATCCTCATCGGCGGGGTGGTGGACGACGCGGCCTACCGGGAGCAGATGACCGGCATCGCGCACTCGCTGGACGCCTCCGGATCCCGGCTGGTGCTCTGCGGCCGGCCGCCGCTCGGCCCCGACGTCCCCGCCACCTGCGTCGAGTACGACAACGAGGGCGGCGCCTACGCGGTGGTCAGCCGCCTGCTCGCCCAGGGACACCGGCGGATCCTCTTCCTCGGCGCCGACGCCGAGGGCACCACCACGGTCGCCGGCCGGATGGCCGGGTACCGCAGGGCCCTGGCCGACTACGACGCGCCGGCCGAGGAGGGCCTGGTGCAGCGCGCCGACTTCAACCGGGCCGACGCCTACGAGCGGCTGCGCGGCCGGATCCGCCAGGGCGTCGACTTCACGGCGGTCTTCGCCGTCACCGACATCGCCGCCGCGGGTGCGCTGGCCGCGCTCACCGACTCCGGGCTCACCGTCCCGGACGACGTCTCCCTCGTCGGGTACGACGACGTGGACCCGGCCACCGACCTGCGCCCGCAGCTGACCACCGTGCACGTGCCGTACGAGGAGTTGGGGCGGACGGCGGTCCGGCTGGCGCTCGGGCTCCGGGAGGGTGAGTCGTCCTCGGCCGAGCAGCACGCCCTGCTCGGTACCCACGTGGTGATCCGCGACTCCACGGCGCCGGCCCCCGTGGCCCGCTGACCCCTCGCGGCCCGACCCGCGACCGCACAGGGTCCCGCGCCCTAGGCTGACCGCCGTGTCCGAACTCATCCGCCTCCGCTCGTTGTCCGCCGAACTCGCCGCCCTGCGCTCCGGCGCGCTGAGCGCGACCGACGCCGTCGCCCGGAGCTGTGACCGCATCGAGGCCGTGGACGAGCTGGTCCGCGCGTTCCTTCCCGAGCCGGGTCGCCGCGAGCGGCTCGCCGCCCGGACGGCGACGCTCACGGCCGACGCGCCCCCGCCCGCCGACCGGCCGCCGCTGTACGGCGTCCCGGTGGCCGTCAAGGACATCGTGCACGTCGCGGGGCTGCCGACCCGGGCCGGCTCCCGGCTGCCCGCCGAGGCGCTCGCCGGCCCGCAGGCCCCCGTCGTGGACCGGCTGGTCGAGGCCGGGGCGGTGGTCGTGGGCAAGACCGTCACCGCCGAGTTCGCCGTCGTCGCCCCCGGCCCGACCCGCAACCCGCGCCGGCCCGCCCACACCCCCGGCGGATCGAGCAGCGGTTCGGCGGCTGCCGTCGCCGCCGGCATGGTGCCGCTGGCCCTCGGCACCCAGACCATCGGGTCGGTGGTGCGGCCCGCCGCCTACTGCGGGGTCACCGGGTACAAGCCCAGCCACGGCCGCGTGCCGGGCGCCGGGGTGATAGCCAACGCCCCGACCTTCGACACCGTCGGCGTCTTCACCGCCACGCCGCTGGACCTCCTGCCGGCCGCCGCCGTGCTGCTGGACGACTGGCGCCCGCCGTCCGCGCCCCCGACCGGGCCGCCCGTGCTCGGCGTCCCCGACGCCGCCTACCTCCGGCACGCCGACGACGCGGCGCTGGCCCATTTCGAGCGCCAGCTCGAGACGCTGGAACGACGCGGCTTCGCCGTGCGGCGCACCGGTTTCCTGGCCGACTTCGACGCGGTCCGGGCGGACCAGTTCGTCATCAACCGCTTCGAGCTGGCCCGCGGCCACCGCGCCTGGTTCGCGGCCCACGCCCCGCTGTACCGCCCGGAGACCGCGGCGGCGATCCGCGAGGGACAGCCGATCGAGCCCGCGGCGTACGAGGCCGCGCTCCGCGCCCGCGCCGCGCTCCGCGCGCGGCTCGCCGAGACGACGGCCGAACACGGCGTCGACGTGTGGGTCGCCCCCGCCGCCACCGGACCGGCGCCGCGCGGCCTCGGCAGCACCGGGAACCCGGTGATGTCCCTGCCCTGGAGCTACCTCGGCGCCCCGGCGCTGTCGTTCCCGGCCGGCCGCTTCCCGGACGGGCTGCCCGCCGGGTTGCAGTGCGCGGGCCCGGTGGGCGGCGACGAGGACCTCCTGCCGCGCGCCGCCGCCGTGGCGGACGCCCTCACCCGCCACCCCGGATCCGGCCGCCCGCCTGGCTAACCCTGTCGGGAGCTAACGCCCGAGCGCCGCCATGGCCGCGTTGTGTCCGGGGATGCCGCTGACCCCGCCGCCGCGCAGCGCCCCCGCGCCGCACAGCAGCACGTTGGCGTGCGCGGTCTCCACGCCCCACCGGCCGCTGTCCTCGCGCGCATGCGGGAAGGCGAGGTCCCGGTGGAAGATGTTGCCGCCGGGCAGCCGCAGGTCCCGCTCCAGATCGAGCGGCGTCCTGGCCTCCAGGCACGGCCGGCCGAACGCGTCCCGGGCCAGGCAGTCGGTGAGCGGCTCCGCCAGATGCCGGTCCAGGGCCTCCAGCGTCGCCTCCAGCAGCCGCGCCCTGGTCCTCTCGTTGTCCCGCGCGAACAGCCGCGCCGGCGTGTGCAGCCCGAACAGGGTCAGGGTCTGGTAGCCCTCGGCCGCCAGTTCCGGCGCCAGGATCGACGGGTCGGTGAGCGAGTGGCAGTACAGCTCGCTGGGCGGCGTCTCCGGCGGCTCCCCGGCCGCCGCCTGCCGGTAGGCGTCCGCCAACTGCCGATAGCCCTCCGCCACATGGCAGGTGCCGGCGAACGCCTCCCGCGGGTCCACGTCCGGATCGCGCAGCCGCGGCAGCCGCCGCAGCAGCATGTTCACCTTGAACTGCGCGCCCTCCGGGGCCGGTTCCGGTGACGGCTCGCCCAGCAGCCGGGCGAGCTCCGCCGGCGCCGCCCCCACCAGCACCTGGTGCGCGCCCACCACGCCCTCGGCCTCGAAGGTGCGGTACCGCACCTCGGCCGCGCGGCCGTCGGTGTCCACCGCCGTCACCTCGTGCCCCGTGGCGATCTCCGCGCCCGCGCCCAGCGCCGCGGCCGCCAGCGCGTCCGTCACCGCCCCCATCCCGCCCACCGGCACGTCCCAGTCGCCGGTGCCCCGCCCGATCACGTGGTAGAGGAAACAACGGTTCTGCCGGAGCGCGGGGTCGTGCGCGTCGGCGAAGGTCCCGATCAGGCCGTCGGTGAGCACCACGCCGCGCACCAGATCGTCGTCGAACGCCGCCTCCACCGCCTCGCCCAGCGGCCGCTCGAACAGCGCCGCCCAGGCCGCGGGCTCGGCCACCCGCTCGCGCAGCGCCTCCCGACTCGGCAACGGCTCGGTGAGGGTGGGGAACACCCGCGCCGCCACCCGCCGGGTCATCCCGTAGAACCGCTGCCACGCCTCGTACTCCCGGTCCGAGCCGGTGAGCCGCGCGAACGCCTCGCGGGTCCGCTGCTCGCCGCCGCCGACCAGCAGCCCGGTGTGCCGCCCGTCCCGCACCGTGGGCGTGTACGACGAGAACCGCCGGCCGCGCAGGTCCAGCCGCAGCCCCAGGTCCGCCACGATCTCCCGCGGCAGCAGGCTCACCAGATAGGCGTACCGGGAGAGCCGGGCGGTGACGCCGTCGAAGGCCAGGTCGGACACGGCCGCGCCGCCGGTCCGCGGCAGCCGCTCCAGCACCAGCACCCGGCGGCCGGCCTGGGCGAGGTAGGCGGCGGCGACCAGACCGTTGTGGCCACCGCCGACGATCACGACGTCATACGAGCTGCGGAGGGGCATGACACTTGGTAACACGCCGCGTCCGCCCCGGCCAGCGGCGTGGCCGGATCCTCTGGTCGGCCGGGGCGGGCTGGCGTAGGGTCCGTCACGCCCCGCACCCCGGCCGAACGCGGGACGCCGTGCCCGCCAGGCCACCGAGAGACGGAGGACCGGATCGTGGACGACGCCGTGACGCTGCCGGCGATACCGGCGCCGCTGCGCTGGCTGAACACCCCCGTCGACTGGCGGGTCGACGGCCCGGACGCGCTGACGGTCACCGCCGGCCCGCGCACCGACCTGTTCACCGACCCCGGCGGCCCCGACCGCTTCGCCAACGCCCCCGCCCTGCTCGGCGACCCGTCGGGCGACTTCACGCTCAGCGCCCGGGTCACCGTGTCCCTGGCCGAGACCTACGACGCGGGCGTGCTGCTGCTCCACCGGGACCCGGACACCTGGGCCAAGCTGTGCCTGGAACTCTCCCCGCAGGGCCGGCCGACCATCGTCTCGGTGGTGACCCGCGGCAGCTCCGACGACGCCAACGGAATCGCGGTCGACACCGGAGACGTCTGGCTGCGGATCGCCAGGATCGGCGACGCCTACGCCTTCCACGCCTCCACGGACGGGAGCTTCTGGCAGCTCGTCCGCTACTTCACCTTCGGCGGCGCCGCCCAGGTCGGCTTCCTCGCCCAGTCGCCGCTCGGCCCCGGCAGCACGGTCTGGTTCACCGGGATCGCGTACGCCCGGCGCACACTGAGCGATCTGCGCGGGGGAAGCTAACGACCCGGTCCCGGCCGTAAACTGGAGGGTCGTCTCCGCAGAAGAGACGTTCCCCCCGAAGGAGCCCATGCCAGACAGCACCCCGCCCCGGGGCGCGGAGGCCGAGGACGACGCCTCGGCCCCACCGCCGCCCGCACAGATCCGACGTATCCTCCGCCTCTTCAAGCCCTACCGCGGCCGGCTGGCCGTCGTGGGGATACTGGTCGCCGCCTCCTCCCTGGTCGCCGTGGCCTCCCCGTTCCTGCTGCGGGAGATCATCGACACGGCGCTGCCCGAGCGGCGCACCGGACTGCTCGCCCTCCTCGCCCTCGGCATGATCGCCACCGCGGTCACCAGCAGCGTCTTCGGCGTGCTGCAGACGCTGCTCTCCACCACGGTCGGCCAGCAGGTCATGCACGACCTGCGCACCGCCGTCTACGCCAAGCTCCAGCAGATGCCGCTGGCGTTCTTCACCCGGACCCGCACCGGCGAGGTGCAGTCCCGGATCGCCGGCGACATCGGCTCCATGCAGGCCACCGTCACCTCCACCGCGACCTCCCTGGTGTCCAACCTCACCGCCGTGGTCGCCACCGTGGTCGCGATGCTGGCGCTGGACTGGCGACTCACCCTGGTCTCGCTGGCGCTGCTGCCGTTCTTCGTGTGGATAGCCCGCCGCGTCGGCCGGGAGCGCCGCCGGATCACCACGCAGCGGCAGAAGCAGATGGCCGCGATGGCCGCCATCGTCACCGAGTCGCTCTCGGTCAGCGGCATCATGCTCGGCCGCACCATGGGCCGGGCCGAGGCCCTCACCCGGAACTTCTCGGCCGAATCGGGCCGGCTGGTGAACCTGGAGGTCCGCGCCAGCATGGCCGGACGCTGGCGCATGTCCACCATCGGCATGATCATGGCGGCGATCCCGGCGCTGCTCTACTGGTCGGCCGGCGCGATGATCCAGCTCGGCGGCACCCCGCCGTCGATCGGCACCCTGGTCGCGTTCGTCAGCCTGCAACAGGGGCTGCTGCGCCCGGCGGTGTCCCTGTTGTCCACCGGCGTCGACATCCAGGCTTCGCTCGCGCTGTTCCAGCGCATCTTCGAGTACCTCGACCTGCCCGTGGACATCACCGAGCGCCCGGACCCCGTGACCCTGCACCGGGCCCGCGGGGAGGTCAGATTCGAGAAGGTCACCTTCCGGTACGACCCCGGCACGCCGCCCGCCCTGGACGGCATCGCGCTGACGATCCCGGCTGGCGGCTCGCTCGCCGTCGTCGGCCCGACCGGCGCCGGCAAGAGCACCCTGGGCTACCTGGTGCCTCGGCTGTACGACGTGACCGAGGGGCGGGTCACCCTGGACGGTGTCGACGTCCGCGACCTGAGCTTCGACTCGTTGGCCCGGGCCGTCGGCGTGGTCTCCCAGGAGACCTACCTCTTCCACGCCTCCATCGCCGACAACCTGCGGTTCGCCAAGCCCGACGCCAGCCAGGCGGAGCTGGAGGCGGCCGCCCGGGCCGCCCAGATCCACGACCACATCGCCGGGCTGCCCGAGGGGTACGAGACGCTCGTCGGCGAGCGCGGCTACCGGTTCTCGGGAGGCGAGAAGCAGCGGCTGGCCATCGCCCGCACCATCCTCCGCGACCCGCCGGTGCTCGTGCTGGACGAGGCCACCAGTGCGCTGGACACCGGGACCGAGCAGGCGGTGCAGCTGGCCATCGACGGGCTGTCGGCCGGCCGCACCACGCTGACCATCGCCCACCGGCTCTCCACCATCCGGGACGCCGACCAGATCGTGGTGCTGGACGGCGGGCGGATCCTGGAGCGCGGCACCCACGAACAACTGCTGGCGCTCGACGGCCGGTACGCGGAGCTCGTGCGCCAGGACAACCGCGAGCGGCAGGTGGTGGAGGTCGAGGCGGCACCCTGAAACCCACCCCGAAACCGGGGGTACCACCCTCGCCCATAAAACTGTGCGAACGGTCGTGCTACTATCTGCTCCTCCGAAGACCGACAAGCCATGGAGCCACCGGCCATGAACCTCACGACCGGCGTCGTCCGCACCACGCTCGCCGCCCTCGCCCGGGTCGCCCCGAGGGCCGCCGCCGGGGTCGCCCTGCCACTGTTCCGCACACCCACCGGCCGCAGCCGGCTCCGGCCGGCCGAGGAGCCGGTGATGCTCCGGGCCCGCCCCGACCGGTTCGAGGTCAACGGCAAGGCCGTCGACGTCTTCGCCTGGGGCGACGGCGCGCGCCCGGTCCTGCTGATGCACGGCTGGCAGTCCCGGGCGTCGCGGTTCGCCCCGCTGATCGCCGCGCTGCTCGACCGCGGCTACAGCCCGGTCGCGTTCGACGCGCCGGGCCACGGCGGTTCGGGCGGCCGCACCACGACGATCCTGGAGTACCGCGAGATCGCCCGACGGCTGCACCAGCGGCACGGCCGGTTCACCGCCGTGATCGCGCACTCCATCGGCGGCCTCGCCGCCTTCTTCTCGGTGCGCGAGCAGGCGCCGGCCGACCGGGTGATCACCCTCTCCGCCCCGGCCGACTTTGACCACGTGGTCGACCGGTTCTGCGCGCAGCTGCGGCTCGGCCCCCGGGTCGGGACGGAGCTGCGGCGCCGGATCGAGAGCCGCATGTTCCCCGAGGAGCGGGACATCTGGGCCCGGTTCGCCGCCACCCACCGCCCCGCCGACCTCACCCAGCCGATCCTGGTCGTCCACGACGAGGCCGACGACGTCATCGATCCTGGCCAGGCCCGACGTCTGGTCGCCGCCTACGGCCAGCAGGCCGACCTGCTGGTCACCCGGGGGCTCGGCCACCGCCGGATCATCTCCGACCCGCGGGTGGCGGAGGCGGTGCTGGACTTCCTCGCGGCCACCGAGACCACGGAGACCGCCGAGGGCATCGAGCGCATCGAGACCGTGACGACCCCGGCGGACGCCGTGCCCGTACCCGAGGGCTCAGCCGCCGACCCGGTCGGATAGTCCCGGGAACTCCAGGCCGGCCGGATCCGCGGCCGCCTCCCGCAGCAGCCGCCGGATCGCCACCTCGGCCCGCCGGTACCCGGAGTCGTCGTCGTGCAGCACCGACTGGGCGTTCGCCATCTCCAGCAGCGCCATCAGCTCGAACGCCAGCTGGCCGATCTCCGCGTCGGGCCGCAGCTCACCCCGCGGCCCGGCCCGCTCGATCATGCCCTCGACCAGCTCGACCCAGTCCTCCCGCGCCCGCGCCACGGCGTCCCGCACCGGCCCGCCGCGCGCGCTGAACTCCGCGGACACCGCCGTGAAGAAGCAGCCGCCGGGGAAGACCCGAGCCCGGGAGTAGTCCAGGTACCGCTGGCACAGCTGCCACACCTGCCCCAGCCCTTCCGGGACCTCCCGCGCCGGCCGCACGATCTGGTCGGCGAAGACCGCGACGGCCGCCCTGATGGTCGCCAGCTGCAGCTCCTCCTTGGAGCCGAACAGCGCGAACACGCCGCTCTTGCTCAGGCCCAGCTCGCCCGCGATGCGCCCCAGCGACAGCCCGTCCAGGCCCTCGACGGAGGCGATGGCCATGGTGCGGCCCAGCACCAGCCGGCGGGTCTGGTTCCCCCGCTCCACCCGCCCGTCCGTCCGCGCTCCGGCCACGGCGCCGCCCTTTCCGTCAGCAGAAACCCCATGCTACCGACGGTGTCCGGGGCCGGCCCCGGTGTCGACCGGTCAGCTGAGGCGGCCGGCGGCGGCCAGGTCGTCGAACACCGCGTGGTCCACCGGGGCCGTGCGGTGCCGGTCGGCCAGGCTCAGCCACGCGATCTCCGCGATCTCGCTGCTGGCCGCCAGCGTCCCCCGGTACTCGCCCGTGTAACAGGCCAGGACCAGGGTGCCCGGCGGATGCCCGTCCGCCTGCCCCGTGTACGTGCCCAGATGGGTCACCGTCTCCGGCAGCAGCGTCACCGTGAGCTCCTCGCGTACCTCGCGCAGCAGCGCCGCCAGCTCGGCCTCGCCCGGCTCCCGCTTGCCGCCGGGGATGTAGAAGAGGTCCCGGCCGCGGGACCGGGCGCCGAGGATGCGGCCACCCTCCAGGTGGACCCACGCCACGGCCTCGATGAGCTGCGCCAACGTCCTCCGCCTCGCCTTCCGCCCGCGTGCTCCGGACCGCCCCCGAGGCGCTCTCGCCCGGGGACCCGCACGATGGTGTCATGGAGTCCTGGGGGTGTGCGATGGAGAATCCGGAGAGCCCGGACCGGCGGCCCTACGGCGACGGGCCCCTGTGGTTGCATCCCGACGACGACCTGGCGCCCAACCGGCCGGGCGAGACGCTGCACGGCCGGATCGCGGCCCTGCCGGCCGGCGCTCCGCGCCGGCTGCTCGACCGGCTGCTGGTGCGGTCGGCCGAGGCGGACGAGCTGCGGGCCCGGCTGGTCGGCGAGCAGGCCGCCGGGACCCGCCTCGACCGGCTCGCCGAGGCCGGCTGGCGGGTGCTGCACTCCGTTCCGCTGCCCGGCGCGGCCGAGGTCTGCCATCTGGCCATCGGGCCGGGCGGCGTGCTGAGCCTCCGGTCCGTCTTCCATCGCAACGCGCGGCTCCGGGTGGACACCGACGGCGTCGAGGTGACCAGGGCGCTGCGCCGCCACCGCGTGCCGCACGTCCGGAGCTGCCGGCGGGACGCGCGGCGCGCCGCGCACGCGCTCGCCCGCAGCCGTGGTTTCCCGGTCGAGGTGCGGCCCGTGCTGGTCTGCGTCGCCGCGGCCGGCGTCACCGTGTCACCCGAGCTGCGGGACGTCGAGGTGCTCACCGAGCACGAGCTGCCCGCCCTGGCCGCACGCGGCGGCGTGCTCAAACCTGACGTGGTCGAGGCGCTCTACGGCCTCGCCCGCGACCGGCGCACCTGGCGCGACGTGTGACGCCCACGTTCTCGTCCGATCAGCGGATCGTGCGCGGCCGGGCCGGCGCCGGCTCCGGCGGGAAGACGCAGAACTCGTTGCCCTCCGGATCGGACAGCACGTGCCACCGGACGCCGTCCCGGGGCGGGGTGACCAGGCGGGCGCCCAGCGCGATCAGCTCCTCGGCGTCGCCCCACACGTCCAGATGCACGCGGTTCTTCGCGGTCTTCGGCTCCGGCACCCGGTTCACCCAGATCAGCGGACCGTGGCCGGTGGGGTCGTGGATCGGCACCGGCCACTCGGGGCGCGGCGGCTCGCCGCCGTCCTGCTGGTGGCGCTGGTAGCCCAACGCGGTACACCACCAGTCGGCGAGCGCCTGGTGGTCGTTGGCGTCCATGGCCAGGTCCTTGAAACGCGCGGGTGACATGGCGCGAGCGTAGGCCCTGCACGACCGAAGTCCACGCATCCACCGGCGCGTGCCCGCAGCCGCACCACCACCGAGCGTCTCGTTCACGCCCGGCGGCGCGGCGCCGCGTCGACGCCGGCCGGGAGACCGTGCGGCGGGGCCGGCGTCAGCAGGCGTTCGGGCTCGCCCGGCGCCTGGGTGACCAACCAGAAGCCGGGCTCGCCGTCGACGGTGCGGGGTTCGAAGGAGATCCGGGCGAAGCCGGCGTCGGGACCGGCAGCCGCGGCCAGCCGGTCCAGTTCCCGCTCCACCCGGGCCCACGCGGCGTCCGGCACGTACTGCCGCATGATCGAGTGCCACACCACCGTCAGCGTGCCCGGCTCCAGCTCGACGTTGGCGAGGAACTCGTCGGCGCCGGCCGCCTCCACCGTCGCCGGCACCTTGGCGGCGATCCCCAGCGCGCCGTCGAGCCGCGCCCGACGCTCGTTCTGGTCCGGCCACAGATACGCGCGTAGTGCCAACGAGCCGTCTTGCGTCAGCGGGTCGATGGGGGAGGGATCGCAGCCCCGCCGCTCGACGATGCGCAGCGACGGATGGCGCTCGGCCCCCGCGCGCAACCAGCCGGGCACCTCCCCCCGCCAGGTGTCGGTGAGGTGGACCGGCGAGTCCACCGGACCCCATACGAAGTCCCCGGCCGTGTAGCGGAACTGCTCGGCCCGCAGGTTCAGCCCCGCACTCGACCCCAACTCGAACAGCCGGACCGGGAGCTGCGCCGTCGGCACGGTGTGGAGCAGCCCCGCCACCAGCAGGCTGGACCGGCCCACCTCGTTCGTCTGGGGCGGGTTGCGGAGCCACGCCCGCACCCACTCCGGCTCCGCGGCGACCACCTCGCGGAACGCCGGCCACGCCGCCGCCGGCCGCGCCGGGTCGAAGGCGCCGCCGGCGCTCGGATAGTGCGCGGCCAACTCGGGCGCCCGGCCGGTCAGCACCAGGGCGTGCACCCCGCCGAGCAGCCGCAGCGGCACCGCGTCGTCGAACGAGGCGTCCAGATATCCCGCGATCGCCGCCGCGCACGGCCCGCCGTCGCGGATGTCCCGGGCCACCTGCTCCAGCAGGGCGGCGTAGAGCGGGGAGCCGAGGCGGGCGCAGGCGGCGGCCTGCTGGGCGAAGGCGCCGGCGGCCACTTCACGGGGCATCGTTACTCCTCACTCGGGAACGCACCAAGATCATGGGGCCGGGACCACCCGTTACGGAAGACGCGGGGCGGGGCGATGTTGCAACCGCCGCCGGTCGTCCTCGCACATCTGGGCCCGCGAGACGCTGCGCTCATGGTGGCATCCGCCGGTCCCGCCGCGCGCCCCGCCCTCCGCGAACCGGGGACCGTGACGGCCGCACGGCGAACCCGGGCTTCTACCATGGGACGCCATGAGCACGCCGACCATCGCCGTCTTCACCCGTACCACCGGCTACCGACACGAGTCCATCCCGCGCGGCGTCGACGCCTTCCGCGAGTTGGGCGCGGAGCACCGCTTCGACGTGTCGGCCACCGAGGATCCGGAGGAGCTGGCCGCCGCCCTGCCGGACTGCGCGGCCGTGGTGTTCCTGTCCACCAGCGGCGAGGTACTCACCGACCCGACCCGGGAGGCGCTGCGCCGGTACCTCGCCGACGGCGGCGCCTTCGTCGGCGTGCACGCCGCCGCATGCACCGAGTACCAGTGGCCCTGGTACGGCGAGTCGCTGGTCGGCGCGGTCTTCGACGGGCACCCCGACCTCCAGCCGGGCGTCGTCGCGGTGGAGGACCACGACCACCCCGCCACCGCGCACCTCGGCGAGCGCTGGGAGTTCACCGACGAGTGGTACAACTTCACCGCCAACCCGCGCGGCCGGGTCCGGGTGCTCGCCTCCGCCGACGAGTCCAGCTACACCGGCGGCCGGATGGGCGCCGACCACCCGCTGGTCTGGTGCCACGAGAACGCCGGCGGGCGGTCCTTCTACACCGCGCTGGGCCACACCGACGAGTCCTACGCGGACCCCGCCTTCCGCGCCCATCTGCTCGGCGGGCTGCGCTGGGCCGCCCGGTGGCCGCAGCCGTGACCGGCGGCCCCGACCCGGTCCTCACCCGGGTACGCGGCGACATCACGGGGCAACACGTCGACGTGGTGGTCAACGCCGCCAACTCCTCGCTGCTCGGCGGCGGGGGAGTGGACGGCGCCATCCACCGCGCCGGCGGCCCGGAGATCCTCGAGGAGTGCCGCGCGCTGCGCGCCTCCCGGTACGAACACGGCCTGCCCGTCGGCCAGGCGGTCGCCACCACCGCGGGCCGCCTGCCGGCCCGCTGGGTCGTGCACACCGTCGGCCCGGTGTTCTCCGCCCGGGAGGACCGCTCCGAGCTGCTCGCCTCCTGCTACCGCGAGTCGCTCCGGGTAGCCCACGAACTCGGCGCCCGGACCGTCGCGTTCCCCGCCGTGTCCACCGGGGTGTTCCGCTGGCCGCTCGCGGACGCCGCCCGCATCGCGGTGACCACCGTCCGGGCGGAGGCGCGCCCGGGACGCTTCGCGGAGCTGCGCTTCGTGCTCTTCGACGAGCCCGCCCACCAGGCGTTCGGCGCGGCCCTCGGCTGAGCCCGTGTCATCCGGCCCGACCCCGGGAATCCGGCGCGAGCTCGACGCCCGGCCGCTGCCGTCCCGGCCGCCGGAGCCGCACCGTCCGGCGGCGGCCGTCCCCGCCCGCCGGGGACCCGAACGACGTCAGCGCGACGCCGCCGACCAGCAGGACCGCGGCCAGCCAGCGCGGCCCGCTGATCCCCTCGCCCAGCAGCAGGGCCGCCGAGGACATCCCGAACACCGGGACCAGCAGCGAGAACGGAGCCACCAGCGAGGCGTGGTAGCGGCGCAGCAGGAAGCCCCAGACGCCGAAGCCGAACAGCGTCGCGCCCCAGGCCACGTAGACCACGGCGCCCACCCCGCCCCAGCCCAGGCCGGTCAGCGCCGCCCAGTTCTCCCGGCCGCCGTCCATGAGCACCGACAGGACCGTCAGCGGCAGGATCGGGACGAGGCTCACCCACACCATGAAGCCCAGCGCGTCCTCCGGCGCCGCCCGCCGGGTGAGGACGTTCGACACGCCCCAGCACACGGCCGCGCCGATGACCAGCGCGAAGCCGAGCACCGGCCCCGAGGCGCCCTCGTCCAGCGCCGCCACCGCGATGCCCACCAGCGCCACGCCCATCCCCAACACCCGGGCCGGACCCGGCCGCTCGCCGAGCACCAGCGCCGCGATCAGCGCGGTGAACACGGCCTGGCTCTGCAGCACCAGCGACGACAGCCCGGCCGGCATCCCGGCGTCCATCCCCACGAACAGCAGCCCGAACTTCGCCACGCCGAGCGCCAGCCCCACGGCGACGATCCACCTCAACGCCACCCTCGGCCGCGGCACCAGGAAGACCGCGGGCACCGCGGCCACCAGGAACCGGAGCGCGGAGAACAGCAGCGGCGGGAACTCGTCCAGACCGGCCTCGATCACCACGAAGTTGACGCCCCACACCGCGGCGACGAGGACGGCGAGGCACAGGTGGGTGGGACGCATGCGTCGAGCATCCCGCCCCACACTCCCGGGGCACCAGCGACAATCCCTTAAGCCGATCGTTCAGCAACGCTGACGCGTCGTCGGACGCGGCGGCGTCAGCTCACCGGCTCGATGAGTTCCACGGCGCGCAGCCCCGCGCCGAGCGGCAACGGGTCGCCGGCCCGGTCGGCCGCCACGTCGAGCACCGTGTCCACCAGCTTGATGGCGTGCTCGTCCCCGTGCGCCGCCGCCCGCGCGAACAACTCCTCGCCGGTCACCCCCGCCGCGTCCGGCGGCCGATGCGGGCCGTCGGCCGGTGCGTACGCGGCGACCACCGCCGCGCTCGCCGACCAGGCCCACAGCAGGCTCGCCGGCCACAGCTCCCGGGGCAGCGCCGGCAACGTCCGGCGCACCGCGTTCGGCGCGGTCGCCGCGTGCACCAGCATCACCGGCTGGCCGTGGGCGTGCGAGGCGTAGTACCCGGTGGCCCCCCGCACCAACTCGTCCAGCCGCTCCGGCACCCCGTCCGGCGCCACCGTTCCCGGCTCCACCCAGGCGGGCACCTCGCTGAGCTGCGCCAGGCGGTGCCTGATGCCGCCCGAGCGGTCGGCCACCGGAGGCACCGCCCGCAACGCGTGCCCGGCGCCGACCGGCGCCGGCAGCGGGACCACGCCCACGGGCAGCGGCTGGTGCCGCGCCGCCCAGTAGCCCAGGCCGTGCGCCAACTCGGCGCGGCGGGGCTCGTTCTCGCCGTCCCGCAACAGCACCCGCACCGCGTGGCCCACCCGGATCACCGGGTGCGTCGCCGCCGCGGCGATGCCGGGCAGCAGCCGCGGCCACCAGGCGGCGAGCACCTCCCGCCACGGCCGCTCCGCGAGCCGTTCCTCGAAGTACACGGCCCAGTCCGCGAGGTAGCGCGGGTCGCCCAGGCGCTCCTCGCGGTTCTCCTCGGTGATCCGGTCGTACCGCCCCGGCCGCTCCTCGAGCCGCCGCGCGTAACCGTCCAGCCATCGGTGCACCCGGGCGCCCTCCCCGTGCCGCACCAGGGCCTCCACCGCCATCGGCCCGTGGTTGCTCAGCCAGTCCTCGAACTCCGGACCCGTGCGGTGCAGGCGCAGCAGCGCCTCGTCCAGCGTGCCCGTCTCGTCCCTGTCCATCCCCCGAACGTACGCGCGGCCCGGCGGGCGGATAACCGGCCGGGGACCCAACCCCGACGCGCCGCTGGACCTACCCCTGGTCCTAGGTCCGCCGGCCGGCCGGCGGACCATCCCGCCCCGGGTAGGCTGAGCGGCCGGCAGCGGCACACGACGACGGAGGACGAGGCGATGACGGAACTGCGGGTGGCGGCGGAGGTCGCGGAGGCGTTCCCCGCCCTGGCGATCGCCGCGGTGGTCGCCGAGGACCTGCGGGCCGAGGAAACCTGGCCGGAGACCGAACCGCTGCTCTCCGGCCTGGAGACGGCGGCGACGGAGGGCGCCTGGCAGCCGCTGGCCGAGACCGACCCGCTGCTGGCCACCTGGCAGGAGGCGTACCGCGCCTTCGGTACCAACCCGCGTCGCTTCCGCCCCAGCATGGACGCGCTGGGCCGGCGGCTGGGCAAGTCGGGGCGGATGCCGCGCGTCAACCCCGCCGTCGACGCCTACAACGCCGTCTCGGTGACCCACGGCGTCCCGGCCGGGGCCCTCGACCTGTCCGCCGTGCGGGGCGACATCCTGCTGCGGTTCGCCGTGCCCGGCGACGTCTTCGTCCCGCTCGGCGAGCCGGCGGAGCGCGAGGAGGCGAGGCCCGGGGAGGTGGTCTACGTCGACCGGGCCGACGACGCGGCGGTGCTGACCCGGCACTGGAACCACCGGGACAGCGACCGGACCAAGGTCACCCCGGCCTCCCGCCACGTGCTGTTCCTCATGGAGACGGTCGAGCCCGACGCCGGGCGCAAGACGCTCGACCAGGCCGTCGATCAGCTCGCCGCCCTGCTGGCCGGCCACGCCACCGCCGTCACCCGCCATCTGCTCACCCCGGACGAGCCGGCGGCGCGGCTCGCCTGACCCCCGCGCCGCTCGGCCAGGGCGGTCTGGCGGGTCAGGCGGCCGTCCCCCGGCCGGCTGCCGCCCCGCCGCCCGGGTCACGCCCCAGCAGGCCGAGCAGCTGGTCCTGGCGGCTCGCCGACGCGGGCACCCGGACGGGCGCGGCGAAGAACGCGCCCTGCAGGGCGCCGGGCAGCTCCCTCGTGTAGTCGTACACCAGCGCGACCAGGTCCCCGTCGATTCCGTCGTCGGCCCCGACGCCCCGGGCCAGGTCCCAGGCGTGCACCGTGAGGTCCATGACCATCTGCCGGGCGTACTCCGCCGCAGGCGTCGGCCCTCCGCTGGTGTGCACCGTGCCGTCCAGCGCCCCCGGTTCGTGGAAGGCGTCCCGCGAGTCGGCGGCCGCCCGTTCCCAGGCGCGCACCGGGTGATCGCCCAGCACGTCCCCGTCGAACCGGTCGCCCACCTCCTCCAGCGTGGCGCCGCGCAGCAGCCACGGCGCCCACAGGTGCTCGCCGGTCAGGTGGTTGACCAGGTCGCGCACCGACCACGAAGTGCACGGCGTGCCCCCGTCCCACTGGTCGTTCCGCACCCGGTGGACCCGGTCGTCGAACTCCGCGAGCCCTCGGTCGAAGGCGTCAAGCAGTTCCAGTTTCATGGGCGGCGGCACCTCTTTCCGCCCCTTTCAGGGCGAATGCGACATCTAGATCACATGCTAACCAGGGCCACCTCCAGGGCGCGCGGTCCGTGCACCCCCTCGACGCGGTTCAGCTCGATGTCACTGGTGGCCGAAGGGCCGGAGATCCACGTCTGCGGCCGCCCCGGCGTCAGCCGCCCGAGCGCCTGCGACACGGAGTCCACCACCTGCTCCGGCACCCGGACCACACACACGTGATGATCCGGCACCAGCGTGATGCGGCGCCGCCCCTGGTCGGGCCCGCCGTCCAGCACGATCGTGCCGGTCTCCGCGATGGCCACGGCACATCCGGTGACCACGCTGTCCACCGCGTCCAGATCATGCGGCGTCAGCTCGGCCGCGTCCGGCACCCGGCGGACCTCCGTCGCCGCCAGCCACTCCTCCGGCAGCCCGGCCGGCACCACCACGCTGGCCGAACCGCGGGCCGCCAGCAGCCGGCCCACCAGCTCCGGCAGCCCGGCGGCGTCCGTCCGGTGCACCACCGCCCGGTAGTCGGCCAGGTGCTCGGCCAGCATCTCCACCGCGTCGGCGGGGAAGTGGCTGGTGAGGTAGTCGCGCGCCACCGGCACGTCGTCCGGCGTCTCCTCCCGCGGCACGTCCGCCAACGCCCGCCGGATCCGCCCCAACACCACGTCGCGCCCGCTCATCGCCCGTCACCCCGCCGCCGGTCCCGGCCCTCGACCGGGCCCGCTCCTTCGTCCCCCGCCCCGCGGGTGCGCCGCCACCAGTCGCGGAACGACTCGGCCGGCACCGCGGGCACCTCCCGGGTCTCCGTCCACGCCCGACCGGGACCCGGCAGCCGCCGCGGATGCAGGCGGCGGGTCCGGGACGCCATCCGCTGCCCCGCCCGCAGCGCCCGCGGATGGTCCAGCGCCCAACGGGCGGCGCGCATCGCGGCCCGCTCCGCCGCATGGCCCTTCGCCGGCCTGATCCGGGTCCGGGTGCCGCGCACCGTGACCTCCCCGCCCTGCACCACCCGCTCCCGCAGATGCACCAGCACCTCGGGAATGTCGATGGCCACCGGACACACCTCGTAGCACGCCCCGCACAGCGACGAGGCGTACGGCAGCGAGGCGTCGAGATCCGTCGTGGTGCCCCGCAACTGGGGCGTGAGGATCGCCCCGATCGGCCCCGGATACGCCGAGCCGTACGCGTGGCCGCCGGCCCGCTCGTACACCGGGCACACGTTCAGGCAGGCCGAGCAGCGGATGCAACGCAGCGCCTGCCGGCCGACGGTGTCCGCCAACGCGTCCGTCCGGCCGTTGTCCAGCAGCACCAGATGGAACTCCCGCGGCCCGTCGTCGTCCGACGTGCCGGTCCACATCGAGGTGTACGGGTTCATCCGCTCCGCCGTGGACGACCGCGGCAACAGCTGGAGGTACACCTCCAGGTCCTGCCAGGTCGGCACCACCTTCTCGATGCCCACCACCGAGATCAGCGTCTCCGGCAGGGTCAGGCACATCCGGCCGTTGCCCTCCGACTCCACCACCACCAGCGTGCCGGTCTCGGCCACCATGAAGTTCGCCCCGGACACGCCCACCCGGGCGTCGAGGAACTTCTGCCGCAGGTGCAGCCGCGCCGCCTCCGCCAGGTCGGCCGGCGCGTCGCTCAGCCCCTCCGGCGCGGGGCGCCCCCAGTCCGCCATCCGCTCCCGGAAGATGTCCCGGATCTCGCCACGGTTGCGGTGGATCGCCGGCACCAGGATGTGCGACGGCAGATCGTCGCCCAACTGCACGATCAGCTCGGCCAGGTCCGTCTCGTTCGCCCGGATCCCGGCGGCCGTCAGCGCGGCGTTGAGGCCGATCTCCTGCGTCGCCATCGACTTGACCTTCACCACCTCGTGCTCGCCGGTGGCCTGCACCAGCCGGGTCACGATGCGGTTCGCCTCGCGCGCGTCGGCCGCCCAGTGCACCTGGCCGCCCGCCGCCGTCACCTGGCGCTCCAGCCGCTCCAGATAGTGGTCCAGATGGCGCAGCGTGCGGTCCTTGATCGCCGCACCCGCCGCCCGCAGCCCCTGCCAGTCCGGCAGCTCCGCCACCGCCCTGGCCCGCTTGTCGCGGATGGTGTGCGTGGCGTGCGTCAGGTTCGCCCGCAGCGTCTCGTCCCGCGTCGCCGCCGCGGCGGCCTCGGGAAACGCCGGCATGCCCAGATACGTCCCGCTCACCGTGCTCGTCCGTTCGCTTCTCCGCCCACGCGGCGTGGTGCGGGTGTCGTGGCGGTGTGCGGCCCGGCAGCCGCGTGTGCGTCGCTCACCGTGCTTGTCCGTTCGCTTCTCCGCCCACGCGGCGTGGTGCGGGTGTCGTGGCGGTGTGCGGCCCGGCAGCCGCGTGTGCGTCGCTCACCGTGCTTGTCCGTTCGCTTCTCCGCCCAGGCGGCGCCAGACACCGTCCCTCACCAGGGCTCCTCCTCCGTGCTGGCCAGGATCTCCGCCAGATGTACCGGACGCACCGGCGAGCCGAGCCGGGCCAGCGTGCCGCCGATGTGCATCTGGCAGGAGTTGTCCACCGTGCACACCGCCTCGGCGCCGGTGCCCGTGACGTTCCGCGCCTTGTCGGCGCCCATCGCCGCCGAGACCGCCGCGTTCTTCACCGAGAACGTCCCGCCGAAGCCGCAGCACTCCTCCGCGCCCGGCAGGTCGACCAGCTCCAACCCCTTCACCCGCTCCAACAGCCGGCGCGGCCGGTCGCCCAGCCGCAGCATCCGCAGGCCGTGACACGTCGGGTGGTAGGTCACCGTGTGCGGATAGAACGCGCCGACGTCCTCCACGCCCAGCACGTCCACCAGGAACTCCGTCAGCTCGTACGTGTGCGGCACCACCGCCCGCGCCACCCGCGCCAACTCCTCCCCGCGACCCTCCGCCGCCGCCCGCGCGCCGATCCGCGGATAGTTGTCCCGGACCATCGCCGCGCACGATCCCGACGGCGTCACGATGTGGTCGTAGCCCTCGAAAGCCCGGGCGAACCGGTGCACCAGCGGCTCCGTCTCGTGCCGGTACCCCGTGTTGTACTGCGGCTGCCCGCAGCAGGTCTGCTCGGCCGGGAAGTCGACCCGCACCCCCAGCCGCTCCAGCAGCGTCACCACCGCCTGACCGGTACGCGGATACAGCGCGTCGTTGACGCAGGTGACGAACAACGCGACCCGCATCCTCACTCCTTCCCGTCGGCCACCCGGGCCGCCGCCCGGTCCCACGCCGCCCGGCCACCCGTGGGTTCATGGTGCCGCAGCTCCTGGGTGGCGCGCAGCAGGGACCGCAGCTCCGCCAGCCCGCCGTCCACCACCCCCGCCGCCCGTGCCTGCACCAGCACGTTCCCCAGCGCCGCCGCCTCCGCCGGGCCGGCCACCACCGGCAGCCCGCAGGCGTCCGCCGTCAGCTGGCACAACAGCTCGTTGTGCGCGCCGCCGCCGACGACATGCACCGTCTCCACCTCCCGGCCCGACAGCCGCTGCGCGTCCAGCACCGCCCTCCGGTGCGCCAACGCCAGCGAGTCCAGCACGCAGCGCACCGTCTCCGCCGGATCCCGCGGCTCCGGCTCACCGGTCCGGCGACACGCCGCGGCGATCCGCTCCGACATCCGGCCCGGCGCGATGAACTCCGGGTCCCCGGCGTCCACCACACTGCGCAACGGCTCCGCACGCCCGGCCGCGGCCAGCAGCGCGGCCAGATCGCCCGTGCCCGCCACCCCCGCGGCCCGCCACGCCCGCAGACACTCCTGCAGCAGCCACAGCCCCATGATGTTGCGCAGGTACCGCACGGTGCCGTCCACGCCCAGCTCGTTGGTGAAGTTGGCCCGACGACTGTCCTCACCCAGAACCGGCGCGTCCAGCTCCAGCCCCGCCAACGACCAGGTGCCGGTGGCGATGTAGGCGAACCGCTCACCCTCCGCCGGCACCCCCACCACCGCCGACGCCGTGTCGTGCGAACCCACCGCCGTCACCGGCACCGGACCGGCCAGGCCGGTCTCCTCCAGCACCTCCGGCAGCAGCCGGCCCGCCGCCTCGCCGGGCTGCCGCAGCGGCGGGAACAGCCCCAGGTCGATCCCCAGCGCCTCGGCCACCGGCCGCGCCCAGTCCCGCGTCCGCGGGTCGACCAGCTGCGTCGTCGAGGCGTTGGTCAGCTCCGTGCCCGCCTCGCCCGTCAACCAGTACGTGATCAGGTCGGGGATCAGCAGCAGCCGCCGGGCCGCCGCCAGCTGCGGCCCGCCCCGCGCCGCCACCAGCTGGTAGACCGTGTTGAACGGCAGGTACTGCAGGCCCGTCGCCGCGTACAGCTCGGCCGCCGACAGCGTCTCCGCCACCCGCTCCGCCGCGCCCCGCGTGCGCTCGTCCCGGTAGTGCACCGGATTGCCCAGCAGCGCGCCGTCCGCGTCCAGCAGGCCGTAGTCGACCGCCCAGGAGTCCACCCCGACCCCGGCCAGCCGCCCGCCGCCCGCCCGCCCCGCCTCGCGCAGGCCGTCCAGCACGCCGCCGTACAGCGCCAGGATGTCCCAGTGCAGCGTGCCGCCGACCCGCACCGGGCGGTTCCCGAAGCGGTGCGCCTCCCGCAACGACAGCGTGGCCGGACCCGCGTACCCCAGCATCACCCGACCACTGGACGCCCCCAGGTCCACCGCGGCGAACGGGCGGCCCGCGTCGGCCGCCCCGCCCGCCCCCGCCGTCCCGGTCATCGCAGGAACGCCGCGGCCACCCCGGCATCCACCGGGATGTGCAGCCCCGTGGTCTGGCTGAGGTCCCCGCCGGTGAGCGCGAACACCGCCGCCGCCACGTGCTCCGGGAGCACCTCCCGCTTCAGCAGCGTCCGCTGCGCGTAGTACTCGCCCAGCTTCTCCTCCTCGACCCCGTACACCGCCGCACGCTTCGCGCCCCAGCCGCCGGCGAAGATGCCGGAACCGCGCACCACCCCGTCCGGGTTGACGCCGTTGACCCGGATGCCGTGCTCACCGAGCTCCGCGGCCAGCAGCCGCACCTGGTGCGCCTGGTTCGCCTTGGTCGCGCCGTAGGCGATGTTGTTCGGGCCCGCGAACACCCCGTTCTTGGAGGCGATGTAGACGATGTCGCCGCCCAGGTCCTGCTCGATCATCACCCGCGCCGCCTCCCGGGAGACCAGGAACGAGCCGCGCGCCATGATCGAGTGCTGCAGGTCCCAGTCCGCCGTCGTCGTCTCCAGCAGCGGCTTCGAGATGGAGATGCCCGCGTTGTTCACCACCAGGTCGACGCCGCCGAAGGCCAACACCGCCGCGTCCATCGCGGCCCGGATCTGCCCCTCGTCCGTCACGTCCACCGTGACCGGCACCGCACGGTCGGGACCGCCCAGCTCCTCGGCCACCTCCGCGGCCGTCCCGGCGTCGATGTCCGCCACCACGACGCAGGCGCCCTCGGCCGCCAGCCGCCGCGCGGTGGCCCGGCCGATGCCCGACCCGGCCCCCGTCACCAGCGCGATCCGGGTGGCCAGCGGCTTCGGCGCGGGCATCCGCCGCAGCTTCGCCTCCTCCAGCTCCCAGTACTCGATGCGGAACTTCTCCGACTCCTCGATGGGGGCGTACGTCGACACCGCCTCCGCGCCGCGCATCACGTTGATCGCGTTGACGTAGAACTCGCCCGCCACCCGCGCGGTCTGCTTGTCCTTGCCGAAGGAGAACATCCCCACGCCGGGCACCAGCACGATCGCCGGATCCGCGCCGCGCATCGCCGGCGAGTCGTCCGTCGCGTGCCGCTCGTAGTAGGCCCGGTACTCCGTCCGGTACTCCTCGTGCAGCTCCTTCAGCCGCTCCACCGCCCGCTCCAGCGGCGCGTCCGCCGGAACGTCGAGCACCAGCGGACGGACCTTGGTGCGCAGGAAGTGGTCGGGGCAGGAGGTGCCGAGCGCCGCCAGCCGAGGATGCTCGGCGCGGGACAGGAAGTCGAGCACCACCTCGTCGTCGGTGAAGTGGCCCACCTGCGGCCGGTCCGCCGAGGCCACCGCCCGGACCGCCGGGGCCAGCGCCGCCGCCCGGGCCCGCCGCTCCGCCTCCGGCAGCGGACGGAACTCCGACCGCACCGGCCCGAACGGCTCGGCGCGCCCGCGCTCCGCCAGGAACTCCTCGGCCGTCCGGATCATCCACAGCGAGTTCCGCTCGCAGTCCTCGCTGGTCGCGCCCCACGCCGTGATCCCGTGGCCGCCCAGCACACAGCCGATCGCCTCCGGGTGGGCCCGCTGCACCGCGGCGATGTCCAGACCCAGCTGGAAGCCGGGGCGCCGCCACGGCACCCACACCACCCGGGAGCCGAAGCACTCCTTGGTCAGCGCCTCCCCGTCCGCCGCGCAGGCCAGCGCGATCCCCGAGTCCGGGTGCAGATGGTCCACGTGCGCCGCCTCGACCAGGCCGTGCATCGCCGTGTCGATCGACGGGGCCGCGCCGCCCTTGCCGTGCAGGCAGTAGTCGAAGGCGGCGACCATCTCGTCCTCCCGGGCCACGCCCGGGTAGACCTCGCGCAGCGCCCGCAGCCGGTCCAGACGCAGCGTCGCCAGACCCTCGGCCCGCAGCGTCCCCAGGTCCCCACCGGAGCCCTTGACCCACATCAGGTCCACCGCGCCGCCGGTCACCGGATCCGTCACGGTGCCCTTGGCCGAGGTGTTGCCGCCCGCGTAGTTCGTGTTCCGGGGATCCGCGCCCAGCCGGTGCGAGCGCTCCAGCAGCTCGTCCACCGCCGCGGGCCGCGCCGTGTCCCCGTTCGGCGTCGCCGTCATCCCGCTCACGCTCCCCATCCGGCCTGCTGGCCGCCCTTCCGCTGTTCCACGATCTGCTCGGCCCAACCGGACCGCGCGTAGGCCGCCATCGGGTCGGGGCCCATGCCGTTCTCCTCGCGCAGCTCGGCCAGCAGCGGCCGTACGTCCGTGTTGTACGCGTCCATCAGTACCGCGTTCGCGCCCAGCACGTCGCCGTTCGCCTGCGCCGTGGCCAGCGCGTCGCGGTCCACCAGCAGGGCCTTGGCGGTGGCCTCCTGGACGTTCATCACCGAACGGATGATGGCGGGGATCTTCGGCTCGATGTTGTGGCACTGGTCCAGCATGAAGGCCACGTCGGGCGTGAAGCCGCCGCCGCCCACCACCTCGACCATGATCCGGAACAGCTGGAACGGGTCGGCCGCGCCGACCATCAGGTCGTCGTCGGCGTAGAAGCGCGAGTTGAAGTCGAAGCCGCCCAGCTTGCCCTCCCGGAGCAGCACCGCGACGATGAACTCGATGTTGGTGCCCGGGGCGTGGTGCCCGGTGTCCACCACCACCTGGGCCTTCGGGCCCAGCCGCAGACAGTGCGCGTAGGCGGTGCCCCAGTCCGGGACGTCGGTGCTGTAGAAGGCGGGCTCGAAGAACTTGTACTCCAGCAGCATCCGCTGGTCGTCGCCCAGCCGCTCGTAGACGGCCGCCAGCGCCTCGGCCAGCCGGTCCTGCCGGCCGCGGATGTCGTCCTGTCCCGGGTAGTTGGTGCCGTCGGCGAACCACAGCTTCAGGTCGCGGGACCCCGTCGCGTCCATGATGTCCACGCACTCCATCAGATGCCCGAGCGCCTTGCGGCGGACGGCGGCGTCCGGATGGCACACGCTGCCCAGCTTGTAGTCGTCGTCCTGGAACACGTTGGCGTTGATGGCGCCGAGCCGGAGCCCGCGCTCCTTCGCGTACCGGGCCAGGGCCGCGTAGTCGTCGACCCGGTCCCACGGGATGTGCAGGGCCACGGCCGGCGCGATGCCGGTGTGCCGGTGCACCTGGGCGGCGTCGTCGAGCTTCTCCCGGGGGTCACGCGGCACCCCGGACTGGGCGAAAACCTTGAAGCGGGTGCCGGAGTTCCCGTAGGCCCACGACGGGGTCTCGAGGGACTGCGAGGTCAAGGCCGCCTTGACGGCGGATGGGGCGGTCATGCGATCAGGGCTCCCGGGCCGATATGAATCGTTTCACTAAGGCGAAGCTAAGAGGGTGTGTCGAGCGCTGTCAAGGGCGCGTCGGAGCCGTCGCTCGCCCGGATGGCGTTCGGTATACCGACCGACAAGGGGATCTTGACGCGGCGGGACCGGGTGGCTAATTTCCCTGCCTGCCAGCAGTGAAACCTTTCAGGAAGGGTCGGGTGGCGGCCGTGCGGCGGGTCTGCTTTCTGCTGAAGGTCCGCGCGGACCGGATCGACGAGTACCGGGAACGGCACGCGGCGGTGTGGCCGGAGATGCGCGAGGCCCTGTCGGCCACCGGCTGGCACAACTACTCGCTCTTCCTGCGCGAGGACGGACTGCTCGTGGGCTACCTGGAGACCGAGGACTTCGAGGCGGCGCGCGCGGCCATGGCGGCCACGGAGGTCAACGCCCGCTGGCAGGCGGAGATGGCCGGGTTCTTCGAGGAGTTGGACGGTCGCGGTCCCGACGACGCGATGATGCCGCTGACCGAGGTGTTCCACCTACCCTGACCGCCCGGGCGCCGGGGACCCCCCGGTGGTTTTCCGCCGGGTGATCGCCCGTGCGCCGGGCGCGACGCTTACGATGGCCGGCGGCGAGAAGAGCGCGCGGCGAGACGAACGGGGCACGGCGGATGGCGCACACGGTGGGGATCAAAGAGGTGGCCCGGCAGGCCGGGGTGTCCGTCGGGACGGTCTCCAACGTGATCAACCGCCCGCACATGGTGGCCGAGGAGACCCGACAGCGGGTCCAGGCGGCGATCGACGAGCTGGGCTACGTGCGCAGCGAGTCGGCCAGGCAGCTGCGGGCCGGCCAGAGCCGCATCATCGCGCTGCTGGTGCTCGACATGGCCAACCCGTTCTTCGTGGACGTGGCCACCGGCGCGGAGCGGGTGGCCCGGGCGTCCAAGCTGGGCGTGATGCTGTGCAACAGCGCGCAGAGCACCTCGGAGGAGGCCGACTACCTCGGCCTCTTCGCGGAACAGCGGGTGCGCGGCGTCCTCGTCACCCCGGCCGACCTGTCGGGGCGCAGCCTCACCGACTTCCGCCGGCACGGCATCCCGTTCGTCTTCGTGGACCGGGTGCTGCCCAGCGCCGAGGGCTGCTCGGTGTCCGTGGACGACGTGCTGGGCGGGACCCTCGCCGTCCGCCACCTGCTGGCCCAGGGGCACCCGGAGGTGGCCTACGTCAGCGGCCCCATGTCGTTGCAGCAGTGCCAGGACCGCCGGCAGGGGGCGCTGGCCGCGCTCGCCGAGGCCGGCCTCGACGAGTCCGCGCTCCGGCACGTCGAGGCGGCGCGCCTGGACGTGCCGGCGGGGCGGGAGGCCGGCGCCGCGCTGCTGCGCATGTCGCCGCGGCCCTCGGCGGTGTTCTGCGCCAACGACCTGCTGGCCCTGGGCGTGTTGCAGGCGCTGTTCGCGGCGGAGCTGCGGGTGCCGCAGGACATGGCGCTGGTCGGCTACGACGACATCGAGTTCGCGGCCGCGGCGGCGGTGCCGCTGACCTCCGTGCGCCAGCCGGCGGTCCGGATGGGCCGGCAGGCCGCGGAGCTGCTGCTGGAGGAGACCGGCGAGGCGGCCCAGAGCCACCGGCACCAGCGGATCGTGTTGGAGCCCGAGCTCGTGGTCCGCGAGTCGACCCGGTGGACGCGGCGAGCGTAGGCCCTGTCAGGCGGATCTTCACGGGCCCGCGACGCCAGCGGATGGGGTACCTCCCAGGGCCCCGAGGGACTGGGGGAGTCGCGGGCCGATTCTCCCCAGCCCGGAAGGCTGGGCGGCGCCCCATCGATCCGCCGGTCAGACCTGGGGCGCGTCGCGAGGTCCCGGGCGGCGGGCCGTAGCGTGGACCCATGAGCGACGGCTTCCGAACCAGCGTCCTGCGGATCACCACCGGGTCGGCCGAGTCCGTCACCGACCTCACCCGCGACTGCGAGGAGTTCCTCGCCGAGGCGGCGGGCGGGGCGGACGGGCTGCTGAACGTCTTCGTGCCGCACGCGACGGCCGGCGTGGCGATCCTGGAGACGGGGGCGGGCAGCGACGACGACCTGCTGGCCGCCCTGCGCGACCTGTTGCCGCCCGACGACCGGTGGCGGCACCGGCACGGCAGCCCGGGGCACGGGCGTGACCACGTGCTGCCGGCGATCGTGCCGCCGCACGCGACCGTGCCGGTGCTCGGTGGGCGGCTCCAGCTCGGCACCTGGCAGTCGATCTGCCTGGTCGACACCAACGGCGACAACACGCGGCGTGAGGTCCGGCTGTCCTTCCTCGGCTGACCGCGGCCGCCGCGCCGGCCGCCACGGCCGCGACCGGCTTGGCCGGTCGCGCACCACAGACGCCTCGACCAAGGGGACGCCCGCGCCGCGGCCCTCCGGTGCTGACGCCGCGTTCGCCTCAGCGGGCGGGCGCGCGTTCCGGCGTCAGGCCCAGTTCCGTCATGTACACCGACAGCGCCAGCCTGCCCACCGCCGGGTACGAGCCGAGCGGCTCGGCCGCCGGGCAGCCGGCCGCCTCGGCGACCTTGGCCAGCAGCCCCTCAGGGGCCTCGGGCCCGATCAGGTAGGGGGCCAGCGCCAGCTGTTGCGAACCGGACTCCAGGAGCTTCCGCGCCGTGGCGGCCACAGCGCCGTCCTCGTCGAGGGCCGCCGCCAGCACCGGCACGGCCAGCCGGGCGGAGAGCAGCATGCCGGTGATGCCGGCCGCCCGCACCGCCTCCTCGCCGCCGACGGTGGCCAGCACGATCCCGTCGGCCGCCGTGGCGACCGTGAACAGCCGGGCCCGGTCCGCGCGGGCCAGGCCCGCCTCGGACAGCCGCACGTGCACGGCCTCGGCGAGCAGCGGGTGCGGGCCGAGCACGTCGGCGACCAGGACGTTCGGGCCGCCGTCCGCGGCCGCCTCCCGTATCGCCTGCTGGTGCTGGCTCTCCGGGCTGACCAGCAGCGGGACCACGACCGCGGCCGGGCCCTCCGCCGCGTCACCGCGTTCGGCGACGGCCTGCTTCACCGTGTCCCGCAGGGCGGGGAACTCGTCGTCACCGCTCGTGGCGTACCCGACCCGGGCGTCCAGGCCCGGAAGTTCGGCGCGGGCGATGCTCACCACGTCGTCGGCGAGGGCGCGGACGTCCGAGGTGGGGTGTCCAGGCACCGCCAGCACCAGCGCGGGGGCGCCCTCGGGCGCGGTCACCGGCTCCGGCCTGCGGTGACGTCCGGACTGGCGGGGGCGCGGCATTCGATGGGGCAGGCCGGGCGCGGACCCAGTGGGGGAGCTCATGTCGCCGCATGTTAACGCCTCCGCGCGCCCCCGCGTGCGGCCAGGGTGACCGGTCCCGGTCTGTCCCGGTTCCGCCCGTCAGGCGGAGCGACGCCGGGCGATCGGATCATCACACTCCGTACTGGCTCGGTGCGGGGTCGGCGCGCCCTCGCCCCGCTCAGCAGAGGTGCAGCAACGCCGGATGGGCGGGCAGCCGCAGGGAGCCGGCGGCGAGCCCGGCGGCGATGCGCACCGCCCCGTCCAGCGGGCTGCCCGCGGCGGGCACCATGGCCGCCCGGGGCAGCCGCCGCGCGAGCTCGGCCCGCAGGGGGCCGAGGAGCGGCTCTCCCATCCGGAACAGCCCGCCGGTCAGCGCCACCTCGCCGTCGTCGGCGAGGCACGCGGCCACCGCCGTCGCCGCGATCTCCCCGGCGGCCGCCTGGAGGATCGCCACCGCGACCTCGTCCGGCGGCCGGGCGTCCGCGCAGCCGGCGACCTCGGGGGCGAACGACGCCAGCATCGCCGGCCGGTCGGTCCGCGGATACAGCCGCCCCGGCAGGGACTCGGGCGGGCCGAAGACCTCCACGGCGCGCGCCAGCAGCGCCGTGGATCCGCCCACCCGCCCGTCGTGGGCGCGCATGGCCGCCTCCAGACCGGCCTGGCCGATCCAGGAGCCACCCCCGCAGTCGCCCAGCAGATGGCCCCAGCCGTCAACGCGGCGCCACTCCCGCAGGTCGGTGCCGACCGCGATCAGCCCGGTCCCCCCGGCGACCACGGCGCCCGGCCGCTCGCCGAGCGCCCCCGCGTAGCCGGTCACGGCGTCCGCGGCGAGGGCCAGCCGGCGCACGCCGAGGGCCTCGGCCAGCGCCCGGGGCAGCTCGGCCCGCAGCTGTACGCCGAGCGTCGCCATCCCGGCCGCGCCCACGCACACCGCCGCCACCGGCGCGTCCGCGCCGGCCCGCGCGAGGAGGGCCCGGGCGGCGGGCACGAGCTGTTCCGTCAGATGGCCGGCGTCGATGCCGTGGGAACCGGTGCGGACCGGCTCGGCGCAGTCCAGGCCGCCGTGCTGCTCCAGCCCTCCGTCGGCGGCGAGCCGGCCCAGGCCGACCCGCAGTCCGGAGCCCCCCGAGTCCACCCCGAGCACCCAGGACGGCGTCCCGGCCGCCTCGGTCACGGCAGCTTCCAGTCCACGGGCTCCGCGCCCTGCTCGGCGAGCAGCGCGTTGGCCCGGGTGAACGGCCGGGAGCCGAAGAAGCCACGGTCCGCCGACATCGGCGACGGATGCGCCGACTCGACGGACGGCACCGTCCCGAGCAGCGGCCGCAGGCCACGCGCGTCACGCCCCCACAGGATGGCCACCAGCGGCGTGTCCCGGGCGGCCAGGGCCCGGATCGCCTGGTCCGTGACCTCCTCCCAGCCCTTCCCGCGGTGCGCCCCCGGCCGCCGCGGCGCCGTGGTCAGCGCGCGGTTCAGCAGCAGCACGCCCCGTTCGGTCCACGGCGTCAGATCGCCGCTGGAGGGCCGGGGCAGTCCCAGGTCGCTGCCCAGCTCCCGGAAGATGTTCTCCAGGCTGCCGGGCAGCGGGCGCACCTCCGGGGCCACCGAGAAGGAGAGCCCCACCGCGTGCCCCGGCGTGGGATACGGGTCCTGACCCACGATCAGCACCCGCACCTCCTCGAACGGCTGCTGGAAGGCGCGCAGGACGTTCGCACCGGCGGGGAGGTAGGTCCGCCCAGCGGCGACCTCCCCGCGCAGGAAGTCGCCCATCGCGGCGATCCGTTCGGCCACCGGGGCCAGAGCCCGGGCCCAGCCCGGCTCGACGATCTCGTTCAATGGTCGTGCTGCCACGGTCCGTCACCCTACTGGTCCGGCCGGCCTCCGGTCGCCCGGCGGTCAGTCGATGACCGCGGCCCGAACGCACAGCACGTCCGGCAGATGGGCCACCAGCTGACTCCAGCTGTCGCCGTCGTCCGCGCTGCCGAACACCTCGCCGTTCCGGTTGCCGAAGTACACCCCGGCGGGGTCCGCGTCGTCCGTGCACATCGCGTCCCGCAGCACCGCGCCGTGATGCGGCGCGTCCGGCAGCCCGACGCCCAGCTCCTGCCAGCCGGCGCCGGCGTCGTCCGTGCGGTAGACGCGGCACCGCCGCCCCGCCGGCACCCGGTCGGTGTCCGCGTTCAGCGGGAAGACGTACGCCACCCCGGAGCGCCGCGGATGCGTCACGATCGGGAAACCGAAGTCCGAGGGCAGCCCGTCGCCGATCGACGTCCAGCTGCCGCCCGCGTCGTCGCTCCGGTAGACACCCCAGTGGTTCTGCAGGAACAGCCGGTCGGCCAGCTCCGGATCCCTCGCCACCTTGTGCACGCACTGCCCGAAGTCCGGGAACCGCTCCGGCTGGAAGACCACCTGCACGCCGCTGTTGGACGGGAACCAGCTGCCACCCCCGTCCGTGGTCCGGTACACGCCGCCCGCGGACACCGCCACGGTCACCGCTCGCGGGTCCCGCGGATCGGTGAGCACCGTGTGCAGCCCCAGCCCGCCGCCGCCCGGCTCCCACCGCTCCCGCGTCGGGTGGTCCCACAGCGGGCGCATCAGCTCGAACGTCTCGCCCCCGTCCGCCGAACGGAACAGCGCGCCCGGCTCCGTCCCCGCGTACACCACGTCCGGCTCCGCCGCGCCCGCCGGCTGGAGCTGCCACACCCGCTCCAGGGAGGCGTCGGTGCCGTCGGGGAACGCCACGGCGGGTCGGCCGGGCTCCTGCCAGCTCGCGCCCAGGTCGTCCGAGCGGAACACGGAGGGCCCGAAGTGCGAGCTGTCGGCGCCCACCAGCAGCCGCGGCCGGTCCCCGCGCCGGTCGACGGCCACGGCGTACACCGCCTGGGCGGCGAAGTGCGGGCCCTCGAACTCCCAGCCGGGACCGCCGCGCCGGTCCACCGGCCGCCGGGCCAGGAACAGGCCCTTGCGCGTTCCCACCGCGAGCAGCACGTCCGTCATCGCGAACACCTCCGTGATCCTGACCTCATTGTCCTGGATGGGTCAGTCTGCACCCGACCACTGACAACGGCGCGCCTCGTGCCGCGCCGACCCGGCACCGCGGCCGCGCGCTCCGCCGACCTCCGCCGCCCGGGCGTCGTCTAACCTGGCGGGATGCTCCGCGAGACCTCCGCGATCCGCTACGTCACCCCGTTGCGGGAGGGCGGTTCGCTCCCCGGGATCGTCGAGGCGGACGACCTCGGCACGTACGTCATGAAGTTCACCGGCGCGGGTCAGGGGCGCAAGGCCCTGGTCGCCGAGGTCCTCTGCGGCCAGTTGGCCCGCCGCCTGGGCCTCAGGGTGCCCGAGCTGGTGCGGATCCAGCTCGACCCCGTCATCGGCCGGTCCGAGCCCGACCAGGAGGTGCAGGAGCTGCTGAAAGCCAGCGGCGGCCTGAACCTCGGGATGGACTTCCTGCCGGGCGCCCTCGGCTTCGACCCCCTCGCCTACCAGGTCGACCCGGCCGAGGCCGGCCGGGTGCTGTGGTTCGACGCCCTGGTCGGGAACGTGGACCGCTCCTGGCGCAACCCCAACCTGCTGGTCTGGCACGGACAGCTGTGGCTCATCGACCACGGTGCCGCGCTGATCTGGCACCACAACTGGCCGACCGCCCCGGCCGCCTCCCGCGTCGAGCGGCCCTACGACGCCGCCGACCACGCGCTGGCGCCCGCCGGGCCCGACCTCGCCGCGGCCGCCGCCGAGCTCGCCCCGCGGGTCACCGAGGAGTTGCTCCGCGAGGTCACCGCCGACGTGCCCGACGCCTGGCTGGCCGACGAGCCCGGCTTCGCCTCGCCGGACGCGGTCCGCGCCGCCTACGTCGAGGTGCTCGCCGCCCGCGCGCGCGGCGTGACCGACCGCATCACCCTCGGCCCGCCCAGCGCCGACCGGCCGTCCCGGGCCCCGGGCTGGCTCACCACCTGGCCGCACTCCAGGAGCGGAGCCGCCCGATGACGCCACGCGACCTGTTCGAGTACGCCGTGCTGCGCGTGGTGCCCCGCGTCGAACGCGGCGAGTCCATCAACGCCGGCGTCGTCCTCTACTGCCAGGCCCGGTCCTTCCTCGCGGCCCGCACCCATCTGGACACGGTCCGGCTGCGGGCGCTCGACCCGGACGCCGACGTCACGGGCGTGCACGCGGCGCTGCGCGCCGCCGAGTGCCTGTGCCGCGGCGGGTCCGAAGCCGGTCAGGCCGCCGAGGAGAACCCCGGACGCCGGTTCCGTTGGCTCGCCGCGCCGCGCAGCACGGTGCTCCAGCCGGGCCCCGTGCACACCGGCCTGACGGCCGATCCGGACGCCGAACTCGACCGGCTGGTCACCCTGCTGGTGCGTTGACGCGGCCGCGTTGACACGGGCGGGCATCCCGGGCTACCAAGCGGTGGTTCATCGTTGCGGTCGGGCGCGGCCCGGCAGGGAGGAGCACCCGCATGTCCACCACCGAGCGGCGCGTCGCCGTCGTGACCGGCGCGGCCCGCGGCATCGGCGCCGCCACCGCCGTGCGACTCGCCGAACAGGGCCGGGCCGTGGCGGTGCTCGACCTGTCGGAGCGGGACTGCGACGAGACCGTCGCCCGGATCACCGACGCCGGCGGCCGGGCGCTCGCGGTCGGCTGCGACGTCTCCGACGCCGGCCGGGTCGAGGCCGCGGTGGCCCGGATCGCCACGGAGCTCGGCCCTCCGCTGATCCTCGTCAACAACGCCGGCGTGCTCCGCGACAACCTGCTGTTCCGGATGGACGAGGCCGACTGGGACACCGTCATGAACGTCCACCTGCGCGGCGCGTTCCTCATGTCCCGCGCCTGCCAGACGCACATGGTGGAGGCCCGTTTCGGCCGGATCGTGAGCCTCTCCTCCAGCTCCGCGCTCGGCAACCGCGGCCAGGCCAACTACGCCACCGCCAAGGCGGGCCTGCAGGGCTTCACCAAGACCCTCGCGAAGGAGCTCGGCCCGTTCGGCATCACCGCTAACGCGGTGGCTCCCGGGTTCATCGTCACCGACATGACCGCCCGGACCGCGGCCCGGCTCGGCGTGGGCTTCGCGGAACTGCAGGAGTCCGCCGCCGAGAACATCCCGGTCCGGCGCGTCGGTCGGCCCGCGGACGTCGCCGGCGCCATCGCGTTCTTCACCGGTGAGGACGCGGGTTTCGTCTCCGGCCAGGTCCTCTACGTGGCCGGCGGCCCCCTCGACTGATCATGCTGTCAGTGCCGGACGGTACCTTCTGCACCAAGATCCGGAACACCGTCCGGGTCAACCACACACCCCGCCCCGGAGGTTGACGAAGTGATCGGCATGCTGCCCGAATCCTGGCAGGACGCGCTCGGCGAGGAGGTCGACCAGCCGTACGTCAAGGAGCTCGCCGAGTTCGTCGAGGCCGAGCGCGCCGCCGGCCCCGTCTACCCGCCTCGCGAGGAGGTCTTCGCGGCGCTGGAGGCCACGCCGTACGACCAGGTCAAGGTGCTGATCCTCGGCCAGGACCCGTACCACGGCGCGGGCCAGGGCCACGGCCTGTGCTTCTCCGTGCGGCCCGGCGTGCGCATCCCGCCCTCGCTCCGCACGGTCTACAAGGAGATGAGCGACGAGCTTGGGCACCCCCTCCCGGACAACGGCTACCTGATGCCGTGGGCCCGCCAGGGCGTGCTCCTGCTGAACTCGGTGCTCACCGTCCGCGCCGGCAAGCCGGCCTCCCACAAGAACAAGGGCTGGGAGCGGTTCACCGACGCCGTGATCCGGGCCGTCGCCGAGCGGCCCGACCCCGCCGTCTTCGTCCTGTGGGGGGCCTACGCCAGGAAGAAGGCCCCGCTGATCGGCGACGGGCGGCACGCCGTCGTCGAGGGCCCGCACCCCTCCCCGATGTCCACCGTCCCGTTCCGCGGCACCCGACCCTTCACCCAAATCAACGAGGCCATCGCCGCCCAGGGGCACGCGCCGATCGACTGGCGCATCCCCGACCTGGGCCCCGACGCGGGCAGGGGCGCCACCGCCGGCTGACCACCGGCCGCGTATGCTGCCACGTCACCTCGAGCCACCGCCACGTCAAGGAGCCCCGAAGTGAAGGTCGGCGTGATCGGGCTGGGAGACATCGCCCACAAGGCCTACCTGCCCGTGCTCACCACCCAACCCGGCGTGGTGCCGCACCTGCACACCCGCAGCCCCGTCACGCTGCGCCGCACAGCCGACACCTACCGGGTGCCCGAGGCGCAGCGGCATCCGGGTCTCGACGCGCTCCTCGACGCGGGCCTGGACGCCGCGTTCGTCCACGCCCCCACCGACGCCCACCCCGAGCTGGTCACCCGGCTGCTGCGGGCCGGCATACCGACGTTCGTGGACAAGCCCCTCGCCGACGACCTCGGCGAGGCGCAACGGCTGGTGGCCCTCGCCGAGTCGACCGGCGTCTCCCTGGCCGTCGGCTTCAACCGCCGGCACGCGCCGGCCTACGCCCAGTGCCTGGAGCACCCCCGCGACCTGATCCTGATGCAGAAGCACCGCGCCAGCGTGCCGGAGTCCCCGCGGCGCCTGGTCTACGACGACTTCATCCACGTCGTCGACACGCTGCGGTTCCTGGTCCCGGGACCCGTTGACCGCATCGACGTGCGGACCCGGGTGCGCGACGGGCTGCTGCACCACGTCGTGCTGCAGCTGGCCGGCGACGGCTTCACCGCCATCGGCGCGATGAACCACCTGTCGGGGTCCGCCGAGGAGATCCTGGAGGTCTCAGGACAGGTCGCCAAGCGGGAGGTCCGCAACCTGGCGGAGATCATCGACCACAAGGGCCAGCCCAGCGTCCGGCGCCGCGGCGACTGGGTGCCCGTGGCCCGCCAGCGCGGCATGGAGCAGGCCGTGGTGACGTTCCTGGACGCGGTCAGGACCGGGCGGCGGCTCAGCGCGCAGGACGCGTTGCGCACCCACGAGTTGTGCGAGCGGATCGTCGACGACGCCCTGGGCCGCTGCTGAGCCCGACCCGCCGCGCGACGGCGGGGCTAGCCGTCCTCGGTGGTCACGTGGTCCCCGGTGCCGATGTTCTCCCCGGCCTCCGGATCCACCGCGCCCGTCCAGATCAGCACCAGCAGGATCGCGCCCACCACGATCCGGTACACCACGAACGGCATGAAGCTGCGGGTGGAGATCCACTTCATGAACCACGCGATGATCGCGTAGCCGACCAGGAACGCCACGATCGTCGCGAAGATCGTCGGCCCCCACGAGACGTGCGTGTCCGCCTCGCCGATCTCCGTGAGCTCGTAGGCGCCCGACGCGAGAACCGCGGGAATGGCCAGCAGGAACGAGTAACGGGCCGCCGCCTCACGGGTGTAGCCGAGGAACAGCCCACCGGTGATCGTCGCGCCCGACCGGGACACGCCCGGCACCAGCGCCATCGCCTGACACATGCCGTACAGCAGACCGTCCCGGACGTTCAGCTGGTCGAGCGTCTTGCGCTCCCTGACCGCACGGTGCCGGCCGCCGACCGCGTCCAGCTTCACCAGACGGTCCGCGACGCCCAGGATGATGCCGAGCACGATGAGGTTGATCGCGATCAGCCGCAGGTCACGGAACGGCCCCTCGATGGCCTCCTGCAGCGTCAGCCCCAGCACGCCGATGGGGATCGAGCCGATGATCACCAACCAGCCCATCCGGGCGTCGGGATCGGAGCGCGCGGCCCGGTCCCTGAGCGACCGGAACCACGCCGAGAGTATCCGCGCGATGTCCTTGCGGAAGTAGATGATGACGGCGGTCTCCGTGCCGATCTGCGTGACCGCCGTGAACGCCGCTCCGGGATCCTCCCAGTCGAACGCCACGGCCGTCAGCCGCAGATGGGCGCTGGAGGAGATCGGAAGGAACTCCGTCAGCCCCTGAACCAGCCCGAGGATCAACGATTCGAACCAAGACATGGAGGTTGGGCATCCCGAGGAGAGTGGCGTTGCGGAGTGACGGGGGTGAAGCGAGATCACTCTAGGCCACGACCGGCTACGGCCCCTAACGCGGGCCTGCGGAAAACCATTCGACGCACCCGCCCACGCCGCGGGATCCTCATGACCATGGTCCGGCACGCCTTCCTCGCAGCACCGTCCGCCACGGCGGACGCGCGGCAGGCTGCCCTCCTCCCGCTCACCGCCGACGGCGCTCGACGCTGACCCTTCCCGGATCGCACCGCGGACCCCGCAGGGGGAGGGTCGGCGAGGCTCCGGGGTCCGTCTCCCGGCCGTCCGCGACCGCGGCCCGCCGGGATCCCACCGCAGCGGCGAGGAACACCACCCATGCCCAAGCAGGCGTACGTTCGCACCAAGCCCCACCTCAACATCGGCACGATGGGTCACGTGGACCACGGCAAGACCACGCTGACCGCGGCCATCACCAAGGTGCTCAGCGAGCGCGGTTCCGGCACGTTCGTGCCGTTCGACCGCATCGACCGGACCCCGGAGGAGGTGGCGAGGGGCATCACCATCAGCCTCGCGCACGTCGAGTACGAGACGGACACCCGGCACTACGCGCACGTCGACATGCCGGGGCACGCCGACTTCGTCAAGACGATGATCACCGGCGCGGCCCAGCTGGACGGGGCGATCCTCGTCGTCTCGGCCCTCGACGGCGTGATGCCGCAGACCGCGGAGCACGTGCTGCTGGCCCGCCAGGTCGGCGTGGCGCACGTCGTCGTCGCCCTCACCAAGGCGGACGCCGGCGACCCCGAGCTGACCGACCTCGTGGAGCTGGAGGTGCGCGAGTTGCTGACCGCGCACGGCTACCCCGGGGACGTGCTGCCGGTCGTCCGGGTCTCCGGGGTCGGCGCGCTGGCCGGCGAGCCGCGCTGGACCGCGGCGATCGAGGCGCTGCTGGACGCCGTGGACACCTACGTCCCGGTGCCCCGGCGCTACCTCGACGCCCCGTTCCTGCTGCCCGTGGAGAACGTGCTGACCATCACCGGTCGCGGCACGGTCGTCACCGGGGCCGTCGAGCGCGGCACGGTGCGCGTGGGCGACCGGGTGCAGCTGCTCGGCGACGGGTCCGAGACGGTTGTCACCGGCCTGGAGACCTTCGGCAAGCCGATGGCGGAGGCGCAGGCCGGGGACAACGTCGCGGCGCTGCTGCGCGGCGTCCCGCGCTCGGCCGTCCGCCGCGGCGACCTCGTGCTCCAGCCGGGCAGCGTCATGCCCCGCCGGCGCTTCACGGCGGAGGTGTACCTGCTGTCCGCGGCCGAGGGCGGCCGGCGCACCGCCGTCGCGACCGGCTACCGGCCGCAGTTCTACGTCAGGACCGCGGACGTGGTCGGCGCCGTGCACCTGGCCGGGAGCGACCGCGCCCAGCCGGGGGAGCGGGTCACGATGACGGTCGAGCTCGGCCACCCGGTGCCGGTGGAGCCGGGGCTCGGCTTCGCGATCCGGGAGGGCGGACGCACCGTGGGGGCCGGCACGGTCACCGAGGTCGACGACGACTGACCGTCCGCCCCGCCGCCTCCCGGACCGCACGGGTCCGGGAGGCGGGCCACAATGGCCCGATGACCCGACGCACCGACCGGCAGGACGACGCCGCCGAGCCACGGCCCGTACGGCGGGCCGTGGACGGCGGCGTCGCCCGGCTGCTGCCTGACGTCGACCGCGACCGGGCGTGGCTCCTCACCGTCGACGACGCGCCCCAGTCCTATGTCGACCTGACCGACCCGACGCACCTCGAGTTCCCCTACCTGCGCCGGATCGCCGACGTGCTGGACACCCACGCCCCCACCGGCCGGCCGCTGGACGTGCTGCACCTGGGCGGCGGTGCCCTCACCCTGCCCCGCTACGTCGCCGCGACCCGACCAGGATCCCGGCAGCGCGTCGTCGAGGTCGACGGCCCGCTCGCCGAGTTGGTGGCCCGTCACCTCCCGCCGCCCGCCGGCGCCGGGATCGGCGTCGAGGTCGCCGACGCGCTGGGCGCCCTGGCCGCGGCCCCGGCCGGCTCGGCGGACGTCGTGGTCGCCGACGTGTACGTCGGCTCCCGCATCCCCGCCCACCTCGGCACCCTCGACCACGCCCGGGCCTGCGCGCGGGTGCTGCGGCCAGGCGGCGTCCACGTCGCCAACCTGGCCGACGCCGCGCCGTTCGGCTTCCTCCGCTCGCAGCTCGCGGCCTTCGCGACGGTGCTGGACCGGCTCTGCCTGGTTGCCGAGCCGGACGTGCTGGCCGGTCGTCGGTTCGGCAACGTGGTGCTCGTCGCCGGCGGGGCGCCGCTGCCCGTCGCCGAGCTGACCCGGCGCGCGGCCCGCAGCGGCGCCGAACTGCTGCACGGTGCCGCGCTCGCCCCGTTCGTCGCCGGTGCCGCGGCGGCGGCCGAGCCCGCCGCGGTTCCCGCGCCGCGGGCGCCGCGGGGGGCGTTCCGGGTGGGCTGACCCCCGCCCCGCCGGGTCACTCCTCCGTGGCGTAGGGGCGCAGGCTGTTCATCATCTGCTCGATGGTGGCGTCGTCCAGCTCCTCGTCGAATCCGGTGTCCATCACCAGCACCCAGGTGGCCAGGTCGCTGTTGACGTCCAGGTAGGAGACGGTGACGACCTTGCCGTCGAACGTGCCGCAGCGGTTCTCGGGATCGTCGGGAACGTCCGTGATGGTGGCCGTGACGGTGTGTCCCGAGATGCCGTGGTCGCTTTCGAACGGCTCGGTCTGGGACATCTCCAGGCGCCCGCGTTGTTCCTGGTCGTAGGCGGCGAGCGCCCAGTTGCGGGCCTCGTTCTCCGCGGCCTCCTCGGTGCTGGTGGCGCCCTGACCGCCCTTGGTACCGGCCACCGCGCGCCAGCTGACGCCGTACTCGGCCTCGTCGCACCAGCCGTCCAGGTAGGTGCTCACGCCCGACATCGCGACCAGCAGTTCCCCCTCGGCGCTCTCCCGGTTGTCCTCGTATCCCACCATGTAGCCGTCGCTGCCGACCTCCCAGTCCGGCGGCACGTCGAAGGCGTTGTGCCGGTTCTCGATCGTCTGCACCTGCCAGTCGGGCGCGACGACCGGATCGGGCCTCTCGAGCACGCTCTGCCGGGGGTCGTCGGGGTCGGAGCCGCCGCCGGAGTCCTCCTCGTCGTCCGTGTCGTCCGTCGCCGTCGGCTCGGGCGACGGGGAGGCCGTGCCGCCCCCACTCGGCGTGCCCTTGTCGCCGTCGTCGCCGAGCAGGAACACGCCGGTGATGACGGCCGCCGCGATGACCGCCGTGGCCACGACGATGGCGATGGCCGCCCGACCGCCGCGGTTCCGGCCCTCCGGCGGCCCGCCGGTGAGCTGCCCCGGCGGCTGCCACTGGCCCGAGGTCGGGCCCTGGTAGGGCGGGTACGGCTGGGCCTGGGGGTAGCCCGGCTGCTGGCCGCCGGGCGGCGGGTACCCGGGCGGCTGCTGCGGCCCCGAGGGGTACCCGGCCTGCTGTCCCGGTTGGGGCTGTGCCGGTTGGGGTGGTGCCGGCTGCTGCTGTCCGGACGGAGGGGGCCCGGGCTGGTGACCCGGTGGCAGCGGCCCCGGCTGCTGGCCGCCTCCCTGCTTTCCCGGCTGGTGGTGTCCCGGTTGCTGGTAGGGATTCGACCACGGTGGTTGGGGCCCGCCCCCCGGCTGGTGTTCTCCTGGCCTCATGTCCCCCGACCCTAGGCCCCGGCCGGTCAACGAGCCACGTCCGTCCAGTTATCGCTATCCAGCTGGGACATGTCCGGCCACCACCCGGTAGATTACTGGTTGGTAATATGTGGTCCATGACCGATGCCCAGCCGTCTGCCCAGCCGTCCGTCGGCGAGCTGCTGACCACGATCGTTCCGATGGTCCGCACCCTGAGTCTGGAGTTCCTCCTGGTCACCGCCGACCGCGCGGAGGTCCGGCTGCCCGACCAGGCCGCGTTCCACAACCACCTCGGTGGCCCGCATGCCGGCGCCATGTTCACCCTGGCCGAGTCGGCGAGCGGAGCCGTCGTGCTGGCCGCGTTCGCCGACGAGATGTCCCGCGCCGTGCCGCTTCCGGTGCACGCCGAGATCGACTACCGCAAGGTGGCCCGCGGGCCGGTCACCGCGACCGCGACGCTCGCCGGGGCGGCCCGGGACGTCGTCGCGGAGCTCGACGCCGGGCGCCGCCCCGAGTTCCCGGTGACCGTCGCCCTCCGCCGCGAGGACGGGGCGGTGACGGGGGAGATGACCGTCGTGTGGACCCTCCGCCCGCAGCGCGACTGAGCCTCGGCCACCGGCTCAGCCGGAGGCCAGCAACAGCGTTCCCGCGACCGCCAGGCCGGCCCCCGCCGCCTGCATCCCCATGAGCCGCTCCCGCAGGACGCCGCGCGCGGTCAGCGCGGTGATCACCGGGTACAGCGAGGCCAGCACCGCGGCTACGGTGACCGGCCCGATCCGGGCCGCCAGGGCGTAGGTGGCGTTGGCCGCCACGTCGGCGAGCCCGACGAACGCCAGCGAGGGCAGCGCGGCGGTGACCACCGGCCGGCCGCCTTCGGGCAGCGCGGGGCTGCCCCGCCGCACGGCCGCGTAGAGCGCCGCTCCGCCGGCCGCCACGTTGCACACCCGCTGCACGAAGAGGGCGAGGAACAGTCCGGTGACACTGGTGGCCGCCTCGGCGATGAGGGCCAGCACCGCGCCGAAGCCGAACGCGGAGACCAGCGTGTACACCATGGTCCGCTGCTGCACCGGGCCTCCGCCGCGCTGCGGCCCGCCGGCCAGCACCACGCCGACGAAGGCGACCAGGATGCCGGCGTACTGCACCGGCCCCGGACGCTCGCCCATCAGCAACGCCACCCCGACGGGCACCGCCACCGCCGTGCCGACCAGCGGGGAGACCACGCCCATCGGTCCCAGCGCGAGTGCCCGGTAGAAGCACAGCAGCGCGATCGGGCCGATCAGGCCGGCGGCGACGGCGAACCACAGCCGTTCGCCCGCCTCGCTCCACGCGCCGGTGGCCAGCACCACGACGCCGAGCACCGCCGCGGCCAGGGCCTGCGAGACCACCACCACGGTCAGCGCCGGGATGCGGCGGGCCAGCAGGCCGCCCCCGAAGTCCGCCAGTCCCCACAGCAGGCTGGTGGCCAGGGCCAGGGCAATCATCAGGAGCCTCGCAGTACAGTGTGATGGACGGTGCGGTCCATCACACGATAGCGCATTGTGTTGTACTGCTTCATGCACAATATTTCACCAAGCTCAGCGGGGAGCCCGTGACCGAACTCGACCAGCTCACCCAGTCGCTCGCCCGGAACCTCAAGCGGCTGCGCACCGAGCGGGGCTTCACCCTGGACGCGCTCGCGGCCCGGGCCGGCGTCAGCCGCGGCATGCTCATCCAGATCGAGCAGGCCAGGACCAACCCGAGCGTCGGCACCGTGGTGAAGGTCGGCGACGCGCTCGGCGTCAGCATCACCACCCTGCTCGACTACGACCAGGAGCCCCTGGTGCGCCTGGTGCCGGCCGAGCAGGCGGTGCGCCTGTGGTCCACGGCGGCGGGCAGCCACAGCACCCTGCTGGCCGGCACCGAGTCTCCCGGGCCGCTGGAGCTGTGGCACTGGCGGCTGATGCCGGGGGAGGGGAGCGCCTCCGACGCCCACCCGGTCGGCACCAGCGAACTGGTGCACGTCACGGCCGGCGTGCTCACGCTCAGCGTGGACGGCGCCGACCACGAGGTGGTCGCGGGCGCCTCCGCCTCCTTCGAGTCCCACGTGCCGCACGGGTACCGCAACGACGGCGGCGACCCGGTGGAGATGACGATGGCCGTCTCCGTCCCCGCGGCCCCGCACTGATCTGGCACCGCATCTGGCCGACCGCCCCGCCGGTCTGGAGAGGGCGGACCGTCGACGGGGCGGCCTGGGTCAGGTGAGGTGATCGGGTAGGTGCGGCTCGCCGCGGCGGGGCCGCCGGAGGCGTAGGCGATCACCTCGCCCTGTTCGGTGTCCAGGATGCCCTCGAAGTTCTCGAAGCACTCGATCCCGCCGAGGCCGAGGAACGCGCCGTCCCGCAACGGACGGGCGTGGTAGTCGGAGGAATCCGGACGATCTCGGCGGCTGCCGATCTTCCAGGCAGTGCCGCCCCCATGGCGGTGTCGGAGCCGGTCGCCACGATCACGGCTCGCGGAGGTGGATGGTGCCCGTGGTGTCGGTGACGGTCTTGATCTCGTCGGCCAGGTCGACAGCCACGATGTCGTCCGGACCAGTTCGGCGCCGAAGCGTTCGGCCTGTCGACCTCGGTGGGTGGGTGGTCACGGTGTTCGCTTCGCCCGCGTGGCGTCGATCTCGGCGATCAGGGCCTCGATCCGGGTGCGGATCTCGTCGCGGATGGGGCGGACGGCTTCGAGGCCCTGGCCGGCGGGGTCGTCCAGGGCCCAGTCCAGGTACGTCTTGCCGGGGAAGATCGGGCAGGCGTCGCCGCAGCCCATGGTGATGACGTAGTCGGACGCCTTCACTGCCTCGGCGGTGAGCACCTTCGGCTGCTCGGCGGAGATGTCGACGCCGGCTTCCTTCATGGCCTCGACGGCGGCGGGGTTGACCTGGTCGGCGGGCAGGGAGCCGGCGGAGCGGACCTCGACGCGGTCCCCGGCCAGGTGGGTGAGGAACCCGGCGGCCATCTGGGAGCGCCCGGCGTTGTGGACGCAGACGAAGAGGACGGACGCGGCGGGGGTGGAGGACATCAGCGTTCTGCCTTTGCGAGACGTGAAGCGGGTTCAGGGGGGAAGCCGGCGAGGAGATGGGTGATGTGGGCGTTGCACTGGTCGCGGATGGCGCGGACGACGACGAGGGGTGCGAGGTCGGGGTCGGGGAGCTGTCAGTCCAGGTAGCGGTGGCCGGGCATCACGGCCAGGCGTCGCGGCAGCCCGTGGTGACGACGATGTCGGCGGTATGGACGACCTCGTCGCTCAGCGGCTTGGGGCAGGCGTCGCCGAGCGTGCCCCCGGCCTCGGCGAGGACCTCGGCGACGTCCGGTTCCACGTGGCCGCTCGACGCGGTTACCGGCGGAGGAGACGTCGACGCGAGGGGGTACGGAGAGGCGGTCATCGGATCGGCCCTTCACGGCTTACGCATCAGCCCATTTGGTGTCAGCTTCAGCTGATGTGACAGTATCAGTCCATGCTGACTTCAGTCGATACTGATCTGATCCGGGTGCTGGCCGACCCGCTTCGCCTGCGGATCGTGACGCTGCTGGCGCACGAGACGCTGTGCACCACGCACCTGGTGGAGGAGACCGGAGCCAGGCAGACCAACCTCTCCAACCATCTGCGGGTCCTGCGCGAGGCGGGTGTCGTGGAGACCGAGCCGTGCGGCCGCTTCATCTACTACAGGCTCAAGCCGGCGATCCTGGAGAGCCTTGCCGGGCAGTTCGCGGTCCTGGCGGCGACCGCCCGCGACACGGTCGAGAACAACCGGAAGCGAGCCTGCCCGTGACCACCGCCAAGACCCCCTCCGTCCCGGAGCAAACCGGACGGCCGGACGCGAGCGAGACCGGGATCGTCGCGAAGCTCTCCACCCTGGACCGCCTTCTGCCGGTGTGGATCATCGCGGCCATGGTCGTCGGCCTGCTGCTCGGCCGGGCGGTGGACGGGCTGGGCGAGGCGCTGGCCGATCTGGAGGTGGGCGGCATCTCCCTGCCCATCGCGATCGGCCTGCTGATCATGATGTACCCGGTGCTGGCCAAGGTCCGCTACGACGCCATCAGCCTGCGCGCCGTCACCGGGGACCGGCGCCTGATGGCCTCCAGCCTGGTGATCAACTGGCTGCTCGGCCCGGCGGTGATGTTCGCCCTGGCCTGGATCTTTCTGCCTGACCTGCCGGAGTACCGCACCGGGCTGATCATCGTCGGCCTGGCGCGCTGCATCGCCATGGTCATCATCTGGAACGACCTCGCGTGCGGCGACCGCGAGGCCGCGGCCGTGCTCGTCGCGGTCAACTCCGTCTTCCAGGTCCTGGCGTTCGGTCTGCTGGGCTGGTTCTACCTCGACCTCCTGCCCGGCTGGCTGAGTCTCGGCGAAGGGGAGGATCTCGACATCTCCGCGGGCGAGATCGCGCTCAACGTCGCCGTGTTCCTCGGCGTCCCGCTGATCGCCGGGTTCGTCACCCGCCGGATCGGCGAGAAGCGCCTGGGGCGGGAACGCTACGAGGATCGGGTGCTGCCGCGGATCGGGCCGTGGGCCCTGTACGGGCTGCTGTTCACGATCGTCCTGCTGTTCGCGCTCCAGGGGGAGACGATCACCTCCGAGCCGTGGGACGTGGCCCGGATCGCGCTGCCGCTGCTGGCCTACTTCGCCGTCATGTGGTTCGGCTCCTACGCGCTCGGGCGGGCGGCCGGCCTGCCGTACGAGCGCACCGCGACGCTGGCGTTCACCGCGGCGGGCAACAACTTCGAGCTGGCCATCGCGGTGGCCATCGGCACCTTCGGCGTCACCAGTGGCCAGGCGCTGGCCGGGGTCGTCGGCCCGCTCATCGAGGTTCCCGTGCTGGTGGCGCTGGTCTACGTCTCCCTCGCACTGCGCCGCCGGTACAGCGCGGCGGCAAGGTCCTGAAGACAACGAGCGGGCCATGTCGCGGACACCGCGGCCGCGACGCGGCCGGCTTCTCGGCACCCGGCCGGGTCCGTCACCGTCAGGTGGCGGGGCGCAGGTCGAGCATCGCGGACATCGCGGCCACCACCGAGGGCGCCACGGCGTAGTAGACCCAGGTGCCGCGGCGCTCGGAGGTCAGCAGCCCGGCCTCGCGCAACTTCTTCAGGTGATGGGAGACGGTGGGCTGGGACACGCCGACGTCGGCGATGTCACACACGCACGCCTCACCGCCCGGATGCGAGGCCACCTTCGAGAACAGCCTCAGCCGCACCGGGTCCGACAGCGCCTTGAACATCGCCGCCACCCGCTCCGCGTCATCCACCGAGAGCTCCCCGGCCGTGAGCGGCGGGCAGCACGGCACCGCCACTCCCTCCGGCTGAAGCACCGGGAGCTCCACCGTTCTGGATTTCGACATACGTCTATATTGACAGCCATCGATGTGGAGTGGCAAGCTGGCGACGTATCGACAGGTGTCGATGCAGAGCGAGGAGTGCTGATCATGTCCGAGTCCGCCGGTCTGCCCGTAGCCGTCATCGGTGCCGGCCCCATCGGTCTTGCCGCCGCCGCCCACCTTGTCGAGCGCGGGATCGAGCCCGTGGTCCTCGAACGCGGCGAGAGCGCCGGGGCGGCGGTGCGTCAGTGGGGACATGTGCGGCTGTTCTCCACCTGGCGCGAGCTGGTCGACCCGGCCGCCGAGAAGCTGCTGGCCCCCACCGGCTGGACACGTCCGGACGACGCCGCCTACCCGACCGGCGCCCAGTGGGCCGAGGACTACCTTCAGCCTCTGGGCGACGCCCTCGGCGAGCGGGTCCACTACGGCGCCACCGTCACCGGGGTAGCCCGCGCCGGACGCGACCGCGTGGTCGACTCCGGGCGCGACACCCAGCCCTTCACCGTCCACCTCAGCCTCACCGACGGCAGCGAGGAGCGGATCACCGTCCGCGCCGTCATCGACGCCTCCGGCACCTACGCCACTCCCAACCCGCTCGGCGCCGACGGCTACCCGGCCGCCGGTGAGCGCGAGCTGGCGGCCGAGGGCCGGATCACCTACCGCGTCCCGGACCTCAACGATCCGGCCGTCTACGCGCGGTTCGCCGGCCGCCGCACCGCCGTGGTCGGGACCGGCGCCTCCGCCTTCACCGCCCTCGCCGGCCTGGCCGACCTCGCCACGGCCGAGGACGGCACCGGAACACACGCGACCTGGGTGCTGCGCCGCGGCATCTCCGGATCCACCTTCGGCGGCGGCAGCGCCGACCAACTCCCCGCCCGCGGGGCGCTGGGCCTGGCCGCGAAGGCCGCCGTCGACGACGGCCACGCCACGGCCCTGACCGGCTTCCGCACCACCGCCGTGGAGACCACCGCCGACGGCCGCCTGGTGCTGGTGGCCGAGGACGGCCACCGCACCGAGCCGGTCGACCAGATCATCGCTCTCACCGGCCTGCGCCCCGACCTCTCCTTCCTGTCCGAAGTGCGGCTCGGCCTGGACGAGCGGCTCTCCGCGCCCACCGCGCTGTCGCCGCTGATCGACCCCAACCAACACTCCTGCGGCACCGTCTACCCCCACGGCGTCACCGAGCTGTCCCACCCCGAACAGGACCTGTTCCTGGCCGGCATGAAGTCCTACGGCCGCGCCCCCACCTTCCTGGCCATGACCGGCTACGAGCAGGTCCGCTCCATCGCCGCCGCCCTGGCCGGAGACCTCGAAGCCGCCCAGCGCGTGGAACTCACCCTCCCCGAAAGTGGGGTGTGCGGCGGCTCCGGACTCTTCGACATCTCCGGAACCGACCAGACCGCCACAGACGGCTGCTGCGCGACGCCCGAACCGCAGCTCGTGCAACTCGGCGTCGGAGTCCCGCCCGCCCAGGACTCCCAGGCGGGCGGCTGCTGCGGCTCCTGATCCACACCGCGACCGCCTGCGCAGCGCCGCCAGGACGACCCGGCAGGTCCGCGATCATGGAGGTCTCACGAGGCAGCTGACCGTGCGGAACGGTGTACCCCCGGCTGCTTGACGGACGCACCGGGAAGGTGATGATGGCGGACGATCGCGACCTGGCCGAGACGCAACGGCGGCACTGGCAGGACACCTACACCGCCCACCCGGGCATGTACGGCGCACAGCCGTCCTCACCCGCGCTCCACGCGGCCTCGGTGTTCCGGCGGGCCGGCGCGAAGGACGTGCTGGAGCTGGGCCCCGGGCACGGCCGCGACACGCTGTTCCTCGCGAGAGAGGGCTTCACCGTCCACGCCGCCGACTTCAGCGCCACGGGGCTGGAGCAGCTACGGGACGCCGCCCGTCTCCAGGGAGTGGATCAGTGCGTGACGACCACGGTGCATGACGTCCGCGAGCCGCTGCCGCTGCCGGACACCTCCGTGGACGCGGTCTTCGCACACATGTTGCTGTGCATGGCGCTGTCCACCAGAGAGATCCACGCGCTCGTCGGCGAGATCCGCCGCGTGCTGCGGCCGGGCGGCACCCTCGTCTACACGGTGCGGAACACGGGCGACGCCCACTACGGCGTCGGCACCGCACACGGCGACGACATCTTCGAGCACGGCGGTTTCGCCGTGCACTTCTTCTCCCGTGACCTGGTCGACGCCCTGGCGGAGCGCTGGACGCTGAACGAGGTGCACGCCTTCGAGGAGGGCGACCTGCCCCGCCGCCTGTGGCGCGTCACCCAGACCCGGCCACGTTGACCGGGTCCACCCTCACCCGGCCGGCGGCCTCGCCGGCGAGCCGCGAGAACCACCGTTTTCCACACCCCGCCACGGTCGTCGGCAGCGCCGAGCCGCCGGTCGGCCGGTTGTCCGTGTGGCGCGGAGGCCGGCGGCGCGGATGTGGTGACGATGGGGGACATGAGCGCCATGCCCCGCCCCGGTCCCCTCGCCTCCGCCGAGCGTTTCGACGCGTTCCGCGCTCTGGCGGAGCGGCGGGGGCGCCCGGGCGAGGCCCTGCTGACGGCGCTCGGCGAGAGCCGGCGAGCGACGCCTGAACCGCCCGAGGCGTGGGCGCCGGGCGCCGCCTCGGCCCTCGGGCTGCCCGCCGCGGCCGGGCTGGGGCCGGCCGGCTACTACGCGGATCTGGCCGCCCCGCACGGGCGTCGGCATGTGCGGGTCTGCACCGCGGCCGCGTGCTTCGCCGCGAGTGGCGGCCGGCATCTGGCAGAGGTGGAACGGGCGCTGGGCGTGCGCTCCGGCGAGGTGAGCGCGGACGGGGCGACCTCCCTCCAGGCGGTGCGCTGTCTGGGCTACTGCTACGGCGGACCCGCCGCTCTGGACGGGGTCCTGCCGCGCGCCGGGCCCACGCTGGCCGCCCAGCTCGCTGGGCGGGAGCCGCCCGCCGCACCGGAGATCCCCGCGGTGGCGGCCACCGACGATCCGGTGCTGCTCGGTGGCCTGCTGGGCGGTGCGCGGGGAGAGCAGCCGCCCTGGCGGACCTGGCGGGCCACGCTGACGAGCCGCACCCCCGAGCAGGTGCGGGCCGAGGTGGCCGCGTCGGGGCTGCGTGGTCGGGGCGGGGCCGGCTTCCCGGTGGGCAGGAAGTGGGACGCGGTCGCCGGGCGGGGCGAGGGCGTCGTTGTGGTGGCCAACGGAGACGAGGGCGATCCCGGCTCGTACGCCGACCGGCTGCTGATGGAACGGGATCCGGTCCTGGTGCTGGCGGGCCTGGCGCTGGCGTGCTTCGCCTGCCGCGCCGCCCGGGGCGTGGTGCTGGTGCGCTCGGAGTATCCCCGTGCCCTCGCCCGGATGCGCGAGGCGATGGCGGAGGCGTACGACCAGGGGCACCTGGGGCCCGACGTGCACGGCACCGGGGTGGAGCTGTGGCTTCGCGTGGTGGAGGGCGCCGGTTCGTACGTGGCGGGCGAGGAGACGGCGTTGATCGCCGGCCTGGAGGGCGATCGAGGGTGCGCCAGGCCGCGCCCGCCCTATCCGACCGACCGGGGACTGTGGGACGCGCCCACGGTCGTCAACAACGTCGAGACGCTCGCCGCGTTGCCCTGGATCCTGAGGCGTGGCGCGGCCGCCTACGCGCGGCGCGGAGCGCCGGGGGAGACCGGTACCAAGTTGGTCTGCCTCGCCGAACGGTTCGCCCGCCCCGGATGCTACGAGGTGGAGCTCGGCACGCCGGTCTCGCGGATCGTCGACGAGCTCGGCGGCGGGCTGCGCGGCGGCGGGACGCCGGCGGTGGTCCAGGTCGGCGGGCCGCTCGGCGGTTTCCTTGCCGGCGACGCGCTCGACGTCCCGCTGTCCGAGGCGGCGCTCGCGGAGCGCGGAGCGGCCCTGGGGCACGCCGGACTCGTCGCCTTCGAGGCCGGGCTGGCACCGGAGGAGGTGCTGCGGCACGTGTGGAGGTTCGCCGCCGCGGAGAGCTGCGGCGCGTGCTCGCCCTGCCGGGTCGGCTCCCGGCGGGGACTGGAGATGGTCGAGTCCGGGGACCCCGCGGGGTACGGGCCGCTGCTCGGGGTGCTGGCAGAGGCGAGCCTGTGCGCGTTCGGGCGGCGGATCCCGCCCGCGGTGCGCAGCCTCGCCGCCGCCTACGGCGACCGGCTGGCGAGGTGGCGGCGGTGATCCGGCTGGCGGTGGACGGCGTCGAGATGTCGGTGCCCGATGGTGCCTCGGTGCTGGCCGCCGTTCGGGCGGCGGGCGGCGAGCTGCCCAGCCTGTGCCACGACGACCGGATGAGCCCGGCTGGCTCGTGCCGCACCTGCCTGGTCCGTGCCGACGGGAGGATCGTGGCGTCCTGCGTCACCCCGGCGACGTCCGGCGTCCGGGTCGAGGCGGCGGCCGAGGAGCTGCGGGCCCTGCGGCGCGGGGCGCTGGAGGTCATCGCCGCCGGTCTCCCGCGCCGGGCGCTGGCCGGGACCGACAGCGAGCTGTCCCGGGCCTGCGCCGACCTGGGCGTCGGCCCGGACGCCGCCCGGAGCACCGGAGGCCGCGGCGCGGACACCTCGCACCCGTACGTGCACCTCGATCGTGACCTGTGCATCGCCTGTGGCCGGTGCGTCCGCATGTGCTCCGAGGTGCAGGGCACCTTCGCCCTCACCCTGACCGGGCGTGGCGCCGACACCGTCGTCGCTCCCGGGACGGGCGGTCCCTGGGTGGACTCCGACTGCGTCGCCTGTGGCGGATGCGTCGACACCTGCCCCACCGGCGCCCTCACCGAACCGGGCCCGGCGCGCGGCCTGACCTCCGCCACCCCCCTCCCGATCCCCGGCGGCCCCGCCACCGGCGTCACACGCACCACCTGCGGCTACTGCGGTGTCGGCTGTTCCCTGGACGTGGTCACCGCCGACGGGGAGGTCACCGCGGTGCTGCCCGACCTCGGCGGCCCGGTCAACCGGGGCCACGCCTGCGTCAAGGGACGCTTCGCGCACCGCTACCTGCGTTCGACGGAACGCCTCACCCAGCCACTTCTGCGCCACGGCGACCGCCTGGTGCCCGTCGGTTGGGACGAGGCACTCCGGCACGTGGCCGACGGCCTGCGCGCCGCCGTCGCCGAGCACGGCCCCGAGTCGGTCGCCGTCATCTCCTCGGCCCGCGCCACCAACGAGGAGAACTACCTCATCCAGAAGTTCTGCCGGGTGGCGATCGGCACCAACAGCGTCGACAACTGCTCCCGGCTGTGCCACTCACCCTCCGCCCTCGGTCTCACCGCCTCCTTCGGCATGGCCGGCGGCACCGACGGCTTCGACGACGTGCAACGCGCCGACTGCTTCCTCGTCGTCGGCGCCAACCCCGTGGAGGCCCACCCCGTCGTCGGCGCCCGCCTGCTCAACCGGGCGTTGCGAGGCGCCCGGCTGGTCGTCGTGGATCCCCGCGCCGTCGGCCTCGCCCGCCACGCCGACGTGCACCTCCGCCCCCACCCCGGAACCAACGTCGCGCTGTGCCACGGACTCGCCCACGTGATGCTGGCCGAGGATCTCACCGACGAGACGTTCCTCCGCGACCGCGCCACCGGTCTGCCCGAGCTGACCGCGCTGCTGGACGACTACCCGCCGGCCCGGGTCGCGGACCTCACCGGCGTGCCCGAGTCCGACATCGTCGCCGCAGCCCGGCTGTACGGGCGGGCGCAGCGCCCCGCCATCCTGCACGGCCTCGGCGTCACCGAACACCTGCACGGCACCGACGGGGTGCGGGCGTTGGCGAACCTCGCCATCCTGCGGGGCGCCGTCGGCACCGGGCGGGGCTACGGGGTCAACCCGCTGCGCGGCCAGAACAACGTCCAGGGCGCCTCCGACATGGGCGCGCTCCCCGACCTGCTGCCCGGCTACGCCAAGGTCACCGACCCCGAGGCCCGCGCCCGCGCCGCACGGGTGTGGGGCGTTCCCGTCCCGGAGCGCCCCGGCCTGCGCATCCCCGAGATGTTCGCGGCGGCCCGCGCGGGGCGGCTCCGCGTCCTCTGGGTCATCGGGGAGGACATCTGCGCCACCGACCCCGACACCCACCAGGTCGTCGCGGCCGTCCGCGCCTGCCCCCTCGTCGTGTGCGACGAACTGTTCCCGTCCGAGACGGCCCGGCACGCCGACGTGGTGCTGCCCGCCACCTCGTGGCTGGAGAAGGACGGCACCTTCGTCAACTTCGACCGCCGTGTCCAGCGGGTACGCCCCGCCGTTCCGCCGCCGGACGGTGCCCGCAGCGACTTCGACATCGTCCACGCCGTCGCCGACCTGCTGGGCGCGTCGTTGGGCTGCCCCACCCCGGCGGCGGCGCTGGCCGAGTGCGCCGCCCTCACCCCCGACTTCGCCGGGCTCTCGCACGAGCGTCTCGACCGCGAGGGCGCCGTCCCCTGGCCCTGCCGTGGCCCCGACCGCCCCGGTGAGACGTCGCTGTACCGGGAGCGTTTCGCCACGCCCGACGGCCGCGCCCACCTGGCCGCCGCCCCCTACCTTCCGCCGGGGGAGGAACCCGACGACACCTACCCTCTGGTGCTGGTCACGGGCCGGCGGTGGGCCCACTACAACTCGGGCAGCATGACCCGCCGCGGGCCCAACCTCACGCTGGCGCCGGTGGACTTCCTGGACCTGCACCCCGACGACGCGGAGCGGTTCCGGATCGCCGACGGGGCGCCGGTCAGCGTGACCAGCCGGCACGGCTCCGCCCGGCTCGTCGCCCGCGTCGGCCGGGAGAGCGCCCCCGGCCAGGTCTTCGCCGCCTTCCACTTCCCGGCCCACGGCGTCAACAGCCTCACCTCCGGCAACGCGGACACCGTCACGTCCTGCCCCGAGTACAAGGTCACCGCGGTGCGGGTGGCGCCGGCGGGCGCGACCGCGCCGGGGCCGCCCGGGCGGCCTGACCGGCGTCCCGGAATCGGTCCCGGATTCACTTCCGGTGCCCCGGGGCCGAGTGGTGTACTGGAGGTAGGCGCCGAGGGAAAAGGCGCGGAGAGACGATCGTAAGGATCGTGTACCGCGGTCTTGGATCCACGACAGTGGACGACCCCCGGCGCTGACGTGTGTCCGGGACACTTCCCGCCCTCCGCCGCGCCGCCGAGCACCCCGCCGCGTGCGAGCGATCACTTAGCGTCCCGATCGGCGCACCGTCGCGCGGCGTTCCCTCTCCGGTTCTAGCCTGGTTAGTGGACATATGCGCGCTACGCGCCAGATTGTCGACGCAAGGCGAGGAGGCGGCTGTGAAGGCGAGCGTGGGAGACGTCCTGATCGTGGAGAGCCCCACGGCCGGTGGGTCCCGACGGGAGGGTGAGATCGTCGCGCTGCATCGTTCCGACGGGGAGCCGCCGTACGACGTGCGCTGGTCCGACACCGAACGGGTCGCCCTGGTCTACCCGGGGCCGGACGCCCACGTCGAGCACCCCGGGGAGGGCGGGCCGTGAGCGTGGTCGGCAACAGGCTGCTCGCCGCCGTTCCCGCGGACCGCCGCGACGAGCTGCTTCGGCTCGCCCGCGAGGTGGAGTTCCCCAGCGGAACCCGTCTCTTCGCCGAGGGAGGCGTGGCCGACCGCTTCTGGACCATCGGCTCCGGCACCGTGGCGCTCGACGTCCACGTGCCCGGCCGACCGTCGGCGACCGTGGAGATCCTGGGCCCCGGCGAGCTGCTCGGCTGGTCGTGGCTGGTGCCGCCGCACCACTGGCATCTGGGCGCGGTCGCGGTCAGCCCCGTGCACGCCCAGGAGTACGACGCCGCGGCGGTGCGTGCCCTGTGCGATCGCGATCCGGTGCTGGGCCAGGCGCTGGCCGTGTACGTGGCCGGCGTCGTGGGGCACCGGCTGCGCGCCACCCGGCGGCGGCTGCTGGACCTGTACGCCCCCTACGGCGCCGGGGCGGCCTCGTGAACGCGCGGTCGCCCCGCCGGGTGCGCGACGTCATGCGGCGACCGGGCGTGGCGGTGAGCTCCGGCACCCCGTTCAAGGAGATCGTCCAGCTCATGCGGCGCTGGGACGTCGACGCGCTGCCGGTGGTCCGTGGCGACGGCCGCGTCGACGGGATCGTCTCCGTGGCCGACCTCCTTCCCAAGGAGGAACTCCGCGACCCGAGCCGGCTGCCCACAGACGACACCAGGGCGGGCGCCGCGACGGCGGGTCGGCTGATGACCTCCCCCGCCGTCTCGGTCCGCCCCGACGAGCCGTTGGCCCACGTGGCCCGCCTGATGGGCTCCTGGCATCTCGCCCTGCTGCCGGTGGTCGACGGCGAGGGCCTGCTGACCGGCAGCGTCTCCCGCCAGGACGTGCTGCGTGGTTTCCTGCGGCCCGACGAGGACATCGCCGACGACATCCGGGAGCAGCTGTGGCACCTCGGTCCCGACGCCCCGGAGACCGTCGCGGTGCGGGTACGGGACGGCGTCGTCACGCTCACCGGCAGCGTCCGGGGAGGAAGGCTCACCCGGGCGGAGACGCGTGGCCTCTACACGGTCGAGGGCGTCGTGGACGTCGTCTGCCGCTTCACCGGGGAGGCGGGGCCGCCCCAGGACCGGACCGGATGAGACGACACCGTCGTCTCGGCTGGCGGAACTACGGATGCGGCCGGATGGGCCTGTCCCGATGATGAGGGTATGAGCCGTGCCGTCCGGGTGGGTGGCCGCGAGGAGCCGCCCGGGAGCCCGGACGGCGGTGGGGCCGCCGAGCCACGGGCGGCCATCTCGGAGGTGCCGGCGGGCGCGGTCTTCGCGTCCCTGGACACCTCGCCGCCCGGCCTGCCGTCGGAACGGGCGCTGGAGCGGGCGGCCCGGTACGGGGCGAACGAGCTACCGCGGCCGAGGCGGCGAGGGCTGTGGCGACAGTTCGCGGGACAGTTCAGGGACCTGTTCGCCGTGGTGCTGCTGGCGGCCTCCGCGATCACCTTCCTCTCCTACGCCCTGGAACGACCCCGCGACGTCGGGCATCTCCAACTCGGCGTGGCGATCCTCGGCGTCGTACTGCTGAACGCGCTGATCGGTTTCACCCAGGAGTACGCGGCCGAGCGCACGGCCGAGATGTTGCAGCGGATGGTGCCGCACACCTGCCGGGTGCTTCGCGACGGTCAGCGCCGCGAGCTGGCGGCGCGCGAGCTGGTGCCGGGCGACGTGGTGCTGCTGGAGGCGGGGGACGCCGTGCCCGCCGACTGCCGGCTGGTGGAGAGCCACGAGGTCGCGGTGAACAACGCCTCGCTCACCGGGGAGAGCGACGCGGTGGGCCGCACCGACGAACCGGTCGCGGCCGGCCCTCCGCTCCAGGCCCGCAACTGCGTGTTCCTCGGCACCGACGTCGTCGCGGGCTCGGCCCGGGCCGTGGTGTTCGCCACCGGGCTGGACACCGAGTTCGGGAGGATCTTCCGGCTGACCGCCGGGGCGCCGGCGCGGAAGTCCCCGTTGCAGGACCAGGTGGCGGGAATGGCCCGGCGCGTCGCGCTGGCGGCGCTGGCGTGCGGTGTGCTGCTGTTCGCCGTCCGGCTGCCCGCAGGCGAGGGGATGGTCTCCTCCTTCGTGTTCGCGCTGGGGGTGATGGTCGCGCTCGTGCCCGAAGGGCTGCCGGCCACCCTCTCGGTGACGCTCTCCTTCCAGGTGCGGCGCATGGCCCGGCGCCACGCCCTGGTGAAGCGACTGCTGGCGGTGGAGGCCCTCGGCTCGACGACGGTGATCTGCACCGACAAGACGGGCACGCTCACCCAGGCGGCCATGACCGTGACGATGGTGTGGACCGCCGGGCGCGCTCACCCCGTGTCGGGCATCGGCTACGCGCCGGAGGGCGAGGCGGCCGGCGGGGAGCCGGTGCGCGAGCTGCTGCGGGCGGCCGGTCTGTGTGGCAACGCGCGGCTACTCCCCCCGGAGGAGCACCGCGGCTGGCGGGTGCTGGGCGATCCCACCGAGGGCGCCCTCGTGGTGGCGGCCACCAAGGCCGGCCTCGACCTGCGGGCCGAGGAGTCGGCCACACCCCGCACGGCGGAGTTCCCCTTCGACTCCGTCCGCAAGCTGATGACGACCGTCCACGCGTGCGACGGCGGCGCGGTCCACCGGGCCCACGTGAAGGGCTCCACCCAGGCCGTCCTGGCCCGCAGCGACCGGATCAGGTGGGACGCCGACCAGCGGCCGCTGACCGAGGAGGCACGGGCCGAGGTGGTCGCCGCCCACGACGAACTGGCCGCCCAGGGACTTCGGGTGCTCGCGGTGGGCACGCACGAGGTCTCCTCGGCACGCCCCGCGCAGGACGAGGCGGAGAGCCGACTCACGTTCCTCGGTCTCGTGGGCATGAACGATCCGCCGCGCCCCGAGGTCGGTGACGCGGTCGCGGCCTGCCAGCGCGCCGGCATCCGCATCATCATGCTGACCGGCGACCACCCGCTGACCGCCGAGAGCATCGCGCGCCGCGTCGGCGTGGTGAGCCGGTCCTCGCCGGCCGTCCTGACCGGCGACCGCCTCGACGCCCTGGACGAGCCGGGACTCGACGCCCTGCTGGCGGACGACCGGACGTTGCTGCTGTGCCGGGTGAGCCCGGAGCACAAGACGCGCGTGGTCGCCGCGCTGCAGCGGCGCGGCGAGGTGGTGGCGGTCACCGGGGACGGAGCCAACGACGCCCCCGCCCTGCGCCGCGCGGACATCGGCGTCGCCATGGGCCTGTCGGGCACCGACGTCGCCCGGGAGGCGGCGGCGATGGTGCTGCTGGACGACTCGTTCGCGTCCATCGCGGTCGCGGTGGAACTGGGCCGGTCCGTCTACGGCGACATCCGCAAGTTCCTCGTCTACCTGTTCAGCCACAACGTCGCCGAGCTGGTGCCCATCCTGGCGGCGACCTTCTCCGGTTTCCCCCTCGTGCCGATCACGGCCGTGCAGATCCTGGCGATCGACCTCGGGTCCGACGTCCTGCCGGCGCTGGCCCTGGGCACCGACCCTCCCGAGCCGGACGTGATGGACCGCCCGCCCCGCGGCCGGCGCGAGCCGCTCTTCTCCGCGGCCGTCGTCCGCCGATTCCTGTTCCTGGGCACCATCCAGGCGGCCGGGGCCTGCGCGGTGTTCTTCTGGCGCGTCCACTCCTCCGGCATCCCGTTCGCGGACTTCACGGCCGACGACGTCGCCTACCGGGAGGCGATCACCATGACCCAGGCATCCATCGTGGTCAGCCAGTTCTTCAACGCCCAGGCCGTGCGCACCGAGCGGGAGAGCGTCCTGAAGGTCGGCCTGCTGTCCAACCCGCGGCTGCTGCTCGCCGGCCTGCTGGGCATCGCCCTGATGGCGGCCATCAGCTACGCGCCGCCGCTCCAGTCCGTGTTCCACACGGCGGCCCTGTCGGCGACGGACTGGCTGGTGCTGGTCGGGCTGGGCGCGCTGCTGCTGGTCGCCGAGGAGACGCGCAAGTGGCTGCTGCGCCGCGGCCGGACGGACGAGAGGGAGGTGCCGCGATGAGGGTGCTCGTCGTCGGCTGCGGGCGGGTCGGCACCGGCCTGGTCGCCCAGCTCACCGCCGAGGGCAACGACGTGCGCGTCATCGACCGGTCGGCCCGCGCGCGGCACCGGCTGCCCGCCGCGTTCACCGGAAGCTTCCACGAGGGCAACGGCTACCACCGAACGGTGCTGGAGGAGGCGGGCATCGAGCACGCCGACGCGCTCGTCGCCGCCACCTCCGCCGACACCAGCAACATCGTCAGCGCCCGCGTCGCACGCGACGTCTATCGCGTCCCCACCGTGCTGGCCCGCATGGACGACCCGCGCCACGCCACCGCCTACCAGGAGCTCGGCATCCCCACCGTGGCCGGCGTCCGGTGGACGGTCCACGAGATCCACCGCCTCCTCACGCACCGCCACCTCGCGCCGGAACTCGCGTTCGGCCACGGCGAGACGCTGCTGCTCAGGGCCCGAACGCCCGACCACCTCGTCGGTCGGCGACTGGCCGAGTTCGACGTGGCGGGCGAGATCCGGGTCGTCGAGGTGACCCGGGCCGGCCGCTCGCTGGTGCCGGGCGAGCACACCCGCATCCGGGGCGACGACCTGGTCACCTTCGTGGTGGCGGCCACCTCCCTGGCCCGGCTGCGCGGCTTCCTCGGCAAGGATCTCGGCACGTGAGGGCCGTCGTGGTCGGCGGCGGCCGGCTGGGTGCGCAGGTCGCCCAGGCGCTGGCCGCGGCTGGCCACGAGGTCGCGCTTGTCGAGGTCGACGAAGATCGTCTGACGGTCCTCGGCCGGCACGTCCCTGCCCGACTGGTCCCCGGTGACGCGTGCGACCCGGCGGTGCTGGAGGCCGCCGGCCTGCTCGGTGCCGACCTGATGGTCGCCGCGACCGGCAGCGACGAGACCAACCTGGTGGTGAGCCTGCTCGCCAAGCGGCGCTTCGCGGTGCCCCGGGTGGCGGCGCGGGTGGACGACGCCGAGAACGCCTGGCTGTTCGACCGGAGCTGGGGCGTGGACATCGTCGTGCCGTCCGCCATGCCCCTGGTGTCCCTCATCGAGGAGGCCGTCGGCGCCAGCGACACCGTCGCACTGCTCCGCCTCGGCAGGGCCGGCGTCAGCGTCATCGAGACCGTCATCGCCTCGGAGTCACGCGGCGCCGGTCGAACCCTCGGGGAGATCCCGCTCCCGGACGGCACGGTCGTCGCCACCGTCGTCCGGGACGGACAGCCCACGCCGCCGCTGCCCGGACTGCGACTGCTCCCCGGCGACGAGGTGCTCGTCGTCTCCCACGCCAGCACCGAACGGGAGATCGACGAGGCGTTCCATTGAACGGCCCGGCAGGACACGCCTCCGGCGCGGGCCTCTCGGCGGCCGAGGCCGCCCGCCGGCTCGCCGAGCACGGCCCGAACACGGTGGCCTCCGACGGCCGGATCCCGACGTGGCGGCGGGTGCTGTGGCAGCTTCGCGACCCGTTGATCCTGCTGCTCCTGGTGGCCGCGGCCCTGACCGTCGGGACGGGTGACATCCCGGACACCGTCGTGATCGGTCTGGTCGTCGTCGCGAACACGGCCGTGGGCGTGGCGCAGGAGGCCCGGGCGGAACGGGCCCTGGCGGCCCTCAAGGCGATCAGCGCCCCGGCGGCGCGAGTCGTGCGCGACGGTCGGGAACGACTCGTGCCCGCGGCCGAGGTCGTGCCGGGAGACGTGGTGCTGCTCGGGGAGGGAGACATCGTGCCGGCCGACGGCGAGGTGCGGGAGGCGTCGACGCTCCTGGTCGACGAGTCGGCGCTGACCGGGGAGTCCGTCCCGGTCGAGAAGACCATGCCGTTCGCCGCCATCCCGGAGACGGTCTCCTCCGGGACCGTCGTCGTGCGGGGACGGGGACGGATCCGGGTCACGGCCACCGGCGCCGGGAGCGCCGTCGGTCGGATCGCCTCGTTGATGAGCACGGGCCCCAGGCTGACCCCGCTGCAGCGCCGGCTGGCGGAGCTGGGCCGCATCATGGCGGCCGTCACCGTGGCCTTGTGCGCGGTCGTCCTGGTCTCCGGGCTGGCCCGGGGACAGTCGGCCGAGCTGATGGTCGTCACGGCGATCAGCCTCGCCGTGGCCGCCGTGCCCGAGTCGATGCCCGCCGTCGTCACCCTGGCCCTCGCGCTGGGCGCCCAGCGCATGGCGCGCCGGAAGGCCATCGCGCGACGGCTCCCCGCCGTGGAGACGCTGGGCGCGGTGACGGTGATCGCCTCCGACAAGACCGGCACCCTGACCGAGGGACGGATGCTCGTCGAGCGGCTGTGGACGCCGGTCGGCGAGGCCCACGTCACGGGCAGCGGTTACGAACCCCACGGTCAGGTCCGGCGCGAGGAAGCCGAGGTCACCTGGACCGACGCGCCGGACCTCGCGACGCTCACGCGAGCGGCGGTCCTGTGCAACGACGCTGGTCTCGAGCCACCCACGCCGGACGAGGACCGGTGGCGAGCGCTGGGCGACCCGATGGAGGCGGCCCTGCTGACCGCCGCCGCCAGACTGGGCCGCGACCCCGACGCCCTGAGGGAGGAGGCGCCCCGGCTCGACGAGATCCCCTTCGACAGCGCGCGCCGGCGCATGACCACCATCCACCGGCTCCCCGCCGGCGACGTGTGGGTGGTGACCAAGGGCGCCCCCGAGGTGATGCTCCGGCCCGAGCTCCTGGAGGCGCCGGGCGACGTCCTGGACCAGGCCAGGGCCGCGGCCAGCCATCTGGCCCGCCAGGGCTACCGGGTGCTGGCCGTCGCCGCGTCGGCCCACTCCACCGTGCCCGAGCACCCGGAGACCGGCATGGCCCTGCTGGGCCTGGTCGGCATCCTGGACCCACCCAGAGCGTCGGCCCGCGCCACCGTCGCCGCCTGCCAGGCAGCGGGCCTCGCCCTCGTGGTGATCACCGGGGACCACCCGCTGACGGCCCGGGCGATCGCCGCCCGCCTCGGCGTTGTCGACCCGGCGCGCACGGGAGAGGTGGTCACCGGCGAGGAGTTGCGGCGCGCCGGCGCGGCACCGCCCGAGGCCGTACGCGTCTACGCGCGAACCACCCCGGAGCAGAAGGTGGACATCGTCGAGGCGTGGCGCGCGGCCGGACACGTGGTCGCCATGACCGGCGACGGGGTCAACGACGGCCCCGCGCTGCGACGCGCCGACATCGGCGTGGCCATGGGGCGGCGCGGCACCGAGGTGGCCCGGCAGGCGGCCGACCTGGTGCTCACCAACGACGACCTCGGCGTCGTCGTGGCCGCGGTGGAGGAGGGGCGCCGGGTCTACGGCAACGTGCGGCGGTTCCTGCTGTACGGCCTCGCCGGTGGCGTGGCGGAGATCCTCGTCATGCTCGTCGGACCGGCGGCCGGGATGGCGCTGCCGCTGCTTCCCGCCCAGATCCTGTGGATCAACCTGCTCACCCACGGCCTGCCCGGCGTCGCACTCGGCGCGGAACCCGCCGAGGCCGACGTGATGCGGCGCCGGCCCCGTTCCCCGACCGAGGGCATCCTCGGTGGCGGCCTGTGGCTGCGGCTGCTGCTGCTCGGCGCGCTCACCGCCACGCTCAGCCTGGGGGCGGCCATCTGGGCCCGGGAGCTGGGCTGGCCGTGGCAGTCGGTGCTGTTCCTGGTCCTGGGCGCGATCCAACTGGGCCTGGGCCTCGGATCCCGCGCCCGACCCCGGAGTCTGGCCAACCCCTTCCTCCTGGTCGCCGTGGCCGCCGCGCTCGCCCTCCAGGTGGCCGGCGTCTGCGTTCCGGCGCTCCGGACCCTGCTGGGCACTGAACCGGTCCCCGTGGAGGCGTTGTTGCTGGCGGCTGGCCTGGCCGCGGTGGGCTACACCGCGATGCGCCTGCAGACCGGGGTGCGCCGATGACCTACCAGCGGGACCCGTCCTCGCCCGGGTGGCCGCGCGTCACTCCCGGTCGGCCCGCGCCGCGGTGCCGCGCACCACGACGACGGGGCAGTGGGCGTGGGCCTGGACCGCCTGGCTGACCGAGCCCAGCAGCAGGCCCGCGAAGCCGCCCCGTCCGCGGGCCCCGAGGACGAGGAGCCCGGCGTCCGCGCTGGCATCGATGAGCGCGGGGCGCGCCCGCCCCCGGACGACCGACCGCTCCACCCGGACGGCCGGATACCGTTCCGTCCGGCCGGCCAGCGTCTCCGCGAGCAGTCGCTCCTCGCCCTGGGCGAGCACATGGGGCCGGTCCGGGTGGGGAAGCGACGGGTCGGGAGGGGGCGACGCGGGCGCGTCCGCCGGAGTCCAGGCGTGCAGGGCCCTCAGCGGCACGTCACGGTAGGCGGCCTCCTGGAAGGCGAACTCGACCGCCGCCTCTCCGGCCGCCGAGCCGTCGACACCCAGTACGACGGGGCGTTCCGGATCCGGCCGGCCGCGCACGATCATCACGGGGCAGGCGCTGTGTGCGGGCAGACGCGCGGACGTCGAGCCCAGCAGCGCCCGCTGGAAGGCTCCGAGGCCCCGGCTTGCCACGACAACGAGGGCGGCCTCGCGGGAGTGGGCCACGAGCACGCTGAGGGGATCGCCCTCCTCGGTCACTCCGGCCACCTCCTCGCCCGGTAGTAGGCGACGGGCCCGGTCCACCGCGTGGGTCGTCACATGCTCCGCGAGATCGTGAATCCGCTCCTCCAGCGGATGAAGCGGCGGTTGCCCCTCCCGCATCGGCACGGCGGGCACGGGGTAGGCGTGCACGACCGTGAGCCCGCAGCCCCGCATGCGTGCCTCTCGCGCCGCGACCTCCAACGCGGTGTGGCTGGCCTCCGAACCGTCCACGCCGACCACGACGGCTGGCACCGAGGGCGACCGTGCCGGCCCGTCGCCGGGCCGTGGCGGGGTGCTCGACATCGACCGGCCTCCTCACTCCCTGACGTCACGATCACCCGCCTCCGTCGCCTCGGCAATCCGGCGGCACGCGGACCGCGCCCCGGCGAGTGATGCTCGCCCCGCCGCACGCCCCGCCTTCGCCCCTCCGGAAGGGCCGGGTAGCGCGTGACCGGTCGCGATGCTGTCCTGAGAAGGGCCCGCCGCGTCCAGGGCAGGGCCAGCGTCAGAAAGCGGTGGTCAGGTGGAAGATCCGGTGGTGGTCGGAGTGGACGGGTCACGGCCCAGCCTCGCGGCGCTGGACTGGGCGGTGGACGAGGCCGCGCGCCACCACCGGGCGCTGCGCCTGGTCCACGGCCTGGAGGGAGAGATCGACGACGCGCTCGATCCGCAGGGCGCCGAGCGGGCGGCTCGTGAGGTGCTCGCCGCGGCGGAGGAGCGGGCCCGGGCACGTCGACCCGAGGTCGCCGTCTGCAGCGAGGCGCTCGACGAGGACCCGGTGCACGCGCTGGTGCACGAGAGCCGGGTGGCCTCGGTGCTCGTCGTCGGCAGCCGGGGGAAGGCCGCGCTGACCGGAATGTCGCTGGGCTCGGTCGGCCTGGGCGTCGCCGCCCGAGCCACCTGCGCGTCGGTCGTCGTGCGGGGCTCGGAGTCGTCCCGGCGAGGCGATCACGGCGTGCTGCTGTTGGGCCTGGCCGGCACCCCTCGGGACCTGCCGGCCGCCCGGTTCGCCTTCTCCGAGGCGCGGGCGCGCGGGTCTGCGGTGCGGGCCGTCCACGTCGGGTTCCGGCCGGAGGCGAAGACCCGGCACGCCACCGGAGGCGCCGACGAAACGGACACGGCGGGGGTCAGGGAGGTGGTCGACGAGACGTTGGACGCCACGGCCGACGCCTACGCGGACGTGTCCCTGCACCGGGAGGTCATCGAGGGACCGCCGCGTGGCACGCTGCTGGCGGCGGCGGAGAGCGTGGACCTGCTGGTCGTCGGCGCCCGCCAACGCGGCGGAGTCGCCGGGCTGCAGCTGGGCCTGCTGAGCCACGCGCTGCTCCACCTGGCACCGTGCCCGGTCGCGGTGGTGCCGGAGGGCTGACGGCCGGCCAGGTCGCCTCTCAGCCCCTCACAGGCGAGCGGACGTCGGACCCCGCGGCCTCCGCCGCCCCTGACGTTCACGGGTACGCGCCAGATCACGTTCGGCGCCGGCGACGTTCTCCTTCACCGCCAGGAAGCTGTCAGGGGCGACGGACACCGAGTCGATGCCGGCCTCGACCAGCAGGCGAGCGAAGTCAGGATCGTCGCTCGGCCGTTGCCCGCACAGGCCGGCGGCGCGCCCGCGGGCGTGGGCCGCGCCGACGAGTTCCCTGATGCTGTGGGTCAACGCCGGGTCCCGCTCGTCGAAGAGCGGCGCGAGCCGCGCGGAGTTCCGGTCCACTCCCAGGGTGAGCTGGGTGAGGTCGTTGCTCCCGACGGAGAAGCCGTCGAACCGGTCGGCGAAGCCGTCGGCCAGGATGATGTTGGAGGGGATCTCCGCCATGACGTACGTCCGCAGCCCGTTGCGGCCGCGCAGCAGCCCGTTCTCCGCCATGGTCTCCAGCACCCGGTCGGCCTCGTGGAGGGTGCGGCAGAACGGGATCATCACGACGACGTTGGTCAGGCCCATGCCGTCCCGCACCTCGCGCAGCGCCCGGCACTCCAGGCCGAACCCCTCCCGGTAGCCCTCGCTGTAGTAGCGGCTGGCGCCGCGCCACCCGAGCATCGGGTTGTCCTCCGTCGGCTCGAACTCCTCGCCGCCGACGAGCCGGGCGTACTCGTCGGTCTTGAAGTCGCTCATGCGCACGATGACCGGTCGGGGCCACCAGGCGGCGGCGATCCGTCCCACGCCGTGGGCCAGGCGCTCCACGAAGTACGCCGTCTTGTCGGCGTAGCCCTCGGTCAGCTCCGCGATGCGGGAGCGCGCCGCCTCGTCCCGTAGGCCCTCGTACCGGACCAGGGCCATCGGGTGGATCCGGATGTGGTTGGTGATGACGAACTCCATCCGGGCCAGTCCCACGCCGTCCGCCGGCAGCCGCCACCAGCGGAACGCCGCGGACGGGTTCGCGATGTTCAGCATCACCCTCGTGTCGGTGGCGGGCACCCTCGCCAGGTCGATGTCCCGTGCCGCGAAGTCCAGGAGGCCCCGGTACACGTGGCCCTCCTCGCCTTCGGCGCAGGAGACCGTGACGTCCTGCCCGTCGGCGAGCGCGGACGTGGCGTCACCGGTGCCGACGACCGCCGCGACGCCGAGTTCCCGGCTGACGATCGCCGCGTGCGACGTGCGTCCACCGTGGTCGGTCACGATGGCCGCGGCCCGTTCCATCACGGGCTCCCAGTCGGGATCGGTCATCCGGGTGACGAGCACGGAGCCGTCGACGAAGCGCCCCATCTCCTCGACGTCGTCGAGCCGGCACACCCGGCCGGCGGCGACGGCGTCCCCGACGGCGAGCCCGGAGGCCAGCCTCGGCCCCTCCTCCTTCAGCCGGTACGAGCGCAGCGTGGTCGCCTCCTTCCGGACCTGCACCGTCTCCGGACGCGCCTGGACGACGTGGAGTTCGCCGGTCACCCCGTCCTTCGCCCACTCCATGTCCATCGGGCAGCCGTAGTGCTCCTCGATCGACACGGCCCAGGTGGCCAGCCGGAGGATCTCCACGTCGTCCAGGACGCGGGCCCGCCGTTCCTCGGGGGTCGTCTCCACGGTGACCGTTGGCCTGCCGTCGCCGCCGTAGACGACCTTCGTCTGCTTCGCGCCGGTCTCCCGGGAGATCACCGGAACGACGTGCGCACGCCCCAACAGGGGTTTGAACACCTGGTACTCGTCGGGATCCACCTGGCCGGAGACCACCGACTCACCCAGGCCGAACGCCGCGTTGATCAGCACGACGCGGGGGAAGCCGCTGTCCGTGTCCAGGGTGAACATCACCCCGGCGCCCGCGAGGTCGGAGCGCACCATCTGCTGGACGCCGACCGAGAGCGCGACGCCGAGGTGGTCGTAGCCGCGGTCCTCCCGGTAGCTGATCGCCCGGTCGGTGAAAAGCGACGCGTAGCAGCGTTGGCACGCCTCCAGCAGCCGCGCCTCCCCGGTGATGTTCAGATACGTCTCCTGCTGGCCGGCGAAGCTCGCCTCGGGGAGGTCCTCCGCGGTCGCGCTGCTGCGCACCGCCACGTCCGGGTCACGGCGGGACAGAGTCTGGCCCAGCGAGCGGTAGGCCTCCACGATCGCCCGGGCCAGGTGGGGCGGGAACGTCGCGTCGCGGAAGGCCTCGCGGATGGCGGCGCCGACGGTCGTCAGGTCCGTGCCCTGGTGGAGGTCGTCGATGAGGCGCGTGATCCGCGGGCGCAGACCGTTGGCGTCCACGAACTCCTCGTAGGCGTCGGCCGTCGTGGCGAAGCCGCCAGGCACGGCCACTCCCCGTGACGACAGGTGACGTATCATCTCGCCGAGTGACGCGTTCTTGCCGCCGACGACGGGGACGTCCCGTGACGACAGGTCCGCAAGGCGCCTCACCAGGTCGTGCTCGCCCGGGTGATCGGTCATCGTCGTCCTCTCCCGGCCCGCGCCACGCCACCCGCGCGCCGTTCCTGGTCGCCGCGTTCCGCCGCGGCCCGTTACCCGCCGGCCGTCGCGCGGCGGGTAACCACCCGGACGCGGCGGAAACGGCGACGCGCGAGCGACCTGCCGGCGACCCTGACGAGCCCCACAGCCCACCAGACCCCCCGGGGCCGTGCCCACCCCGACCGGCGCAGGTCGAGGGGCGTGGCGGTTCGGACCGTCGCATGCTGAGCCTGGTGGACGAGTACGGGCGACGGGTTGGGTGAGGCGCGATGACGGCCACGGAACACCGTGCGACGGGCACGCATGCCCTGCTGGCGGACGGCACCACGGTGCGCATCCGGCCCGTGGTGCCGGAGGACAGCGAGCAGGTGGGGCGGCTGTACCAGGAGATGTCGGCGGAGAACCTTCGCTCGCGGTTCTTCGCGGCGAGCCGCTGGTCGGGCCGGCAGGAGACCGAGCGGATGTGCGCTCCGGGCAGGCCCGGGTATCAGGCGCTGGCGGCCGAGGTGGGAGGGCGGATCATCGGCGTCGCCGACTTCGAGCGCACGGGTCGGGCGCCCGACGCCGGGGCCGACGGGGGCCTCGTGGAGGCCGAGCTGGCGTTGGCCGTGGCGGATGACTGGCACCACCGGGGGGTCGGGACGCTGCTCGTGGAGCACCTCGTGGACCGGGCCCGCCAGGACGGCGTCGCCGCGTTCCGCGCCGACGCGCTGTCCGACAACCACGCCGTGTTGCGGGTCTTCGGGGATCTGGGGTTGCCCGTCTCCCGCAGGTTCGAGGGTGCCGAGGTGCGCTGCACGGTGCGGTTGGACGTCCGCGACGACGAGCCGTACCTGACCGCGGTGGAGCGGCGCGCGAGCGCGGCGGACATCGCCAGCCTGCGCCCCCTCGTGCGCCCGGGATGCGTGGCGGTGGTGGGCGCGGGGCGCAGGTCCTCCTCGGTGGGGCGCGTGGTGCTGCGCAACATGCGCCGGGGCGGCTTCACGGGACTGCTGTACGCGGTGAATCCCCACGCGCGCTTCCTGGAGCACGTCCCCACCTACCCGTCCGTCGGGACGTTGCCGCACGTGCCGGACCTGGTGGTGGTGGCGGTGCCGGCCGCCACGGTGCCGGGGGTGGCCGAGGACTGCGGGCGGGCCGGGGTACGGGCGCTGGTGGTGGTCTCCGCCGGTCTGGACGCGGAGCAGGGTGCGGCGCTGCTGGACGCCTGCCGGACGCACGGGATGCGCCTGGTGGGGCCGAACTGCCTGGGCCTGGCGAACACCGAGGGCGAGGTCCGGCTGGACGCCACGTTCGCCGCGCGGGGCCCGACGACGGGCACGGCGGGCGTGGCGGTGCAGTCGGGCGGGGTGGGCATCGCCCTGCTGGGCGGGCTGTCGCGGCTGGGCATCGGCGTGTCCAGCTTCGTGTCGTTGGGTGACAAGTACGACGTCAGCGGGAACGACCTGCTGCAGTGGTGGGAGGCCGACGGCGTCACCGGACTGGCGCTGTTGCACCTGGAGTCGTTCGGCAACCCGCGGGCGTTCTCCCGTACCGCCCGGCGGGTGGCGCGCCGGATCCCGGTGCTCACGGTGGACGCCGGGCGTTCGGCGGCCGGTCGGCGCGCGGCGGCGTCGCACACCGCCGCGGCGGCCACCCCGACCATGACCCGCCGGGCGCTGTTCACCCAGGCCGGCGTCATCGCCACCCGCAGCATCGGCGAGCTGCTGGACACCGCGGCGCTGCTGCACACCCAGCCGCTGCCCACCGGCTCCCGGGTGGCGGTGCTGTCCAACGCCGGCGGGGCCGGCGTGCTGGCCGCCGACGCCCTGGTCGAGGCCGGGCTGACCGTCCCGGAACTGCCCGCCGACCTGCTCGCCTCTCTCCGCCGCGTGCTCCCTCCGGGAGCCAGCGCGACCAACCCGATCGACGTCACTCCCGCCGTGACCGAGACGGCACTCACCGAGTGCCTGGACCGGCTGGCCGCCCACGACGCGGTGGACGCCGTGCTGGTGAGCCTGGTGCCCACCGCACTGGGCGCGGCCACCGGAGAGGACCCCGAGCGGTCACTCACCGACCCGAGCGGCGTGGACCTGCCCTGCCCGGTCGTGGCGGTCCGACCCGACCAGGTCGAACGCGTCACCGTCCTGCGGGCCACGTCCGGGCGCGACGTCCCGGCCTACGCCGAGCCGCAGGCCGCCGCCCAGGCCCTGGCCCACGCCGCCGCCCGCGCCCGCTGGTTGTCCCGCCCCGGCGGAGTGCTCCCCGAACTGTCAGGCATCGACGAGCCCGGCGCCCGGACCGTCGTGGACGCCTACCTCGACGCCCATCCCGACGGTGGCTGGTTGGAGCCCCGCGAGTGCGCCGAACTCCTGGCCCGCTACGGCGTTCCCCAGGTGCCATGGGCCTGGGCCACCACCGAGGACGAGGCCGTCGCCGCCGCGGCGCGGGTGGCCGAGCCCGATCGACCGGTGGTACTGAAGGCCCACTGGCCGGGGCTGGTCCACAAGAGCGCCCAGGGCGCCGTCGCGCTGGACCTGGCCGGGGAAGAACAGGTCCGCGACGCCTACCGCCGGTTCACCGAACGCTTCGGCGCGCGCATGACCGGGGTGCTGGTGCAGGCCATGGCCCGCCGCGGCACCGAACTCTTCGCCGGCATCGTGCAGGACGACGTCTTCGGACCCCTCGTCGTCTTCGGCCTGGGCGGCACCGCCACCGAACTCCTGGCCGACCACGCCGCCCGCCTGGCGCCCCTCACCGACCAGGACGTCCACGACCTGATCACCGCCCCCCGATCCGCTCCTCTCCTCCTGGGTGGCCAGGACCGGGAACCCGCGGATCTGGCGGGCCTGCAGGACGTGCTCTCCCGGGTGTCCCGGCTCGCCACCGACCTGCCCCAGCTCGTCGAGGCCGATCTCAACCCGCTGGTCGCCCGCCCGGACGGCGTCCTCGCGGTGGACGCCCGCCTCCGCCTGGTGCCCCGCCGCGCCTTCGACCCGTACCTCCGCCGGCTCCGCTGAAACCGGCGGCCCCCATGCCCGTCAGGGCTGCGGCACCACCGCGACCGGGCAGCTCGCCTGATGCAGCAGCGCGTGGGAGACGAGGCCGAGGTGGAGGCCGGGAGCGCCGCGTCGTTGATGAGCCCCCACCACCAGGAGATCGGCCTCCTCCGCGGCCCGGAGCAGCGCCTGCCGGGCGGAGCCCTCGACGACCTGGCGACGCATCGGCACGTCCGGGTGTCCGACCCGGTCCTCGTCCAGGGCCGTGTCCAGCAGCTTCTCCGCGGCCCCGGGAACGTCGTCGCCCACCACACCCCCCGCGTTCGACCCGGGCCTGCGCCAGGCGTGCACGGCCAGGAGCTCGCAGCCGCGCGCCTCCGCCTCCCGGAACGCGTATCCGACGGCCGCCGCGCCGTGCGGCGTGCCGTCGACCCCGACCACGACCCGTCCACGCGATCCCGCCACGCTCGGTGAGGAACCGCGCACCACCACGGTCGGACACGGGGCACGCCCGGCGACGCCCAGGCTGACCGAGCCCAGCAGCGCCCCGGCCAGCGGGCCGCGGCCGCGGCAGCCGACGACGAGGAGGAACGCGCTGCGTCCCTCCTCCAGGAGCGACTCCACGGCGCCGGCCGCCAGGACGTCCTGCGAGAGGGCGACGCCGGGACGCCGGACCGCGGCACGGTGCTCGGCGGCGGCGAGCACGTTGTGAGCCATGACCTGCGCCGTGGGGCGGTCGACGCCCACGCTCGGGGTCACCCCCTCGTAGCGTTCCCACAGCGAGGCGTGGACCATCCGCAGCGGCCGGCCGTGGCGTTCCGACGCGTCCAGGGCCCAGTCGACCGCCAGCAGGCTGGAGTCCGAGCCGTCCACTCCCACGACCACCGGACGCTCCACCTGGCCACCACCTCTCCGCCGTTCCTGACCCCCGGCTCTCTCCAGCACACCATCACCATCGCCTCTCGGCGAGACGGACGATCCGCACACCCCCCGAATGGCATATCGGGATAAATACACCAGAATGAGAAGAGTCAGGGGAAGGAGCGTGTGTCATGAAGGCGCTGGTGTACCACGGCCCGGGACGACCCTCGTGGGACGACGTCGACGATCCCACGGTCCAGGATCCTGGCGACGCGATCGTGCGCGTCGACACCACCACGATCTGCGGGACCGACCTGCACATCCTCAAGGGCGACGTCCCCGAGGTGACGCCCGGCACCATCCTGGGGCACGAGGCCGTCGCCACCGTCGTCGAGACCGGGTCGGAGGTGCGGACGGTGCGTCCGGGAGACCGGGTTCTGGTCTCCTGCATCTCGGCCTGTGGCCGCTGCTCCTACTGCCGGCAGGCCGCCTACGGCCAGTGCCTGGGCGGCGGCGGGTGGATCCTCGGACACCTGGTGAACGGCGCCCAGGCCGAGTACCTGCGCGTGCCGTTCGCCGACCTGTCGACGCACCCGCTGCCCGAGACGCTGGATCCCAAGGACGCCGTGCTGCTGTCCGACATCTTCCCCACCGCGTACGAGGTCGGCGTGCACAACGGCGGCGTACGCCCCGGGGACACGGTGGTGATCGTCGGGGCCGGACCGATCGGGCTCGCCGCCGTCGCCACCGCCCGACTCCTCTCGCCGGGACGGATCATCGTCTTCGACCCGGCCAAGGACCGACTCGAGGCGGCCCGCGCGCTGGGCGCCGACGTCATCGGCGACCCGCACGAGAACCCCGAGGCGCTGGTGGCGGACCTCACCGGCGGACTGGGGGCCGAGGTCACCATCGAGGCGGTGGGCCTGGCGGAGACGTTCGAGCTGTGCGCCCGACTGGTCCGAGCCGGGGGCCGGGTGGCCAACGTCGGCGTGCACGGCGGCCCGGCCACCCTGCACCTGGAGGACCTCTGGATCCGCAACATCACCATCACCACGGGCCTGGTGGACACCCACTCCACCCACACCCTGCTGTCCCTCCTGGCGGACGGCCGGCTGCCCGCGTCCGACCTCGTCACCCACACCTTTCCCCTCGACCAGATCGAGCGGGCCTACCAGGTCTTCGCGGACCCCGGCACCACCGGCGCGCTGAAGGTGGCCCTCACCACCAGGCCCACGAACAACGGTGAGCTGATACCGACCGGCGGGTGAGAGGACGTCAACGGCGTCAACGATGCCGCGGCGCGCCGGCCTCGAGCCTTCCTGGCGGGGTTGCGTATCCCAGGCGCACGAGCATGTGGACCGGTCCGGCATCGCGGTCGGGATCCCCCAGTCTCTCCCTGAGATCCGCCCATTCCAGAGCCTGGTACAGCCAGGAGACATGCACGGCCTGACGCGTGGCGACGAGCCGCGCGTGTTCCAGGGCCTCACCCGCGGCCAGCCAGTCGGTGCGCCGGTCGTGCGCGGTGGAGAGCACCGCCAGGATCGGATTCGACTCGTAGACCTCGACCGGAGGCGAGTGGTGGAGCAGGGCGGTGAGGTCATCCACGAGGCCGGGCCGCGGGGCCTGGTGCGGGCCGACCGGAGAGACCCCGAACGAGCCGAGGTCGTGGATCCAGCGTCTGCTCTCGTCGCGCCGCTCGGGATCGACGATGTTGCGCGCCTCCGCCTCCGCCGTGAGGGCGAGGAGCCGCCGGGTCTCGCCGTGGTCGGCGAACCGCAGCCGGGCGCCCTCCCCTTCCGCCGCCGCTTCCATGCCGGTCACCACGGCCGGCGGTAGCGGCTGGTTGACCGAGGGGAACCGGCCCCTGGTGCCGTTCCAGAGCGCGTCGTAGAGGTCGGTGCGCTGCGCGGAGACGGCGTCGCCTCGGTCGCCGTCCGCGTCGGCCACCTGGGCGACCGCCAGCACCTCGGGGTGCTCAGGGCTCGGCAGGGTGGTCAGGCGGAGCCGCCAGCCGACATGGGCGGCGGCGACCCTGAGGTTGAACAGGGCGGCCCCGGCCGCGAGGAGGAGGATCCGGCCCACGGGGTCCGCGTGGGGAAGCTGTCGTTCGGTGTTCGCCGTCAGCTCGATCGTTCCGGCGTCGCGGTCGGCGCGCAGGCGCCACGGCTGCCCGTGGTGGACGGTGGGCGCGGCGAGCACCGCGGACATCACCGTGTCCAGCGTCGTCGCGTCGAGCGCTCCGTGCTTCATTCCGCGGCTCCTACCTGCAGGCCGGGACCCGATGGGTTCGTGAACACTCCGTGCCACCCATTTTCGGGTGCCATGCGGTATTACGCAGTTCGGGCTCAGTCGGTCCGCACCCGTCGGCCGGTGATGCGGACCGGCTCGATGCGCAGCCACCGGTCCCGCGCCCCGCCGGCCCACGGGGCCGAGCGAGCACGCTCGGCCAGCCGCTCCGCCTCACTCGCGTCGGTCACCCGACGGGCCGCACCGGCGATCAGCACGCTCCAACCACCGCTGAAGGCCTCGTCGACGTGGTCCACCTCGAAGGCAACCGGGGCACCGGCCGCCCGGTCCGGGGTGCTGCCCGCCGCCGTGCGGATGACGACGGTTCCGTCCACCACGCTGTAGTTGACCGGGAGGACCACCGGGCCCGCCGCCTCGCAGACCGCGATCCGGCCCACCCCGTGGGACGAGAGGCGGGACCAGCACTCCGCGTCGCTGAGCTCCTCCAGCCGGGCCCGCGGCGCCGCCTGCCCCCGTCCGGTGGGCTGATCAACGCCGCCGCCCCGCAGGGCCGCGGCGGTGGTCTCCAGCGCACCCGCCAACCGCAGCAGGGAGCCGGTGTCCGGCGTGCCCGAGCGTTCCTCCAGATAGCGCAGGTATCCGGGTGCCACGCCGGCGCGCGCGGCGACCTCCTCCCGGCTGAGGCCGAGTTCCTCGCGCCGCAGCGCGGCACGCCTGCCGAAGTCTCCCGGCCCGTTGGCGGAAGCGGTCATCCGGGCGCTCCTCGTCGTGCTACGAACTCCCGAGCTCATGATGGCCGCCGAACGGCCCGCTGTCCTCCCGAACGACGCCGCGTCCCTCGTTCGGCGCGACCGGCTCGCACGACGCACCGGCAGGACGGACGCTGCCCGTGGTGGAGGTCCGCGCAGCCCACCGGGTGCGCCCCCGCCGTGACGGAGAAGGAAGGCCCCGCCATGACCCACCCGGTCGTCGTCGGCGTCGACGGCACACCACAGAGCGCGGCCGCCGCGGCATGGGCGGCCGAGGAGGCTCAGCGGCGCGACGCACCGCTGAGCCTCCTGCAGGCCTGGACCATCAATCCGACCGCCAGCCCCGAACTCATCGCCGCCTCGGATCCCGAGCAGTCCGCCGAACTGGTGCTCAGCCGCGTCCGGGACAGGCTGCTCGCCCATCACCCGAACCTGGAGCTCACGGCGGAGACCGTCGCCGACAGCGCGGTGACGGCGTTGGTGAGCGCCGCGGAACGGGCCCAGCTGCTCGTCGTGGGCACCCGCGGCCTGGGCGCCCTGGGCGGCTTCCTGCTCGGCTCGGTCAGCTCCCACGTGATCGCCCGCGCAGTCTGCCCCGTCGTCGCCGTCCGTGCCTCCCAGGTAGGACAGCCGACCGGGGAGGTGGTGGTCGGCGTCAAGCGTCTGCACGCCTCGGACGCCGACGCCCTGGACTTCGCCTTCGCCACGGCCGCCCGCGGGAACCTTCCCGTCCGGGTGCTGCACGCCTGGCACGCTCCGCCCTCGCGCCATGGCCAGCCCTCCGCCCCGGAGGCGGCCGAACAGGGGGTGGGACAGGCCGCCGCCCTGGCCGACCTCCTGAAGCCGTGGCGCGCCGACCACCCCGACCTGCCGGTCAGCGAGACCCTGCTGGTGGGCAACGCCTCCCAGGCGCTCATCGACGCCGCGACCCGGGCCGCGCTGGTCGTCGTCGGGCGCAGCGGCCACCGCCCCGGCCACGGCACCCGCGTGGGCGCGGTGACCCACGCCCTCCTGCACCACTCCCTGGCCCCGGTCGCCGTCGTGCCACCCTCCACCCGCACCGACGGGGAACGGTGAAGCCGCCGAGCCGACAGGAGAGTCCGGATGACACCGCAGGCGACCGCCACCGACCTCTACGAGGTCACCATGGCGCTGTCCTACCTGCGTGAGGGTATGACGGCTCCGGCGACGTTCAGTCTGTTCGTCCGCGACGTACCTCCCCAGCGCGGGTTCCTGGTGTCAGCGGGACTGGAGTCGGCGCTGGACTACCTCGAGGGTCTGCGCGTCGAGCCGGCGGACGCGGAGGCCTTCGCGGCGGCGCTGCATCGGCCGGCCGCCGACCTCGCCCCGCTGGCGGGGCTCCGCTTCACCGGTGAGGTGTGGGGAGTGCCCGAGGGTCGGATCGTGCTGCCGGGCGAACCGCTGCTGGAGGTCACGGCTCCGCTGCCGGAGGCCCAGCTCGTCGAGACGTGCCTGCTGAACATGCTGAACCACCAGACCTCCCTCGCCTCGAAGGCGGTGCGCTGCGTCCTCGCCGCGGACGGCCGGCCGGTGGTCGACTTCTCCCTACGCCGCACCCACGGCATCGAGTCCGGCATCCAGGCCGCCCGGGTGGGCGGCCTCGTGGGCTTCGCGGCCACCAGCAACGTCGCCGCGGCCCAGGCCTTCGGCCTCCCCGCCACCGGCACCATGGCGCACTCGTACGTCGAGGCGTTCGCGGACGAGGAGGACGCGTTCCGGGCCTTCGCCCGCACCCATCCGGGTCCCGTCACCCTCCTCGTCGACACCTACGACACCGAGGCCGGCACCGCCGTCGCCGCCCGCGTGCTACGGGAGCTGAACCGCGGACCGGGCTGCGGCATCCGCCTCGACAGCGGCGACCTGGGCGTACTGGCGGAGCGCTGCCGGCGGCTGTTGGACGACGCCGGCCTCCCCGAGGTCCGGATCGTCGCCAGCGGCGGCCTGGACGAGTTCGCCGTCGACGCCCTGGTCCGCTCCGGCGCGCCGATCGACGTCTTCGCGGTGGGCACCCGGGTCGGGGTGGCCGCCGACGCGCCCTACCTGGACTCCGCCTACAAGCTCGTCGCGTACGACGGGACGCCGGTGATGAAGCTCTCCACGGCCAAGGTGACCGCGCCGGGGCCCAAACAGGTCTGGCGACGCCCGGGCTTCCGCGACGTGATCGGCACCCGCGACGAACGGCCGCCCGCCGACGGCGGGCCGCTGCTGCACAGGGTCATGACCGACGGCGAACGCGTCGGCCCCCGGCCCGCCCTCGACGCCTCGCGACGGCTCCTCACGGACGACCTCCGCACGCTCCCGGCCGAGGCGAAGCGCATCCACGATCCGGTGAGCCCGCACGCGACGATCTCCCCACGCCTCTCCCGCCTGACCGACGAGGTACGCCGCCGCCTCCAAGGAACGGCGCGGGCGGCCTGAGGGGGAACACCCGACGAGGCGCGGGTCCGGGGGGTCCGACACTCCGACCCCCCACACGTGTCCGATATCTACTAAAATAAGGCGCTTCGCCGGCGTGAAGTGCGGATCCCTGCTGGGAAGGCACCGACGAACCACGGAAGGCACCCGGTCCGGCCCCGGTGACCAGGAGGAGAAACGCCGCATGCTGCCGATCAGCAACGACCAGCTCTCCGCCATCCGGACCGCCGTGCGAGGACGCCCCGACGGCGTCCACCAGCCGCTCGATCCTTCCAACCCGGACGACGCCGCGGCCATCAGGGCCTTCCTGGAGCTCAGCGGCAAGACCGCGGAAGCCTGTCCCGGCCTCCACGCCGATCTGGACCGCCTCACGCGAAGCGCTTCGCCCCTCGCCAGAGCCGACGGGCAGGTGCTCGACATCGTCGACAGCGGCCGGGACGTCCACGGTCGGGCGACCGCCCGGGTCTGGCATCTCGACACCGAGGGCGGGCTCATGGCCAGCAGCCTGGCGCTCGCCGTGGACGCCGACAGCGGGCGTCCGGTGGCCCTCGGCTACGCCAACCGGGTGGGTGGCGGCCTGGTGCCGGCCGCCACCCGTTCCGAGTCGGCCCTTCCGGCCCCGGACCGCATGACCACGATCGGCTTCGCGTGCTCGCTCAGCACCCCGGACACCGACCCGAAATTCGGCGTCGTCGCCAGGACCGCACCGGTCATCGGTGCTGGTCCGATCGCGGCCGTGGTCACCGATCCGGTCACGCACAACAGCCACAGCGAGGTCCGAATCGGTCTCGGCCGGCCCTGGGATACCAAGGATCTCGACTACTGGTACAAACAAGACCTCAGCGACCAGCCGCAACTGGTGGTTCCCTTCACCGGAAGTGCCCACGTCCCGTATCCGCTCGCCAACGTCGACGGTGGCCGGTTCACCGAGGGACTACAGGTCAGCACCTGGTTGTACTCGCGCACTGCCAGGAGCTTCGTAGCCCACCTCGACTCCCGGCAGCCGCTCGGAGAACGACTCACGGGCGATGCCTCGACGAGCGTCGTCACCTGGAGCTACCCGTACGACGGCGACGGTACGCCCGGCAACTACGCCTCACTGATGTACGAACCCCTGGCCGAGGCGAACGACAACCTCACCGCCTTCGTCTTCTCGTTTCAGATCCCGGTGCGTGACCCCTCGGGGGTGACGCCGACCTACAACTTCACCGTATGCACCAAGGACGGCCGGACTGCCCGTCGGTCAACTGCGTGACGATTCCTGACCTCGAGTTCTGGTGGCACTGCCTGGCAGAGGGCACTCGGGTCACCCTCGCCGACGGCGGCACGGTGCCCGTCGAGCATGTCGACAACACCATGCGGGTGCGCACCCGGGACGGCGGATCGATCGGCGTGGAGGCCACCACCCGAGGCCTGCACGCCGGCGAGGTACTGCGGCTGAGTACCGAGGACCATCACAGCGTGGTGTTGACCGCCGGGCACCCGGTCGTCACCCCGGACGGGCTCCGGCGGGCCGTCGATCTGGCCGTCGGCGACCACGTGCTGACGCAGGACGGCGTGACTCAGGTGACTGAGAGGGTTCCCGTGCCGTCCACCGCAGTGTTCGCGAACCTCAAGCTGATCAATGACGATGACAGGGCGCGCGGCCTCGCCGGAAGCGTCGGCACCTTCATCGCCAACGGGATTGCCGTCGGTGACTTCCTGTCCATGACCGCCCTGCACAAGCAGAACGCGCGTTCGCTGGGCTACATGTTGCCCAGGTTGCCGGAGAAGTACCACACCGACTACGCCAGCATGCTGGCCGACATCGCCCGCGACAACGTCCACTACGGCGGAAACCTCTAGGTCGCGCGCGGAGAACGGAGAGGCAGCCGGTGGCATCGTTCCAGTGGGTCCAGTATGTCGACCCGTTCGCGCCGCTTCCCCTCGACGCCCGCTACGAGGCCGGTGTCTTCGCCACGCTGTCCGACTCACCAAGCGGCACCGTCGCCTACGCCGCGTTGCTCGGCGACCAGACTCCTGTCGGCTATGGCACCAGCGTTGCCGGGAGCTTCGTCGGGGTACTCAACTCCAGCCCCCTGGTGGCAGGAATCGTCTACCAGATGCTGGTGCAGTTTCAGGCCCCTGGCAGAAATCCCGCCGACATGGACTGGTCCGATCCCACCGCGGTGATCTCCGCGCCGGTGGTCGTGCAGCAGACCAGGATCAACGCGGCCCAGGTCACGGGCGCCGAGCTGACCGTGGTCTGGGAGGCCCCTGACGCGTCGCCGGTGGCGGGGGCTTCGTCGAACTCGTCAGGGGCCCCCCATCTCGGCGCGCAGCGCCGCGTTCCTCAGTTTCGACCTGCGACTCCTCTCCCTCGCGGACGCCACGCGTCCCGTGCCACTGGTGCGGTTCCGTCGGCTCGACTACCAGCTCACCGCCGGGTGACCACTACGGGGCCCGACTCGTTCGTCGCCCCACCTTTCGGAGGTTGGGGCCGATCCCCGCGGCGCCGCACGCCGGTGCGCCGGGGGACCGGGACCAGTGGGCTACGGGCGCTGGTAGATGTCGGGGATGCCGTCGGCGTCCTCGTCGACGTTCTCGGCCTCCCAGAGCCTGCGGTAGACGCGGTCGCGGCGTTTGATCAGGACGGCGCCGAGGGCGGCGGCGATCAGGGAACCGGCGAGGACGGCCGCCTTGGCGTGTTCGGCGTCGGTCGGATCGGTGAAGGCGAGTTCGCCGATCAGCAGGGCGACGGTGAAGCCGATACCGGCAAGGACGGCGAGGGCGAACACGTCGGACCAGGCCAGGTCGGGGTTGAGGCGGGCGCGGGTGAAGCGGGCGGCGAGATAGGTGCCGGCGAAGATGCCCAGTGTCTTGCCCACGACCAGGCCCAGCACGATGCCCAGCGGTTCCGGGCGGGTGAACACCTCCCCGAGGGAGGACAGCGAGACGCCGACGCCGGCCGCGAAGAGGGCGAACAGCGGAACCGCCACGCCCGCGGAGAGCGGGCGCAGCAGGTGCTCGGTCCGTTCTCCTGGCGACTCGGTCTCCTTCTCGCGTCCGGCCCCGCCGGTGTCGGGGGTGATGCGCAGGATCAGGCCCATCGCGACGCCGGCGACGGTGGCGTGCACGCCGGCGTGGTAGGTCAGCGCCCAGATCGTCAGGCCCAGCGGCACGTACCACCACCAGCCGCGGACCCGGGCTCGCTGGAGCGCGTAGAAGACGAGGAGGCCGGCCACCGCGCCCGCGAGCGCCCACAGGTTCGCGCCGCTGGTGAAGAAGACGGCGATGACCAGGATCGCTCCCAGGTCGTCGACGACGGCCAGGGTGAGGAGGAAGGCCCGCAACGCGGCCGGCAGATGGGTGCTGAGCACGGCCAGGACCGCGAGCGCGAACGCGATGTCGGTGGCCATCGGCACCGCCCATCCACCCAGATCCCCGCCACCGCCGAGCACGACCATGGCGTACAGCCCGGCCGGGACCACCATCCCGCAGACCGCGGCCACCACCGGCAACGCCGCCGCGGCCGGGGTGCGCAGCTCGCCGATCACCAGCTCGCGTTTCAGCTCGATCCCCGCCACGAGGAAGAACAGCGTCAGCAGGCCGTCGGCCGTCCAGTGCCCGACCGACAGGTCGAGCCCCAGCGCGGACGGGCCGACGTGCCAGTCGCGAACCGACTCGTAGGAGTCACCGAGCGGCGAGTTGACCCACACCAACGCGACCGCCGCGGCGCCCAACAGGATCAGCCCGCCCACGGTCTCCGTCCGCAGCGCCCGCGCCACGCTCAGCCGTTCGGTCCACGGAAGGAGCCCCAGAAACGCCGAACCGGCACGCTGGCTGCTACGCATGGGGAAGATCCTCCGGGTGTGGCGGCGGCGGCGGACACGACGGTCCCTGTCGCCGACCAGACTTCCCGGCACACCAGCGCCTGCCTTGACGCGTTCCTTGCACCCTACCCGCGTCACTTGTCCCGGCGCCACGGGCGGCCACAACGGTCAGCTCGCGCCGCCTGGCATGTCCGTGCTGGAACTACCGCTCCGGTGGCCGCCAGATGTCGGTGTTCACGAAGCGGCCGTGGACCGATTGCCGTGACCGCCGTCACCCTCCCGCTCGTGGATGATCCCATCCGCTACCTGGAGCCTGCGGTCACCCCGACGTGGGCGTCGGGCGTCGGGCGTCGTGGCGAGGTAGACCTGCCTACCGGTAACCGAGGGAGTCGAGTTCGATCGCCGGGCACCGGTCCATGACCATGTCGAGGCCGGCCGCGCGGGTGCGCGCGAACGCCGCCTCGTCGATCACCCCGAGCTGGAACCAGACCGCCGACGCCCCCACCGCGACGGCCTGGTCCGCGACCGGACCCGCCAGGTCGCTGTTGACGAAGACGTCGACCACGTCGACCGGGAAGGGGATCGCGGCCAGCGTCGGGTATCCCGGCTCCCCGTGCACGGTCTCGGCCTTCGGGTGCACCGGCACCACCCGCTTGCCGAATCGCCGCAGCACGCCCGCGACGCCGTACGCCGCGCGCCGCTGGTTCGAGGACAGGCCCACGACCGCCCAGGTGTCGCCGAGCTCGGTGAGGATCCTGCGGATGGTCTGCTCGTCGCCGTGCACGGTGCGCTCCCTGGGCCGTTCGGTCGCCGGACCTGGACAACGCGGGCCGCGCCCGGCGGATTCCCCGCCCCACTCGCCTGGCGGAGCCGGGCCCGCGCGCTCCGACCCGTACGCTGTGCGGATGCGGGACGGGTATCTCACGGTGGCCGGCGACGGTGAGTTCGAGACGGAGGTCAACCGCTCGCGTTTCGTCTGCGCCCTGGGGCCGGCCGCCAGCGAGCGGGACGCCGAAGCGTTCGTCGCCCGCGTCCGCGCCCGCCACCCCGATGCCTCCCACCACTGCTACGCCTACGTCATCGGCGCGGACGCCGGCGTCCAGCGCAGCGCGGACGACGGCGAGCCGGGCGGCACCGCCGGCCTCCCGATGCTGCGGATGCTGCTGCGCCGCGAGATCCGCTACGCCGTCGCCGTGGTGAGCCGCTACTTCGGCGGCACCAAACTGGGCGCGGGCGGCCTCATCCGCGCCTACGGCGGCGCGGTGGGCGCGGCCCTGGACGGCCTCGGCACCATAGCCCGGCACCGCCTGCGGCTGGCGGTCATCACCGCCGACCACGGCAGCGCGGGCCGGCTCCAGCACGAGCTGCGGGCCGCCGGGCGGGAGATCCGCGACGTCCGCTACGGCGCGGAGGTGACCCTCGAGGTGGCGCTGCCCAGCGCCGAGACCGAGGACTTCCGCGCCTGGCTCGCGGACAGCACCGCGGGCAGCGCCCGCCTGGCGCTCGGCGCGGAGGTCTACGGCGTGGGGTGAGGGACCCCGCCCGGCCCGGAATACCATCGCGGAGGGCGACGTTCATCCAAATAGTTGAAGAATAAACTAACTGGGAGTCTCGCATGCAGATCGGAGTGTTCACCGTCGGTGACGTCACGCCGGACCCGACCACGGGCCGCACGCCCACCGAGCACGAGCGGATCAAGGCCATGGTCGCCATCGCCCTCAAGGCGGAGGAGGTCGGCCTCGACGTCTTCGCCACCGGCGAGCACCACAATCCGCCGTTCGTGCCGTCGTCGCCCACCACGCTCCTCGGCCACATCGCCGCCCGCACCGAGCGCCTGGTCCTCTCCACCGCGACCACGTTGATCACCACCAACGACCCGGTCAAGATCGCCGAGGACTACGCCATGCTCCAGCACCTGGCGGACGGCCGCGTCGACCTCATGCTGGGCCGCGGCAACACCGGCCCCGTCTACCCCTGGTTCGGTCAGGACATCCGCCAGGGCATCCCCCTGGCCATCGACAACTACGCCCTGCTGCACAAGCTGTGGCGCGAGGACGTCGTCGACTGGGAAGGCCGCTTCCGCACCCCGCTACAGGGCTTCACCGCCACACCCCGCCCCCTGGACGGCGTCCCCCCGTTCGTCTGGCACGGCTCCATCCGCAGCCCCGAGATCGCCGAACAGGCCGCCTTCTACGGTGACGGCTTCTTCGCCAACAACATCTTCTGGCCCAAGGAACACTTCCAGCGCCTCATCAGCCTCTACCGGGAACGCTTCGCCCACTACGGGCACGGCACCCCCGAGCAGGCCATCGTCGGCCTCGGCGGACAGGTCTTCATGCGCGCCAACTCCCAGGACGCCGTCCGCGAGTTCCGCCCCTACTTCGACAACGCCCCGGTCTACGGCCACGGGCCCTCCCTGGAGGAGTTCACCGAGCAGACCCCGCTGACCGTCGGCAGCCCCCAGCAGGTCATCGAAAGCACCCTGACGTTCCGCGAGTCCTTCGGCGACTACCAGCGCCAGCTGTTCCTCATGGACCACGCCGGCCTGCCTCTGAAGACCGTCCTGGAACAGCTCGACATCCTCGGCGAACAGGTCGTGCCCGTGCTGCGCCGCGAGTTCGCCCAGGGCCGTCCGGCCGCCGTTCCCGACGCCCCGACCCACGCCGCCCGCCTCGCCGCCGCCCGCCGCGACGAGACCGCCGGCACCGACTGACCGCCCGACCGACCCCCCGACGGACCCCGCCGACCGCACAAGGAGCTCCCGATGACCACCACCCCGCGCCTCGTGGCCGTCACCGCCGGCCTGAGCCAGCCCTCGGCCACCCGCCTCCTCGCCGACCGGCTCACCACCGCCACCCGGGACCACCTCGCCCGCGCGGGCCGCGACGCCGAAACCCGCACCGTCGAACTGCGCGAACACGCCACCGACATCGCCAGCCACCTGGTGACCGGATTCCCGACACCGACGCTGCGCGGGACCCTCGACGCCGTGCGCAACGCCGACGCCCTGATCGCCGTCACCCCGATCTTCGCCGCCTCCTACAGCGGGCTGTTCAAGTCCTTCTTCGACCTCCTCGACCCCGCCGACCTCGACGGCACCCCCGTGCTCATCGCCGCCACCGGCGGCACCCCCCGCCACTCCCTCGCCCTGGAACACGCCCTCCGACCCCTCTTCGCCCACCTGCACGCCACCGTGGTGCCCACCGCCGTGTTCGCCGCCGCCGAGGACTGGGGCGGCACCGGCGACTCCCACACCGCCCCGCTGCCCAGCCGCATCGACCAGGCCGCCGGCCAACTCGCCGCCCTGACGCCGCGACAGCACGCCGACGCCGAAACGGCCGAGACCGTCACCCCCTTCGCCGACCAGCTCGCCGCCCTCCGCCCCCACTGACCGAGCCGCGCCCCACGACGCGCCGGCTCCTCGGCAACCCCCGTCCCGACGGTGACCACTCAGGGATGTCACGTCCCCACGAGAACGGACACCCATGAACGACAACCCACCGCCCGCCCCGGCCGCCCAGCCCCGACGGACCCCCCACGCGGCGACCCTCGTACTCGCCACCGCCCTGCTGGCCGGCGGCGCCACCGGCCTCGCCCCGGCACAGGCCACCGCCCCGACCGACACCCTCATCACCGTCGCCCAGGACGGCAGCGGCGACCACACCACCGTGCAGGCCGCCATCGACGCCGTCCCGGAGAACAACACCACCGAGACCACCATCAGCGTCGCCCCCGGCACCTACCGCGAGCTCGTACACATCCCCAGCGACAAACCGCACATCCGCCTCACCGGCACCGGCGACTCGCCCGCGGACGTCACCATCGTCTACGACAACTCCGCCGGCACCGCCACCCCCGAGGGCGGCACCTACGGCACCAGCGGCAGCGCCACCTTCATGGCCGACGCCGACGACTTCCGGGCCAGCAACCTCACCATCGCCAACGACTTCGACGAGATCGCCCACGCCGACCAGGAGGGCCACCAGGCCGTCGCGCTCCGCACCCGGGCCGACCGCGTCGTCCTCGACACCGTCGTCGTCACCGGCGACCAGGACACCCTCCTCCTCGACAGCGCCTCCCAGGACGTCCAGGGCAGGGTCCACATCACCGACTCCACCATCCAGGGCAACGTCGACTTCATCTTCGGCCGCGCCACCGCCGTCATCACCGACTCCGTCATCGAGGTCACCCAACGCCCCGACGGCACCTCGGCCGGCTACGTCACCGCCCCCTCAACGGCCCCCCAGTTCCCGGGCTTCCTCATCACCGACAGCACCATCACCGGTGACGTCGCCGACGACACCTACTACCTCGGCCGACCCTGGCACGCCGGCGGCAACGCCTCCCTCGACCCCCAGACCACCATCCGCGACACCGAACTCGGCGCCGCCGTCCGGGACACCCCCTGGACCGACATGAGCGGATTCTCCTGGCGCGACGACCGGTTCGCCGAGTACCACAACACCGGCCCCGGCTCCGGGCCCGCCAGCGACGACCGACCCCACCTCACCGACGAACAGGCCGCCGCCGCCGAGCCCGCCGACTGGCTCGGCGACTGGACCCCCTGACCCGCCCCCGCCCCTCCCACCCCTGACAGGCCACCAGGCCACTGTCCGACCCCGATGGCAGACTGGGCAGCCGTCGAGACGCCGGCGATCACCGGCGACCACACAGGCGGGAGAGGGCGGGGACCATGGCCAACACACCGGCGGGTGCGCTGCCGTGAGGCTCCTGCACACCTCCGACTGGCACCTCGGCCGCAGTTTCCACCGCGTCAGCCTCCTCGACGCCCAACAGGCCTTCCTCGACCACCTCGTCGCCACCGCGCGCGAGCACCACGTCGACGCCGTACTCGTCGCCGGCGACATCTACGACCGGGCCGTGCCCCCACTCGGCGCCGTGCGCCTCTTTGACGACGCCCTCCACCGGCTCGCCGCCCTCGGCATCCCCACCGTCATGATCTCCGGCAACCACGACTCGCCGCGCCGCCTCGGCGTCGGCGCCGGACTCCTCCAACGCGCCGGCATCCACCTGCGCACCGACCCGGCCCACTGCGCCACCCCGCTCGTCCTCGCCGACCGGCACGGCGACGTCGCCCTCTACGGCCTGCCCTACCTCGAACCGGCCCTGGTCCGCGACGAGTTCGGCGCCACCGCCCCCGGACACCCGGCCGTCCTCGGCGCCGCCCTCGACCGCGTCCGCGCCGACCTGGCCACCCGCCCCGCCGGCACCCGCTCCGTCGTCCTCGCCCACGCCTTCGTCACCGGCGGCCAACCCTCCGACAGCGAGCGGGACATCACCGTCGGCGGCGTCTCCGCCGTCCCCGCCAGCCTCTTCACCGGCATCGACTACGTCGCCCTCGGCCACCTCCACGGCTGCCAGACGCTCACCGACCGACTCCGCTACTCCGGCTCCCCCCTCGCCTACTCCTTCTCCGAGGCCGACCACCGCAAGTCCCTCTGGCTCGTCGACCTCGACGCGCACGGCGGCGTCCACGCCGAGCGCCTCGACTGCCCCGTGCCCCGCCCACTCGCCCGACTCCGCGGCCGCCTCGACACCCTCCTCACCGACCCCGCCCTGCACCCCCACGAGTCCGCCTGGGTCGAGGCCACCCTCACCGACCAGATCCGACCCGACGAACCCATGGCCCGCCTCACCCACCGCTTCCCCCACGTCCTCAGCCTCGTCTTCGACCCCGAACGCCCCCCGGACACCCACGACGGCAGCTACGCCGAGCGCCTCACCGGCCGCGACGACCGGCAGATCGCCGAGGACTTCGTCGCCCACGTCCGAGCCGGCCACCGCCCCGACGCCGACGAACGCGCCGCGCTGCACGCGGCACTCGACGCCGCCCGCCCCCGAGAGACCTGACCGTGCGCCTCCACCACCTCACCGTCACCGCCTTCGGGCCCTTCGCCACCACCCACCACATCGACTTCGACCAGCTCGCCAGCCACGGCCTGTACCTCCTGCACGGCCCCACCGGAGCCGGCAAGACCTCCCTCCTCGACGCCGTCTGCTACGCCCTCTACGGCTCCGTCCCCGGCGCCCGCCAGTCCAGCTCGGTCTCCCTGCGCAGCGACCACGCCGACTCCGCCACCCGCACCGAGGTCGTCCTCGATCTCACCCTCGGCGGCCGCCGCCTCGAGATCACCCGCCGCCCGGAACAGGAGCGTCCCAAGAAGCGCGGGGCCGGCACCACCCGCGACAAGGCAGCCACCCTCCTGCGCGAGCGCCACCCCACCACCCACGGCTGGCAGTCCCTCAGCAACTCGCACCAGGAGACGGGCGAGGAGCTCACCCGGCTCCTCGGCATGAACCGCGACCAGTTCTGCCAGGTCGTCCTCCTACCCCAGGGCGACTTCGCCCGCTTCCTGCGCGCCCCCGCCGAGGATCGCGCCAAGCTCCTCGGTCGCCTCTTCGACACCCGGCGCTTCGGCGCCGCCGAGACCCATCTCGCCGAGCAACGCGCCACCGCCGCCGAGCGGGTCCGCACCGCCGACGAACGCCTCCTCGCCACCGCCCACCGCATCGACCAGGCCGCCGGCCCGCCCGCCGGTCGCGACACCGCCGGGCACCCCGCTCCCGGCGACCCCCACCTCGCCGAGAGCATCCTCGTCCACGCCGCCCATGCCCGCTGCACCGCCCGAGAACGCCGGGACATCGCCGCCCTCGCCCTGCGCACCGCCGAGACCGCACACGCCGACACCCAGACCCACCACGCCGACACCCAGGAGCTCGCCCGCCTGCAGACGCGCCACGCCGAAGCCCGGGCCCGCGCCGACCTCCTGGACGCCCAGCGTCCCGAACGCGACGCCACCCGCACCCGCCTCACCCGCGCCCGCGCCGCCGACACCGTCACCCCCGCCCTCGCCCTCCGCCACGCCGCCGAGGCCGAGCACCGCGCCGCCGCGGCCGCCGAACGACACGCCCGCGCCCCGCTCCCCGCAGAGCTCGCCGAGGCCCCCGCCGCCCACCTCGCCGACCGGGAGCGCGCCGCCGGCCAGCGCCTCGGCGCCCTCGCCGCCGCCCACCGGGCGGAACAGCGCGCCCGACACCTCACGGCGGAGCTCGCCCGCCTCGACACCGAGGCCGTCGCCGACGAGGAGCTCCAGCGCGCCGCGGCCCGAAACCTCGACCGCTGGCCCACCACCCACGAGGCGCTCCGGCAGCGCCTGCACCACGCCCAGCAGGCCCTCACCCAGGCCGCCCAGATCGCCCAGCACCTCGACACCGCCCAACGCCGCCTCGCCGCCGCCGGCCGCCGCGACGACCTCGCCCGGGACATCCACACCGCGGACCGCGACCTGCTCGCCGCCCGCGAACAGGCCGCCGACGCCTACGCCCACTGGCTCGACCTCAAGGAGCGCCGGCTGCACCAGCAGGCCGCCGAGCTCGCCCTCGGCCTCACCCCCGGGCACCCCTGCGCCGTCTGCGGCGCCACCGAGCACCCCCGCCCCGCCCGCCCCACCGCGGACCACGTCGACCCCGGGACCGAGGACGCCGCCCTCCCCGCCCCCCAAGAGGCCGAACGCCGCCGCGCCGACACCGAACAGCGCCTCGCCGCCGCCCGCGCCGCCCACACCGCGGCCACCGCCGAGGCCGGCGACGACCCGCGGGACGACCTCGCCGCCGCCGTCCACGAGCTGCGGACCGCCCACGGCACCGCCCAGGCCCGGGCCGCCGACGAGCCCGCCGCCCGCCGGGCACTCGACGACGCCGAACGCGGCCACGCAGACCTCGTCGCCCGCACCCAGGAAGCCCAACGCCGCGCCGCCGCCCGCGCCTCCCGCCGCGACGCGCTCGACGCCGAACGCGCCGCGCTTCACGCCGACCTCGACCACACCCCCGACGGCACCCCCGGCCTCGCCGAACGCGTCGCCGCCCTCACCCGCCACACCGAGGAGCTCGCCGCCGCCACCGCCGCCGCCCGCACCGCCGAGGAGACCGCCCAGCGCCTCAAACAGGCCGACGACCGCCTCGCCGACGCCGCCTACCGCGCGGGCTTCGGCACCCCCCAGGCCGCCGCCGACGCCACCCTCCCACCCGACGAACAACAACGCCTCCAGAAGCGCCTCGACGCCTGGCACGCCGAGGAGACCGGCCTCGCCGCCACCCTCGCCGACCCGCGGATCACCGCGGCCGCCGCCCAACCCCCGGCCGACCCCGCCGCCGCCCAGACCGGCCTCGACACCGCCACCCGACGCCTGCGCGCCGCCTCGGCCGCCGACACCGCCGCCCGCGCGCGCTGCGCCGACCTCGACACCCTCTCCGCACAGGCCGCCGCCGAGGCCGCCCGCCTCGCCCCGCTCCGCACCCACCTCACGCGCGTCACCCGCCTCGCCGGCCTCGTCGCCGGCACCTCACCGGAGAACGACTACCGGATGCGCCTGGAGACCTACGTCCTCGCCGCACGCCTCGAACAGGTCGCCGCCGTCGCCACCACCCGGCTGCACCGCATGTCCGCCGGCCGCTACACCCTCGTCCACACCGACGCCCGAGCCGCCGGCCGCGCCCGCTCCGGCCTCGGCCTCCACGTCGTCGACGCCTGGACCGGCCGCGCCCGCGACACCGCCACCCTCTCCGGCGGCGAGTCGTTCTTCGTCTCCCTCGCCCTCGCCCTCGGCCTCGCCGACGTCGTCGCCCAGGAAGCCGGCGGACAACGCCTCGACACCCTCTTCATCGACGAGGGGTTCGGCAGCCTCGACGAACAGTCACTCGACGAGGTCCTCGACGTCCTCGACGCCCTCAGGGAACACGACCGCAGCGTCGCCATCGTCAGCCACGTCCCCGACCTCCGCGCCCGCATCCCCGCCCAACTCGAGGTGCTCAAGACCCGTCACGGCTCCACCGTCCGACACCACACCGCACCCCGCAGCCCCTGACCCCCGACAGCCGGCCCGCCCATGGCGGCCACGACGGCCCGATCCACGCCCACCCGCCCGACGCACACCGGACCGCCGCACCGCTCCGCTCACGGCCGTCCCGACCCCGCGCGGCGCGGACGCGCTAGAGCACCGACAACTCGGCCACCAGATCGTCCAGGCCCAACGCTCCCTGCGACAGCGCCGCCATGTGCCACGCCTTCGCGTCGAACGCCGCACCATGCGCCCGCCGGGCCGCCTCCCGCCCCTGCAGCCACGCCCGCTCACCGAGCTTGTAGCCGATGGCCTGCCCCGGCATGCCGAGGTAACGCACCAGCTCGCTCTCCACGAACTCCGCCGGCCGGCCACTGTGCCGACCGAAGAACTCCTGCCCCAACGCCGGCGACCAGCGCTCCCCGGGACGGAACGGCGAGTCCGCCGGAATGCGCAGCTCCAGGTGCATGCCGATGTCGATGATCACCCGCACCGCCCGCATCATCTGGCAGTCCAGGTACCCCAGCCGTCGCTCCGCGTTGTAGAGGAAGCCCAGCTCGTCCATCAGGCGCTCCGCGTACAGCGCCCACCCCTCCGCGTTCGCGCTCACCATCCCCACCGTCGTCTGGTACCGGGACAGCTCGTCCGCCACGTGCACCCACTGCGCCAGCTGCAGGTGATGCCCGGGCACCCCCTCGTGGTACCACGTCGACACCAGGTCGTAGACCGGGAACCGGCTCTCGCCCATCGTCGGCAACCACGTCCGCCCGGGCCGCGAGAAGTCCAACGACGGCCCCGTGTAGTAGGGCGCCGCCGCGCTGCCGGGCGGAGCGATCATGGACTCCACCCGCTTCACCCGCTCCGCCAGCTCGAAGTGCGTGCCGTCCAGCGCCTCGATCGCCTCGTCCATCAGCGACTGCAGCCAGATCCGCACCTCCTCCACCCCCTCGATGGCCTCGCCCTCGGTGTCCAGATGGCGCAGGGCCTCCCATGGACTGGCGCCCGGCAGGATCTTCTCCGCCTCCGCCCGCATCTCCGCGTGCAGCCGCTGGAACTCCGCCCAGCCGTAGGCGTACGCCTCCTCGAGATCCAGGTCCGTGCCGTTCCAGTACCGCACCCACCGCGCGTAACGCTCCCGGCCCACGATCTCGGCCCCGCCGTCCGCCGCGGGGGCGTACCGGTCCCGCAACCAGTCGCGCAGCTCGGCGATCGCCCCCGTCGCCTGTCGCGCCGCGGCGTCCAGCTCCCCGCGCAGCGACTCGGGCCCGTCCGCGGCGAACGCCCCGAACCAGCCGCCGCCTCCCGGCTCGCCCATCCACTCCGCCAGTTGACCCAGCACGGTGGACACCTGCCAAGGGCCGGCCACCATGCCGCGCGCCAGCCCTTCCGCCAACGACGCGCGGTAGCCCGCCAGGCTGTCCGGAACCGCCCGCAGCCGCCGCGCCACCGTGGCCCAGTCCTCCTCCGTCTCCACCGGAGTGAGCGTGAACACGCTGCGCACCGAGTGCACCGGCGAATGCAGGTTGTTGACCGCGCGGAGCGCCTCGCCGGCGTCGTGCACGGCCAGCTCCGCCGTCAGCCGCTCCCGCAACAGCCGGCCACAGCGCCGTTCGCTCGCGCTATCGGCGCCCGGCTGCGACTCCGCCCGCTCCAGCCGCCGCAGCGTGCGCCGCGCCAGCTCGGCCAGCGCCTCCTGACCGTCGGGAGAGAAGTCCGGCAACCGCTCCGAACTCCCGGGAACTCCCAGGTAGGTGCCGGTGATCGGATCGAGCGCGACGAATTCGTCCACGTAGGCGTCGGCCAGCTGGCGAGGCAGCGAAGCGGCGGTGTCATCAACCATGGGCACATCCTGGTACGACATGGGCCGTACGTCACTACCGCGACCGGTTGACCTTCCTTACCGCAGGCGGCCTCCCGGCAGCGCCGGGGCGTCCACCCCCAGCGGCTGCCCGCCCACCCGGAGGGAAACCACCAGCGCACCCTCCTCCGGCTGGCAGTCGAACGGCAGACCGGTACCCCGCAGGACGCCGATCATCCCGGCGTTCGACGCCTCGGTCACCGCGTACACCTCGCCCCGCCCCGTCTCCACGGCCCACCCCAGAAGCCGGCGCAGCAGCGCGGAGCCCACCCCGCGACGCTGCCAGTCGTCCGCGACCAGCAGGGCGATCTCCGCCTCGTCCCCGTCCCACAGCAGGTGACCCAGACCGACCAGGTCCCCACAGGCGCTCTCCGCGACGACCGAACGCCCGTGCCGGGGGTCCAACAGGTGCCCGAGATAGCCGTCCGCCTCCTCGACCGGCTCCCGGTACCGCAGCCCCAGCGTCCGCGCCGAGCAACGCCGGTGCAGCTCCCGAGCCTTCGGCAGATCGTCAACCCCCGCCGCGCGCACCACCAGCCCGACGCCGGCTCCGTCCACGCCCCATGCCCCCACCTGACACACCCACCCCGAGCGACCTCGACCCCCGATGCGACGAGACAAACGATACGGGAAGGCGGACGTGCCGCAGCGGGCGTTGGAGAGAACCATGCCTGCACTGTCGCCTGTTGTTATTGCGCGATCACGAACGCTCTGTGACCGAAGAGTTAAGGAGGCAAACGAAACCAAATGCCCCATCGGCCCCGGCTCTTCGCCGTGACGCGAACGCCACGGAGTCCCGACGGGCCTGAGCGGCGTGGGTGCTCCGGCACCGTCCGCCGACGGTGCTCCGGCACCGTCCGCCGACCATTGTCGCAGCGCTGTTATATTAGCGCTGTGACATCTTCCGATCCCACCGCGCTGCCCGATCCCTGGCGGCCGCTGCACAACCTGCTCGCCGCCATGGACGCCGAGATCGAGCAGGTGTACGTCGCCCGCGGCATCGAGGGAGTCCGGCCCCGGTTCGCCTATCCGCTGATCCGGCTCGCGCACACCGGGCCACTCACCATCCGCGAGCTCGCGAAGTCCCTCGACCGCTCGCACTCCGCCATCAGCCAGACCATCACCGCCATGCGCAAGGAAGGCCTGGTCACCTCCGAGCCGGGACCCGACGCCCGCACCCGACGGATCGACCTCACCGAACGCGGCCGGTCCCTGGTGCCGTTCCTGGAGGCCGAGTGGCGCGCCACCCACGCCACGGTCGCCGAACTGGACGCCGAGATCCCGCACCCGCTGACGACCGTCGTCGAGGAGCTGCGGCGGGCGCTGGAACGCCGGTCGATGCGGCAACGAATCCTCGACCACCTCATCGAACCACCGCGATGAGACCCCGCGTCCGATTCCTCGACACCCGCCCGCTGCGCGACAGCCGGCCGTTCCGCGACCTGTGGATCGGCACCTCGCTCTCCTCACTCGGCGGGCAGATAGCCACCGTCGCGGTGCTGGCCCAGGTCTGGGACCTGACGGGCAGCCCCGTGGGCACCGGCACCATCGGGCTCGCCACCGGCCTGCCCATGGTGCTGTTCGGGCTGCTCGGCGGCGCGTTGGCCGACGCCGTCGACCGCCGTGCGCTGGTCCGGGCCACCGCCACCGGCCAGCTGCTCGCCGCCGCCGGTCTGTGCGCCCAGGCGTTGGCGGACAACCGGAACGTGCCGCTGCTGCTCGCCCTGGTCGCCACCGGCACCGCGTGCGGCGCACTCGGCGCGCCCGCCCGGCGCACCTTTCCCGTCCGGCTGCTGCCCGCCGACCAGGTCGCCGCCGGGCTCGCGCTGACCAACGTCTCGTTCCAGGCGGCGATGCTGGCCGGCCCCGCACTGGCCGGGCTGATCATCGCCCACTGGGGCTACCCCGCCGCCTATGCCGCGCAGGCCGCGGCGGTCGCGGTCTCGCTGCTCGCGGTGATCCGCCTCCCGGCCATCCGGCCCGAGCACCGCCCCGAGCCGGGGGACACGGAGGCCGCCCCGGCGGAGGGCTGGGGGAGCGTCATCGTGCGTCGCCCCACGCTCTGGGGCTCGATGGCCACCGACCTGTCCGCCACGCTGCTCGCCATGCCGATCGCCCTCTTCCCGCTCGTCAACGAGATCCGCTTCGACGGCGACCCGCAGACCCTCGGCCTGTTCCTCTCGGCCGTCGCCATCGGGGGAATCACGGCCGGACTGCTGTCCGGCACGGTGACCCGCTGGCGCCGCGGCGGCCTGGTCCAGCTGACCGCGGCGGGCATCTGGTCCCTCGCGCTCGCCGGCTTCGGTCTGGCCGGGCCGTTGTGGCTGGCACTCGGCTGCCTCGCCGTGGCCGGCGCGGCCGACACCGTCTCGGTGATCACCCGGAGCGCCCTCGTCCAGTTGGAAACCCCGGACGCGTACCGCGGGCGGGTCTCGTCCGTCGAACACGTCATCGGCGTCGCCGGTCCCGAACTCGGCAACTTCCGCGGCGGACTGCTGGCGTCGGTCACCTCCGCCCCCGTGTCCCTGGTCGTCGGCGGCCTGTCCGCGGCCCTCGCGATCGCCACCGTGGCGGCGACCAACGCACCCCTCCGCGGCTACCGCACGCCGCCTCCCGCACCACCCGTCGCCCACGCGCCGACGACAGGCGACCGGCCGGGGCCGCCGCCCGACCGCGGTGGCGAGATCGACGCCCTGGCGCCCTGACACCCGGCCCCTGACGACCCCGGAGACCAGGGGACCTTGTCGGGAGCGGCGGCCGAGACCCATGATGTTTGCGTGAACATCCGACAGGACGGGGACGCGCGGCGGATGCCCGCGGGGTTGGTCGCGCTCGCGCTCGGCAGCTTCGGGATCGGCCTGACCGAGTTCGTGATCGCCGGCCTGCTGCCCCAGGTGAGCCGCGGCCTGGACGTCTCCGAGGCCGCGGCCGGATGGCTCATCTCGGGCTACGCCCTGAGCGTGGCGGTCGGCGCCATCCTGCTGACCGCCCTCACCACCCGCCTGCACCGCAAGGCCGTCCTCGTCGGGTTGGTGGCGCTGTTCGTCGTCGGCAACCTGCTGTCGGCCGTCGCACCCACCTACGCCGTGGCGCTGCTCGGCCGCATCGTCGCGGCCCTGTGCCACGGCTCCTTCTTCGGCATCGGCTCGCTCGTCGCCCGCCGCATGGTCCCACCCGAGCGGGCCTCGCGCGCGGTCGCCGTGATGTTCGCCGGGCTGACGGTCGCCAACGTGCTGGGCGTGCCGTTCGGCGCCCTGGTCGGCGAACGCTGGGGCTGGCGCGCCACGTTCTGGGCCATCACCGGCATCGGCGTGCTGGCCGTGGCCGCCATCGCCGTGTGGGTCCCGGCCTGGGCGGGCGCCGTCGACGAGAGCCACCGGGCGGCCGGCCTGCGCCCTCAGATACGCGCCTTCCGCTCCTCGCAGGTCTGGCTGACCCTCGCCGCCACCGCCCTCAGCTACGGCGGCATGTTCGGGGCGTTCAGCTACATCGCGTACACCTTCACGGAGGTCACCGGCTTCTCCAGCGCCGACGTCGCCTGGCTGCTCGTCGTCTACGGCAGCGGCCTGGTGATCGGAAACGTCGTCGGAGGCCGGGCGGCCGACCGCGACCGGGACCGCACACTGATCGCGTCCCTGGCGGGACTCGCCGCCACGCTCACCGTGTTCGGGCTGCTGGCCGACGGCCGGGTGGCGTCGGTGGTCCTGGTCTTCCTGCTGGGCGTCTTCGGGTTCGCCAGCGTCCCCGGCATGATCACCCGTGTCACGGACGCCGCCGGCGGCGCGCCGCTCGCCGCCAGCGCCAACGTCTCGGCCTCCAACGTCGGCAACGCCCTGGGCGCCTGGCTCGGCGGCCTCGCCATCAGCGCCGGCCTGGGCTACACCGCGCCGCTCTACGTGGGCGCCGCGGTCGTGACGCTCGGCCTCGCCGTGATGGTGGTCACCGCACGCACCGGGCGTGCCGCCCCCCACGCCGCCGCCTCGACGCGTCCGCCGGTCGAAACGGAGATCAGCGGCGGTCGGCGGGCCCGTTGAGCGCTGCCGCGGCGCCGATCGCCCGCGTCGTGTCGGCGGAGACCGGGTCGGCGGGCAGGTAGGCGTTGAAGCGAATACCGGCGGGTCCGACGTCCTGGAACATGAGCACGGTGAACGCCAGCCGCCCGGCGGGGTGATCGACGAGCGGGGCGTCCGCGCCGGCCCGCCGCAGCTCCCGGCTCTCCGACAGCAGCCGGAAGCGGGAGCTGCGCTGGCCCAGTTCCTCGACCAGGGCCACGACCGTCGGGTCCTGGAGGTGGGCGCGGGAGCGCTGCCGGAAGGTGTGGACCACGCGGGCCGCGTACTCGTCGCGGTCGACGAGCCTGGTGGCGAAGGCGGGCTGGGTGAACAGCAGCCGGAGCAGGTTGCGCTCCTGGAGCGGCCATGCGGCGTAGTCGCCGAAGACCTCGCTGGCCAGCGCGTTCCAGGCGAGCACGCCGGTGGCGGCGTCGGTGACGTAGGCGGGGGCGCTGACGTGTTCCAGCAGGGACCGGAGAAGCCGCGGGTTCGGGACGTCGGCGGTGCCCCAGGACGGCGGGGTGTGACCGGTGTGGGATGGTGCCGGAGGGGCGGCGCGGACCTCGCCGTCGACACCTCCTACTACGCCCGCTCCGTCGCTCCCGCCCTCGCGCACCGTCTGCCCGGCCTCGGGCCGGTGGTGGAGAAGCGGACCTGGACGGGCCCGTACGACCAGAACCGGCTCGACGGCAACATGATCCTGGGCAACTGGCCAGGCCGCCTGGACAACTTCTACGTCGCGACCGGCTTCTCCGGGCACGGCTTCATGCACGCCCTCGGAGTAGGACGCGGCCTGACGGAACTGATCCTGCACGGCGAGTACGCCACGCTCGACCTGCACCGCATGGGCTGTCACCGGATCCTCGACCACCGTCCCTATCCCGAGAGGGGCATCCGGTAGAACGGGCCGACGGGTTCCGACGGGAGGGTGCGGGGATGAGTTTCCGGCTGGCGGCGTACGCGGTGTGCATCGAGGACGGGCGGGTGTTGCTCGCCCACTACCTGGCGAAGGACTGGACGCTTCCGGGCGGCAGGGTCGAGCACGCGGAGGACCCGATCGACGCGGTGGTCCGGGAGGTCGCCGAGGAGACCGGCTGTGACGCGGTGGTCGAACGCCTGCTGGGCGTGGACTCGCGGGTCGTCCCCGCGGCCGTCGCGCGTGCCGGGGTCGAGCACCAGAACGTCGGCATCTTCTACCAGGTCCGCATCGTCGGCGGCCGGCTCCGCCCCGAACCGAACGGCGACACCACGGAGTCGGTCTGGACTCCGATTCCCGACGTCGCCGGCCTGCGCCGGTCATCGCTGGTCGACGTCGGCCTCGACCTGGCGCGGACCCGGCCGGCGACCGGCCACGTCCCGCCCGTCCCGGTCGGCGGCCTGATCCAGCACTGAGCCGCCACCAGCGTCCCGGTCGCCGCGCACCCGAGCGAAGCGGCAGCCCATCGGCAGCGGCTGCCGATCGGGCGGACGCGTGCGGGCCGTGCGCGCCGGCGACCGGGACCGCTCGGTCCAAGGCGCAAGCCCTCCTAATTCGTGAGTAGGCGGTTCCAGGCCGACCTCGTCAGGGGCCGCTGGATTGACTGATGTAGACGGGTTTCGCGGTGGCCGCGTGGGCGCCGGATGGACTCCTGAGTTCTCCCGGCCCGCTGA
>NZ_JBDPLU010000021.1:0-150840 GCF_039871525.1 Streptomyces sp. B6B3 | reverse complement strand
CCAGGTCCCCAGCATCAGCGTCCAGACCGCCGTCATGATCCTCGCGCTCCTCCCCGTCGCCATCCTCTCCCCCTTCGTCCAACGCCACTTCAAGAAGGGCATGCTCATCGGCGCCATCAAGGGCTGAAACGACGCGCGCCGGGGCCGTCCGCGCTTCGGCGGGTAGCTGCTCGAAGAGCCAGAGAAAGGACGATCGTGAAGCAACGCAAGCACAGACTCTTGACCGCCCTGGCGGCGGTCTTCCTCAGCGTGGCGGTCGCGTTGACGACCGCACTGTCAGGCGCCGCGGCAGCCGGAGAGGACGGCGAGGCGCGGGGCCGGCCACACACGCCCTCGGCGCAGAGGATCGTCGCCGCCATGCAGCCGGGCTGGAACGTGGGCAACACCCTGGACGCCATCCCCGACGAGACGTCGTGGGGCAACCCGCGGATCACCCCCGAACTGCTCGCCGCGATCCACGATCAGGGCTTCAACAGCATCCGGCTCCCCGTGACCTGGACCGACCACCAGGGCGGAGCGCCCGACTACGCCATCGATCCCGCGTTCCTCGACCGCGTCGAGGAGGTCGTCAACCTGGCGCTGGACGAGGGTCTGTACGTCCTGCTCAACACCCACCACGACTCCTGGCAGTGGATCTGGGACATGCCCAGCCAGCACGACCAGGTACTCGCCCGCTACACCGCCACCTGGACCCAGATCGCCGAGAGGTTCCGTGACGCGCCCCGCGAACTGCTCTTCGAGAGCGTCAACGAGCCGCAGTTCACGGGCAGTTCGGGCGACGCGCAGGAGTACGAGCTGCTGGACGAGCTCAACACCAGCTTCCACTCGATCGTGCGCGGCACCGGCGGCACCAACGCCACCCGCGTCCTGGTCCTGCCCAGCCTGCACACCAACGCCGACCAGGTCAATCTGGACCCGCTGGCCGACACCATCGCCGCTCTGGACGACCCCAACATCGCGGCCACCGTCCACTCCTACGGCTTCTGGCCGTTCAGCGTGAACATCGCCGGCTACACCCGCTTCGACGCCGAGGTGCAGGCCGACATCACCGGCTCCTTCGACCGCGTCCACGACACGTTCGTCTCCCAGGGCATCCCGGTGATCGTCGGCGAGTACGGGCTGCTCGGCTTCGACAAGGGCCTCGACACCGTCGAGCGTGGCGAGATGCTGAAGTTCTTCGAGTTCTTCGGCTCCCACGCCCGCCAGCGGCAGCTGACCACGATGTGGTGGGACAACGGTCAGCACTTCGACCGCACGGCGTTCACCTGGAGGGACCCGAGCCTGTACCGGCAGATCCGGTCCAGCTGGACCACGGACTCCGCCACGGCCTCCAGCGACCAGATCTTCGTCCCCGCCGGGCAGGAACCGTCGGACGCGACGCTCACCCTGAACCTCAACGGCAACCGCCTGACCTCCGTCCGCAACGGCTCCGAGAAGCTGGTGCGCGGTAGGGACTACACCCTCAGCGGCGACCGGCTCACCGTCACCGGCGCCACGCTCGCCCGCCTCACCGAGGGCCAGGAGTACGGCGTCAACGCCACGCTCACCCTCCGCTTCGACGAGGGCGTGCCCTGGGACGTGAACGTCATCACCTACGACACCCCCGCGCCGCAGGACGCCACCGGCACCACCAGCTCGCTCGCCATCCCGACGGCGTTCAACGGCGACCGGCTGGCCACCATGGAGGCGGTCTACGCCGACGGCACCAACGCCGGCCCGCACAACTGGACGTCGTACAAGGAGTTCACCACCACGTTCCAGCCCGACTACGCCGCCGGCCGGATCACCCTGACCGAGGCGTTCTTCGCCGAGACCAACGACAACTCCACCATCAACCTGACGTTCCACTTCTGGAGCGGCGAGACCGTCACCTACACCCTGACCAGGTCCGGCACCACCATCACCGGCACCACGACCTGACCACCCACCCTCCGCTGCGCCTCGCACCGCCAGGGTGTGGCTCCGGCGAACGGCGACGCCGCCGGAGCCACACCGACGCTCACCACCGTCGACGCCGCTACGAACCACTCGACGAGGTCGTCGGCCGATCACGTGCCGCGCGGACGGCTCGGGGCGAGGCTCCGAGTTCCCGGTGGCATGCCTTGTTGAACGCCTGGAGGTCGGGGATGCCGATCTGGGCGGCGATCGCGGGGATGGACAGGGTGGACTCGCGCAACAGATGGCGGGCGCGAGCGAGGCGACGCCCACGGACGTAGGCGACGACCGTGTCACCGGTCGCCTGGCGGAAGAGGCGGGTGAGGTGGTTGTGGGAGACGCCGGCGGCGCGTGCGATGTCCGGGACGGCGAGGGGGTCGGCGAGGTTGGCCTCGATATGGGCGATCGCGGCGTTGACGGCCGGGGGCGGGCCGTCGCGGCGCCCCTGCGGTCCGGGCGGGGCGAGGTCGGCGACGCGCCACAGGACGGCCCAGATCTCGGCCGCGGCGCGGATGGGGGTGCTGGGCCAGGCGGCGAGGGCCTGGAGCATCAGCGAGGACAGGGCGGGCAGTTCGGGGCCGGCGTCCTGCATGACGGGCACGCTGCGGCGTTCGCCGCGGGTGGGTAGGCGCAGGTGGGCGTAGAGGTGCTCGGAGCGGCCCCGGTAGTGGTAGCGGACCGTGGAGGCCGGGGGGACGAGGCTGACACGGCCGGGGCGGATGGCGTGCTGGGTGCCGTCGACGGTGAGGTCGGCGGCGTACCGGTACAGGTGCAGCTGCCACAGGTCGGGCAGGCGGAACACGTCGGTGTGACCGGCGGGGCCGTGGACGCCGACGCCGACGCTCGTCACGACGGGCGGCCCATCCAGGCACACCACGGTCTCCAGCATGGTGAGAATCTACCAGTAGTGGTGAGCCGGGCCCACGCGCGGGACGCGCTGCGCCGCCTACCGTGTTGCCCATGACGACAACGACAATCACGGAGCATCTGCTCACCTCGGTGAAGATGGCGCACTTCGTCGCGCACGGGTCGTTGCGGCTGGACGCCGTGGTGCCCGCGGAGATGAACGCCGAGGCGATCGAGCTCCTGCCGGCCGGCATCCCGCCGGTGCCCTACGGCACGCCCGTCGACCAGGCGTATCCCGACGGGTCCTTCGTGCGCCGGCTCATCGAACTCCCCCAGGTCGCGGGCGCGTTGCGCAGCCTCGTCGGACCCGGACCGCACATCGACCACCACGCCGTGCACGTCCGCCAGCCGCGCGAGGGCCAGGCGCAGCCGCTGCACGCCGACGCGATCATCGACGTGCGGCCGGACGCGTTCGACGTCCAACTCATGTACTACCCGAGCGAGGTGACCCTGGAGATGGGCGGCACGCTCAGCGTGCCCGGCAGTCACCTGCGGCGCATCAACGAGAGCGACACCGGCCGCTACCAGAACCTGCGCGGCCAGAGCCGCCTGGTCTGCCCGGCGGGCACCGTGGTGTTTCTGCACCACGGTCTGTGGCACGGCGGCCGGCGCAACGACAGCGACACCCCGCGCTACATGTTCAAGATCCGCTTCAACCCGACGGTGCGGCAGTGCCGGCTGTGGGACACCTCCGACCTGGCGGACCCGCGGGTCGCGGCGGAGTTGGACACCCACTTCCCCTGGTACGAGCAGGCCACCGGCCGCCTGGAGCGGTACAACCGCGTCCTGCTGTGGCGGGCCCTGACCGGCGAGGCGGACTTCGACCTCGAGTACTGGGTCACCCGCGTTTCCAACCGCCCGCGGGAGGCCACCGCATGAGCACCACCCCCAGCACCGCGTCCACCGTCCGCCAGCAGGTCCTCGTGCTGTACCTGTCGACCTCCGCGCTGGACGCCCAGGTCGTCGGCTGGTCACGCTACGACGGCACCGGCCGCAGCGCCCCCACCACCGGCGACAGCGAGGAGCCGCCCTACGCGACGGGCGTGGCCGCCCTGCGCGACGGCTGGCGCCTCATCCAGGCCGCCCAGCTGATTCCGCCCTACCCGGGCCACGAGTACGACGTGTCGTTCCTCAAGCACGAGTTCCTCTTCGAGAAGCTCGTGGACCTCCGCGACGACCAGTAGCTCCTGTCGACCAGACGACGTTCGACACAGCTCAGCAGTGCACAGGAGCGACGTGGCCACAGGGGACTCGTCGCGCGATATCAGGAGCCGGCCGCGCCTGGTACGCCGGCTCGGACGCCGCGCGGCTGTCGCTCGACGGCACCTGGTCCTTCCGGCTCTCGGACACGGCCGCGGGCACCGGCGCCGGATTCGTCGAGGACGACGCGGACACGGGCGGCTGGGACCGCGTGACCGTGCCCGGCCACTGGGTGCTCCAGGGCCACGGCGCTCCGGCGTACACCAACAGCGACTATCCCTTCCCGGTCGACCCGCCGCGGGTGCCCACCGAGAATCCCACCGGGGACCACCGTCGGGTCTTCGACCTGCCGGACGCGTGGCCGGACGGCGGGGAGAGCGTGCTGCGGTTCGAGGGCGTGGAGTCCTGCGCCCGGGTCTGGCTGAACGGAGAGGAGTTGGGGACCTTCACCGGGAGCCGGCTGCCGCACGAGTTCGCCGTGGGCCACCTGCTGCGCCCGCGCGGGAACGTGCTGGCCGTGCGGGTGCACCAGTGGTCGGCCGCCAGCTACCTGGAGGACCAGGACATGTGGTGGCTGCCGGGCATCTTCCGCGAGGTGGCCCTGCTGCACCGGCCCGCCGGCGCACCCGCCGACCTCTTCGTGCACGCCGGCTACGACCACACCACCGGAACGGGCACGCTCCGCGTGGACTGCGACGTGCCCGGCCGCGTCGCCGTGCCCGAGCTCGGGCTCGAACTGGCGGTGGGAGAGGAGGCGTCCGTACCGGTGGAGCCGTGGAGCGCGGAGGTGCCCCGGCTCTACGACGGGGAGCTGGTCACGCCCCGGGGAGCGGATCCCGCTGCGGATGGGTTTCCGGACGGTCGGCGTGGTGGACGGGGTGTTCGTCCACCACCGCATCGACACGGTCAGCGTCGACGAGGAGGGCCTGACCGTCCGCACCCGGGTCGCCCCGGCCGCCACCGACCTCGGGCTGCGCGCCGACTACCGTGGACGGCCGGTGATGACGAGCTGCTGCTCACCGTCACGGTCACACCCGAGAGCGACTGGCCCTGCCCGCTCCCCCGGCTCGGGCTGCTGCTCGGCCTGGACAGCGGCCTGGACCGCGCCACCTGGTACGGCGGTGGCCCGGGCGAGGCGTATCGATCTGATCGGCCAGGTGCACGACATCGTCGGCGCCGCCATCACCGAGCACGCGCCGTCCAGCGACGAGGTCAACGACGACGAGGCCGAGGTCATCCGCCGGCTGGGGGCGGCGTTGGCCGCTGATGGCCGACGCGCCGCGGTGCTGGTGAGCAGGACAGCGGCCTGGACCCGGTGCTCCTCTCGTCGCGGATCCAGCAGCGGGTCCGGCGGCGGATCTGTCCGTCTCGCTGGCGTCGCGCGGGGTGGACCCGGGAGACGGGTCCACCCTCCGGCGGCGGTACGCGGCTGCCGTGACGCCGGCGCGGACGGGTGTCATCCGGCCGTGATGCCCAGGGGCGCGAGCACCTCGTGCAGGGCGGCCCGGGTCGGGGCGTCGAGCGGGCGTGCGGGGGCGCGGACGGTGGCGTCGGCGATGAGCTTCCGGGCGAGGAGCACCTCCTTGTGTATCGCCCAGGCCCAGCCCTGTTGGAGTCCGTGCAGCACCAGGGGCAGCAGCCGGGCGAAACCCTCCCGGGCCTCGGCGCGACGCCCGGCGGCCCAGTCGTCGAGCACCGGGCGCAGCAGGTCGGGGAACTCGCAGGCCGGCATGGTGCCGATGGCGCCGCGGGCGTACTCGTCGAGGCAGAACTGGGCATTCAGGCCGCCCAGCACCGCGAAGTCCTCGCCGGTGGCCGCGTCGACCACGGCGGTCACCCTGGCCGGGGTCGGCGGCGCCTCGACCTTGACCGAGGTGATGCCCGGCAGCTCGCTGAGCTGGGCCAGCGTCGCGGGAGCCATGGTCACGCCGGTGACCCCGGGCGCGTCCTGGACCATCACCTCACAGCCGGTGGCGGCGGCGACGTCCGCGTAGAAGTCGAGGAGCTGCGCGGGGGTGGGCTTGACCATGTAGGGCGGCAGCACCATGAGCGCGGCGGCGCCGTCCGCGGCCGCGGCCCGGGCCTGTTCCACGGCGGTGACCGTGGAGGTCGCGTTGACCCCGGCCACCACGGGGACCGCGCCCGCCGTGACGGCGACGACCTCGCGCAGCACACGGGCGCGTTCCTCGGCGGTGAGCGCGAAGGTCTCGCTCGCCATGCCGGAGACCGCCAGTCCGTCGACGCCGCTGCGGAGGTTGAACTCCACCACGCGGCGCAGGGAGGGAAGGTCGAGGGAGCCGTCCGAGGCGAAGGGGGTGGCCAGGATCGGCGCGAGCCCGTGGACGAGGGGCATGGGGGAATCAGTCCTTTCCGGCGAGGTCGCGGACGACCTGCTCGTCGACGTCGATGCCGAGCCCGGGCCCGGCGGGGAGAGGGAAGTGGTCGGGGTGGACCGCGAGCGGGGTGCGCAGAACGCGCTGGCCGACCTCGGTCGAGGTCGGCTGGTACTCGAAGACCAGCAGGTCCTCGACGGCCGCCGCCACGTGCAGGCCCGCGGCGACGGAGACGCCGAGCCCGACGGAGTGGTGCGGCGCCACCGGGATGTGGGAGGCGGCGCACAGTTCGGCGATCGCCATCGCCTCGGTGATGCCGGTACGGGCCACGTCCGGCTGGGCGATCTCCAGCGCGTGGCCGCGCAGCCAGCGGGCGAACTCGTACCGGTTGCGCAGGGTCTCGCCCACGGCGAGGGGCAGCGCCGCCCGCTCGGCGAGCCGGCGGTGCCCCTCCTCGTCCTCGGGGGCCAGCGGCGCCTCGAGGAACCAGCCGCCGCGGTCGGCCAGGCCGGCGGCGAGCCGGCGGGCGTCGGCCGGGCCGTAGGCCCAGTGCGCGTCCACGGCGATCCTCAGCGCGGGCGCGGCGGCCCGGACGGCGTCCACCGTGGCCAGGTCGGCCGCCACGCCGTGACCGAGGTGCAGCTTGACGGCGCCGGCGCCCCGGCCCGCCCAGTCGGCGGCGAGTTCGGCCCGCTCCTCGTCGGTGGGACGGGGCAGCCCTGAGACGTACGTCGGCAGCCGGTCCCGGAACGCCCCGCCGAGCAGGGCGGCGACGGGCGCGCCGCGCAGCCGTCCGGCCAGGTCCCACAGCGCGATGTCCACGGCGGCCAGCGCGTCGGCCTGGTGGCCCACGAGATGCCCGCGCTCCCGCATCAGGTCCCGCAGCGTCACCCAGGCGGGCCGCGGCGCGAGCGCGTCCCGCCCCAGCAGGACGGGCGCGAGCAGCAGGTCGACGATGTCCGCGGGCACCTCGGGGGCGACCGGCGCCAGCGCCTCGCCCCAGCCCGCGGTGCCGTCCTCGGCGGTCACCTTGACCAGCAGGGTCTCGAACCGGCGCGAGTACAGGCTGCGCCAGGGCGCGCGCACCTGGTAGCCCGGCGGCACCTCACTGCCGTCCGGCAGGGCGCCGAGATAGGCCTCGCGATGGAAGACCTTGAGGACGAACGTCTCGACCGAGGCGATCTGCATGCACGCATCCATTCTTCGGTTCAAGCCTTGCGCTGAGCGGATAGCCTAATGCAGTATCCATCACGCAAGGCAAGTGTTCCGGATAAAGGGGAGCTGGCGATGGGTGCTGAGCAGGGCACGAGCACGAACCAGAGCGTCGAACGCGCGGCCGCCGTCCTCGCGGCGTTCCACGACGGGCGGCCGCTGCGGGTCGCCGACGTCTCCTCCCGTGCGGGGCTCGGCCAGTCCACGACCTCCCGCATGCTGGCGACGCTCGAAGCCCTCGAGTACGTGGAGCGTGACGCCGAGTCCGGCCTCTACCGGCTCGGCACCGGACTGATCACCCTGTCCGGGTCGGCGCTCAACCAGCACCCGGTCTACCGCGCCTCCCGGCCGCACGCCCAGGAGGCCGCCGCGCTGCTCGGACTCGGGGTCAACGTGTCCGTCCTGCACCGCGGCACCGTCTTCTACCTCGCCAACTACGAGGGAGCGCTCGCGCCGAAGGCGATGACGCTGGCCGGACAGCGCAACGCCCTGCACGCCACCGGCATGGGCAAGTGCCTGCTGGTGGGCACCACCTCCGCCGAACGGCGCGCGATGCTCCCGCAGCTGCCGCGCTTCACCGGCCGGACCGTCGGCACCCACGAGGAGCTCGACGCGCAGGTCGAGCTGGTCCTCGGACGCGGGTACGCCACGGAAGTCGAGGAACTCGCCCTGGGCCGCGCCTGCGTGGCCGCGCCGATCCGCGACTCCACCGGGGAGGTCGTCGCGGCCATCTCGATCTCGGGCTCGCTGTCGGCCATCGACCTCGACAACCGCGAGGGCGAGCTGGCCGGGCGCGTGATCGAGACGGCCGACGAGATCAGCACGGCGCTGGGCTACGCCGGCCCCGTCGTGCACCCGCACCAGTCCGGTCCGGCCGCGGTCTCCCCCCGCACGCCGGGCGGTGTCGCCCGATGACCGCGCCGCGCAACGGCCCGGTGCCGTCCCGACCCTCGGGACCGTCCCGGCGGGGCGTGCTCTCGCTGGGGCTGGCGGCCGCCGCGGGCGCGGCGCTCTCCGGCTGCGGCACGGGCGGAGGGCCGGCCGACGGGAGGACCGTGCTGGAGTTCCCCTCCTGGCAGGCCGCCGAGGGGACGTTCGCGCTGTGGTGGCGGGAGCTGATCGCCGAGTTCGAACGCACCCATCCCGAGGTGCGGGTGGACTTCTACTCGCTCCCCTTCGACAGCTATGTCGACCAGCTCACCATCAGGTTCGCCGCCAACGACCGCCCCGAGATCACGCACCTCCCGGCGCGCAACGCCGCCGAGTTCGCCGGCCGCGGCTGGCTGGCGTCGCTGGAGGACCGTCTGCGGTCCACCGACATCCTGCGCACCTGGACGCCGCTGCAGGAGACGATGGCGCTGGACGGCGAGAACCACGGCGTCCTGCTGCTCGGCTACGGCTACTGCCTCTACTACAACGAGCGGCTGCTCGACTCCGTCGGAGCCGGGGTCCCGGCCACCACGGAGGAGATGATCGCGGCCGCCGAGGCGATCACCGGCGACGGGGTCCACGGCTTCGGCGCCACGACGGCCCCCAACCCCGACAACTACACCGAGCTGGCCGCCTTCGTCGTCGGCAGCGGGGGCGCGCTGTCCACCGACGACGGCGGGTTCACCGCCGACGGCGACGCGGCGATCTCCGGCCTCGACCGCTACCGCCGGGCCCTCGCCCAGGCGCCGCAGGGCATCCAGTCCCAGCAGCGCAACGAACTCTTCCTCACCGGGAAGATCGCGATGCTCCTGGACGGCCCGTTCTTCCTGAACGAGCTGGGCGCCGCGACCGACGCGGTCCGCCGCGACCTCAAGGTCGCCCGCGCCCCGTTCGCCCAGGTCCCCGGCGGCGTCTCGAACAGCATCCACATCCCCGCCGGTATCGACCCGCACAAGGCGGAGGCCGTGTGGGACCTCATCGCCCTGGCCGGCACACCGAAGTGGCAGCGCCGCTACACCGAGGTGACCCTCAACCCCGCACCGCGGGTGGGCTCGGTCACCGACCGGGCCATCGCCCGGACCCCGCAGCTCGAACTCTTCCAGCAGCTCGCGGACGAGGCCGTGTCGATCTTCCCGGGCCACCAGGCCCACCGGGAGCAGTTCGGCCGCATCAGCGACATCGTGTCGGCCGCTGCCACGTCCCTGATCACCACCGACGAGTCGACCGCCTCGATCGCCGCCCATCTGCAGGACGAGCTCGAGCAGGCCATGGAGTCCTGATGACCACCCAACCGCAGTTCACCCCGCGCAGAGGCGCCGCGAAGCCCGCCGCCCCCGGACCGCCGGCCGCGCCCGAGCCCTCGCCCGCGCTGCGCCGCGAGCACCGGCGCCGCGGCGCGTTCGCGTACCTGACGCTCTCGCCCACCCTCGCCGTCGTCGGTCTGCTGATGGCCTACCCGCTCTACGTGGCGATCGACCTCAGCCTCCGCGGCGGCCAGATCTCCGACCTGCTCAACCTGGAGCGGAACCCGCTCACGCTCGACAACTACGGCGACGTGCTCACCGACCCCGGCCTGGTCGACGACATCGTGCGGTCGATCGTCTACACCCTCGGCGTCGTGCTCCCCGCCTTCGCCCTCGGCCTCGGCCTCGCCGTCCTGCTCAACAAGGCGTTCCCCGGACGCCGGATCATCCGGCCCCTGGTCCTGCTGCCGTGGGCGGTCCCCGGAGTGGTGGTCAGCGCGGCCTTCGCCTGGATGTTCGACGCCTCCTACGGCGTCGTCAACTACCTGCTGCGCTCGCTCGGCCTCATCGACGGCAACGTCGCCTGGCTCGTCGACTCCAACACCGCCATGTTCGCCGTGATCCTGCCGACGATCTGGAAGTACTACCCATTCTTCGTCCTGGTCCTGCTGGCCCAGCTCCAGTCGGTGCCGGGCGAGCTCTACGAGGCCGCCCGGGTCGACGGCGCGTCGCCGCTGCGGCAGTTCGCCCACGTCACCTGGCCCGCGATCCGCCCCGCCTCCGCACTGGCCATCGTGATCACCGGCATCGGCGTCTTCCGCGAGTTCGACTTCATCTTCCCGCTCACCGGCGGGGGCCCCAACGAAGCCACCCAGACGCTCGCCATCCGGATCTACAACGAGGCGTTCCAGTTCTTCGAGATGGGCACCGCCGCCGCGCTCGGCATCGTCACCATGGCGATCTGCGGCGCCCTGCTGAAGGCCGCGGGCCGGTCCGTGCGCCGCGAGTTCGGCTGAACCGGCCCGACACCCCAGGAGCTCCCATGGCCACGTCCACCACACTCTCCCGCCCACGCCGGTGGTCCCTGCTCGCCCTGGCGATCGCGGTTACCTCCGTGCTGATGTTCCCCATCTACTGGATGATCATGACCTCGGTCGTCCCCTCCGAACGGCTACTGGTCCCCGACCCGCCACTGGTTCCGCCCGCCGACGCCGCCTCGGTCAGCGCCTACACCTCCGTGCTGCGCGACGTGCCCGTCCTGGAGTGGATGCGGAACTCCGCGATCACCACCCTGGGCGCCGCCGTCATCTCCACGGTGGTGAGCACGCTGGGCGGCTACAGCCTCTCCCGCTTCCGCACCAGGGGCCAGCAGGCCATGGGCTTCACCCTGCTGTTCAGCCGGATGCTGCCGGGCACACTGCTGATCATCCCGATCTTCGTGCTCTTCGCCAACTTCGGCATGGTCAACAACCTGTGGTCGGTCACCCTGGTCAACACCGCGGCCACCGTGCCGTTCACCACCTGGCTGATGAAGGGCTTCGTCGACGCCGTCCCCGCCGAGATCGAACAGGCCGCGATGATCGACGGATGCGGCCGGGCGGGCGCGTTGTGGCGGGTGGTCGTCCCCCTCCTCAAACCCGGCATCGCCGCGACGTTCACCTACGCGTCGATCCTCACCTGGGGCGACTTCCTCTTCGCCCGCACGCTCATGGGCAACCCCGACGGCTGGACCGTCACCGTCGGCATCGCCTCCTTCATCGGCGAGTTCAGCGTCGACTGGTCGGGACTGATGGCCGTCGGCCTGATCTCGATGCTGCCGATGGTCGTCCTCTTCCTCTTCCTCGAACCCTTCCTGGCCAAGGGCATGACGACGGGATCGGTCAAGGGATGAGCCGGAGGGACCACACGGCCCCCGGCCCCGCGGGCGTCGTCGCCATCGTGCGGCTGAACACGGCCCCGCCGGACGAGATCCGCACCGCCCTCGTGGACGCCGGCGTCCCCGCGCTGGAGGTCACCCTCACCACCCCGGGGGCCGAGGCGGCCATCGCACGGTGGCGGGAGTCGGGCGTGGCCGCCCAGGTCGGCGCCGGCACCGTGCGCACGCCCGAGGAGGCCCGCCGCGCGATCCGGGCCGGCGCGCGGTTCCTGGTCACCCCGACCACCTCGCCGGCCGTGCTCGACACCGCCGGCGAGGCCGGAGTGCCCGTGCTCTGCGGCGCCCTGACCCCGACCGAGATCGACGCCGCCTGGCGGCTGGGCGCCGCGGCGGTCAAGGTGTTCCCCGTCGACGCGGTCGGCGGAGCGGCGTACGTCAGGGCCGTGCGGGCGCCGCTCCCGGACGTCCCGCTGGTGCCGACCGGCGGCGTCGACACGGCCGCCGCGCGCGCCTACGCGGCCCTGGGCTGCCGTGCGGTCGGCGTGGGCGGCTTCCTCGTCTCCGACGGCGTCGCCGCGGCCGAGGACTTCGACGGCCTGCGCACGCGGGCCGCCGAGCTGACCGCCGCCTGGCACGCCGGCACCCGGGAGCACTCCGGAGACGCACCGTGACCTGGCCGCCCCCGCCCGAACCGCTCGGCACCCGGCTCGACGTCGTCGGCGTCGGCGAGGCCATGCTGCTCCTCCAGGCGCCGCCCCCGCTGCCGATCGAGGAGGCGGACTCGCTGTCGGTGTCGGTCGCCGGGGCCGAGCTGAACGTGTGCGCCGCGGTGGCCCGGCTCGGCGGCCGGGCCGCGTTCCTGTCCGCGGTGGGGGCGGACGCCCCCGGACGCCGGGTGCGGCGCGCCGTGCGCGACCTCGACGTCGCGGACACGCTGGTCCGCGAGGACCCCGCCCGCCCGACCGGCCTGTTCCTGCGGGAGACGCCCGCCGGCGGGCAGCGGCGGGTGACCTACTACCGCGCCGGCTCGGCCGCCTCGGCCCTCGACGCCCCCGACGCCGCTCTTCTCACCGCGGTAAACGCCCCGCGGTCCGTGGTGGTCTCGGGACTGACCGCCGCCCTCGGCGCGGGCCCACGGCGACTGCTGGAGCGGCTGGCCCGGGAGGCGGCGGACACCGGCGCCGCGCTGGTGCTCGACGTGAACCTGCGCCCCGCCCTCGGCACCGAGGAGGCGCTGGCCACGATGCGGCGCATACTCCCGCACGTCGACCTGCTGATGCTCGGCGACGACGAGTCCGGGCCGCTTTTCGGCACCACCGACCCCGCGGACGTGCTGGCCACGGCCGCGGCCGCCGGGGTCGGCGAAACCGTGCTCAAGGGCGGTGAACGCGGCTGCTGGCTGCGGGACGAGGATGAGGAGTCGCGGCACGTCCCCGCGCACCCCACCCGGGTCGTCGACACCGTGGGCGCCGGCGACGCCTTCCTCGGCGCCTTCCTCGCGGGACGCCTCGCCGGCGCCCGCTCCCTCCCCGCCGCCCGCCTGGGCGCCCGGATCGCCGCCGGGGTCGTCGCCCTTCCCGGCGACACCGAGGGCCTGCCCGACCGGCCCACCGCCCGCCGCCTCCTCACCGCCGCCCTCACCACCCCACCCCCGCCCGGCCGGTACTGAGCCCCGACCGGGCGGTCACGAAGCACGGAAGCGAAAGCGAACCCGACCCGACCCGACCCGACTCAACGGCCGGTGACGTACTCCCTCGGTTGTACCCGGACGGACCGACGTACGCCTCACGAGGCCGTCAGGATCCACCTGTAGGCGGCGGGGACGGCCGGGTGCCCCCCATAGGGTTCGAGCATGGAGTCACGCAGCACCTCCCCCCGCGCGCGGAGCCGCTGGGCGTCCCGGCTCGGGGGCGGCAAGGCCGGCGGCGGACGGCGGTGGCTGGTCGGCGCCGTCGCCGTGGCCGTGCTCACCGGAGCCGGCGCCTGGAACGCGGTGGCGTCCGACGAGCCGCCGCCCGTCCGAGCCGTTGACCGGACCTTCGACATGCCGGGCGCGACGATCGACACGACGTACTTCACCTCGGGCCCCGAAGCCGACCGCCGGCCGGCGGTCCTGCTCGGACACGGCTTCGGCGGCAGCAAGGACGATGTCCGCGAGCAGGCCGAGAGCCTCGCCCGCGACGGATACGCCGTGCTCACCTGGTCGGCCCGCGGCTTCGGCGACTCGACCGGGAGGATCGGCCTCAACGACCCGGACCACGAGGTCGCGGACGTGTCCCGGCTGATCGACTGGCTGGCGCGGCGTCCGGAGGTGCGGCTCGACGCGGCGGGCGACCCGCGCGTGGGCATCGCCGGAGCCTCGTACGGCGGGGCGGTCGCCCTGCTCGCCGCCGGACACGACGACCGGGTCGACGCCATCGCTCCGCGCATCACCTACTGGAACCTCGCGGACGCGCTGTTCCCGAACGGCGTCTTCAAGAGCCTCTGGGCCGGCGTCTTCTTCAACACCGGCTCGCCAGAGGGCGGCTGCGGACGCTTCACACCCGAGGTGTGCGCCCTGTACGAGCGCGTGGCGGTCAGCGGCGAGCCCGACGCCGCCGCCCGTCAACTGCTCGAGGCCCGCAGTCCCTCCGCCGTCGGCGACCGGATCGAGGTGCCCGCGCTCATCGCCCAGGGACAGTCGGACTCCCTGTTCCCGCTCGACCAGGCGGACGCGATGGCCACGGCCATCGAGGCCAACGGAGCGCCCGTGGCCGTCGACTGGATCACCGGCGGACACGACGGCGGCGACCTGGAGACGTCCCGCCTGGACGACCGGACGACCGCCTGGTTCGACCGGTACCTCAAGGGCGACGAGGAGACGGACACGGGACCGGCCTTCCAGGTCACGAGGACGGGAGGGCTCGATTCGACGGACGGCACCGTGCAGACGCGAGGCGCCACCAGCGCCGACTACCCCGGGCTGCACGACACCGAGCGTCCGCTGCCCCTGAGCGGCGGGACGGAGTCCTTCGAGAACCCACCCGGCGCCGGCCCGCCCGCGATCTCGGCCGTCCCCGGACTGGGCAGCGGCCTGACCCAGCTCTCCTCCCTCGGCGTCGGCGGCCTGAACATCGACTTCCCCGGACAGTTCGCGAGCTTCGACTCGGCTCCCCTCGACACCGCCCTGCGCATCACCGGCTCGCCGACGGTGACGGTGACGGTCACGTCCACCTCGGACGACGCGGTGCTGTTCGCCAAGCTGTACGACGTCGCGCCCGACGGCACCCAGACCCTGCCGTCCCAACTCGTCACCCCCGTCAGGGTGACCGACGCGCGCGAGGGCCGCACGGTGGAACTCCCCCTGCCCACCATCGATCACGAGGTCGAGTCGGGCCATCAGCTCCGTCTCGTCCTCGCCGCCACCGACCTCGGCTACGCCTCCCCCGCCGACCCGGCCACCTACACCGCCACGGTGGAGGACGCGCTGACGGTCCCGACGGCGGCCGACGTGACCACCGGCTCCGCGCCCCTTCCCGCCTGGGTCTGGGGGCTGCCGATCGTCGCCGCCGTCGTCGCGTTCCTCCTGCTCACGGTCCGCCGCCGGACCGCCGACGCCCCCGCCCCCGACCCCGCGCGGGCCGAGGTGCCCCTGGAGATCACCGGGCTGACGAAGCGTTACGCCAGGTCCGCCGACCGGTACGCCGTGCGCGACCTCTCCTTCCGCGTCGAGAAGGGTCAGGTGCTCGGTCTGCTCGGCCCGAACGGCGCGGGCAAGACCACGACGCTGCGGATGCTGATGGGCCTGATCACCCCCGACGACGGTGAGATACGGGTCTTCGGACACGCCATCCGGCCCGGCGCCCCCGTCCTGTCCCGGGTCGGCGCCTTCGTCGAGGGCGCCGGGTTCCTCCCGCACCTGTCAGGACGCGCCAACCTGGAGCTGTTCTGGGCCGCGACCGGCCGGCCCGCCGAGGACGCGCACATCGAGGAGGCGCTGGAGATCGCCGGGCTCGGCGACGCCCTCCAGCGAACCGTACGCACCTACTCGCAGGGCATGCGCCAGCGCCTGGCCATCGCCCAGGCCATGCTCGGCCTTCCGGATCTGCTGATCCTCGACGAGCCGACCAACGGCCTCGACCCGCCCCAGATCAGGGAGATGCGCGAGGTGATGATCCAGTACGCCGCCGCGGGCAGGACCGTCATCGTGTCCTCGCATCTCCTCGCCGAGGTCGAACGGTCCTGCACCCATCTCGTCGTCATGGACCGTGGCCGGCTGGTGCAGGCCGGCCCGGTCGCGGAGATCGTCGGCCCCGGCGAGACGCTGCTCGTGGCCGTGGCGGGACCGCCGCTGCCGGACGCCCTGGTGGACAAGGCGGCGGCACTGCCGGGGGTCGCCTCCGTGGAGCGCAGCGACGGCGACCTGCTGGTCCGGCTCGACGACGCGACGCCCTCCGAACTGCTCCGCGGTCTCGTCGAGTTGGACATCCCGGTGAACGGCCTCGGCCCGCACCGTCGTCTGGAGGACGCCTTCCTCACCCTGATCGGAGGTGACACGCCATGACCACCGCAACGGAGACCGCGTCCAGCTACCGGCCGGGCCGCACCCTCCCCCTGCGCGTGGAGGCCGTCCGGCAGCTGCGCCGACGGCGTACGTGGGTGATGGCGGCGGTCCTGGCCGCGCTGCCCTTCGTGCTCGTCATCGCCTTCGCCATCGGCGGCGGCGGGAGCACGGGGGACGCCGACCGGATCGACCTGATGAACACCACCACCGTCTCGGGACTCAACTTCGCCGCGGCGACCCTGTTCGCGTCGGCCGGCTTCCTGCTGGTCGTTCCCGTCGCGCTGTTCTGCGGGGACACCGTCGCGTCGGAGGCCGGTTGGTCGTCGCTGCGCTACCTGCTCGCGGCGCCCGTGCCCCGCCGCCGGCTGCTGTGGAGCAAGCTCGTGATCGGCCTGGTCTTCAGCCTGGCCGCGATCGTGCTGCTGCCGCTGCTCGCCCTGGCCGTGGGCACGGTCGCCTACGGCTGGGAGCCGCTGCAGAGCCCGACGGGCGGTTCCCTGCCCGCCGCCGACGGCGCGGCCCGGCTCGCGATCGCCGTCGGCTACGTCTTCGTCTCCCAGCTCGTCACGGCGGCGCTGGCGTTCTGGCTGTCCACCCGCACCGACGCGCCGCTCGGCGCGGTCGGCGGAGCGGTGGGACTGACCATCGTCGGCAACGTCCTCGACGCCGTCACCGCCCTCGGCTCCTGGCGGGAGTTCCTGCCGGCCCACTGGCAGTACGCCTGGGCGGACGTCATGCAGCCACAGCTGGAGTGGACCGGAATGATCAAGGGCACCTCGGTCTCCCTCGCCTACTCGCTGGTCCTGTTCGCTCTCGCGTTCCGCGGCTTCAGCAGGAAGGACATCGTCTCCTAACCAGCCCGCGCGGCCGGTGGCCGGGGGTCGCCCTCGGCAGGTTCCGGGAGTCACTGGTCGAACGGGTCGCCGAGGACGCCGGCGAGCCGGATGAGTCCTCGTCCGTCGTCGGTGGCGGCGTAGAGGGTGTAGGTCAGTCCGCGTGCCGCCGCGTACTCCCCCGCCCACTCCAGCACTTCGTCCACGTCGACCGGGTCCACGATCTCGTACTCGTCCGCCGCCCGTGCGGGGACGTCCCAGAAGTGGATCCGATAGGTGGCGTGGTCCTGTTCCCAGCTGGTGCCGCGGGGATCGACGCCACGGATCTCCAAGGTGTGGCTCCTGTCAGGAACGGGCGTCGCGGTAGACGGCGAGGGCGCGCTGCGCCAGGGGGCGGCGCTGGTTGAACACCCGTTGGACGCGCGGGTCCGAGCGGGGCAGCCTGGAGCCGCCCTGGATGATGGCCCCCGGAATCTCGAAGTTGTACAGGACCTCGTCGCAGGCGTCGTTGACCTTCACCGCGGGCCGCCGGAGAACGGCCCGCACGCCGTTGAAGCTGGACTTGAGCTCGTCCGCCAGGTAGTCGATCTGGTCGTCCATGTCGAAGACCGCGCGGGCCCCGAGAACGTCACCATGGAACCGGTGGGAGAACAGCCCGGCACGCCGGGGGGCGGCCGTCCACTGCGCCAGGCCGATACCAGGACGGGCGGGCCCGATATGCCGGGTCGCGTTCCGGTTCATGATGGCCTTCGCGGTGTGGTTCACCGTCTCGCCGTCGAAGTTCTTCGACCGCATGGGGGTGCTCTCGGCACTTCCCTCGACCCGGGTGGGGATCACCCCGGATTCGGCCACCAGATTGCCCACGAGCCCCGCGCCCCCTCTCACGGGAAAATCGTAGTGGTCCACCAGGCGCTCCATCACGTAGAGAATGCGCCGGTCGAGACTGCGTCGCTCCCAGTGCGGGTCCTTCGCTCTGTCGCTCATGATTCTCCGATCAGGGTTGGGGCTGGTCACCCGCGGTGAGCCCGCCGTCTCCCAGGCGGCCCCTCGGCTCTCTCCCGGGTTTCCGCCCGTGGTCTCGATAACCAGGTGAGCGGCCGGCCATCTGGATTTGACATCACCCAGTCCTGGTGCTCGATGACGGAACGGAGCAGGTCAGTGACCGCAGAGAGCAATGCCCTCCGCCGACATCGACGTCCCCCGTTGCGAGCGCTCGGCGGTCATCTGACGATGCAGGTCATGGCCGCCCACAGCAGGGGTGAGTGCTCGATCCGGCCGCCGGCGCGCCAGTGGTCGAGTTGTTCGCGCTGCCAGCGGCCGAGCCGGTTCACGGGGTCGCGGTGCTCATGGGCGGTGTCGACGGCGGTGATCGCCCTGGACAGCGGGCGTACGGACTCGGGCAGGCCGGCCAGCCGGTGGAACGCGAAGCTGGTCGGCAGCACCCAGCGGGTGGCGGTGACCAGTTCGGCACCGTTGTGGATCATCGCTGTCGCCAGGCCGAACGGCTCGACGAACCGGAGATCCCCGCCGCTTTCGCAGCCGATGAGGGCGACACGCGGCGGCGCGGGCCAGATCCGCGCACCCGGCTCTCCGTCGGCACGCAGGGGAAGCGTGCCCAACAGGAGATCCTTGGCCGACAGCGGGCGATGGGTGCGGACCGGCTCGGCCAGGCCCACGGTCATCGGACCGCAGCACAGATGGAGGGTGCCGTCCTCGCTCTGCCCGCCCGCGGCCGGCGCGGCGCTCACGTGCCCGACGTACATGAGGCGGCGTGGCCCTTTGCGGAGCACATCGCTGAGCCAGTTCCGGTCCAGGTCGGTGCGGCGCAGTGCCTCCGCCGGGGTGGCGACGGACGGCACGACGTCGCCCGCGTCGAGACGTCGCTGGACGAAGGACAGGAGCTCGGGGTCCGAGCCGGGCGGTCCCAGAACGGAGCCGAGCGGGGAGTCAGCTCGGAATCCCGGAATCCGGGGGTCGAGTACGAGAACGACGGTGCCGGTGTCGGCGTTCGCATCGGTGTCCGCGTCCGGCGCCGGACGGGCGGCAGGGGCCTGCCGCCGCAACGACGTCGGTGCGGTGGTCGCGACGTCCGCCAGGTCGATGAGCCGTACGTCGGTCGCGTCGTCGACGGCGAGAAGTTCCCAGGGAACCTGGGCGACCCGGGGGGACGGCTGGATCCGCACCAGCGGACGGCCCGCGCGGGCCGACACCTGCCGTATCTGCGCCGTGAGCCCTTCCGGCCACAGCGCCTCGGCCAGCACCCTCGCGAGCCGGTGCTCGGTCCGGTGATCGGCCATCGCTCCCGAGTCGAACGCGCGCCGCATCCCCTCGGACCCCTCGCCCGTCCCGGGCAGAGCGGCGGTCAATGCCCGCACCGCGCGGTCGACTTCGTCCTCGGTCCCGCGGCCGGTGCCGAACCCCCGGGCCCCGCCGGCCCAGGTCCAGGTCATGAAAAGGTCGCCGGCGTCGGCCAGTCGGACCTGGACCACCGGGCGGCTCGTCAGGTCGTCAGTGAACCAGAACGGCGCCTCCTCCTCGTTCACGATCCGCCGGCGGTAGCGGAACTCGGCCGCCGCGATGTACTCCTGGAGCGCGACCCGGCCGGTCTCCGACGACATCCGCACCTTCGGCGGGGGCGCGACCCGCAACCCAGCGGAGGCCGCGGCGTCCGCCGCCACGCCGCTGAGCGTCATCGTCACGTCCACCTGCCCGTGCCTCTGCCCGTACGTCTTCATGGCAGCGCTCGGGAAGACCGCCACGGGGTCCCCTGAGGTCTCCGCGGTCCGTGCCGACGCCGGTGGCGTACGGTCGAGCGCGAGGGAGGCGCCCGCGGAGCGGTGTTCCACCAGTTCGAAGAGGAGTCCCTGGTCCTGTCTGCGGACGGCGAGGCGGAAGACCAACCGCAGGGCGTCGTATGACAGTGCGAGCCACTGACCGCGCGCGTGGGCGGTGACGAAGTCGTAGCGCGCCGCCTCCAGGGCCAGCGCGGCGGGCACGGCGAGGGAGAGCGCGGTGTCGATGGACGCCCGCTCGTGGTCGCCGTGGTTCGTCCGGTTGAGGTCGTCCTCGAGAGTTCTCGCGAGCATCAGGTCGACCTGTGCGCACCGCTCGTACATCTCCCGCGCCTGGTACACGTCGCGAGCCTGCTGGGCCAGCCGCTTCAGCTCTTCTATGTCACCCCTCCCGTACGCCTGTTGGGAGCCCAGCAGCATGGTGTCGGCGGCGGCGATCGCGGCGCCGAGTTGTTCGAAGCGGGACAGGCTCACCGCCACGAGGCCGTCCGTGCCGGCGCTGTCGCCGCGCAGGCCGGCGAGGAAGGCACGGGCCTGTTCGCAGACCGCCAGATCACCGAACCACCGCTGCTCCTCGAAGAACGCGGACGCCTCGGCGAACAACCGCTCGGCGACGTCGAGTTCGCCCCGGTGCATCGCGACGAACGCCCGGTGCGCGAGCAGCGACCGCAGCTCACCGGTGTGCCCTGTCGCGCGGAAGCCGTCCTCCGCTCGGGCGAAGTAGTCCTCGGCCAGGTCGTACCGTCCGGTCGACGAGCAGATCGCGCCGAGGCAGGTCAGTAGTCGGCCCGCGGACCCCGGCGCGGTCGCCGCAGTGGTGGCCAGTTGCGCCGAGGCAAGTTCCTCGGCCGCTCCCCACTCGCCGCGCTCCATCAGCAGAAGCACCCGGTTGAGGCCGAGTACGGCCGCGCTCTCTCCCTCGGGGTCCTCGAACTCGGGCAGCCAGGCCGCCGCTTCGTCGAGACACGCCAGTGCCTCGTCCAGGCGCCCGGTCCTGCGCAGCAGGTCGGCGCCGGCGAACAGCGTCTTCAGCAGGACTTCCAGCCACAGTTGACGGCCGCGCGGCCCCATCGGGGCAGACGCGATGCCGTCCAGCAGACCGCGGGACCGCTGGACGGCGTCCTCCGCCCCGGGCAGATCCGAGGCGGTGAGCCGAACGGTCGCGATGTCGGACAGCAGGTGCGCCCGCAAGAACCGTACGTCGGGCGAGTCCTCAAGGGACTCGGCCAGCGTGAGCAACTCCTCGTAGACGGCGCACGCGGCCGTGACATCGGCGGCCAGCTGGTGCTCCTCGGCCAGGGCGAAACCACTGTCGAACGGCTCCCCGTACAGCCGCGTCACGGGTTCGTTCACCTGGTCCTCGTGCGGCATGCGTCAGTAGTCCTCACCGGTGGCAGCGGCGACCGTCTCGGCGAGGAACGGGGCCGATCCGTCGTCGTGCGGCGCCGCCTCGTACGCCAGGGGCTGTGCCGCGGCGGCCAGCCGCCGCCGGACCAGGGCACGGACGGCTTCACGGTCGACGCGGTCGTCGGCTGTGCCCGACGTGCCGGGGCCCGGGTCGAAGCCGGGCAGCAGGACGCCGACCTCGATACGCGGCGGCTCCGCCCCGGCAGGCAGGTCCAGATGCAGGTCCGCCCTGCCGGTCCACAGGTCGTCCCGTCTGGCGAGAGGCACCCGGTACGCGCGGCCACCGTTCACGTGGATCTCCACGACGAGGGAGGCCCCGGCGGTGGGTGCCGCCCTGTGCGCGATGGCCTCGATCTCGATCCGACGCCGCGCGCCGAGCGCGCGAGCGGTCCAGGACACCGCGTTCTCGGCGGCGTCGACGAGGCCGGGCGGGTAGCGGCGCCAGTCGTTGGTCCCCGGGCCCCGGGCGATCACCCGGCCGCCCGCCTCGAGCGGTTCGCCAGCCACGAGGGCGTAGCTGTCGTGCCGTGCGAACAGCGCTCCGGGGTCGACCGGCATACCGACCGGACCGCGCCGGTCGAGGGACGACCGGAGGTGGCGCAGGGCCGGCCCGTCCAGTCCGGCGGTGTCCGCCGCGTCGTCGATCAGCCGCAGGACGCTCTCCAGGTGGCGTGCCGTGCCCGTCGGCCGCGGTTCGGCGCGCCACCACTGGATCAGCGGGTCGAGGGCTGCCTGGTGCTCCTCGACCAGTTCGGCCACGCAGTCGTCAGGTTGATCGACATCGTCGTCGAACAGTTGTTGGCTCCGGTGAGTGAGTGCGGCCAGCTCCAGGCCGAGCGCGTCCGGTTCGAGCGCCGGTATCCCGTCCGTGTACGACGCCGGCCACCACCGGGCCGCCCAGTGCCCGAAGGCGAGCCGGGCCGCGCTGCCCGCGAGGGCGGTCGGGTCCGCCGCCACCCGTACCCGGGCCGGGTCCCCCACCGCACGGTCGTGGACGGCGTGGACAGCGGCGGCGACGCGCTCGCCGTAGAGCGCCCACAGCCACTGCTGGGCCCGTCCCGTGTCATGGATCTGCGCCGACGGCGGGCCGGGATCGCCGAGGACGGACCAGGTCAGAACGGCGCCGGCGACATCGAGGACGCCACGGGTGAAGTCGGGACCGGCGGAGACCGCGCCACTGCCGCCCTCGGCCCTCCCAAGGGCGGGATCGGCGACGACCCGGACCGTGCCGTGCTCGCCCTGCCCGACGTGCACGTCGACGGGGCCCCGCGCCGTCACGTGGTCCTCGGCTCGGCCACCGGCGCGGGGGGCGCCGACAGGGTGCGCAGCGCCGACCGGACCCGGGCGCGGTGATCCATCATCACCGAGCGGGCGACCCCGTCGAGCACCGCCCAGGCCGACGCGAGGTCCCCCAGCGGTGCGTCGCGGACGTCCCGCCCGTGCAGCCGGACCCACAGCCGCCGCATGTAAGCGGCCCACGGGGTACGGAGGTCCCGGGCGATGGAGTCCAGGACGCCGCCGTCCGGGTCGGGGCGGGCGGAAACGGTCATCCTTCGGGCGCGGAGGACCGATGCCTCCCGTCGCCAGCGGCTGTTGACGACCCGGTGCGCCGCCGTCCACTCCGGCACGGGTTCCCCGGTGCCCAGTGGATCGAGGCCGACCGCGAGCCGGCCGCCGAGGACCACGGCGACGCGCAGGCTCTCGTCGTACAGGCCGAGCGGAGCGCAACTGCGGCCGGCCTCCCGTCCCACGAGCTCCGGCACCGTCGGCAGTTCCTCCCGCCGGGTCGACGACTGGAGAACGACGAAGAGCCGCTCGAAGAGCGTGCGGTCCAGCGGCGCGGGAAGCGTGGCCGTTGAGGCGCCCCGGCCGATCCCCGGCCGCGGCGGCACCTGCCGCGCGGTCAACCCCAGATGTGCCGGCAGGTCGTCGCGGCCCCAGACACCGCTCGCGTGCGCCCACAAGGCCCGGCCGAACACGCCTCCGTGTCCCGCCTCGACCATGGACGCGTACTCCGGTGAGTTCCCCGCCCGGCCCGTCGCGCCGCAGGCTTCCAGGACCTCGGCCGCCCGGGCGACCGCCGCGGCCGTGTCGGCGGCGGCTGGGGCCGGTGGACGGCCCTCCCAGGCGGTGACCAGCTCTCCGTCGAGACGGGACCGCCGGAGGGCGTCAGCCAGATACCCCTTCAGCTCTTCCACCGTGCGTCCGTTGGTCGTGTCCGCGACGTCCTCGACCACGCCCCTGGCCAAGGCGTCCGCGCCGGCCGAGGGAGCTCCGTGCTCGGTGGCCAGCTCGAAGCAGCGCTGAAAGTACAGATCCTGGGGGTTGCCCGCCACGATGCCCAGCGCCCGGCGGGCTCTCTTCAGCAGCGTGAACCACTGTGCTGTCGCCGCGAGACGCTCACCGGACTCCCGGATCAGCCCCTGCAGGCGCGCGGCCTGGGCGGGCCCGAGGAAGTCAGCCGCGAGTTCGGGACGCAGCGCCGGCCGGACGATCAACGGCAGCACGATCAGCTTGACCGTCCGGGTCAACGGCGCCCCACCGGGTCCGCTCAGCGATTCCAGCCCCGGGCCGAGGCCACGCCAGGCGTGGTCGATGAACATGGCACGCGGGCGGCGCTCGCCGGTCGGCTGGCTCACGGGCGGCATACGAGGAGAGTACGCCGGCGGTGAGGCGGCGGACGAACCTGGGATCGGTAGGCGTCGCCGGCCACTTAGCGTCCACATCGTCAGGCGGAACCGCCGGCGATCACCGCGCGACTCGTCCGACTTCGAGGCCGCGTAGGACGAGGTCAAGGGTGCGCCGGCCGCCGTCCGACCCTCACCTCTGGCATCACCGGAAGGGACAGAACAGCATGGGAATCTACGGAAAGCGCAGGGGCCGCGAGGAGCGGGCCGCCAGGATCGCCGACCAGATGGCCGGCGGCAGGGGTTTCTACGGCCGCGCCACGCGCGCGTTCCTCGGCGACGAGGACTTCGCCAGGGTCCAGCAGTCGATCGGTGCGTACAACTCCGGTGTCAGCGTGCGGCAGTTGCTCGCCGCGGGGGCGCCGACCACATCCGCCGTCGTCGTGACGATCAGCGACACCGGCAAGCTCGTCAACTTCGACCCCGTCGTCGACCTGGTCCTCCAACCGACCGGGGCCTCCGACCGGATCGCCCTCCAGACCATCGTCTCGAAGCTGCGTATCCCCCGCGCCGGCGACCGGGTGCTGCTGGTCGCCGACCCCGCCCGGCCCGCCGGCTACCTCTACGCCGGGGACGGCGTGGCACCGTGACCCCGGCTCCGCTGTACGAGGTGGCGGCGGGCGATTCCGGCCCGCTCCTCCTCGCCGGCCCGGCGGCGGTGGCGGACCCGCTGCGACGGAGCCAGCCGGAAGGACGGGGACCCTGAGATGGCGGACGACGACAGCGGCCCCGAGCCGACGCGGGTGTCGGAGATCGGTCTGCTCGGAGCCGTGTTCCTGTACTCCACCGCGGCGGGGCTGTGCCTGTGCGGACCGGTCATGCTCGCCTTCGGCGCCTTCGCCGGTGCTGGCCTGCTGCTCGCGGGCGTCCTGTGCACTGTGCTCTGCGCTCCCCTGGGCATCGGCCTCTGGGCCAACACCAGTGTGGAGCGGGAGAACAACCGGCGGCTCGACGCGGTCGGGGTCGCGGCGACCGCGGAGATCACCGGACTGACCGACTGGGACGACGGAGAGCAGACCGGTGTCATCGTCGGTCTGCGGATCAGCGGCGGGGCCTTCCGGACGTTCGAGACGACCTGGAAACGCTCCCGGCACCCGGCCCTCCGCGTGGGCCTTCGACTCACGGCCGTGGTCGACCCGGCCGACAACCTGTTCCGTGTTGAGTTCTGACCCGCAGTCCGGACAGCGAAAGGCGGCGCTCGGATGAGCGTTCACGAGGTGATGCACCTGTGGTGGGTGGTGCCCGCCGGGCTGGCGCTGCTCGGCTACGGGATCTCACTGACCGGGATGACCCGGGCCCAGCGTGCGGTCTGGGTGAAGGCACGGATCATACGGGTGGGACAGCCGGCGCACGGCGCCTCCGAGGGGCCCAGGATCCCGGTGACGCTCGCGTTCCAGGACCCGGCCACCGGGGAGGAGTTCATCCTGTCCAACGCGGTCAAGCATGGCGACGTGATCGAGCAAGCCTGGGTGGGCCGCGAGTTCGAGGTGCGCTACCCACCCGGGCGGCCACACCGGTTCCGCGTCGTGCTCGACGGCGTGGGCGAGAGGAACGGCCGGACCGGCCCGAACTGCGCGGTCATCCTGCTGCTCGTCGGGCTGGTGGTCCATGCGACCGTCGTCTGGGGCTACCCATGGGCGCTGCTCGGCTTCGGTGCCCTGCTCACCGTCTCCGCGGCGATCAGTCCCGACATCCGCCTGGCGCGCGCCCGCGACGCACTGCTGGCCTCGGCCATCGCCGTCCCGGCGCGTGTCGTGGCCGTCACCAAGGACGTCTATACCGACGGGGAGGGTGACGAGATCGTCGTCCACACTCCCGTCGTCACGTTCACCACTCTCGAGGGCACCCACGTCACCGGCGTGTCCCGCGACGGTATCCCCGACCCGGGCCTGTCCCTCGATCGCGACCTCACGATCTACTACGCCCCCTCCGACCCGGCCGTCTACACCCCTGACCTCGCAGCCGACCGTCGCGACAACGAGAGAGCCATCGGCACGATCATCATCCTTCTGATCACCGGAATCGCGGCGGTCGTGGCTGGCGCTGCCACGCTGTGACGCGCGCACCGTCTCTGCGTCGTATCGACCTGTCCGCAGGCGTCACAGCAGCCGGCGGATGTCGCCGCGGACGCGGTAGAAGCCGCCGGCCGCCGCGTGCAGCGCGTCCACCACGTAGCGGGTCCCGGGCTGTCGTATCGCGCGTGGGAACTGCACGTTCCAGGACGGGTCGAAGCCCTCGGACACCACGTGCACGCGGATGCGGCCGCCCTGCTGGACGCATTCGACGACGACCGCCCCGGTGGGGGCGTGTGCCACGGTCGCCACCGCATCGGCGGCCGTGGCCGGCGCGTAGGTCGGCAGGGCCGCGGCGAGCTTGACGTCCCGCTCCACCGGCACCGTGCCCTGCTGCGCCGCGGAGACGGCCGCCTCGCTCGCGTCCACGCACACCAGCGAGCCGTCCGTGGTCACCACGTACAGCCGCTCGTCGCGGTACTGCATCGACAGGGCCGAGCCGCCGCCCGTGCCGAGCTTCCACAGCCGCGTCCCGTCCCCGTCGAAGCAGTAGACGGACGACGCGTTGTCTCCGGCGAAGACGAACCGCCCACCGGGTGACGTGGCGCACGAGTACACCGCGCTGTCGCAGGCATACGTGGCCTCGATCGCGCCGGTCGCCTTCGACAGCCGTTGGACCACACGGTGTGCCGTCCCCGCGTACACGGCGTCGGCTTCCTGCCAGCCGAACAGGACGCCGCCCCGGGTGGACGTGTGCCACAGCTCGCCGCCCCCGTCGGGAGCGTAGGCGGTGACGCCCCGGTGGTGGCCGTGGTAGACACCCCGGCCGTCGGCGCGCACCATCCAGGCGTGCTCGCCCTGGCTGCGGCGGGCCCACTGGTGCTCGTCCTCATGGTCGATGACCGTGAGCCGGCCGTCCCGATCCGAGACGTGCAGGATGCCCTCGTCGATGTCGAGCCAGAAGATGTCGACGTCCGCCGCGATGTCGTACGCCGCGAACGGCAGCTTCGAGGACAGGTCGTAGACCTGGCCGTCGTCACAGCCCGCGTAGACCCAGAAGTCGTCGGCGACCAGGCACTTCACGCCGTCCGGCAGGTTGAAGCGGGCGAGGACGTCACCGTCGTGGTCCAGGGTGTAGACGTCGCCCGCCTGGTTCCCGACCCAGCAGCGCTCGTCGTCGACATGGATACCGAACGCCGAGGAGCCGGTGCGAAAACGCCACAGCACGGGCGCCACGGCCCGCGCGGTGGACGGAGCCGAGGCCACCTGGCGTCGGGTCACCGCGCGCGGGGCGCGGTGCCCGGGAACGGCCGGAGCGTATCCCTTGCGGACCTTCTCCCCGATCTTCTTCGCGGCCGCGGCCTGCGCCTTCGCCGCGGTGGAGAACGTCTGCGTCTGCGTCTGCCCGGCCGCGCCGATCCGCCCGTACCGCACCGTCACCACCTGGTGGTCGACGGCCACTTCGTAGAACTTGTGCGCGCCGCCGCCATCCTGCGACAGCTCCAGATACGTCGTCGACACGGACCCGGTAGTCATGACAGACCCCTCCCAGACCTTCACCCGGGGCTCTTCCGGCGAGTCCCCAGTGATCACACCGTAGGCGGAGCCACTGACAGACGCTCAGCGCCCCTCCGCCTGCGGCCACCCGCCGGATCCGCCCGCGACCACGGCCTTCGTCGGCGTGGCCTCGTTCACCGCTCCTCGTCCCGAGGCAGCCGGGTGCGCATCAGGTACACGTTGTACGGGTCCCACTGCGACATCGTGAAGTACAGGTACGGACTCCCGGAGTCGGCCGACCACGGGTGGATGTACGAGCCGTAGAGCCCGGGGTACTGATCGGCGTGGGCCACGATCTGTTCCTGACCCCACGGCCCGGTCTGCTTCGGCGCGACGCGCATGACGACGGCCCTGCTGGTCTCGTCGAGGTACATCATCACCCACTCACCGAGGTATCGGCTGTACTGCACGGACAGTTCGCCGGCCGGTCCCGCGGCCACCGGCGCCGCCGCCGTCTGGTCCCGGCCCCAGCCCCGCCCGTTCCAGTAGCGGTACGCCGTCGGCTCCAGCACCCGGTGCTCGGGCACGCGGGCGAGGTGGACGTCCCCGTAGCGGCCGTTCGGGGTGCCGTAGAGGTAGACGTGTCCGTCCTCGCGCACCATGGCGGCCATCTGGAACCTGTTGTCCCAGGCGGGCGTGTTCTGCCAGCGGGTGCGGTCGTCCTTCGTCCAGGTCTCGCCGTTGTCGTCGGAGTAGGCGATGCCGGAGTAGTTGGTCTCCCAGTGCCCGGGCGCACCCCAGTGGTTGACGGACATGTAGTGGATGTACTGCCGGTCGCCCACCGAGATCGCCGCGGTCGGGATGACGGTGACCTCGCCGTTCTCGTCGTTGCCGGACTTCTCGCAGTCCAGGATCTCGCCGGCGTGGCCGGGCCGGTCCTCGACCATGCCGCTGTACGTGATCCCGTCGGCGAGGTCGCGGTCGGCGCTCCGGGCCAGGGTGTTGCAGCGCCAGTCGAGGGTGGCCGGGTCGCCGACGCCACCGCCCGGGCCGGTCCAGCCCAGCCCGTCGGTGTCGCCGAAGGCGGTGAGCACCTGGCCGCTCCCGTTGTCCCACATGATGCCGAGGTCCGTGGCCTTGACCTCCCATCGGCCGATGGTGTCGTTGATCGCGTCGGGGCCGGTCAGCTTGGCGACCCGCTCGGCGGGCGCGGGTGCCCCCACGGGGGTGTCACCGGGCGCCGCCTGCGAGATGGCCGGAGCGGTGAGCACGGCGGCCAGGGCCAGCGCGATCGCGCCCTTCCGCGGTGCCGTGGACCGTGCGAGGTGCCTGACATACACGTTGCTCGTCCTTTGCCCTGAGGGGATGGGGGTGCGTGGCGAGTGGCGTCAGTGGAGCACGAGGGCGTTGAGCCGCCAGTGCTGGCCCGGCGTGCCGCTGAACTCGAGGTCGACGGTGCTTCCCGTGCCGCCGCCGTCGAGTTCGACGCGCAGCCAGGTGAACGTGCCTCCGGGTGCGGCGGGTGCCTCGGCGAGCAGCGTGCCGCCGCTGCTCACCCTGGTGGCGTCCATGACGACGACGTCGCCGACGAGCAGGTGGGCTTCGTGCCGGCCGGGTGGCACGGCGAGGCGGAGGGTGCGCGGTGCGCTGTCGTTGACGAAGTCGCGGCGCAGCACGTCCACGGCGCTGCCCCGGTCGCGGGACTGGGGCGGGTCGCCGACCCAGCCGTAGCCGCGTTCGGCGTTCCAGGCGTCGGCCGGGAGGAGCCGCCGGTAGGTGTCGAGGAGCGGCGAGTCGGCGGGCCCGGCGTCGAGTGCGAGCCGTACCTGGTCGCCCGCGGGGACGACGTCCACGTCGAGGCGACGGCTGTCGCCGCCGTCGCGCCCGGTCGTCGACAGCCGGACGATGACCTCTGCCGTGGCCGGTCCGACGGCGGGGGTCACCGACACCTCGATCACGCCGACGTCCCCCGCCGGCACGTCACCGCCGGTGCCCGCCGCCGACCATCCGTCGGGTACGTCGACACCGGCCGACACGAACAGCGCGTCGTCCGTGGTGTTCGCCGCCTCGACCGCGAGCGTGTGGGCGCGACCGCCGAGGAGCGGTGACGACACGGCCACCTCGCCGACCACGACCGGCGGCAGTTCGGCGTCGCGGTCGACGAGGGCGAGCGCGTTCAGGTGCCAGTGCTGGCCGGGGTCGCCGCTGAGTTCGAGATCGACCTCGGCGCCGGCGGTGCCGCCGTCGAGTTGGAAGTGGATCCAGGCGAACGAGCCGCCGTCGATGACGTCGCTCCGGGCGAGGAGTTCGCCCTCCGACCTGACGTAGGTGGGGTACGACATGTTGTTGTCGGCGACGAGCAGGTAGGTGTCGTGGACGCCCGCCGGCGCGGCGAGGCGCAGGGTGCGCGCGGTGGTGTCGTTGACGAAGTCGCGGCGCAGCGCGTCGAACGCGTCGCCCCGGTCGCGGGACTGCGGCGGGTCGCCGACCCAGCCGTAGCCCCGGTCCGCGTCCCAGCCGTCCGCGGGGGTGAGCCGCTGGTACGTCGCCTGTACGGGACTCGACGGGCTGCCCGCGTCGAGGGCGAGCAGGCACTGGTGGCCGGCGGGCGCGACGAGCATCTGCGCGAGGGCGGAGGTGCCGCCGAGCACCGGGCGGTCGTCGGCGTCGGCGTCGGCGCGTACCGGGACGGCCGCCGCGAGCTCGCCGGCCGACCTCACCGGCAGCGAGACGGACCCGAACTCACGCGAGGCCAGGGAGATCCGCTCGGTGCCGCTGGTCCAGCCGTCCGGCGTCACCAGGCGCGCGACGGCCTCCGCCCGCGCCGCGGTCGCGTTGCCCACGGTGACGCTCATCCGGCTGGGGACGCCGGCCAGCAGGGCGGTGACGGACGAGTAGCGCACCTGCAGCCAGCCGCGCTGTTCGTCGAGGATCCCGCTGGTCTCGAAGAAGTAGGCCACCAGGGTGTCCCGCCACACGGTGGAGTGATCGGCCTGCAGGTCCAGCCGCTCCAGGGTGTCCCGGTGCCTGCTCGCGTCCACGCGGCCGCGCAGCGCCCGCCACCGTTCGCGCATCGTCAGCACGTTCTCCCGGCCGGAGAAGTGGGTGTCGTAGATGTGCTGGATCACGGTGCTGCCCGAGTGCAGCCGGTGTCGGTAGGGCACGTGCTGGAAGAAGAGCAGCAGCTCGTCGGGGCAGCGAGCCAACGACTCGTACGCGTCCCGCACCGGCGGGTGGTACATCCCGGTGTCCCCGTCGCCGGTCGCCCGCGTGCGGTCGAATCCGACGCCGTCGGCGTCGGCGCGATGCCACGGCTGGTTGCCCTCCGCGCTCGGGTCGAAGTGCTCGCCGTCGCCGATCATGAACCCGCTGCCGAGCGGCGACGTGTAGTCCTCGTAGGTGCGCCAGGACGCGAGGAGCATGTCGGTGACCTCCTCGACGGTCCGCCGGTCGCAGCCGAACGTCATCCGCGTCCATTCCGAGGCGATGGCGGCGGAGCTGAGCGCGGGGTTCCAGGCGAGCCGGCCGTAGCCGTGGGTGTTGGCGGCGGCGAGCTGGTGCCGGGTCCAGTCGCGGTCGTCGCCGAGGTTCATCACGCCCGCGACGCCGCCGTGGGAGTAGCCGTAGGCGTCGCCGCCGACGATGCGCGCGACCGTCGTGCCCCTCCCGTTGCCGTGGGTGTCGAAGCCGTAGACCTCCTTCCACTGCGGCACCAGATAGCACAGATGCGTGGTGTGGCCGGTGTACTCCTGGGTGATCTGGAGCTCGAGCATCGAGTTGGTTCTCGGCAGGGCGCCGAACAGCGGATGAACGGGTTCCCTGACCTGGAAGTCGATCGGTCCGTTCTTGATCTGGAGCACGACGTTGTCGGCGAACTCGCCGTCGAGCGGGGCGAACGTCTCGTACGCCAGGTGGGCCCAGGTGTTCGGGTCGAAGTCGTGCACGAACGCCCGCCACATGATGAGCCCGCCGTGCGGCCGGACCGCGTCGGCGAGCAGGTTGGCGCCGTCGGCGTGGGTGCGCCCGTAGTCGATCGGTCCCGGCTGCCCCTCGGAGTTCGCCTTGACCAGGAACCCGCCGAAGTCCGGTATCGCCCGGTAGATCTCGCCGGCCTTGTCCCGCCACCAGGCACGGACGCCGTCGTCGAGCGGGTCGGCCGTGTCCAGTCCGCCCAGCACCATCGGGCTGGCGTAGTTGGCGGACAGGTACAGGGTCAGCCCCCACGAGCGCAGCACGCCGGCCAGGCCGACGAGTCCCTCGATCATGTCGGCGGACAGGATCCGGGCGCTGGCGTTGACGTTGTTGACGACCGTTCCGTTCATCCCGACGGACGCGAGCGCGCGGGCGTAGTCGACGTAGCGGCGCCGCACCGCGGGCAGTTCGTCCCAGTGGAAGATCGACGGGCCCGCGTAGCCTCGTTCGACCGTGCGGTCGAGGTTGTCCCAGTGGTTCGCCAGCCGCAGCTCGTTGACCGGGCGCTCCCGCACGTTCAGGTCGCCGATGCGTTGCCGGGTCTGGAGCAGGCGCAGCAGGTGGAAGGCGCCGTAGAGAGCGCCCCGTTCGCCGGCGGCGGCGACGAAGACCCAGTCGGCGCCGCGCACCGTGCGCCGGGTGATGAGATACCCCTCGGGACCGAGTCCGGCCACCTCACGGGCGCCGATGTGCTCGGCCACCCAACGAGACGATCCGGGTGTCCCCACGACCAGCGCCCCGTCGCCCACCGGTTCGGGCCTGCGCCGGACCGCCCTGCCGAGCATGGCCGACAGCCCGGCCGTCAGCTCCTCGCCGGCCGAGCGCAGCGCGGGGTCCGCGTCCGCCACGACGACATGGGTGAGCGCGCGCCGGTAGTCGGCGAGCAGGCGTGCGTCCTCGACGCGACGGTAGCGCAGCCACAGTTCGTGGCCGTCCTCGTCGGGGAGCGAGGGCGACGCCCAGGCCGCCCGCGGGTCGAGCACCGCGCCGCCCGTGAGGGCCCCACCGGCGATCAACAGGCTGCGACGAGGAACCGGTCCGGCCATGGGACCCTCCTGAGAAATCGATTTCAGTCCGATGATGCGCCTGCCGCGATCCGGGGGCAAGAGTCGTGCACGGGACGCCGGTTGTTCCGGTGCCCGTCGGGTGCGCGGACCGCTGGTCGTCGTCAGCGACCGCGCAGCCGGAAGAGCGCGGCGGCCCCCGGGGCCAGGGCGACGTCGAAGGTCCGGTCGACGGGCATCGGGCGGTACTCGCCGCTGTCCGGGTCGAAGGACTCAACCGTGGATATGGCGGTCGCCACCGTGAGCGTCGCCTGCGCCTGCGTGTTGTGCCAACGGTTGGCGACCAGGGCCCAGCGGTCCTGGACGGTCGTGTCGCGGCTGTGGAAGGTCCCGATGACCACCGGAGCGCCGCTCGCCGCGGCGAGGCCGTCGACGGGGGCGAAGCCCGTCGCGCCGGCGGGCAGCGGGGACTCGTTCGCGTGCATCACCGCCGCCGGCAGCAGGGGCTTGAGTTGTCCGCCGACCTGGCGCAGCCATGTGGTGTTGATGACGCGGGCCGCGTCGTAGCGCTCGGTCCGCTCGCCCTCGACGGTGATCAGGGCTGGGCCGAAGCCTTCGCCTCGGGCCGCCTCCGGCGTCCAGTACGTGAAGTACTGGATGCCCTTGGCACCGTAGGCGAGGCTGATGTTGACCTGCCACAGCATCTCGGCCGCCGTGGGCGTGCGGTGGTTGTCGTAGGACAGGGTCTGGATGAAGACCCAGGCGGGCAGGTCCGCGCTGAGCGCGGCCCTGCGGACCAGGGCCCAGTTAAGGAAGTAGTCGGCGTCTTCGCGCCCCTCGGAGAGCAGCGGGTAGCGGTCGAAGGAGACCAGCGACGGCTTCACCACGTCGACGAAGGACTGGTAGTACGCCGCGTCGGTGGACGGGAACAGGTTCACGTAGGGCAGCAGCCCGGGGGCGCGTTCGCGGGCGATCTGCAGGGCCCGGGCCAGGGTGGGGTACCAGCCCGCACCCGGCTCGTCGAAGAGGTTGAAGCCGGCCAGCGAGGAGTACGGCCCGTAGGCGTCGACGGCGCGCTGGAACAGCCCGGCGGCTTCGGCCGGAGTGACGGAGAGGAAGTCCGCCGGATTGTCGGATATCGAGAACCAGCGGGACATGTTGCGGACCTGGATGTCGTCCGAGATCAGCATCGTGAGGCCGGTGTCCCGGGCGATGCTCAGCTGCCGTTGGAAGATGTTGCCGTCACCCGCGTAGTTGCCGGAGATGACGAAGGTGAAGCCGGCCTCGGCGATCTCCGTGTAGCGCTGGTGGGTGCTGGCGTAGGGGTGCGGTGGCCAGAAGACGCCGATCGGGAACTCGGGGCCGCCGGTCAGCGGGAGCCGCGACGGATCGGGCGCGTCGGCCACGACGGGACGTGGGCCGGCGACCGCCTCGCCCGTTGCCCACGGGAGAGCGCCGGCCGCGGCGGTCCCGGCCGCGGTGCCGAGCAGCCGGCGTCTGCTGACGCCGAGGATCTGGTGCGGGCTGACCGGGGTGCCGCCGTGCTGGGCCGAGGCGTCCATGTCCGACTCCTGTCGGGTGGGGGAACCGGCGTCGCAAGCGGGCGCCGGGGACCGACGTGACGCGGTTGACGGACAGCGCTCACCGCGCATGTCGGCCACGCATGGGAGGTGATTGTGCCAAGCGGGCCTCACGTTGACGAGGAGTTTCCACCCTGTTCGAAGGACGAGCCGACCGCTTCCGCCCAACGCCCCCGGGCACCGGAGCGCACCCACCCGCCCGCCTGGGCCGGGGTACGGCAATGCCGTGTCCGGCCGGTTCACGCGCTCCGTGGGGCGGAGCGCTCGCCGAGCGGGTCCAGGTCCGACTTCTCGATCGACGCGGTGAGCAGCAGGTCGGTGATGAGGTTGTGGTTGAGCGCGTTGCCCACCGGGGGTGGGACCTCCTCCGCGACGAGCCCGGGAACGCCCGCCTGCCCGCTGAGCCGCCTGCGCACCGCGGCGACGGTGTGGGCCGCCCGCTTCTGGGTCCACGGTTTCGGCGGGTTCAGGGCGTTCAGCGCGTCCGCGGCCTCGGCCCAGGTCAGGGGCTGCGGGCGGGGCTCGCCGCGCGGACAGCGCTGGGCGAGGCAGACGAGCACCAGCTTCTCCGTCTCGTCCAACTCGCGCTCCTCGCCGATGGTCCTCTCCTCATGCACGCCGTGTCCCTCCCGCAGCTCCCGCGGGGTGGGCAGGCCGGCGACGCGGACTTCCAACAGGTGCTCCTGCCGGGGCGAGACGAGGAACAACGGGGTGTAGCCCTCCGGCAGTTCCGCCCGGTCACCGCCGTGGACCAGCCGCGAGTCGGGGAACCGGATCGGCCGCCTGCCGAGATTGGTCAGCATCCAGCGCGCGTACTCGCGCGTGATCAACCCGTGCCGTCGGCTGACGTGCGTGTCGCCCCCGCCCGAGCAGCCGCGGAGGCCGGAGTTCGTCCCGGCGGGCGCCGGCTCCGTGGGAGCCGGCGCACGGCCCGGCGGCCTCGTGGCCCTGCTGGCGACGCCGACGTTCGAAGCGCTTCGATGATGCTCAGATCAGAGTCCTGATCAGGTCAGAACACTGATGTGACGACGACGTGAGCCGCCCATACATCCCCTTGGTGACGTTGTCAGGTTCCGTCGAACTTCTGCAGCAGGGCTTGTGTAACTGGCCAGGCGGTCCTAACGTCCCTCCTCATCGAAGCGCTTCGATAATTCGTCTTATGTCTCCGGACGGCGAAGCGCGGGGTCACGAAGGGTCGCTGACGTCATGCCGAACGCACGCTCCGGACTGAGCCGGAGAGGTTTCCTCACCACCACCGCGGTCGCCTCCGCCGCGGTCGGCGGCATCCGCTCCTGTCCGCGTGCGGCGGCCAGGAGGGACGGGTCTCCGAGGAGAACCTGCGGTCCCTCCTGCCGACCTACCAGGCGTCGGACGTCGCGGTCGAGCCGGACATCGCCGGCGAGAACGGCTCCAGCCCCGGCTACAGCCGGTGGATTCCCCAGGAGGAGCTGGGCGTCTCGGTCCCCGAACCCCGGGGCGGCGGTGCGGAGCTCACCGCCATGACGCCGCTGTGGGGCACGCAGCCGCGCCCCGGCAACGCGTTCTGGACGGCGATGGACGAGAGCATCGGCGTCCGCAGGAACTGGCGGATCCAGGACGGCAACGCCTACGGCGAGAAGCTCGCCGCCATGCTCGCCAGCAGCGAGATCCCGGACCTGGTGTGCATCCCCGACGGGGAGTTGGATGGCCAGATAGCCCAGGCCATCTCCAGCCGCTTCGCCGATCTCGGCTCGTTCCTCACCGGCGACAGGGTGCTCGACTTCCCCAACCTCGCCGCCGGTCCGCACCGAACAGGGCAACGCGGAGGTCGTTCCGGAGGCCCACGTGTTCATCTGCTCGCCCGAGAGCGTGGTCGCCTACCCCGACCTGCCGCAGATCGTCGAGTATCTCACCGCCTGGCGGCAGCGCAACCTCGGCTTCGTCCGGGACCCGGTCCTCGTCGGCCGGCAGATCCAGGAGCCCGCCCGGCCGGCCGGCATCTCCGACGGTTTCGAAGACCTGGTGAACGACGTGGTCCGCGGCCGCCAGTCCCTCCGCGACCTGCGCAACGCCGTGGACGAGTGGCGGCGCAACGGCGGCGACGAACTAGGGGCCACCTGATGGCCGCCGTTCCTTCGACCCCACAACACCACACGCGGAACTCCGGACGGCCGGCCGGGCCTCGCCGCGACGACCCACGCCTCAAGGGTGGCATCACCTTCCGGCACCAACCGCGCCGGCCACTTGAGGACGGCACCCCCACCGGCGCCGTCAAAGGCGGAAACCCACCCCCACAGACCCGCCTCCGCAACAAGAGGAGACAGCCGGTGGCCGCACTCAGCGACGCGCCCGGGAGGCGGTCGCACATCGTCAACGTCGCTGGGGCGCGAGCTGCCTTAACCCCCACACCCCCACACCCCCACAGGAAGGAAGAGCTGTCATGCGACGCTCACGACGCCCGCGTCTCCCGCGGACCCTGGCGCCGGTCACCCTCACGCTGGCGACCGTCCTCTGCGTCACCACGGTCACCATCGCCTCGGCGGAGGAGGACAACTCCGCGGCCCTGCTGGCCGAGGTCTGCGATGACTTCGGAACGATCGAGCAGGGCAAGTACTACCTGAACAACAACGTCTGGGGGCAGGACTCCGGCACCGGCTGGCAGTGTGTCCACGACTCCCCGCCCGCCCAGGAGGGCACCATCGCCTGGGGCACCAACTGGGAGTGGTCGGGCGAACCGACCTCGGTGAAGTCCTACGTCAGCTCGGTCCTCGGCTGGCACTGGAGCTCCATCGACCCCGACACCGGCCTGCCCGTCCAGATCTCCTCGGGCACCCCCGTCAACACCGTCTGGGACTACCAGGTCAGCGACAACCCCGGCACCATGAACGTCGCCTACGACCTGTGGCTGCACGCCATCGACAACCCCGGCTCGACGGACGACCCGACCGACGAGATCATGATCTGGCCCTACCGCAGCGGCGGCGCGGGCCCGATCGGCGAGACCGTCGCCACCGTCGAGATCGGCGGCGCCACCTGGGAACTGCACGAGGGCAACATCGGCTGGGACGTGTATTCCTTCGTCCGCACGGAGAACACCGAGTCGGTCGAGTTCAACCTCATGGACTTCCTGACCTACCTCGCGGAGAACCGCGGTCTGGACGCCAACAAGTACCTCAACAGCGTCCAGGCCGGCACCGAGGTGTTCACCGGCGCCGGGTGGCTTGAGACCAGCCGGTACGCCACCGACGTCGGCTGACGTCCCGAACCAGGACCCGCGAAGGCGAGCACACCGGCGCCCCCACGCGGCAGGCCGGCCGGTGGCCGACAGCACACAGCGGTCACCGGCCGGCCCTTCCCCGTCAGCCTCGGGTAGCCCACCTGCTCGCGGCCCGTCGGCCGGGGGCAGCGCGGAAACAGAAGGAGACAACGATGTCCAACCCGTCAGAGCGACGACCGCGGTTCCGCCGTCGCACGGTCCTCGGCGGCGGGCTCGCCGCTCTGGGAACCGCCGCCGTGCCACGGCTGACGGAGGCCACGGCGGCGGCACCGGCCCCGGCGCGGGAGTGGCCCGATCCGCCCAACGGTTACCCGGAGTGGCGCAACAACCTCGGGATCTTCGAGGTCAACTCGGAACCGGCGCACGCGACGTTCGTGCCCCACGGCACCCTCCAGCAGGCGCTGGACGGGGACCGGACCGCCTCGCCGTTCCGGCTCGACCTCGACGGCACCTGGCGGTTCCAGCACGCCGACAACCCCGACGCCCGCGACACCGCGTTCCACGAGCCCGACGTCGACGACAGCTCCTGGGGCACCATCCCGGTGCCGGCCAACTGGCAGCTGCACGGCCACGACTTCCCGATCTACACGAACATCGCCTACCCGTGGTGGGGCCCCAGCGGCCAGAGCGAGGCCCCTGAGCCGCCCGAAGTGCCGATGCTGTTCAACCCGGTCGGGCAGTACCGCCGAACCTTCGAGCTCCCCGCCGACTGGGAGGGCCGGCGGGTCCACATCCACTTCGAGGGCGTCAAGGCCGCCTTCTACCTCTGGATCAACGGCACGAAGGTGGGTTACCGCGAGGGCTCGTACACCCCGGCCGAATTCGACATCACCGACCACGTCCGGGCGGGCGGCAACCTGATCGCCGTCGAGGTCTACCGGTTCCCCGACGGGGACTGGTTGGAGGACCAGGACATGATCCGGCTGTCCGGGATCTTCCGGCCGGTCTTCCTCTACTCCCTCCCCGCGGTGCACCTGCGCGACTTCACGATCACCACGCCGCTGCGGGACGACTACACCAACGCCGACCTGGCGGTCGCGGCCAGCATCCGCAACAGCGGTGCCGAGCAGACCGGCACCTTCACGGTCGAGACCCAGCTCTACGACGCCGAGAACCAGCCGGTCTGGTCCACGCCGCTGAGCCTCACCCTCGACATCGGCTCCGCCGCACCCGGCGAGGACGTCACCGCCGAGGGCGCCCACGAAGTCCGAGGGCCGCTGCTCTGGTCGGCCGAGCATCCGAACCTGTACACCGCCGTGCTCCGGTTGCGCGACCCGTCAGGCGCCGCCATCCAGACCGTGTCGGCGCGGGTCGGCTTCCGCGAGTTCGCGCTGGTCGACGGCCTTATCCGGATCAACGGCCAGCCGGTCTCGCTGCGCGGTGTCAACCGGCACGAGTTCGACTCCGACCGCGGGGCGGCCCTGACACGCGAGGACATGATCCGCGACATCCACGTGATGAAGCAGCTCAACATCAACGCCGTCCGCACCTCCCACTATCCGAACAGCCCGGTGTGGTACGACCTCGCGGACGAGTACGGCCTCTACGTGATGGACGAGGCCAACCTGGAGACCCACGGGATCATGGACAGCTACCCGGGCTCCCACCCGGAGTGGACCGAAGCCGTCCTCGACCGGGCCAGGCAGATGGTCCACCGCGACAAGAACCACCCCTCGGTCGTCATCTGGTCGCTGGGCAACGAGGCCGGGCGCGGCGAGAACTTCGTCACCATGCGGAACTGGATCCGATCGGCCGACCCGACCCGGATCATCCAGTACCAGGGCGACAACCGCCCGGAGGTCAGCGACCTGCGCGTGGAGGGATACGAGTCCCCGTCCGCGGTGGAGGCCCGCGTCGCCGAGGCCGACCCCCGGCCGTACGTGATGCACGAGTACGCCCAGTCGATGGGCAACTCGAACGGCAACCTCAAGGAGTACTGGGACGTCATCCGGGCCCACGACATCCTCCAGGGCGGGTTCATCTGGGACTTCGCCGACAAGCCCCTGCGCTGGCCGATCCCGGGCGGCGGCGGGGACACGTACCTCTCCTACGGCGGCGACTGGGGAGACCGGCCCGACTGGCCGGGCTACTTCTGCGCCAACGGCATCGTCTCCGCCGACCGGGAGGCGTTCGGCAAGGCCGTCGAGGTCAGGCGGATGTACCAGGCGATCAACGTCGCCGCCGGCGACGACATCGCCGGCGGGGTGGTCACGATCACCAACGAGTACCTCTTCACCAGCGTCAACGCGTTCGAGGCCGCCTGGGCCCTGGTCGCCGACGGCGTGGTGGTCCAGAGCGGCACGCTCACCGCCGCTCAGACCGACATCCCGCCGCTGTCGAGCGCGACGGTCCAGCTGCCGATCGAGCGCCCGGCCGATCCGGCGCCCGGGGCGGAGCACTTCCTCCAGCTGTCGTTCACCCTCACGTCGGCGACGGCATGGGCCGACGCCGGATTCGAGGTGGCCAGGCAGCAGCTGCCGGTCACCTTCGACGGCCCGCCGATCGAGCCGACTCCGATCCGGAACGTGCCTGCGCTGACGACCGCGGTGACCGGCACCGCCATCACCGTCACCGGCGAGGACTTCGCGGTCACCATCTCCAGGTCCACCGGGGAGATCACCGCGTACGAGGCGATGGGCGTGCGACTGGTGAGCGCCGGCCCGGCGCCGAACTTCTGGCGGGCGCCGACCGACATCGACCGGGGCAACGGCCAGCAGGACCGCAACGCCACCTGGCGCCACGCCGGCACCGACCGGACCGTGACCGGTGTCACCGTCGAACGGCGGTCCCGCCGCGCGGTGCGGGTCGCCGTCACCGGCACCCTGCCGACCAGCACCGAGTCGTCGTACACCACGACGTACACCGTGTACGGCAACGGGGAGATCAAGGTCGACAACACGCTGCGCCCCGGCTCGTCGAGCCTGCCCTACATACCGGAGGTCGGCACCATCCTGTTTCTCTCCGGCGAGCTGCGGCAGCTGCACTACTACGGCCGCGGACCCGAGGAGAACTACTGGGACCGCAACAACGGCTCCGACGTCGGCGTGTACCAGTCGACGGTCACCGAACAGTGGACCGGCTACGTCCGGCCGCAGGAGAACGGCAACAGGACCGACGTCCGCTGGGTCGCCCTGGTCGACGACAGCGGCAGCGGCCTGCTCGCGTACCGCGAGCCGTCGGCGGGCGAGCCGCTGCTGGAGATGAACGCGTCGCATTTCACGCCGGAGGACCTTTCGGGCGAGATCAGGCACGACCACGAGCTGACGCCGCGGCGGGAGATCGTGCTGCGGCTGAACCACAGGCAGATGGGCGTCGGAGGCAACGACGGCTGGGGCGCGCAGACCCTCGACGCGTACAAGCTCTTCCCCGACCGCGACTACGCCTACACCTACCGGCTGCGTCCCCTGTCCGACGTCGGTCAGGCGATGGACCTGTCCCGGCGGCCCGTGCGGGGATGAGGGCCCGCCCGGCCCGCTCCCCGGGCGGGCCCCGGACACCTCCGCCCGCGCGACGGGGCGCGCGAGCCGGACCGACGCCTGGATCGGCCAGTCAGCCGGTGCGTTCCAGCCACTCCAGGACCAGGCGCATGCCGTGCTGCCAGTGGGTCTCCAGCAGCTCCGCCGCCCGGTCCGGCTCGCGCGCCTCCACCGCGGCCAGGACGTCCCGGTGCTGGTGGTCGGCCTCGTCGCGAACCGTGACCTCCCGCATGTAGGCGAGCTCGTAGCGGGAGACGTTGATGCGGAGCTGGCCGATCATGCCCTGGAGGTGCCCGTTCCCGCTGGCGGCCGTGAGCGTCCCGTGCCACCGGGTGTCCAGCTTCCAGCGGCGGACGGGGTCCTGGCAGCGCTCCAGCTCGGCGAGCGTGCCGCGCAGGGTCTTCACCGTCGGCTTCGGCACGGGGATGGCCGCCCGCACGGCGAGGGCCTCCAGGCTGGCCAGGATCGGATACAGCTCCTCGACCTCGCGGCGGACCAGCGGCCGGACGGTGAAGCCCCGGGCCAGCGCCGACCGCAGCACCCCCTCGGCCTCCAGGCGCAGCAACGCCTCGCGGACCGGGGTCCGCGAGACCTCGAGCGCGCGGCTGAGACTGGCCTCGGTCAGTGCGGCGCCAGGCGGGTACTCCCCCGACGAGATGAGGTCGACGATGCGGGCGTAGACGGCCTCGCGCAGCGGCTCGCCGCGGGCGATGGGTTCCCGGACGTCGGGGGTGTGCGAGGTCATGGTCGGTACGGGCTTTCGTCGCGGTGTCGCCGCTCGAACTCCGAGCGCATACACAGCGTATCCACCGACGTCATGCGATCAACGGCGAGGACGCCGTCCACATGGTCGATCTCGTGTTGCAGCAGCTCACCCAACTCGCCGTCGGCGCGCAGCCAACGCCGCCGCCCGTCCAGCGACTGGTACTCCACCTCCACCCAGACCGAACGCCGCACCCGGCAGAAGACCGACACGGAGAAGCTCAGGCACGTGTCCCAGGGTTCCCAGGTCTCCTCCGACCGCGCCACGATCTCCGGGTTCACCAGCACCGTGGGGCGATCGAAGGCGAGGTAGACGAGTCGCTGCCGCGCGCCGATCTGGGGCGCGGCGATGCCCCGTCCGTATCCGGTGCGCCGCACCCAGTCGGCCAGGGTGTCGGCGAGGTCCTCGGCGGTGGGGTGCGCGTCGGCCAGTTCGGCCTCGTCGATCGGGGGAACGGGGTCACGCAGTTCGGGGTCACCCAGCTGGAGTGTGGTCCGCACGGTCATGGAGATATCGTATACGATGAACAGATGCCGAACCATCTACGCGTCGAGTCCATCGAGGCCGCCGCCGAGCTGATCGACCCCGCGTTCCGGAACACCCCGCAGTTCACGGATGCCTCGCTGTCGCGCCGGATCGGCCGCGAGCTCGTCGTGAAGCTGGAGACGTGCAACCCGATCCGCTCCTTCAAGGGGCGGGGCGCCGACTACTACATGCGGGACGTGGCGTCGGACCAGGAGGTGGTGTGCGCGTCGGCGGGCAACTTCGGCCAGGCCATCGCCTACACGGCTCGCGCCCGGGGCATCGAGGTCACCGTGTTCAGCGCGCGGAACGCCAACCCGGTCAAGGTCGCCAGGATGAAGGAGCTCGGGGCGACCGTGATACCTGCCGGCGAGGACTTCGACGCGGCGAAGACGGCCGCCCGCGCGTACGCCGACGAGCGCGCCGGACGGCTGTTCGTCGAGGACGGTGACGAGCCCCGCATCGCGGAGGGCGCCGGCACCATCGCGGTCGAACTGGTGAAGGCCCGGCCGGACGTGGTGCTCGTGCCCGTCGGCAACGGCGCCCTGATCGGCGGCATCGGCTGCTGGATGAAGACGCGCGCTCCCCGGACCCGGATCGTCGGCGTCTGCGCGGCCAACGCGCCCGCGATGGCGCGGAGCTGGCGGCGTGGCGCCGCGGTGGCGACCGCGACCGCGCGGACCATCGCCGACGGCGTCGCGGTGCGCCTCCCCGTACCGGCGGCGGTCGAGGCCATGCGCGCGTACGTCGACGACGTGGAACTCGTCGAGGAGGACGACATCCGCGAGGCGTTGCGCGTGGTCCGGGACACGATGGGTCTCCTCCTGGAGCCCGCCGGCGCGCTCGGGATCGCGGCGGCGATGCGGTCCGACCGGGACCGCGGTCTCACCACGGCGACGATCGTGACGGGCAGCAACTTCTCGGAGGATCTGCTGGCCGAGCTCGTGGGCGTGCCCTCACCGGTGCGGCCGGTGGGGTGAGCCGCCGCACCGCGCGAGGACGATGCCGAGGAGCAGCGTCATGCCGACCCCGAGCGCGTCCTCGTCGAAGTCGAAACGGGGATGGTGGTGGGGATGGTCGGGCCTGCCGGCCCCGACCAGGAGGAACAGGCCCGGTATCCGCTCCTGGTACCAGGCGAAGTCCTCGCCGGCCATGATCGGGTCCATCTCGACGAGGGCGTCGTCGCCGAGGTGCTGCCGTGTCACCCGTTGTCCGACGGCGGCCACGGTGGGGTCGTTGACCACGGCGGGCGAGCCGAACGTGTAGGCGACCTCGGCCTCGGCACGGTGCGTGGCCGCGACCGACCGAGCGATCCGGGTGATCCGGTCGGCCGTCGTCCGCCGCACCCGCTCGTCCAACGCGCGCACCGTTCCGTACAGGCGGGCGGTTTCCGGCACGACCGCGTTGTGCTCGCCGCCGTGGAAGCCGGTGACCGCGACGACGAGCGCGTCCGCCGGGTTGGACTCCCGGGCCACGATCTGCCGCAGGTTCGTCACGGTGTGGGCGCCCGCCGCGATGGGATCGACGGTGTCGTGCGGAAGCCCGGCGTGCCCGCCCCGGCCGGTGATCGTGATGTCGAAGTAGTCCGTGCTGGCCATCAGCGGCCCGGCGGAGGCGCATACCCGCCCGAGCGGCAGCGAGGACCACAGATGCAGGCCGACGATCGCGTCGGCGCCGTCGAGGACGCCCTTCCCGATCAGCTCAGGCGCACCGCTGGGCAGCGGCTCCTCCGCGTGCTGGAACAGCAGCCGCACCTCGCCGGCCAGCCGGCCGGCGAGCGTCCTGACCGCCCGGGCGACTCCGACCAGGACGGCCATGTGTCCGTCGTGGCCGCAGGCGTGCATCACGCCGTCGTTGCGGGAGGCGAAGGAGTGCCCGGTGTCCTCCCGGACGGGCAGCGCGTCCATGTCCGCGCGCAGCACCAGCACCGGCCCCGGACGGCCGGTGGGCACCCGGCACACGATGCTGGTCTCGGTCGGCCGCGTGGGGGTGAACCCGACCGAGCGCAGCTCGTGTTCGACGCGCGCGGCCGTCTCGCGTTCCTGGTACGCCAGTTCCGGGTGCTGGTGCAGGTGCCGACGCAGCCGCGTCATGTGCTCGCGTTCCCGCGCCACCAGGGACCGCACCAGCGCGGCCTCGTCGCCGGTCACCGGACGGGCCCGAGGTCACGGAGGTCGTCGTCGCGGCGGTCGATCAGGGTCAGGCTGACCAGCAGCGACACCAGGCACAACGCCGCCATGTACCACGAGAACAGGCCGCGTCGGCCGATGTCGTCCAGCCATTCCAGGACGTAGGGCGACGTGCCGCCGAACACCGCGACGGCGAGGGCGTAGGGCATGCCGATGCCCGCCGCCCTGACCTCGGTGGGGAACATCTCCGACATCAGGGTGGGCGCGATCGAGCCGTAGAAGGCGAACACCAGCAGGCCGAGCGTCTGGACGAGGAGGACGCTGCCGACCGTCGGGGTGAACGCACTCATCAGCGGCACCGCCGAGACCGTCGCGACACCGCAGAACAGCAGCATCCACAGGCGACGCCCGAAGCGGTCCGAGGCCCGGCCGAAGAGCGGGAGCACGGCGCAGAAGACCACCAGCGCCGCGATCGAGGCGACGTCGATCCGGCTCTCGATGGACGGCTCGTCCGCCTTCGCGTTGACCGGGAGGTAGACCGCGAAGACGTAGTACCAGATGGTGATTCCCGCGGTCATCCCGAAGACCTGCAGGGACGCCTTCGGGTAACGGCGTATGCCGTCGAACAGCGAGGCCTTCGGCGCGTTCTCGATGGCGGAGAACACCTGGGACTCCACGAGGCCGACCCGGATCCAGAGCGCGACGACGCCGAGCACGGCGCCGAGCAGGAACGGGATCCGCCAGCCCCACGCGGCGAGTTGCTCGGAGGTCAGCGCCGAGTGCAGCACCAGCGACGTCGCGACCGCGAGGATCGTGCCGACCGCGGTGCTGATGTAGAAGACCGACGAGTACAGGCCGCGCTTGCCCGGCGGCGCGACCTCGGCCAGGTAGGTGGAGGCGGCGGCGAACTCGCCTCCCGCGGACAGGCCCTGCGTCACCCGCGCGACCACGAGGATGATCGGCGCGCCGATCCCGATCTGCTCGTAGCTGGGCGCGGCGGCGACGAGCAGGCAGCCGAGGGCCATCAGGCCGACCATCAGCGCCAGCCCTCGTCGCCGGCCGATCCGGTCGACGGCCGCCGCGAGCACGAGCCCGCCGAGCGGCCGGAAGAAGAACCCGATCGCGAAGACGAGCAGAATGTGCAGCAGGCCCGAGGATCCCTCGCCGTCCGCGAAGAAGCTGCCCGCGAGCGCGACGGAGAACACCGCGTAGATGTTCCAGTCGAACCACTCCAGGGCGTTGCCCAGCCCCGTTCCCAGCAGTGCCCTCCGGCGGTCCCCGCGGCTGAGCACGGAAGCCGGGGTGATGTCGTCAGTCGTGCTCATGGCATGACCCTTCTTCGCGGCGCGAGGCCCTCAACGGCGGTATGGGCTGTCGTCTCGATGGCGGCGTTCGAACTCCGAGCGCATGCACAACGTCCCGATCGAGGTGATCCGGTCGACGGCGACGATCCCGGCGAGGTGGTCGATCTCGTGCTGCAACAGGTGCGCCAGGTCGCCGGTCGCCCGCAGCGCGTGGCGTTCGCCGCCGAGCGACAGGTAGGAGATGTCGACCCAACGGGCTCGGCGCACCTGGCAGAAGATCTCGACGGAGAAGCTGAGGCAGGCCTCCCAGGCTTCCCAACTCTCCTCCGACCGCCCGGTGATCACCGGGTTCACCAGAACCCGGTGATCACCCAACGACGCACACACCATCTGGACGGCCGCGCCGATCTGCGGCGCCGCGATCCCGCGCCCGTAGGTGGTACGCCGCACCCAGTCGGCGAGCGTGTCGCGGAGATCCGCCGCGAGCCGGCGGGTCTCCGGCGCGCGAAGGTCGGTGATCTCGGCGCAGCGCGTGCGGAGCAGCGGATCCCCGAGTTGCAGGGTAGGTCGTACAGCCATCTGCGCATCGTATACGATAAGCAGATTGCGAGGAAGGGTGGTGTCGGCGATGGGCGTGACGGTGTCCGCGGGGACGGGGAGGTCGAGAGGGAGGTCGAAGGGGAGGTCCGGCGAAGAGGCCCGGGTGCTGCGCGAGGTCGAGGACCGGGTGCTGTGGTTGTCGACGGCGATCGTCCATCACGCCAACCGGGTGCGGCCGAACCCGTCCGGGTTGAAGGTCGGCGGTCACCAGGCGTCGTCGGCCTCGATGGTGTCGATCATGACGGCGCTGTGGTTCGGGCAGTTGCGTGCCGAGGACCGGGTGTCGGTGAAGCCGCACGCCTCGCCGGTGCTGCATGCGATCAACTACCTGCTCGGGCGGCTGGATCGGTCGTACCTGACGCGGTTGCGGGAGTTCGGAGGCCTGCAGAGCTACCCGAGCCGGTCAAAGGACCCGGACCCGGTGGACTACTCGACCGGTTCGGTGGGAATCGGGGCGACGGCGCCGATCTGGGGCGCGCTCTCACGCCGGTACGTGGACACCGCGTTCGGGAGCGCCGGCACCGGGCGGCAGTTCTCCCTGGTGGGCGACGCCGAGCTGGACGAGGGCGCCGTCTGGGAGGCCGTCATGGATCCGGCCGTGGCCGAGCTCGGGGAGGTCGTGTGGATCGTCGACCTCAACCGGCAGTCACTCGACCGAGTCGTGCCGACCATCGCGACCGACAGGCTGCGTGGCATGTTCGCGGCCGCCGGCTGGCAGGTGATCACGCTCAAGTACGGCCGGCTGCTGGAGGAGTTGTTCGCCCGAAGCGGCGGGGCGGCCCTGCGCGACCGCCTCGACGACATGAGCAACCCCGAGTACCAGCGCCTGCTCCGGTGCGGGGCCGACGAGCTGCGGCGACGGCTGCCCGGAGCCGGGCCCGGGGCCGACCGGATCGCGGAGTGGGTGGCCCAGCGGGACGACGCCACGCTGCTGGAGGCGATCGGCAACCTCGGCGGGCATGACCTCGACGCGCTGGACGACGCCTTTCGCGCGGTCGACGACAGCCGGCCGACCGTGATCTTCGCCTACACGGTCAAGGGACGCGGCCTCGCAACGCGCGGGCACCCGCAGAACCACTCCTCGTTGCTGACCGAGGAGCAGATGCGTGCGCTCGCGGCGCGGGTCGGCGCGGACCCGGACGACCCGTGGCGGAACTTCCCCGATGACAGCGACGCCGCGGCCCTGTGCGCGCGGGTCGCGGAGCGGCTGCGGCGGCCGGAGCCGCCGCCGCGCGCCGTTCCCGTGCTGCCGACCGACATCGGCCGCACACCGTCTGGTACCGCGACCACCCAGGCGGCACTGGGCCGGGTGCTGCTCGACCTGACCCGTGAGGCCCCGGAGGCGGCCCGCCGCGTGGTGACCGTCAGCCCCGACGTGAGCTCGACGACCAACCTCGGCGGCTGGGTGAACAAGGTCGGCGTGTGGTCGGCCAGCGAGCGGCCCAACTGGTTCGCCGACGATTCCGAGAGCATCCTGCAGTGGTGGGAGAAGCCCACCGGACAACACATCGAACTCGGCATCGCCGAGGTCAACCTGGTGGGGCTGCTGGGCGAGCTGGGCGCGACCTGGAGCAGGTGGGGCCAACCGCTGCTGCCCATCGGTGTGCTGTACGACCCGTTCGTCGCACGCGCGCTGGAACCGTGGTCCTTCGGCATCTACGCGGGCGGCCAGTCGATCCTGGTCGGCACGCCGTCCGGGGTGACGCTGGCACCCGAGGGCGGTGCGCACCAGTCGATCACCACGCCGTCGATCGGGCTCGAGCAGCCGGGCTCCGTCACCTACGAGCCGGCGTTCGCCATCGACACGGAGTGGACACTCCTGGCCAGCCTGGCTCTCCTCGGCAGACCGGACGGAACGTCCGCCTACCTGCGGCTGTCGACCCGCCCGGTCGACCAGACCCTCGCCGCGGTGCCCGCCGACCCCGCGGCGCGGGAACGACGGCGGTGTCAGGTCGTCTCCGGCGCGTACGCCCTGCGTCGTCACGACCGCGCCAGGGTCACCATCGCCGCGATGGGAGCGGTGGTGCCGGAGGCGCTCGCCGCGGCCGACCGGCTGGAGCGGATCGGCACGCCGGCCGACGTCGTCTGCGTCACCAGTCCCGATCTGCTGTTCCGGGCCGTGCGCGCCCGCCAGGGCCGAGAGCAGGCCGACACGTGGATCCTGGACCAGGTGTTTCCCGACGACCGGGCGAACCCCATGGTGACGGTGGTCGACGGCCATCCGCACACCCTGGCGTTCCTCGCCACCGTCAACCGCGTGCCGGCCATCTCGCTCGGCGTCACCCGGTTCGGGCAGGCGGGGTCCGTCGCGGACGTCTACCGACACCACGGCCTGGACGCCGACAGCATCGTCCGCGCCGCCCTCGACGTGACCGGCTCACCGTAGCCAGGGCGCCCGGCCGAAGTCGGGCAGCCGACCGGCGATGGCCAGGAACTCGCCGAGGCGGCCCGCAGGGGAGGCGAGATCGCCGACCCCGTCGAGGGCGACGGCGCCGACGATGGTGACCTTGCCGTCGCGGTGGCTGTACAGCACCGGCCGCGCTCGCGCGCCGCCGTGATGATCAGCCGATGACGGTGGGTGCCACGGTGAGTCGGCGATCACGTCGCCGGATCCCGCCGGCCGGGGCGGAGTCCCCCTCGTTCGCCGAGCGGACGGGGCTCCCCCTGGCGAGGCGGTGTCCGCCGATGGCGTGACCGAAATCGTTCGATGGCCTCCTCGGCGAAGACGAAACCGCCGATCTGCGGGCTCGTCGGGGTCATGCCCTCGCCGTTCATGAATGCCAGATGACGGTGTGTCTCCTCCGCGGGCACGCCCTTGCCCACGGTGGGTGGGAGGTGCTCGGCGGCCAGGTGAACCAGGGGCGACAGAATGCAACCGGGCATCTCCTGGGCGCTTGACCGACCGGTGGGCCAGCCATCCCTCTCCAGCAGCACCTCGGGGGCGGTGGTGTGAATCTCGAAGGGTTTCCGGAGCATCGCCGAGCCTCCGTAGGTGAAAAGCACGTCGCCGTCCGTCAGGGCTCGGTCCTTGGCGACCTCGACGCTGAAACAGTGGGGGACGGAATCATCCACGATGAGACACCCGGGAGCGACACGACGAACGTCCAGAATGTTGGGAGCGCTCGCACTGCCAACGATGAACGAGGCGTCGTACAGCGGCCGATCGTCCCGATCCGTCGCACAGAACTCGTAACGGACCTCGGGATGGCCGGCCCTCAGCCCGGACAACAGGCTCTCCACGGCCTCGCGCCTCGTCGCCAGATCACAGACGATGACCTCGTGCGGTGAGCCGAGACGCGCCAGCGCGGCGGCGAGGACGCTCAGCCCTATCGAGCCGGTGCCCAGGATCGCGACTCTCTCCGCCGACCAGTCCCGTCCCGAGAGGTGGAGGAGCGACTCAATGGCAAGGATGATGCAGGCGGTAGCGGTGGCGTGTCCCGTGGTCACGCCGATGTCGGTCCAGCTCGGAGCCACCAGTTCGCCGTAGTCCGCCAACGCGGCAAGCAATCCGGAAAGCGCGACACATCGCGCACCGTGATCACGCGCGACCCCTATGGCCCGGTTGATGTGGCCACGCGCCGCGTCACGATCCCGCAGGAGGTCGGACATCGTCAGAGGCAGTGTGACGACCGCCCCGACGCCATGCTCCGTATACGATCGTGCGCTGACGAAGGGGACGGCACCCAGCTTCTCTCGGATCTCCCTCCGGTCGGTCGGATTCGCCCCGGGGCGCTTGTTGAAGTAGAAGATCGCCGCGCCGTCGACGGACGGCTCCGTCGCGTGATCGCCCAGTCGCATGTCCCGCCCTTCCCACCCTTTACCGATATGCCCGAACCTGAAGTTCATACAGTTCGCTGTAACGGCCGCCGCGCCGAACCAGCTCCTCGTGGCTGCCCACCTCCGCCAGGCGCCCCTCGCGGAACACCAGGACGAGGTCAGCACTCACCCCCGGCGATATGCGGTGGGTCACGAGCACCGAGATCCCGGAACCGGTCACGATCCTTTCCCGCGCCCTCATGTAACGCTGGTACAGCCGGTCCTCGATGACGGGATCGAGGCCCGCGTTGGGCTCGTCGAAGACCAGCAGGTCCACGTTGCTCCTCATGAAACTGCGAGCCACCGCGACCTGCTGCCACTGGCCGCCCGAGAGTTCCCGACCACCCCACTGCCTGCCGAGTTGCGCGTCCAGATCGGCCACGGAGAACCGTGCCCCCGAGTCGGACAGCGCGCGCCGCACGGACTGGCCGTCGTCGAGGCGATCGATCGCTCCGACTCCGATGGACTCGCGGAGCGTGAACTCGAACCGTGCCGCGTCCTGGAAGGCGGCCGTGGCGGGGGTGCGGTCGCCGGAACGGGCATCAGATCCCGGGCCGGAGAACGTCACTTCTCCTCGCGTGGGCGTGGCAAGGCCCAACAGCAGCCTGACGAAGGTGCTCTTTCCTGCGCCGTTCTCGCCGACGATCATCACGGAGGTGCCGCCGGGAATGGACACGTTCACGTCGGACAGCGCATCGGCCTGGGCGCCCGGATAGCGATACGACACGTCGGTGAAGGTGATGCCGGTGGGTCCGGACGTGCGGTTCACGGTGGCTTCGCCGCGTGGCGCGCGGCGGCTGTGGCCCTCGAGCCAGAGGTACCGCTTCACCATGCCCGTTCCGCTGACGAGATCGTGCGTGAAGCCGGACATCCCGGTCACCTGATTCTGGATGACGTTCGCCATCGCGATCACCGTCGCGACCTGGCCAACGCCGATGTCACCCGATGCGGCCGAGGCCGCCACCCACCAGAGGGCGGCGCACCAGGCGGCGCCGAAGAAGATCCACCCAACGAAGACAAGACCGCTCGCCCGCAGATCCGCCCGGGAGAGAATCCGGTTCCCGTCCCGCCGCGCGGCCCGGTGGGCGCCGAGGAGGAAGCCGCCGCTCCCGAAGATCCTGACCTCCTTTCCGTGGTCCGGATCGGTCAGCACCGAGAACAGATGGTCGGACGCGCGGCGTGTGGTCGCCGCCTCGTCGAGGGCGCGGTTGCGCATCCGTCCCGCGACCCGGGTCGCGACTATCACCGGCAGCCCGGCGAGGGGAAGCAGCAGCAGGAGCGGATCGACATAGGCGAGGGCGGCCAGCGCGGCGCCGATTCCGACGATGAAGGAGGCGCTGGAGATGGAGCTCCAGACGACCGAGACGATGACGGAGGGCTCCCTGCGCACCGTCGTCAGTCGGTCGACGAACCCGGCATCCTCGAACGGCTCGATCGTGCCCATCCCGTTCGCGAGACCCATCAGGCGCTGGTCGACCTCGTGAATGGACCGTTCGGTCACCGTCGTCTGCACGGGAATCATGATGGAGAAGACGCCGAACATCAGCGCGACCAGGAAGGCGATCAGTACGCTGCCGGTGACGACGTGCGCCGTGTTCCCGTCGGCAACCCCCTCCACCATGACGCCGAGGGCCACGGCGGTCGCCGATCCGTGCACCGCCAGCAGCAGATGAGCGACGACGACGATCCCGATCCGCCACCAGCCGGACCGGCCGGCGATGCGCCATGCCCAGGCGTAGGCCCTGAGACTCTCCTTCATGACACGTACCTGCTCGCCTGCACCCGGTACATCTCCGCGTACCTGCCGTCGAGTCGCATGAGCTCGGTGTGCGACCCCGACTCGACGATCCTCCCGTTGTCGAGGACGTGAATCCGGTCCGCTCGCCGCACCGTCGAGAACCGGTGGGAGACCAGGATCGTGGTGACGGAGGACGCCACGGACATCAGCTCGTCAAAGAACTCGAGTTCGGCTCGCACGTCCAGGGACGCCGTCGGTTCGTCCAGGACCAGGAGCGTGGAGCCCAGTTCCAGTCCGTACAGCGCCCTGGCCAGGGCGATGCGTTGCCACTGGCCGCCGGAGACGTCCACGCCGTCGGGGTAGTCCGCGGACAGCACCGTGTCCCAGCCATGCGGCAGCCGCCCCAGCAGCGAGTCCAACCCCGCCGCCGAGGCGACCCGGCCGAGACGGGCCTCCCCTTCCGGACCGAGACCGCCACGGCCGAGACACACGTTCTCGCGCAGCGAGAGCTCGTACCGACCGAAGTCCTGAAACACCGCCGAGACCGTGGCGGCCGCTTCCCGTTCGTGGAGGCCGGTGGCCTCCGAGCCGTTCACCGTGATCGTGCCCGCGGACGGTTCCAGCAGTCCGGCGATCAGCTTGACCAGCGTGGTCTTCCCCGCCCCGTTCTCGCCGACCAACGCGACGGTTTCTCCCCTGTCGATGTCGAACGAGACCTTCTCGATCACCTGCTGGCCCGCGACGTAGCCGAAGGAGACGTCACTGACGGACACGGCCGCGGAGTGTGCCGGCTCACGGGGGGCGGCGGTCCGCGTCGGCCCTGGGATGGACTGGATCTCTCGCACCGCGGCAACGCTCTCGAACCCGTACCGGATGGGCAGGTCGGCCTCCGGCTGAAGACCGCCCAGATAGATGAGTGCGGTCAGCGCACCACCCAGCGCGATGGCGTCACCGGGCCCGATCCGGCCGTCGATGAGGCCGCGGGCGATCACCAGGGCCGCCAGGCACCCGACCACGAAGACGGAGCCGGCCACCGACACCATCTGGAGCCCGACCACGGACCTTCGCTTCCACACCTCCCGCATGGAGCGAAGCCACAGCTCGGTATGCCTCGCCACGATCCAGTGCGACAGTCCGAAGACCTGGATCTCTCGGGCGGTGTCCCGTTCCAGGGCGAGGTTTCTGACATAGTCCGCTCGACGGATTCCCTCGACGTCCCCGTGCAGCACCTCCAGGGAGCGGAACCACAGGACGAGCGTGACACGCCTGATGACCAACGCGCAGGCGAGCACGCCGACCCCCAGCCACCAGTGAAAAGAGGCGAGCAGGGCCACCAACAACAGTCCGGCCAGCTTGTTCGGCAGGAAGTAACCGTATCCGCGTATCGTCGCTCCGGGACTTCGGTCCTCGGAAACGAGACCTCTGGATTTCGCCACGAGATCCCGAACACGAGGCTGCTCGAGCTGACTCACCGGCAGCCTCCCGGACGTTGCGGTGAGGAGGTTGTGGCGGAATTCGAGCTCAATCTCCCGGGCAAGCGTGGACACCACCGCGTCCTTAACCGCCGGAACTGAGGCGATCAGGAAGGCGGCGATCGCAGCGGCCAGCACCCAGGGGACGTATCCCGTCCCGCGGCTGACCGAGTCGATGAGGCGGCCGGCAATCACGTAGCCGGCAGCGGGAATCAGGCCGACGACGAGAAGCACGATACAGGCAGCAGCGGTCAGCGCCGGCCGACGCCGTACAGAGAGCCTGACGACTTCGGTCAGCGCCCCCCTGCGGGAGAAGTCTCCAATACCGAACAGTGTGCGGAGACTTCTCCCGCCGTGTCCCGAGAGGACACCATCATTCCTGCGGTTCGGAACATGCAACGTCGCACCCTCATCTCGCCTCGCGTGGCCCCCCGGCAAACCCCGCACAAAGTACGCCGGGCTCCCGTTTCCTGGCAAGGTTTGCGGGACGCGGTCCGGCCTCGTTCGCTATCCCGCCACGGAATACCGCGGAAGACGACTGACCACTCGTCGAACGCATGCGCCTCCCGTACCATGAGCCGTTCCGCGGCACTTGGTTGCAGAGAGGTGACCGAATTGAAGCTGCTCTTCATGCCCTACGCCTCCGCGTCCGGAACCTGGGGCTGCACCGTCTACATGCTGTCGATAGCCCAGGAGGCCAGGAAACGGGGACACCAGGTGTTGTTCCACGTGTGTCCGCCGAGCTCCGGGTTGCTCGCGGAAAACGGCTTCGCCGTGCGCGAATTCGAGGGAGTTCCCAGCAGGAACACGGCGGCTCCGGTCGACGACATCTACGACGTCTTCGCCTCGCTCCGCCTGGACGACGCCGACTACTGGGCTCACCTCATGGAACGCGAACGTGAGGTCATCGAGGACTTCCGACCGGCCGCCGTCGTCGCCGACATGCGGCCGACCGCCACCATGTCCGCGCGGCGCCTCGGCGTTCCGCTGGTCGGCATGGCCTCGATCGGAACGGATCCCCGCTCGCAGAAGCGGACGCCCGGCCACCCCCTGGACGACCTCGCCCGACGGGCGACTCGACGGTATCTCGGGCGGGCCGTCGACACCTTCCCTGAGCTGCTGTTCTGGTCCGCGGACAGGAAACTCGCATCGAGCTTCGCGGAGTTCGAGCCCGAACTGGCCGACGTCCCCGGCCTGGCGTACGTGGGGTACCTCGACGGCACGAACCGACGGGGCCTGGACGGCCTGCCACCCCGTCCGGAGCGGCTGGTGGTGGCCTATCTCAGCACCGTCGGATGGAACTCCGACACCATGATCCGTTCGCTGGCCCGCACCGCCGAGCTCGCCGACGTCGAGATCTGGTGCGTGACGAACGCCAACGGGCGGACGGAGCGGGTCAACGAGCGTCTGACTCTCTTCGACTACCTCCCGCTCGACGAACTCCTGCCGGAATGTCGCGGCCTGCTGTTCCACGGTGGCCAGGGCACCGCGCTGTCCGCGCTGTTCCACGGGGTACCCGCCGTCGCGTGCCCCGGCCAGAACTACGAGCGCCGATACAACGCGGAGCGCATCGAGTCCCTCGGGTGCGGCGTCCACGCCTCGGTCCTGGACCTCAGGCCGCGCACCCTCTCCGGACTCCTGACGCGGATCGTCGACGATCCCGCCTTCGCCACCGCCGCGGCTCGGGGGCGGGACCTCCTCCGCGCCCTGCCGGGACGCGCCGGTGCCGTGGACGTCATCGAGGACCTCATCGAGAACCGCTGAGTCCGCCCCGCCGACGATGCCGGCGCATGCCGCGGGGCCCCGGGCTCAGGGCCACCGTTCGACGCGGACCCCGTCACCCGGGGGGTCGTCTCCAGCCACCGCCGCGACGACTCGGCGGGCGATCGCGGGAGCGTACTTGAACCCCACCCCGGAACACGCCACCAGCGTGGCGACCCGAGGGGCGACCCACCGCAGCACGAAGGCGCCGTCCGGCGTCTGCGTGTAGCCGGCCCGCACGGTCGTGTGGTTCCGCGCCTCACCCACTCGTGGATAGAAGCGCGTCAGAGCCTCGAGGTCCCTGCGCCTGGTCACGCGAACCAGCTCCTCGGCGCTCAGCCGGCTCGCCCCGGCGGGAGCCGCGAAGTGCCCGAACTGGAGCCGTCCTTCGGGGCCGAACGGGACGACGCAGAAGCGCTCGTCGCCGTGGGAGACCAGGTAGAAGGCCCCGGGTTCGGGGAGGCCCGGGCCGTTGCGGAACGTCGCGAGTTGCAGATGCGCGGGATCCACGCGCAGCCCGGGGAGGCGCGCCCACCCCGGCAGCCGCACGGTCCAGGCGCCGGCGCAGATCAGCAGCGTGCCGGCGGCCACCTCCTCGTCGCCGACGCGCAGGGTCACCGTCGAACGCTCCGCCGGCCGGTCCCCACCGAGTTCCACCCGCTGCCCGAAGACCAGTCGGGCTCCCGCCCGGCCAGCCCCCTCCCGGAGGGCGAGCACGCTCGCGGAGGCGTCCAACAGCGCGCAGTCGGGATCCCTGACGCACGCCCAGCCGTCCGCCAGCGCGAGCCCTCTCAGCAGCGGGTCGTCGGGAGCGACCCGTTCAAGCCGTCTCCCCCGGGCCCGGAGGATGTTCGGACGCCGCCGGTCCGCGCCCGTCGCGAGCAGGACCGCGGGCACGGACCGAACGAGCCGCCGTCCGCTCTCCCGGGACAGCAGCCGCCACTGCTCGGCGGACTCCCGCGCCAGCGGGCCGAGCGAGGCACGGTGCGGATCGTTCTCGCGGAACATCCGGACGGGGCCGCCCGACGCGCCCCACACCTGGTCGCGCGGGGACTGCTCCACCCCGAGAACCCGCCACTTCCGCGCGGCGAGCTCGCGGCTGACGGCGCTGCCGTGCACGCCCAACCCGATGACGGCGACGTCCGTCCGGATCATCGTCCCCTCTCCTCGCGGTCGCCGATCCCTGAGGTCCGCCGCCGCCCCGAGCACGGCGTGCTCGGGGCGGCGGCGGAACGATCCGCGCGGCACCCGAAGGTCCCGCGCCGGGAGCTACGACTGCCGATCCTGCGGAGCGGAACCACTCACCACGATGGTGAGGCGCTCGTGGGGACTCAGCAGACCCTCGCGGGCCGCCTCCACGAGGCCGGCCCAGCAGATATGGGCGGACTTCTCCAGCGCGTAGTCGAGCGGCACGCCCGCTTCCGCGCAGCCGTCGGTGAACGTCGCGGCACTCCGCTCCACGCGATCCGGCGTCACGGCGTCGATCCGCGAGCCGGTCCGCGCCAGGAACCTCCTCATCAGCGGCAGGGTCCGGTTCGGATTGGTCGACTGGAGCGTGGGCTCGAAGGCGCGCTCCGGCGGCACCATGTCGTTCGGGTCGATCTCGTCCCGGCCCTCGCGGATCGCCGCTCCCATGACCCCGGCGTCGTCCGCCTGGAAAAGCCGGTAGGAATGGGTACTCACCGAGGGCAGACCGACCGAACGGGCTCTCCGTATTCCGCGTTCCATGCCCAGCGGTCCGTATCCGCTCGCGATGGTCACCGCGATCAGCGTCGTGTCCCGGCAGTGCTCGGCGATGGCCAGGCCCAACGGGACCTTCCCCTCGATCTTCCACTGGCTCGGGGTCAGCCGGACGGCGTCATGCGCCTCGCTGTGCGCGATCGCCGCGTTCGCCGCGGACACCATGTTCCCGGATACGGCCACGATGGCGGAACGCCCCAGTGACATCGTGGGGCACTTGTGCGCCGACGCCTTGGGAACGAATCCGGTGCAGGCGATTCCGGCGCGCTCCAAGTAGTGTTGGTAGGCTCGCGCGGTGTTCCCGGAGCTGTGCATGGCGACGGACCGGAGTCCCCATTCCCTGCACTTCGCCGCCACCAGCACGGCCTCGTTGTCCTTGAAGGTTCCCGTTTCGTTCCGCGTCTGCGGCAACAGGCTCACCGACGTCACGCCCAGCACCTCCGCCAGGCGGGGCGCTTCCACGGGTCGGAGCGCCGCGTCCGAACTGGCCAGGGGCCCCGGGTCAGCCACCGGCAGGAGGCTTCCGTACCTCCCCACACCCGGTACGTCGAGTACCGCATCGTCCCATTTCTCGTACGTGTCGAACGTCGGCTGGAGAGACCCGTCACAACGGGGACAGGTCCATTCCGTCGGGCCTTCCGTATCACGCACGACACCGCGGCAGTCAGAGCAGAGGAACGTCACCGTGGCACCTCACTTCCCACTCGTTCGACCGAGAACCGGGCGCGACGCCGTCCGACAGGCCCTCAGCACGTCCGAGATCCGCCGTCCGACGGACGCGGGATCGTGCTGCCGGTCGCCGAGCAGTGCGCTTCCCATGGTGAAACCCCATGCCCCGGCCCTTGCTATCCGTTCGATCTGGGCCGTCTCCGACACGCCCCCGGCGACCAGCACCGGCGCCGTCGCGGCGGCCGTGACGGCGGCCAGGAGCTGAGACGGTTCGTGCGCCTCCTGGCGGTACGGCATCAACACGACGCCGCCGACGCCGCTCTCGCGGCCGAGTTCGTCGGCCAGCGCGTACAACTCCTCGGCGGAGCTCCCAAGCCTCAGCGGGCTGCCGGAGAGGGCGCCGAGGAAGGGCCAGTACTGCGGGGCGTCGTCGGACTTCAGGGCGTCGAGGAAGTCCTCCCGCCAGGTCGCCACGACCTTCTCCACGCCGAGGTCGATCGCGAGTTGCACCCCCGCCTCCTGTCCCCGCGCGCTCATGTCGGCGACCTCCAGGAGGACGGACCTGCCGTCGGCGTGGGCCGCGTCCGTCACGTCCCCGAGCAGGCCGGGGTCCGCCCCGACGTCCTTGACGGCGATGTGGTGGAGGTCGTGGAGGTCCCGCTCCGCCAGCCTGGTGTACACCTCCAGCGCGTCCGGGATGGTCACGTCCCGCTCGGTGAGCATCAGGACGAAGTTCGTCGCCGCGTCACTCATGTACTCGACCCCTTGCTGTGTCGGCGGATGTCGGCGGATGTCGGCGGGGCGTGCGGAACCGGCCGAGGGCAGCGCTGTCACGGCGCCTCGTCTCCCTTCCGCACCGGGGGGATCGGCAGCGGAACGACGCTCCACGTCGTCCCGTCCTCGAACCTCACGGTCCCGTCCGGGGGTACGTCCACGGGCAGGTGCGCGAAGCAGAGGGCGCGCCGGTCCCTCGGCGAGTAGCCGGCCGACGTCACGTACCCGGTCAGGCCGTCGGACGCGCCGCCGAAGAGGCGTTCCCCGACGGTGCGGCAGGGCGCGTCGGGGCTCGTGGGGCGCAGCCCCGCGATCCGCATCCGGCCGCCGGCCTGGGCCGGCTTCTGGAGGGCCTCGAAGCCCATGTAGGGCGGGTGCTTGCGAGCCGACACGACGTGCCCCAGGCCCACGTCGAAGAGGTGGGTGCCGCGATGGATGTCCAGGGGGCACAGGAAGAAGGAGAACTCCTGGCACTCCAGCCGGTAGGTGGCCAGCACGTCCCAGCCGCACGGCGCGTACGTCTCCGGGGCCGCCACCATCGCTCGCCATGCCAGGTGGATGTCTTCGGGGGCGGCCCACATCTCGACGCCGATGAGGGTGCGGACGACCCACACCCGCGCACCCCACCGCGTGCGTGCCCGCAGACCACGAAAGCGACCCAGACGGGCCAGGGGCGTGGCGAACTCCTCGGCGAGGAGCGCCGCCATCGCCGGCAGCCTCGCGGATCCCTTGATGTTGAAGGAGCTGATGTCGACCTCCTCGACCCGGGTGCCGGGGTGGTGGTCGATGGCGTCATGGAGCCACGTCGGTGGTCGGGCCTCTCCTCCGATCGACACGTGGAAGCCGTCATCGCCCACCCGCAGCACGACGCCCTCGGTGTCCACCGTCCCCTCCGGGGTCGTGAAGACCACGAAGGCGGCCTGGCCCACCTCCAGCAGGTCGACCCGGCGCGGCGTGAGCAGGTTGAGGACGTCCGAGGCGTGGGGCCCGGTCACGGAGAGGTAGTACATCCCGCCGCAGGGGAACACGCCGGCGCCGCGTGTCACCGCGGCGTACTGGTCCTCGAACGAGATGCCCCGCCAGGTGCTGACGGAGGCGACGTTGCCCCCGAGCACGCAGTAGGACTCCGGTTCGCCGTATCTCTCCGCGATGGTGCGGATGGCGTCACCCGGATCGTTTCTCCGCAGCGTCCTGGGGCTGTCCCGCATGGCGGGGTGATCGGGGGGCAGCGTGCGCCAGGTCCACCCGTCGGCCGGAAAGGGGATCTCGGGCCCGGTGTCGAACCGCGGCCCCAGGTCCCACGGACGAAGGGCGACGGAAGGGGATGCGTGAAGTGTCAATTCTCAGTCCTCACATGTCGGTCGTCACCGCGTTCCTGTCGGAAGAGCGACGCTCACCTCTGCCCGGCGTCGGTCAGCCGGACCTTTCCGGTGTCCGTTCTCGGAATCACGTCCACGACGCGGACCTCCCGCGGCACCTCGACGTCCCGGAGCACGGAGCGGCAGAAGTCGATGACCTCCCGGGGCGAGGCCGTCAGCGAGCCGGATTCGGCCAGCAGGATCGGCACCGGGCCGAGGCGGGGATGGTGGCCGACGGTCAGTGCGAAGTCGCCGAGCCCGGGACATCCGCTCACCAGCCGATGTACGTGGGAGAGGTCGATGTTCTGCCCGGCGACCTGGATGACCTGGTCGGCACGCCCACTGAGGGTGAGTGTCCCCTCCCTGAGCGATCCGAGGTCGCTCGTGCGCACCTCTCCCCCCGGGAAGGGCTCGAGCCTGCCGGCCCTCCGGTACCCGAGTCCGTGGTTGACGCCCCCCACGACGATCCGGCCCGCAGCGTCACCGGGACTCACGGGTTCGACCCGGATCGTCACGCCGTCCAGGGGCTCGCCGACGGTCTCGCGCAGCGTCCGGTCGGAGGTGGCGGTGTTGAGGGTGACGGTCCCCGCCTCGGCGAGGCAGTAGGAGTTGCGCGGAGGAACGCCGAGGTGCCGTCGGATGCGGTCGAAGGTGGGCGCGGGCAGGGGTGCGGAGCTGCAGATCGCCCACCTGAGATCGTCGTACCCGCCGGCTCCGGCCTTCCTGGAGAGGACCTCGTACGTGTACGGCACGCCGTAGACGAGCGTGGGCCGCGCCAGCCTCACCTGCCGGTGCGCGTTCGCGATCCGCGATCCGCTGAGCCGCCCGACGTGAACGATGGCGTCCGCCAGGAGTCCCGGCAGCACGACCATGCCCAGCACGCCGGCGACCGACAGCGGAAGCGGCGAGTACAACACGTCGTGCCGCGTCAGCCCCAACCGGCGTGCGTAGGCGCTGACGTTGTGGGACAGCCCAGTGTGGGCGAAGCTCACGCACTTGGGGGTGCCGGTGGTTCCGGAGGAGACGAGGTCGAGGGCGACGTCCCCGGGGGCGCAGGTCGCCTCCGGGGCCGTCACGGCATCACTGGCCAGGAGATCGGCGTACGTGGGTCCGTCGTGGTGGATCGTGGGCAGGCACCGGAGGGAGAGCGCCGCACCGGTCTGGTTCCGGATCGACGTCAGCTCCTCGGGCGCCGTCGCCCCGCCCACGACGGCCGGGCGAGCGCCGACCCACCAGGCGCCCAGGACACACGCCAGGAGGTCCGCGCCGTCGCCGTCGTCGACCATCACGACGCCGTCGTCGTGGCCGACGCCTCGCGCCCGGAGTCCGGCGGCCGCCGCGCGGGCCGCCGAGACGAGGTCGGTGGCGCGATACTGCTGACCGCCCATCACGACGAAGCCGCGGCTGGCACGGACGAGTTCCAGGAGGGTTTCCGCTGGGAGAGTCATCGGGCGTGTCCTAACCGGGCTGCTGCTCCTCGACCTGTTTCCCCCTGCTGAGCGACGCGATCGAGGCGACCAGGCCGTCCAACGAGGTCCACCAGTCGAGTTGGGTGTCGATGATCTCGTCGGAATCGATGTCGAACTCCTCCTCGAGCAGGACGAGCAGTTCCAGGACCTGAAGGGAATCGAGGTCGTTCAGGTCGTTCTTCTCCGCGTCCGGACGAAAGCCGAGTACCTGGTCCACGACGGTGAGGACGCGCTCCCGGATGCGGTGCTCCTCGATAGGCCGATCTGGCATGAGTGTTCGCTCTCCATGTCCTTGAGGACGCAACCGACCACGGATTCCTGTCGCTGCGTACTCGAGCCGTCTGTGAGGCTTTGGTTTGCGGGGATGGTTACTGATCGAACCGGACGTACCTCGGCCGTACCGGCTGGCCCTTGAAGTCCTTTGGTATTTCCACGACGAACTCGATCCGCTGCGGAACCTTCGTCGCGCTGAGCTGCTCCCGGCAGTGCCCCAGCAGTTCCTCGGCCGCCGTGCCCGGCGAGGCCACGACGCGCGCCGTGGGTGTCTGTCCGAGCCGCGGGTGGTCCTCGCCCACCACCATCGCGTCGGTGACCGCCGGATGGCGGAGCAGGGCGTCCTCGATCTCCTGCGGGTCGAGCTTCGCGGCACCGAAGTGAATCTTGTGGTCGTTCCGGCCCGTCAGATGGATGAACCCCTGCTTGTCGCGATAGCCGATGTCGGTGCTGACCACCCAGTCGCCCTGGAACACCGAGGCGGTCTCCCGCGGGTTCTTCCGGTACCTGGTCGCGGTGAACGGACTCCTGACGCAGACGCGGCCCTCCCGCGTGTCCGGCAGCACCGCGCCGTCCTCCCCGCGGATCTCGACCTGCACCCCGGGGAGCGGCCTGCCGACGGAACTGGAGATGACCTCGGGATCCTCCGACTGGTTGTACGCGATGTGCCCGGACTCGCTGGAGCACATGATGTTCCGAGGAATGATCCCGGCGTCCGCCATGAGCTGACGAATGGTCGTGGGCCGCAGCCGTGCGGAGGTGGTCAGCGCGAGACGGACGGTGCTGACGTCGCTCGGACGGGGCCGCTTCCGAATGGCGAGCTCGTAGGCGTAGGGCGTCCCGGAGACCACGGTGATCCGCTGCTCGCCTATCGCCTGCCAGAACTGGCGGGGCGACTGCAGCGGGATCGTCACCACGGTGGCCCCGGCGTAGAGGGCGGGGAGAACGGACGTCGTGGAGAGCGCCGTGGTCATGGCCGTGACACGGTCATCCGCCGTGATTCCGGTGGCGGCGACCAGCTGGTCGATGTCGTGGCTGAGCCGGCTGACCCGCCGGTCCACGCACTTGGAGCGACCCGTCGTGCCGCTGGTGAACGTCTCGTGCCAGGCGCTGTCCTCCGAGGTCGCGACGGGGCCCCGCGAGGCCCGGAGCAGCGTGGCGAACGACAGCGATCCCGGCGCGTCGATCGTCGTGTCCGAGACCTCCATCACGGGTTCGCACGCAGCGAGGACGGATTCGCGTTCCCGAGCCTTCAGATAGGGCGGGAGAACCGCGACGCGCAGCCCGAGCGACCATCCCGCCAGGGTCAGCGCCAGCGACTCCTCGAGGTCGGGGTGGGAGACGACGAGGCACACGTCGCCGGCCTCCCGGACCCTGGGCCGAAGTCCCTGTGTGAGCCGACCCGTGAGATCAGCGAGTTCCCCGTACGTCGTCACGCTGCCGTCCCTGACGATGGCCGGACGTTCGGCCCTGTCCGCTTCCAGCACTGCGTTCACGATGCTTGCCATGTGCTCTTCCTCTATCGCTCTTTCCGGGCTGCGCGGATGCGCCGGAATCGATTGGGAGACGGTTTCGCAGAGGGGCAAGAGACGGAGGTTTGTTCGTCGGCAGAAAGTTGCGCTCGCGTCGCCTCTTGGAATCGCATAAGACACCACGGTCTGGCGGGCTGTCAACTAATGCCGATCACACCTGAACACGCATTCTCATGCTCTTGCCGGACCACTGGAAAACCGCTATGGCGGTCGTCATCCATCGCCTTGGGAGGCGTGGGGTGTGTCCGGGGAAGAAGCGGGAACCGGTGGCGCGTCGGATCAACGTGACGAGAATTCCGAGAATTCGAGGAGCGGGGACAGCTCACTGCCCGAGAGTGCGGACCGGAAGTGCCGTCGAAGTGTGGCGATTGTCGGGCCCGGCGGAATATCCGCGTCGTCCAGGCAGGAGACGTCCACGAGGTCGGCGAGCGTGCCCGCCAACGCGACGCCGTCCGCCGCGGTGACGTCCGGCAGCGGGATCGGCGCTCTGCTGAACGGTATTCCGACCTCGGCCGCGATGCGCTCCATGACGTCGACGGTGATGGACGGCAGACAGCCCTCCCAGGATGGCGGGGTGAACACCCGGCCGTCTCGCTCGACGAGCACGGCGGCGCCCGCGGCCTCCGCCAGGCGCCCCTCCGGGTTGAGGAAGAGGGCGTCGTCGAAACCCGCGGCCCGTGCGCCCAGGCGCGCGAGACGGGAGAGCTGGTAGTTGGCCACCGACTTCACCTGCGGCGGCAGGGAGTCCGGCCCTGGCCGCCGGAGGGCGGAGACCTGCACGCGCACCGTCGCGTCGTGGTCGGCGGTCTCCTGCGCGAACGCGGCGATCGTCAGGCTGCACGGCCCGGCCTCGTCCGTGAGGCGCGCGCCGAGCGCCATGGGCCGGACGTAGGCGAGAGTCCTCCCGGTGGCGTCGAACTCCGCGCGGGCGACGACCGACGCGGCGCGGAGAATCTCCTCCTCGTCGTAGGCCACCGCGATCCGGAGGGAGCGCGCGTGTCGGAGGAGACGTCGCGCGTGCGCCCGTCCGCTCAGCAGCCGGACCCGGCCGTCACCGGTCAGGTCCGCCCGCATGCCGTCGAACACGGCGGCCGCCCGGACCACGGCGTCCGACATGAGGGGTACCGAGAGCGAGCGCCACTCGCGGAGGCTGCCATCGGCCCAGGCGGTGCCGTTCTGCTCGTCGCTCATGTTTCCTCTCCTTGTGTCCACGGGTCGCTGGTCGGCGCGTAACACCACGCGGCGGTGACCGATCTCAGGCGTTCCTCGGTCTGCGAGAGCGCCTGGGGCAGCGCGAAACTGCTCTCCACGTGGGCCCGCGCGCCCCTGCCCAGGTGCACGCGGACGGGCGCCTCGGCGAGGAGGTAGTCCAGCTTGTCCAGCCACTCGTCCGGTCTTCCCGGCTGCGCCAGGACCCCGTGCCGGACGCTCCTGACCACGTCCCGGTTCTGCGGGCAGTCGGCGGCGAGGAGCGGCCGGCCCGCCGCCAGGGCGCGCAGTGCCGGAAGCGTCTCGTCGACGGTCGCGCTCGGCACCACGACGACGTCGCTGTCGGCGTAGCGGGCGGGGAGTTCCCCGCGGTCACGCACCAGCGTGATGTCGCCGCCGCTCCAGAGATCTCCGGTCTCGCCCGGACGGTCGCCAGGAGCGAACACCACCGTGTGGACCCGCCGCCGGCGCTCGGCCCGGACGCGGTCGAGCAGGGAAGCCACGAAACGTTGATCGTCGAGCGGCGTGGCGGACGCGTCGAAGAAGACGCGGAGGCGGTCCCGTGCCGGCGACGTCGTCGTGCGGCGGCCGCGTTCCGCGGGCCCGACGCTCGTCTCCAGCCGGATACCGGGCGGCACCACGAAGACCCTGTGCCGATCGGCGCCGTGCCGAACGGCGGCTCGGGCGTGGCGGTCGGACTCCACCAGGAGGCAGTGAGCGGGCAGGTGCCGGCAGACGAGTCGGCGGTAGCCGGGCGCGGGCGGGGCGGGGCCGAACAGGTTCGCGGGGAGGCAGAGAACGAGCGGAACCCCGAGGGAGTCGGCGAGGATCGCCGAGGGGACGGGCGCGGCCATACCCATCGACAGCACCGCCTCCGGCTTCGGGGCGAGGCCCGTCAGGCTCCACCACGTCGCCGCCGGATGCGGCGACATCCTCTCCTCGGGCTCGGATCCCGGTGACGACCGCCCGCCCGTGTGTTCCCCGTCGGAGGCGGACGACCCGGTGTCCGCGAGGACGTAGAGGGTCACCTCATGCCCAAGATCGCGCAGTCCGTCGGCAACGACGTGCGGATCTCGGGAGCAGTCTCCCTCCGCCGGAACGGCGCCGTCCGCGACGAGAGCGATTCTCATGGGGCGTCGTCTCCCTGGAAGAGGGTGTCCCGCCGCAGGAGCGGAGTCACCTCCCATTCCTCGGGTCCCCACCGTGCGGCGGGAAGCAGGGAGAGAGCGCCGTCGGAGCACGGTGCCGGCGCGCTCCGGCCGTCGCACGACCGGGCATGTGGAAGGACGGCGTCCGCCAGTCGCTCGGCGAGGAGCGGCGCGAGGACGAGTTTCCCCGGAAGCCCGACCAGGACGTTGTCGAACGAGGTGGGCAGCACGGCCATGTTGGACACGCCGAGTGCGAGGTCCCTCCGCGGCTCCACCTTCACCGCCGGATAGATCCCCCACAGGGCGTCGTCGTCGTGCCAGACGTCGGGCAGGAAGCGCCTGATGACACAGCGGATCCCCGCCAGCCAGTGGGAGCGCGAGAGCGTGGCGTCCGCGCTCGGCGCGTAACTGATGAAGTTCGATATCAGCAGGTACCGGCCTCGCTCCTGATCGCGGGTCCGCGGCACGGCGAAGAGGCCGAGGGCCTCCTGCTCCGGGACGGCCAGACCTGTGGCGCCGACGGCGTTCGACCGCACCACCAGCATGAACGAGAGGCGTCTCGTGACGCGGGAGGAGATCCGCGCGTCGGGGAGCGCCGCGGTGAGGCCCTCGCCGTTGGCGAGGACGAAGCTGTCGGCGCGAATCCGAAGCGTTCGCTGCCCGGCCCGCACCACGAGGGAGGCCGCTCTGGTGCCCGGACGGTCGGGCACAAGGCTCACCGCCCGGCCGCTGCGCAGGGTCACGCTGGAGGGCGCGAGCGTGTCCCGGAGGACGTCCAGCGGCCTGATCGCCGATTCCGGTCCCGACAGGAGCCACCTGAAGGGTCCCGCGACGACGTCGTCGGATCCGCGGTACTCCAGGCCGAGACGGTCCCAGGTTCCGGTGATCACGTCGTGCGTGCGCTCGTGCACCCCGCCGACGCGACAGCCCACCAGGGTGTGATGGCCCGGTGCTCGTCGCACGATGCGATCCCAGCGCCGGGCGCCCCTGTCGAGCTGGTCGACGTCCTCGGCCTCCGCGTCCGGGAACACCGCGCCTCGGTGGAGCCATCCGTGGCATTTCCCGGTCTGTCCCGAGCACAGACTCTCCTGCTCGACGACCAGCGTGGATATCTGACGCCTCTCCAGTTCGAGGGCCGTGAGCAGCGCGGTGACGCCGCCTCCGGCGACGACCGCGCCGGGCCAGCGGATCTCCGGCGTCGGCTCGGGCACCGCCCCGGCCCTCTCGTGCCTCGTCCGCGTCGGCCGCCTCGTCATCGGCCGTCCACGCCGATGCGGGTGATGTACGTCATGTGCAGGCCGCGTCGGATCAGCATGCTCTGCAGGCGCGGCAACGTCCCCTGGGGGATGCTGCAGTACCAGGGGTCACGTCGCCGGAGGACGCCGATCTCGAGCCAGCCGGGCACGGGCTGGAGAGGATCGCCGAGCGTGGACTCCACCGCGGCGCACCAACCGGGTTTGGGAAGGGGATCCAGCGGGGTGGGCTCGCCCCTGTCGAGCGAGAACCGCAACGTCCGGTCGGAACCGGCGGTGGCGACGAGGACTTCGGTTTCCTTGCCGACGAGGTAGCTGGTGGCACAGAGCCCGGCGAGCACCGTTCGATTCCTTCGCGGGGACCCGAAGCGCACGGTCCCCGACTCGGGATTCGCCCACACCATCGAGGAGCCGACGCGCAGCGGCGTGCGAGCGAGCATGGCGTTCCCCTTCCCTTCACTGAGCGGACAGCGGACACAGGCGGCGCGACGCGGGGCGGAACATCGATCGGCCACGAACGCACCCGTCCGCTCCACGTCGCGGGCGCTTCGGCTCCCGGTCTCAACCCGCCCTCGGTCCCTCGGACCTCCGCGCCTCCAACGCGTCCGCCAGGCTCAGCCAGCCGGCGGCGCACTGCCGTGCCACCCTGGCGACCAGCTCGCTCCGGTGGGCGGGCACGATCTCCGCCAGGAGGGCCCACTGCTGTTCGTCGGCCTGGACGCTCAGCAGGCGCAGCAGGGCCCGGCCCTGCTCGGTGAGTCGCAGCGCCGGATCACGGCGCAGCCTGAGGACCATGGACTTGGTGTGCTGCCATCCGGACGTCGGACGCTGGGGCATGTTCCCGCCGGTCCGGTGCCGCGTGATCCCCACCGGAACGTTCCTCCTGCGCTGCGAGTCCGGAACGGGATCCAGCCCCTGCCGCAGCCGCTCGCGCACGTCCATGGCGGTGGCCGGAGCGATTCCGGCGGCCGCGGCGACCTCCCGGACGGAGGCCTCCGGATGGTCGGCCAGGAACCTCTCCGCGCGCTCCCGCCCCGCGGCCGCGTCAACCGGGCGGGATCGGCCGTCTCGACCGACCCGCCGGGTGTTCAAGTGGCCGATCTGATCACTTGAACGTCGAAGCGTCCCCACGGTAGCGGGGGCCAGGCCGGCCACGGACGCTATCCTCCTGTCCGACCAGGAGGGGTGGCTCCGCATGATCCTCACGGCCGCCGCCGAACGGTCCTGCTGGCTGAGTGGCAGTCCGTGGCGCGTGTTCTGCCTGACGGCCTCCACGAACTCGTCCGCGGCGACCCCCTCGTAGAACCGGGCCTCGATGAACGTGTCGCCCCGCAGCTGCGCGGCCCTGAGGCGATGCATCCCGTCGATGACGCGCATGGTCACGCGGTCGACGAGGATGGGCGGCAGCCTGCTCTCGACGCGTGCCAGCAGCTCGACATGCTGCGGGTTCTCTCCCTCCAGACGAGGCGAGTCCGCTGGCTGGAGTGAACTGATCTCCACGCTCACGACAGAAGAATCCGACCGCGCCGCCCGGGAATCGCCGCCCTGCCTCCGGACGTCGAGCCTGACGGGGAGGTCTGTCGACGTCTTCCGGTTTCCTGCTGTCCTCTCAGCCACGACATGACCTTTCGCGAGTTCTTATCGGCACAGGCACCCGGTGCCCCACAATTCCGCTCGGTCGCGGTCGCGATCAGCCTCGCCACGCGAGTTCGTCCGGCAGCTCACCGGTGCGGAACCAGTCGACTATCAGTCCCGGATTGCCGCGCACTAGGGCCAGAAACCGTTCGTAGTAGGCCTCTTCCCGGCGCAGGTCCGCCCCGGTGCACCGCCGGATAGCCCTCTCGTACAGTGGCCCCGTGAACTGCCGCAGGATAAGACGCCAACGGAGAAGAAGCTCGTACGGCCTGCGGTACTTCTCGACGAAGAACTCGTAGTTTCGCACCCAGTCCGACCATTCCTGTTCGAGGTCGTGGTGGTGCGACAGGCCGAACGCCGGAACATCGATGATCCGGTACTCGGCGCCGGCCCGGAAGAATCGGTAGCCGATCTCGTTGTCCTCCTCTCCCCAGCCGACGAATCCCTCGTCGAAGCCTCCCTGGGAGTCGACCAGCGAGGAGCTGAAGCCCGCGTGTCCGGTGGCGAACGACACCCAGGGATGCCGCACCGCGCCCCTGGAGATGAGCGAGAGCCATCGCCCGTGGACATCCGGGGACCACGACAGCTCGTTGAATCCCCTGTCGCCGGGCTGGTCGAGGAAGAAGTCCCGCGGCACGCCGTCCGGGTAACCGAGCTCCCCCATTCTCCTGTTCAGAGCCGACAGGACCTCCCTCGGCGCGTCCCGCAGGCGGTCCGACGGTTCGCCGTCCCCGGTGTGTTCCCGGATCGGGGAGGTGGCGACATGCCGGACGCGCCCTATGGTCACGAGCGGCGCGTTCGCGCTCCGAGCAACGCGATCGTGTTCGGCGAGCAACGACTCGGAGGGCACGACGTCGTCGTCAAGTGAGACGACGTACTCCCCGCGTGCCAGGCGGAGGGCCTCGTTCCGCGCCGCCGATCGTCCGGCGTTCGTCGCGAGGTGAGCGACCCGCAGAGCCGCCCAGGTCGCGTCCCAGCCAGCCGCCCGGTCGAGGAGTTCCAGGGTTCCGTCTGTGCTGCCGTCGACGGCCACGACCACGTCGTAGTCCACGTCACCGCGTTGCCGAGCGAGCCGGCGGAGCGTCCATTCGAGGGCGTCTCTCTTGTTGTACGTTGCGATGATGACGCTGAGCACAGCGCAGTCTCCTTTCGCATGACCCGATTCACGGGGACACTCCGTGCGGTGTCGCCGTGCGGGGCCGGCGCGGGTGAGGGCGTGGTCATCGGCGCCCGGGGCAGGGAGATCACGGTGATCTGCGCGGCATCGTCGACCACCTACGTGCCCACGGCGGTCCCTCCCTTCGCCGTCGGTGGAACGCGTGACGCACCCTGCTACACCGACAGCCGACTGACTACCTCGTAGGTCATAGGGGGTGCGAGGGTCACAGGCCGCTGGAGGCCCTTATCCGGTCGAGCCCTTGCCGCGCCCGCGTCGCGCGGAACGCCAGCCCGTTCCGTTCGGTGATCTCCAGCACGCGCCGGAAGCACGTCTCGGCCGCCGCCGGGTCGTTCCCGGCGGCATGGATGTTCCCCAACACGTTGAGGGCGAGCGCCTCGATGTCGGCGCTGGCCATCTCCCGCGCCAGGGCGAGCGCGGCACGGCATTCGACGAGTGCCTGGGCGGTGTCGCCGTCGCGTCGCAGGCAGTCGGCGAGGTAGGCACGCCCGCGCGCTTCGAGCTCCTTGCTGCCGACGTCCCGGTTGAGCTCCAGGCCCTGACGCAGGTGCCGCAGCGCGGATCGCAGCTCTCCCTGCTCGGTGCACGCCCATCCGAGGTTCGTCAGGGCCAGGAGCTCCGCATGACGGTTCCGCATCCGCTGGGCGAGTCCCAGCATCTCGAGGTACGTGGCGACCGCCTGGTCGTACTCACCGAGGTAGGTGTACGCGACGCCCAGGTTCCCCAGCAGGATCGCCTGGTCGCGCGCCGAGCCGGCGTGCCAGATCAGGTCCCTGGCCTGGAGCAGGATGGCGAGGGCATCGGAGGGCTGCCCCAGCCGGATGTGGACGATGGCGAGATTGTTCAGGATGCGCCCGGCACCCAGATCCGTGCCGCGTTCGCGCTCGAGCGCCAGCCCGTCCCGCAGCGTCCGCAGGGCGTCCGCGAAACGCCCGGCGCCGATGTACCCGAAGCCGAGGCTGCGGTGGATGGTGGCCTCGCCCTCCGCGGAGTCCGCGGCCCGCGCCGCGCCGAGCCCCAGCTCGTAGCCGGCGAGCGCCTGGTCGACGTCCCCCTGCCGCAACAGGCAGGAGCTGAGGACGGCCGCGAGTTGCCAGGTGAGCTGGAGCAACCCGTGGGCATGAGCGGACTCGATCACGGGGAGGAAGTTGTGATGCGTGGCGGCCACCACGGCCTTCGCGTCGGCCATGGTGCGCAGCGGCGGCAGCTCCGAGCGGTGGCGGGGGCCGGGCGCGATCAGCTGCCGGCCGGGATCCACCAACTGCTCCACGGCGTAGCCGAGGTCCAGGTAGTGCTGGGAGAGCCGACGAACCGCCGCCTCCCGCTTCGTCGCCGGCTCCTCGCGGCACACCGTGTCCCGGGCGTGATGCAGCACCAGGTCGTGGAAGTGGTAGCGGCCGGGAACGCGCTGCGCGAGCAGATGTCCGTCGAGCAACGCCTCCAGCAGCCGCTCGGCCTGATGCACCGGGGCGGCCAGCAGCGCCGCCGTGTCGTGGGCGTCGAAGTCGGTCCCCGCGTGCAGGGCGAGCAGCCGGAACAGGCGCTGCTGCTCGGCCGGAAGATGCCCGTAGGAGACACTGAACGCGGTCCGGACGCTGCGGTCTCCGGCCGACAGCTCGGAGAGCCGGCGCTGTTCGTCCCGTAGCCGCTGCGCCAGGTAGGCCACGGTCCAGGCGGGTCGATGGTGGAGGCGCGAGGCGGCGATGCGGACGGCGAGCGGCAGCAGGCCGCACAGCTCGACGACCTCGTCGACGTACTCCGCCTCCGGCTCCGTGCGCCGGACGCCGGCCACCCGGCGGAACAGGTCCACGGCGTCGGCACGCGCCATCAGGTCGAGCGACAACGAGGTCACGCCATCGAGGGAGACCAGCCGCCGCCGGCTGGTGATCACGACGCCGGAGCCCGGGGAGCCGGGCACCAGGGCGCGGACCTGGGCGGCATCCGACGCGTTGTCGAGCAGGAGCAGCATCCGGCGGGTCGCCGTCTCGGAACGCCACCGGTCCGCCCGCTCCTCGGGATCCGAGGGGATCTCCTCGGGCGGCACGCCGAGACCGAGCAGCAGCAGTTGGAGCGCGGCGGCCGTGCTCAACGGACTTCGGCCGGGCGTGTGGCCGTGGAGGTCGACGAACAGCTGCCCGTCCGGGTACTGGTTGGCGATCAGGTGGGCGACGCGCACCGCCAGCGTGGTCTTGCCGATGCCGGCCATGCCGTCGAGGGCGGTGATGAGCAGCGCCGTCCGGCCGGACTCGCCGGCCACGGCCAGCAGCCGGCTCAGCTCGCTGGTTCGCCCCATGAAGTCGGCGAGATCGCGCGGCAGGGCGCGCGGGTGCCGAGGGGCTCGCCGGGCGAGGTGCGAAAGCTGGGCGGGTTCAACGGTGTGCGGAAGGTCCGAGACCGGCTGGTCACCGCCCAGATCACCGGCCCGGTCCTGCGCGAGGCCCAGCGTGCCGTGCGGGGTGGCGGATCGCGGGGGCGGTTCCGGGACGTTGCGCAGGACCCGCAGGTGCAGCGCGCGCAGCGCCGGTCCCGGCTCGATGCCCAGTTCCTCGTCCAGCCTGCGGCGCGCGCGCTGGTAGACCTCGAGGGCGTCCGGCTGCCTGCCCGACCGGTGCAGCGCGAGCATGAGGTGGCCCGCGAGTCCCTCCCGCAGCGGGTGGTGCGCGACGAGCTCCGTCAGCTCGGGCACCAGGCCGGCCGCCTCACCCACCGCCAGACGCAGCTCAAACGACAGTTCCTGTGCGGCCAGGAGCTGCTCGTCGAGCCGCGAGGCCATCGCCTCGATCGCCTTTCCCGTCAGGCCCGCCAGCGCCGGGCCCCGCCACAGCGCCAGGGCCTCGGCCATGGTCTCGACGGCCGCCCGCTCGCGGGCGGCCTCGCGGTGGCGCAGCGCCGTCTCCACGGCGCGGTTGAACCGGTGGGCATCGATCTGTTCCTCGGCGATCTCGACGCGGTACCCAGGGCCGTCGGTGACGACGAGGGCACGGGCCGGCCCGAACTCCCGACGGAGCGTCGCGATCGCGTTGTGCACCTGGCGACGCGCGGTGTCGGGAGGGGCGTCGTCCCACAGCGCGTCGACCAACTCCTGGGTGGTCACCACGCGGTGAGGGTGGAGCAGGAGCATGGCGAGCAGCCGCAGCTGCCTGGGGCCCGGGAGATGCTGGCGCACGCCGCCGATTCGGATCTCCATCGGTCCGAGAATCCGGAACTCCGGTCCGCCCGCCGCGGCCTGGTTGCTCGTCGGAATCCTGATTCTCTCCGCGCGTTCCCCGTCCGCCATCGCCCCATGAAGAGCTGGCGTAACGTCAGCAAATCCCCCCGCCCAGAGGACCGCAGCCGTGGTCCAGGACGCCGATGGACCGCGCCGTCGTCGCGTCGGCGTGCGGTTCGGCGCCCGTAGCCCAGGCGCCCGAGGCCAGCGCGATGGCGCAGCCGAGCACGACGAGGGTCCCGGTCAGCTTCGTGATGCGTGCCATGGTCTTCTCCCGTTTCGTTCGCGGTCCGTCCCACTCGGCCGCGGTGCGCCGCCGAGTGGGACCCAGGCTCACGAACGGCGCTATCGATCCGGCATCGGTCGTGCATCGGCGGAGGGCGCCGGGATGCCACGCCGAGGCCCGGGCGAGTGCGCCGAGATGCCGGGGGGATGCCGTCGGGCGGCAGCATGGGCGCCCACGCGGCCAGGGCGGCGGTCAGGCGGGAGACGGGGAACGGGGGACGGGACCGTGCACACCATCATCGTGATGTACGAGGGCGGCACCCGACCCGAGGAGCAGATCCGACTGCGGCCCGGGGAGTCCCTGGAGTTCGGCAGCGGTGGCCGGCCGTCCGGTGCGGACCGACCGTACCTCGCCATCCCGCATGACGGGGTGTCGCGCACCGCCGGCCGTATCACGGCTACGGGCGCCTTCTGGACGCTGAGCAACCTCAACTGCTGTAACACGTACGTGGTGGAGAATCCGGAGGGCGCCGGCGAGCACATCAAGGTGGCACCGGGCCGGCTGGACGCTCCGGTGCCGTTCGAGTTCGCCCGGCTGGTGGTGCCAGCCGGCGGCGAACTGCTCAGCTGCCAGGTGTGGGCGCCCCGCCACGACTACGCCGAGCCGCCGGCGTCGCCCGCCGACGGCGAGCCCATGCTCCCGGCGTTTCCGCTCGACCGCAGCGCGCGGTACTTCCTGGTGCTGGCGGCGCTCACCGAGCCCCGGCTGCGAGGCGCGCCGCACGCCCCGATCCCCACGGTCTCCGAGGTCGTGCACCGGCTGCTCCCGGTGTGGCCGGAGGCGAATCCGACCACGGTGCAGTGGAACATCGACTACCTGGCGGTCAAGATGCGCCTGAAGCCCGCGTCGGGAGCGCCGGGCTCGTGCGGACGACGACTCAACGGCAAGAAGGAGGCCCTGGCCTCGCTCGCCCTCCGGTTCGATCTCATCCGCGAGGAGGAGCTGACGGTCCTGGAGGGACGCCATGCGGACGCCGTGCCCGGCTGGCGCTGAACCCGCGCCGCTCACGGGCCAGCACGATCCCGCCACGGCACCGCGCGGCCCGCGTCCCAGCCTTCCGTCGACACGCTCTGGAAGTCCGCCTCCGAAATGGTGGGCCCGGGTCCCATGAGTTGTTCTGGGAGTCCGTGCCGTCCATGTCCTCCGTCTCGGTGCCGGTGTAGGCGATGTTGTGGCGCAGAGTGCCCCGGCCGACGACGGCGCCGCTCTCGTCGACTCCCAGCATGTCGAAGAGATCGATGGTGTTGTTGCTTTCCGAGATCCACTTTCCGAGATCCAGATTCCCCAGGACTCGGCGTTCAGGTTGTGTTGTTCTGCGGCACGCCCGTGGCTTCCAACCCTTGGGGTGTATCCAGCTCCCGGTGACGCTGAAGCCCTCGATCCGACAGTCGTCCGTCATGCCCTCGGGGTGCCGGCCCGCGGCCGGCACCCCGAGGCGACGCCCGCCGGTCGGATCAGGCGGCGGGCGGCGGCTCTCAGTCGGTTACTCGCTCTGCTGGACGAGTGAGAGCGCGTCGACGGTGAAGCCGCCCGAACCCGCCGCCCGCACGGTGACGGTGACGTCCCCGCCGGGCAGTTCGATGCCGGTCAACTCGTGTTCGGACCAGTCGCCCGACGAGGAGACGTCAAGGGTCCTTTCGTTGCCGTCGGCGTCGGTGACCACGACCTCCCCGGCCTCTCCCCTGGCGGACAGGGACAGGGTGTAGACGCCTGCGGGCATCTCCTCGATCCGCTGCTCGGCGCCGCCGCCGTCGCCCATCTGGAGGGCGAAGCGGCTGGAGTTGGCGCCGCCCTCGACGTTGGTCACCCAACCGCCGGTGTTGGTCCACCCGCGCACCTCGGAGACGATGATCCGGTCGGCCTGGAAGTCGGGGTTGAGGAGGTAGTTGTTCTGCGGCCCGACGCGCCATTGGCCGGTGGCGGCGTTGAACTGCCACTGGCTCATCGAGTGGAACTGGAGCTCGCCCGCCTCGTTCTGGTTGATCGGCACCCACTGGTTGTAGCCGATGCCGTTCCAGGCGAAGTCGGCCCAGCGGTCGCCGGCGTAGAGCACCGTGGTCTCCTCGGTGCCCTCGACGGTCACGAAGAACCCGGTCTGGGTCACGTGGCTGTAGTCCATCTCGGTGCCCGACATCGTGTACCAGTCCGTGTAGTCACCCTGGACGTCACCGGAGGTGGACTCGAGGACGTAGTTGACCGAGGTGTTCCAGCCGTGCAGGTCCGAGGCGGCCATGTAGTAGGTGCCGTCGAGCTTGAACATGGCGTTGCCCTCACGGCCGTCGGCATGGCGGCCGACCTCCACCGCCGGCTCCGCACTCAACGAGTCGGACTCGGCGAGCCGGGAAACGAAGGCTCGGGAGCGTCCCTCTCGGTTGGAGAAGATCAGGTAGTCCTGCCCGTCGTCGTCGGTGAAGACGGTCTGGTCCCCCGTACCCGTCGTTGGTGAGTTCTGGACCTGCGTCTGGAAGTTGCCGTAGACGAAGTCGTCGGTGGGCGAGTCGCCCTGGAGGAACAGCACGCCGTGGTCGTGCGTCGGGTGCCACATCTGCACGGGAAGCACGTACTTGCCGGTGTTCTCGTTGTACGCGACGCCGAGGCGTCCCACCCAGCCGGCGGCGCCGAGGTTGCCGCCCAGCTCGCCCAGGCCGGTCTCGGTCGTGGCGATGTCGTTCTCGAACGTCCAGTTCACCAGGTCCTGCGAGGAGTACACCGGGATCGACACGAAGGACGCCTCGTTGTCGTACTTCCGTGACGGATCCTCCCGGTAGGACTCGGCGCCGGCGTAGTGCACGCCGTACCAGTAGTAGGTGTCGCCGAACCTGAACACCCCACCGCCCTGGGAGTAGATGGGGTTGCCGTCGGTGTCGTTCCAGAACGTGTCGTTGGTGATCGTCTCGAACGACGCCTGGAGTGGCTCCAGTTCCGAGGCGGCCGTCTGCAGCTCCGTCTTGGCCGCCGCCACCTCGGGCGCGGTCGCCGACGGATCGCCCGCGACATCGGCCGCGGTGGTCAACGCCTCGGCGAAGGGCCGCCAGGAGTCGGCCGGGTAGTCGGTGGGGACGCGGGTCTCGTAGTCGGCGACCAGCGTGTTCAGGCCGCGGATCATCACCAGGTCGTCCGTGGCAGCCTGCAACTCCGCCCGCGCCAGGGCTCGCTCCGCGGCGGTCGCGGCGTCCTGTTCGACCAGCCGCGCGGCCTCCTCCCGGGCCGAGGCGAAGGGTGCGAAGGAGTCGGCCGCATAGTCCGCCGTGGCGTAGTCGGAAACCTGCTCCGACAGCTCGGCGAGGGGCCCGGTCGATGCCGTCTCACCGCTGACCGCGTTCCCGGCGGCAACCGGACCGGCTGCCGAGAACAGTCCCGCTACCAACGCGAACGACGACGCGGCGACCAACAGCCTCCGCCGCCCCGCACGCACACGTGATCTGTGGCTCATGTCGTCCTTTCCTCTCGTTTCTTCTCGCTTCTCGTTCTCGCTGGCGGGCCTATTCCTGGATGAACTCCCAGGAGGTGTCGTCGCCGCTGGCGTCCTCGGGGAGGCGGTCGCGGGCGGCGGTGTCGCCGTACAGGCTCCAGCGCATCCAGTCCACGCAGGTGACGGGGAACCGGTCGTCGCTCCAGAAGCTGACGTGGTCCCCGCCGAGGAAGGTCAGGAACGCCTTGGGAGCCGACAGTTCCTCGTAGGCCTGACGGCCCTGGTCGTAGGGGCAGGTGGGGTCCTGGTCGCCGTGCACGAACAGCACCTTGGCCGTGACCTCGCTCGCCGGGTCACCCATGTCCACGGTGGACTGCGGGATCGCGGCGGTGATCCGGTCGTCCGGCCAGGCGGTCAGCAGGCCATGGGTCGTCATGCCGCCCATCGAGTGGCCGGACACGCCGACACCGGGTGCGGCGTCGATGTGCCCGGCCAGCGGGTCGTCGGCCTCGTTCAGCGCGAGGGTCCGGGTGATGATCTCGGAGACGTCCCGGGAGTACTCGCCGCTGTAGATCTGGCCGAAGTCGAACTGGAAGTGGGGCGCGGGGACGACGAAGCCGGCCTCGGCCAGGGGACGGATCACGAACTCCGAGCCCTGCGGGCTGGCGCCGTAGCCGTGGGTGAAGTTGCAGACGGGGAAGGCACCCTCGGCGACGGGCGCGTCGGTGACGGGATCGCCCCCCGGCTCACCGGTGGCCGGGTAGTAGACGAACGTGGTGCACCGGCGGTCGCCACGCGTCCAGGCGTACTCACGCACGCCCACCGCGAACGGCTCCGCCGGCGCGTCCAGCGGCGTGACGGTGCGAGCGGCCGGGGAACGGCCGAGTGCCTGACCGGCGCCGACCAGCGAGAGACCCACGCCGGTCGCGGCGCCGAGCGAGAGGAAGGTACGGCGTTGCATGGGCATGTTCCGACTCCTTGTGGGGGGATGTGGGGGTGTGGGGAGCTGGGCCCGGGATCGAGATGAGCTCGGCGGGGCGGGACGACCCTGGCGCGCCGGTCGGCTCGCCCGGCGTTCGGACCTGACCAGGGCCTGGCGTCCTGACCAGGGCCCTGCTCCTGCCCGGTGGGGGTCCTCGGCTGGCAGACCCCCACCGGAGTAGCCACGCTGCTGTACCGGAGCCCTGGCTGCCGCCGGTCCGCGACCGGGGCTACCCGGCTGAACCGCGATCAGCACCGCGCCCAGCCCGCTCTGTCCTCCCCTATGGCGCTGCCGCACCCGGCGGCCGGCCGCGGAGACATGACGCCGCGACCTCGGTCACGGTTGGTCGCATGGTGATCCTCCTGTCTACGGAAGTAAGGGCAGTGAAGGGCACCACCCTCACGGACTTCGTGCGAGCGCACGGATCGATCCTCATCCGACGTCGTGCCGACGGCCCTAACCGCCCGAGCCGGCTCGGGCGTCGCCGATGTGCGGCAGCCCGGGCCTTCTCACGCCTCGCCGGGGAAGTGGCAGAGGCCGAGGAACACGTTTACCCGAGCTCAGGTTCGACCATCGCGTTGCACTATGGATCAGAGTTGAACACTAGTCAATAGAATTGAAAGAATTATATCGTATATGAGCAGATTCAGTCAGAACGTTTCATGAGGTGCGCAGTTGTGGATACCGACTCCCTCCCGCTGCCGGATCGACCGCCTGGTCTGCGCCCGGCGGGGCGGACGCCGGGCTCCGCCTTCACGGCGAGCCGGATGCAACGACGCGCCGCTCGCCCACGTGTCCGAACCGGGTCGGGTGGTCAAGGAGTCGGCCCCCGGTCCGGACCAGTTGGAACGTCGTCAGCGGCGCCACGCCCACCGAGCCTCGCGGTGACCTCCAGGCCAACCCGAACGACTAGTTGACCACCCTGATTCGAAGCGCTTCGACGCCAGCTCGGAACCCGCTTCTGCCGTGCTTCTGGCCGTGAGACTGTGCAGCAGCAACCGGGAAGGCTTCGCATCCGCTGCCCAAGAGGCACTCAGACTCGTTCGTCGAACTTCTGCCCCAGGGCTTGTGCGAACCGCTGTTGGATCCTAGCCTCACCGGATATCGAAGCGCTTCGATCACTCGTCACACGTATGATGCGCAGGACGCAGAACAAGGCGGGGGGGAATGAAGGGTTGTCCGCGCCCAGGACAACCCGAACGCCTGCCCCGCCGCACTCCCCCACCCCCCACATGCGGCGTTCCGTCCGGGCGGCCCTTCCTCCCGCCCGAACCGGAGCTGTCACGGACTGCAAGGAGCACTCCATGTCATGGAGCAGGATTTGCGGACCTCACCTACCGCGCGTGACCGTCCCGACAGCGCGGGACTGCCACGGCGGCCAACCAGCGATTGACGATCAGGCGGCCCACCTGCCCTGATCCGTTGTCCGTCATGTACGGCCTTCATGAGGAAGTGCGAGGACGGTCGACCAACGGCCGGATCCAGCACCGCTCAGTTCTTCGCCAAGGCGCGATTGCCGCCTTGCCCCCACGCGAGGAGATTGATCTTCCATGTCCTGCCTCTCTGCGGAGCCCTCTCTCCGCCCGGTCTTCGCGGTGGTCACCGGTTTGATCGCCGACGAGGTCCCCTCCGGTGGCCGGCACCACAGATCCGCGGTCCCTACCGCCAGCGCCCTGAGAACGCGGGTGGCTGAGCAGCGGCGCTGATCCGGTTCGACGGCGGCAGCCGGGGATCCGCATCCGCAGCGTCCCGCGCGGGTCCCGAAGGGCTCGCGGAGAACGTGCGGGCCCCCGTGCGGCGGTCCAGCACCGCGACGATCAACCTCCGACACGGGCCGGTGCGTTCCGCGGCGGCCCGAAGACACCGGAGCCACCGGTCCTTCGGAAGGTCTCGCGGGAACCGGACGCCACAAAGGCGTCAGTCCGGTGCCCACGGACCGCCACGCACCCCACCCCATCGACAGTTCGGACAGCCTCTCGCGAGAGGGGCCGACCGGAGCCGCTTGCTCAGGAATCCGTCAGGAATCAGTCAGGGATCAGGAGGTCCCCATGCGAAAAGGACGTATCAGCCGCGGACGTCTGTCTGCGGTGCTCACCGCCGTGATCGCGGCACTGGTCGCGTTGGCGGCGATGCCCGCCGAAAACCCGGCTCATGCCGACACCAGCGGCACCCTGCGCGGTGCCGGTTCCGGCGACGTGTCCGCGGACAGTCAGTGTTCTCTTCCGTCGTCGTACAACTGGTCATCGACGGATGCGCTGGCGCAGCCAGCCAACGGGTGGGTCTCGCTGAAGGACTTCACCAGCGTCGTCCACAACGGCCAGCACCTGGTCTACGGCTCTCTCGTCAACGGGTCCGGGTACAGCTCGATGGGCTTCGCTCCCTTCACGGACTGGTCGGACATGGCCTCGACCACCCAGACCCAGATGAACGTGGGGACGGTGGCGCCCACGCTGTTCTACTTCGCGCCCAAGGACATCTGGGTCATGGCGTCCCAGTGGGGTCAGTGGCCCTTCTTCTACAGCACCTCCACCGACCCCACCGATCCCACCAGCTGGTCCGCGCCTCAGGAACTGTTCACGGGCAGCATCCCCGACTCCGGCACCGGCCCGATCGACCAGACCCTGATCGCTGACGGCGAGAACATGTACATGTTCTTCGCCGGCGACAACGGCAACATCTACCGGGCCAGCATGCCGATCGGGGACTTCCCCGGCAGCTTCGGCTCCTCCTACGACACCATCATGACCGACACCAGGGAGAACCTGTTCGAGGGAGTGCAGGTCTACAAGGTCCAGGACCAGGAGCAGTACCTCATGATCGTCGAGGCGATGGGCGCCAACGGACGCTACTTCCGCTCCTTCACCTCCTCCAGCCTGAGCGGTGAGTGGACCCCGCAGGCCGCCACCGAGGACAACCCCTTCGCGGGCAAGGCCAACAGCGGAGCCACCTGGACCAACGACATCAGCCACGGCGACCTGGTCCGCAGCAACCCCGACCAGACCATGACCATCGACCCCTGCAACCTGGAGTTCCTCTACCAGGGCCTGCCCCTCGACACCCCGCCGGGCACCCCCTACGACCAGCTGCCGTGGCGGCCGGGCCTGCTCACCCTGCAACCATGACCAGCCTGATCCACGGTGATCGCGATGTGGTGCGGCCCGCCGACGCGTAGCCGAGCGGTTCACGGCCTAGGCGACGTCACCCGCTGACCGATACCCACCGTCCTGAGGAACCCCAGCCGCGCGTCGGCCGGGGTTCCTCACTTTCGTGGACCATCAAGGTGGGCACGGACCGAAGCCCCATGACGCCACCGGAGATCCACTCGCCAGCCGTGGCGTGCCGCGAGTTCCACAACTCATCTGCCGGCGACGCCTCCACCAGACACGCGCCAGCTCCACGGAGCAAATGGCAGGCAGGCTGTAGTCAGCCTGGCGCGCCGCCGAACCCGATCTCGTTCCCGTCGGGATCCCGATCCAACCGGTCGCTGACCAGCGTGGGTTCGAATCCCGCCGTCCCGACCAGCGTCTTCGCAGGTCAGAGGTCGTCTTCGCATAGGGCGAGGGCGGCCTTTCGCATGTGTCCGCTCCCCGCAGGTCACGAGCGACGACACGCTGGCGGCGATGTCGTCCGGCAGCCTCGCCTCGGCCGGGTGGGGTTGTGGGCTGCTGGTGGGTCGGCGGCGGTGGGGGCGCGACGATCGGGTCCTGCCCGCCGTCGTGCCGGTGGCCCCGGCGGCGCTCTCCGGGGCCCTCGTGGTGAATCCGGTGCCGCCCGGACGCGTATAGAACGGCCATAGCCGACCGTTGGAGGCTGGCGTGCGCATCATCACGCGACGGGAGGGCGGCTCATGGTCGAGGTCGACGTCCGGATTCTCACGAGCTCGGATCATCGGGCCGCACATGACCTGGCGCGGGCCGCGCATCACAATCCGCCGGTCTCCGACGCGGAATGGGCGTACGCGCGGGATCTCCACGAGTCGGGGTTGACGCTCGGGGCGTTCCTCGACGGAGGGCTGGTCGGCGCGACCCATCTGCTGCGGTCCCGGCTCGCACTGCCCGGCGGGGCGACGGTCCCCATGGCGGCCGCCACCGGGAGCGGCGTCCGGGCCGACCAGACGCGACGCGGGGTCTTCACCCGGTTGAAGCGCGAACGCCTGGCGCTGGCCGCCGAGCAGGGGTTCGCCGTGCTGGGCAACATCGTCAGCGAGGCGACCATCTACGGCCGTTTCGGCCACGGGGTCGGCACCCTGTCGCGCGCGGTGCGCCTGTACCCGCGAGAGACACGGATGCGGCCTGAGGTGCCCTCGGGCGGCGACGTCCGGCTGGTCGACGGCGCGTCCTCGATCGACCTGCTGCCGCGGCTGTACGAACGGCTCGGCCCTTACCGGCCCGGCGTGATCGAACGGTCGGCGAGCTGGTGGCGGGCCAGGTGGGAGCCGCTGGTGCGCGCCGGCAGGGGGCCCGTGGTCGCGGTGCACTCGGGGCCGGACGGCGACGACGGCTTCGTCGTGTACCAGACGATGCGGAGTGGGGACTCCGGCGCCCGCGTCACGCTGATGGCGACGGACTTCCACGCGGCGAGTCCGGAGGCCGTGGGCGGGCTGTGGCGCTTCCTGCTCGGCGTGGATCTGGTCGAGGAGGTCTGTGTGCGCCGCCGGCCGACCGACGAGCTCGTCGAGGGCATGCTGGTGGACTGGCGGGCCTGTCGCACCCACGCGCTGAACGACGACCTGTGGCTGCGGCTCGTCGACGTGCCGAAGGCACTGGGCGCGCGCGCCTACGGGGACGGCGACCCGCTGGTGGTGGAGGTCACCGACGAGTTCCTGCCGGCCAACTCCGGCACCTACCACGTCTCGTCCGACGGCGTGCGGCCGACCTCGGACCACGCCCAGTTGTCTCTCGGCGTCGAGGCGTTGGCCATGGCCTATCTCGGCACCACGAGCTTCACGACCCTCGCCGGCATCGGTGCCCTGCGCGTGATCGACAGCAAGGCGCTGCCGAACGCCGACCGGCTGTTCGGCACGCGGGCCGCGGCGTTCTGCGGCACCACCTTCTGATCTCGGCCGAGGGGACTCACCATGAGCAGCGTCACGAACGGGCACGGCGGTATACGGGCGGGCGGCAGGTGACCGGCGCCGCCGAGGCCGAGGCGGTGGTCGCACCGCTGCGGCGCAACCGCGACTTCTGGTTCCTGTGGACCGGTGTGGGTCTGGCGACCTGGGCCAACACGGTGACCACTGCCGTCTATCCGCTGCTGATGATCTGGGCCGGCGGCTCCGCGTCGGGCGCTGGGCTGGTGGGCTTCGCCTCACTGCTGCCGCTGCTGCTCTTCCAGTTGCCCGCGGGGGTGCTCGTGGACCGGCTGGACCGGCGGCGCACCATGATCGTCTGCAACGCGGTCTGCGCGGTGACGATGACGAGCATCGGCCTGGCGCTGGTCTTCTGGCGCCTGTGGCTGCCGCAGTTGCTCGTCGTCGCCTTCGCGGAGGGCTGCGCTTTCGTGTTCTACCGGCTCGCGGAGCGGGCCGCCGTGCGCAACGTGGTGCACCCCAGCCAGCTGTCCGTGGCCATGGCGCAGAACCTGGCCAGGGGTCGGGCCGCGGGCCTGGCCGGACAGCCGACGGGCAGTGCGCTGTTCGTCGTCTCCCGCTGGGCCCCGTTCGTCTTCGCGGCGGTCTTGCACGCCGCCGCGCTGGTCAACCTGTGGCGTGTCAGGTCCCGGTTCCAGCGCGCACGGACGGCCCGCAGGTCCAGGCTGCGCGCCGAAATCGCCGAAGGGATCACCTGGTTGTTCCACCAGCGGTTCCTGCGGGCGGCGATACTTTTGATATCGGTCACCAACGTGCTGTTCAACGCCCTCCGTCTCGCCATCGTCGTCATCATCAACGAGGACGGCGGCTCGCCCGCGGTCATGGGCATCATCGGGATCATCTCCGGGGTGTGCGGCATCGGCGGCGCGCTGCTCGGGCCTTCGGTGGTCCGCCGGCTGCGACCCGGCGCGGTGATCATCGGCGTCTTCATGGTCTGGACCGTGGCCATGCCGTTCGTGGCGGCGACGTCCCACCCCGTCGCGCTGGGCGCGCTGCTGGGGGTGATGGTGTGCGTGGGCGCGCTGATCAACGTGATCGCCGGTGTCTACCAGGTGCAGGTCACGCCGGACGAGTTGCAGGGCCGGGTCGGCGGCGTCGCCAACCTGATCAGCTCCGGCGCGAACTCCCTGGGTCCGCTGATCGCCGGCCTGGTGCTCGCCTCGTTCGGCGGGACGAGGACCGTGCTGGGGTTGAGCGCGGTGATGGCGATGGTCACCGTCGCCGCACTGCTGAGCCCGCCGATCCGCACGGCGCGGCTGCGGCCGGCGGACGACTGAGCGGCCTGCCCCGAAGCGGTCCCCGGGGGAGCGATGCCTCGCCGCGGTCGTCGGTCATTGTTCCGGCAGGACGTCCACGCCGTAGGACCGGGCCAGCCACTCCTCGTCGTAGACGGTCTCCAGGTAGTTGCTGCCGAAGTCGGGCGAGATGGCGACCGCGGTGGTGTCCTCCGCCACCTGGTTCTCCGCCATCCAGGCGAGCGCGCCGCTGACGACGGTGCCCGTGGAGCCCCCGAAGAGGAAGCCGCGGCTGACGAGCCGGTGGCACGTCCTGATGGTCTCCGTCTCGGAGACGTGGACGACGTCGTCCACATAGGCCGTGTCGAGGATGCCGGGCCGCACGCTCGTGCCGAGGCCGGGTATCAGGCGCCGGCCGGAGGGCGCCCCGAAGGTCACCGACCCCATGGCGTCCACGGCCACGATGGTGACCGACGGCCGGTGCTCACGGAAGTAGTTCGCGCATCCCATGAGGGTCCCGGTGGTGCCCGTGCCGATGAACAGGACGTCCAGCATCGGGAACGCCTTGGCTATCTCGGGGGCGGTGGTCCGGTAGTGGCCCATCCAGTTGCCCTCGTTGGCGTACTGGTTGAGCCACACGTAGTCCTGGTTCTCCGCGCACAGGCTCCGGACGTGCGCCAGGCGAGCCCCGAGGTACCCGTCCTCGGGGTCCGGTTCGGTGATGACCCGGACCTCGCTGCCCAGGGCCTTCATGAGCCGGATGGCGGCGGGCGTGCAACGGACGTCGGTGACGCAGACGAAGCGGTAACCGTGGCTGGCGGCCACCAGGCTGAGGGCCACGCCCATGTTGCCCGAGGAGGACTCGATCAGCGTCGCGCCCGGGACGAGCTCCCCGGCGCGCTCCTTGGCCTTCACCATCTCGGTGGCCGCCTTCAGTTTGACGGAGCCGGCGAAGTTGAACCCCTCGCATTTCAGGAACAGCTTGCGTCCCACACTGCCCCGAAGATCGATGTAAAGATCATCAACATTGAAGTCCACGGCATTCGAGATGATAGCCGCCATCCAATACCCATTCCTCGTCGCGACAAACTCCCCGACTCGCACACCAACTTTCTCAAATGGCTCAATATTTGACCTATAGCGCAGCTATGAGGCCGGATCCGCCACCACACTCCCTCCAGATCTGGGAGTGTGATTTGCAATCGAAAATTGTCTCGAAGTCAGGCATAATGGACTTTTTGCATTGTGGCACTCACTATGCATCCCGCAGGACTTCGCTGTTAGAACACTTGACTCCCTCGTTGAGCCGCGCCTACTCTCCCACCGAGGCTGTCGCAAAATCGACTGTCGCTGAGCTTAACGAGAGCTCTGGGCCACGGGGGGCACTAAGCGTGAGAGGGACATATCACATCATCGCCTTTCATCACGCCGTTCCATCACTTCTCCTCCCGACCGTTGCTTATTCTGCACAGGCTCCAGCCGTTTGCTTCCGCGAGAGATCAAGTCGAGGAGGAGTCCGTCTGATGGAGTTCCGAATTCTCGGCCCAGTCGGGCTGTGGTCGGAGGGTAAGGAGATTCCACTTAATGGCACGAAGCAACGCACCATGCTTGCGACTCTGCTACTGGCCGGCGAACGCGTGTTACCGGACTATCGCCTGGGTGAAGCGCTCTGGGGAAAGAGACCGCCGGGTACCTATCAGGCACAGATATACACTCACGCATCACGACTCCGGCAGCGCCTTGAGGGCCACGCCGAGATCGTCCGCAGGGGACCCGGCTACATGATGCGCGTCATCTCGGGACGTTTCGACTACGGGGACTTCTGCGCGCTGTCGCGTTCCGGCCAGGGCCATTTACGAGTAGGGCAGTACGTCCAGGCCGAGCATCGACTGCGGGCCGCCCTCGCGCTCTGGCGCGGCCCTGCCCTCACCGATGTGACCGAGTACCTCGCGGAGACCGAGAGACCGAGCATCGACGAGGCGTACATGGAGACCCTGGAGTGCCGGATCTCCGCGAATCTAGCGCTCGGCCAACACGCCCAGCTCACCAAGGAACTGGTTGGCCTGGTCCAGGCCTATCCCCTGCGAGAGCGGCTGCGCGCCCAGCTCATGATGGCGCTGTACGCGAGCGACCGGCAGGCGGACGCCTTCGCCGTGTTCCACGAGGGTCGGCAGCGGCTCGCTGAGGAACTCGGGGTCGACCCCGGAGCGGCGCTGCAACGCACCTATCAGGCGATTCTCACCGGCAGGATGGGCGACTCCGCAAGCGAGACGTCCCTGGCACCGATGGACAGCGACACCTCCGACGACCTCTCCCATCAGTATCCGACGCCGTTCCTCGTGACGACGGGCGACTACACACCGTAACGATCGAGTTCACTGAAGAAGTCAGGGACGGTGTGCAGCGCGCCGTCCCTGACCACTTCCCGGTGGACGAACATGCCGACGGCCAGGTCGAGCACTCCCAGGCCGAACGGCGAGAAGACCACCGTCCGGTCGGCCGGGCAACCCACCTGGTCCGTCAGCACGTCGAACAGGGTGCCGGCCACGAACGAACGGTCGCCGACGCGCTGTTCCGTCAGGTGCAGCGACGTGGCGGCCTTCATGCAGTGCTCGGTGTCGTCGGTGATGTTGTGCGATGCCAGCACGACGTCCGTCGACAGGTCCCGCAGGGAGATGTGCAGCACCAGCGGGTGATGATCGAACCAGCCCGGGTCGGTCACGTGCGGCTGCCCCGCGGTGGTGGCGAACACCACCAGATCAGAGGAGCGCACGAGGTCCTCGGGGGTGGCGTGGACGGTGATGCGGCCCTTCTCCGGTGACCTCTCCAGATAGGCGCGAAATCCCTTGGCGTGCTCGTCCGCGTGGTCGTGAATGCCCACCGCCTCGAATTCCAGCCCGACTCCGACGAGATACGTGTGGATGAACCGGGCGATGAGCCCGGTGCCGAAGAAGCCGACCCGGGTCGGGCGGGCGCCGCGTGCCCTGCTCAGCTCGACGGCGGCCAGCGCCGCCGACGCCGCGGTCCGCGCGGCGCTGATGATCGAGCTCTCCAGGCACGCGAACGGGTAGCCGGTGCGGGTGTCGTTGAGTATCAGCACCGCCGAGGCCCGCGGCACGCCCCGGGCGACGTTGTCCGGAAAGCTGGAGATCCATTTGATCCCGTCCACGTCCACGTCGCCGCCGACCGAGGCCGGGAGGGCGATGATCCGCGAGGACGGGCGGTCGGGAAAGGTCAGGAAGTACGAGTCAGGGTTCCGCGTCTGGCCGGTTCCGTGCAGTCGATAGGCGTCCTCGACGATCCGGATGACCTCACGCTCCCGCCCGCTGGTCACCTGGCGCACCTGGGCGCCCGGGATGACGCCGAAGGGCGGCGGGAACGCGGACGGATCGGCGGACGAGGCGGCGGACGGGGCGGACACGTGGCTCATGAGCTGATGCCTTCCTGGGGTCGTGACGATGTCTGTTCCGCGGCTCTGAGGTCCCCGTGTCGCAGGACGGACTCGAACTCGGAGCCGCGCAGTGTCTCCTCGCTGGTCACCTCGATCCGCTCGGCGGCCGTGCGCAGGATCGGCGCCGCCATCAGGGACGTCGCCACCGCGATGAGCAGGATGACGGTGTACATCTCGGTGTTCAGCACGCCTGTGCGCAGCCCGACCATCGCCACGATCACCTGGACGACCCCGCGCGCGTTCATACCGGCGCCGAGCGCGACCGCCTCCCAGCGGCTGAGGCCGCAGGTCCAGGCGCCGACGAAGGCGCCCGCGAACTTGCCCACCACGGCGACCAGCAGCAGCGCCAGCCCCACCGCCGCCACCGTCGGGTCGGCGAGCGCGGTCAGGTCCATCCGCAGGCCCGCCGCCGCGAAGAACATCGGCGCCAGGACCGCCACGACGAACGTGCGCAGCGGCGCCAGCCGGGCGAGTACGTCGGTGCCCGCCCCGCGGATCAACATTCCGGCCACCAGCGCCCCGAAGACCGCCTCGAAGCCCAGGGCGTGGGTCGTCGCGCTGAACGCGAGCATCGTCACCACCACCGCGGCGAGGGTCACCCCCGGCTCGGCGGACCGCACCGTGAACCGGAGGGAACGACACACCAGCGGCCGGCCGAGCACGGCCACTCCGACGAGGAAGAGCAGCAGCGAGCCGACCAACCAGACCAGGTTGCCCAGCCGCAGCCCCGTCGTGGCCATCGCGGTGACGACGGAGAGGCCGACCCAGCCCAGGATGTCGTCCACCGTCCCCGACATGAGGACGAGTTGGCCCACGTTGCGGTGCAGCAGCCCGAGGTCCATCAGCGTCTTGGCTATGACCGGGAGCGCCGTGACGCACAACGCGACGCCCAGGAACGCGGCGAAGACCATGCGCTCGTCCGGGTCCACGAGCAGCGACGCGGGCAGCAGACAGCCCGCGGCGACGCCGAGCCCGAGCGGGAAAACGAAGCCGGGCAGGCTGATCCGCGCCGCCACCGACGCCCGTCGGCGGATCAGCCCGGTGTCCATCTGCATGCCGGTGACGCCGACCAGCAGCAGGACGCCGATCTGGCCGAAGGCGTCGAGGAGATGCATCTGCTCGGCCGTCGGGGGGAAGAGCGACTCGGACAGTCCGGGCAGGGTGTTCCCGAGCACCGAGGGGCCGAGGAGCACGCCGGTCAGCAGCTCGCCGACGATCGGCGGCAGCGACAGCCGCACCGCCAACCGTCCCAGTGCCACGGCGACCAGGAGCAGCAGGCCGACCTGCACGAGAAACAGGAGGAGCACATGCTCGCCCATGGGGGGCACCGGCCCCGCCGCCGTCATCACGGTCGCTCCTCGAAGGTGACTAGTCGGACATGGCGACGAGAACCCGGCGCCGGCCGGTGAAGGACCGGCGTCCGTGACCGACCAGCATGTTGTCGATGAGCAGCAGGTCACCGGCCCGCCAGTCGACGTCGACGGCGGCGTCCAGGCCCCGGTCCCGAATCTGCGTGACGTACTCCGGCGGGATGGGCGAGCCGTCGGCGAAGGTCACCGACTGGGGCAGGTCCTCCTCGCTCAGGACGCGGTGGAGTGCGGTCGCGGTGTCGTCGCCCAGTCCGGCGGGGTGCCACTGGTCGGCCTGGTTGAACCAGACCTCGGCACCGGTCACGGGATGCCGGGCCGTCGCGGGCCGCACCTGACGCACCCGGAGTCCGCCCTCCCCTGTCCACTCGTGCTCCGCGTCGGTGGTGCCGAGCAGGGCCTCCACCTCCTCGCGGGAACTGGTCTCGAAGGTGTCCTGCCAGGACTTGCCGAAGCCCGCGCCGCCGTGCAGGTTCTGCGTGTAGCGCACGCCGCCCGCGAAGCTCTCCCGCACCTCGGGATCGAGGGCCGCGAGCCAGCGTTCGCCGTCCACGACGGGCGTCGCGCCGCCCGTCTCGGCGGCCAGTTCGCAGAAGAAGAGCAGCCGGGCCGGCCACGTCTGGGCGTAGCTCAGCTCGTTGTGCATCGAGATGGTGTACTCGGGCGGGTACTCGGTCGAGGTGTAGACGTTGCGGCCGACCTTGGTGCGGGGCGAGTTGCCGTGGACGTACGCCAGCCGGTTAGGCAGCAGCAGGTCCATCACCTCGTCCAGCCGGTCCGGGGTGACCTCGAAACCGCGGAAGACGATGGCCTTCTCGCGGACCAGCAGGTCGCCCAGGGTGTCGAGATCACCCAGATGACCGATCAGGGCGTCCGCCGAGGCTTTCGTCCCGATTTCGGCTGGAGTCACGACGAGCGGCCTCCAGTCGGAATGGTGTCCCATGGGGTCTCCTTCGGCTGACCTCGAGCCCTGACTCGGCAAAGCCCCATGGTGGGGACGCCGTCTATATTTCTTCGCTATCCGGGCTACGAGCCGCGTTCCGGCGCCCGTGGGATACGAGGCGGAACAGCCACCGTATAGGCCGGCTATAGCCCCGGTATCCATCGTGGCCGCCACCGTGCTGGGACACGCGAGCTACGGAGTCGGAATGGCCGAAGGGGACGCGGAACTGCTGCCTTTGTCCGCCGGACAACAAGGGGTGTGGTTCGCCCATCAGATGGACCCGTCCGGACAGAAGTACACCTGCGCCGAGTACATCGACATCGAGGGACCCGTCGACGTCAGTCGGTTCCGGGCCGCCTGGTCGCTGCTGCGGGACGAGGCGGACGTGCTGCGCGTCCGGCACGTGGTCCAGAACGACGGATTGTGGCAGGCGCTCGTACCCGACCACGGGGCCCATCTCGACCTGGTCGACTGCACGCCTTTCGACGATCCGGTCGGGCGGGCGCTGCGGCTGATGCGTGAGGACGTCACGACGCCGGTCGATCTGGCGGCCGGGCCGCTTTCCGCCTTCGCGCTGTACCAGGTCTCCGCGTCGCGATTCCTCTTCTACTACCGAATTCACCATGTCGTCGTCGACGGCTACGGCGTCCATCTTCTCGGCCAGCGACTCGCCGAGATCTATTCGGAGCTGGCCGACGGGGAACAGGATGTCACCCCGGCGTTCGGCCCGTTGTCCGCGCTGCTGGCCGAGGAGGCCGCCTACCGTGACTCGCCGGGATTCCTGGCGGACCGCGACCACTGGGTGCGGCGCCTCGACGATCTGCCGGAGCCGCCGCGGGTCCCTGGGCGGCAGGACGGGAGGGCCGGTCCGCCGGACGGGTCGCTGCGGCTGCGGCTGACCAGCACGCTGTCCGGGAACGACTTCGAACGGCTGCAGAAGACCGCCGCCACCGTGGGCACCACCTGGCAGATCCTGATGATGACGGTGATCGGCGCCTACCTGCACCGGGCCACCGGCCGCCGGGACCTGGTCCTCGGCGTCCCGGTGACCGGACGGCGCAGCGCCGAGGCGCGCAAGGTGCCCGGCATGGCGACCAACACCGTGCCGGTGCGGCTGCGGGTGTCCCCCACGGCCGGGTTGGCGCGTCTGGTGCCGGAACTGACCCGGGAACTCGCCGACGCGCTGCGGCACGAGCGGTTCCGTCTCGAGGACATCCAGCGGGCCCTGGGACTGGCCGACGAGGCGGGCGCGCTGATCGGCCCCATCGTCAACCTGATGCCGTACGGGGGCGCGCTCCGCTTCGGGGACGCCCCCGCCACCAGCCACAACCTGGCCTCGGGACCGGCCCTGGACCTGTCCGTCACGGTCCGTCCCGAGCCCGGTGGGGAGGCCATGTCGCTGGTCCTGGAGGGCAATCCCGACCTGCACGACCGGGAGAGCCTGGCGGCCCACCAGGAACGGCTCACGGCGTTCCTCCGGACCGCGGTGTCCGTTCCCGGCGCCCCGGTGGCGTCGCTCGACCTGCTCCTGCCGGCGGAACAGCGCCGGTTCCTCGTGGCGGCCAACTCCACCGCGCTGCCGCTGGACGACGAGACGCTGCCCGGACTCGTCCGCACCCGGGCGGCCGTCGCCCCCGAAAGCCTCGCCGTCGTCTCCGGCACCACCACCCTGACCTACGGGGAACTCGACGCCTGGTCCGACCAGTTGGCCGGGCGGCTCGCCGAACGGGGCGTCGGCCCCGAGGACCTGGTCGCGCTGGCGCTGCCGCGGTCGGTGGAGAGTGTCGTCGCCATGCTCGCCGTGTGGAAGGCGGGCGCCGCCTTCCTGTCGTTCGACCTGGCGTACCCGGCCGGGCGCATCGCCCACACGCTCGACGACGCCGCGCCCAACTGCCTGCTCACCACGGCGGACGCCGAGCCGTCGCTGCCGCCGGGCGTGCCCCGGCTGCTCCTCGACGGCACGCGTCCGCGGCCCGGCACGGGCCGCCACCCGGCGGTCCCCCCGGCCGGCCCGGCCCCGGACAGTGCCGCGTACGTCGTCTACACCTCGGGGTCCACCGGCACGCCCAAGGGCGTGGTGGTGCAGCACCGCGGGGTGCGGAACCTGGCCGAGGACGCCGTCCGGCGGTACGGGCTCGACGCGGACAGCCGGGTGCTGCAACTGGTCTCCCTCAGCTTCGACGTGGCCATGGGTGACATCTGGCCGACCCTGCTGGCCGGCGGCCGACTGGTGCTGGTGCCCGAGGGGCGCACCCTCACGGGCGAGGAACTGGCCGGACTGCTGCGCGCGGAGGGCGTCACCAAGGCGTCGATCCCGCCCGTCTACCTCGCCCGCACCCCGGCGGAGGACCTGCCGCGGCTGGAGGACCTGATCACCGGCGGCGAGGTGCTGCCCCCCGAGGTGCTGCGCCGCTGGGCCGCCGGACGACGGATGTACAACGAGTACGGAGTCACCGAGGCGACCGTCACGACGACGGTGAGCCCGCCGCTCGACGCCGCCGCCACGCCGTCCATCGGCGGGCCCGTCGCCAACACGCGGGTGTACGTGCTGGACGAGGGCCTCGCGCCGGTGCTGCCCGGCGCGGTCGGGGAACTGTGCGTCGCGGGCGACGGCGTCGCGCGCGGCTATCTGGGCATGGCGGCGCGGACGGCCGAGCGGTTCGTGCCCTGCCCCCTCGGAGCCCCCGGCTCGCGGATGTACCGCACGGGCGACCTGGTGCGGTGGCGGGCCGACGGCCGGCTGGAGTACGTCGGCCGCGACGACGACCAGATCAAGATCCGCGGCTTCCGGATCGAGCCGGGGGAGATCGAGGCGGTGCTGACCGGCCACGAATCCGTCGCCGCCGCGGTCGTCGTCGTCCGGGAGGACGAACCCGGCCGCCGGCGGCTCGTCGCCTACGCGGCGCCGGCCGCCGGTGCCGGGTGCGACCCCGAGGAGCTGCGGCGCTTCGCGGCCCGCCAACTTCCCGACCACATGGTTCCGCTGGTGGTCGTGCTGGACGCGCTGCCGGTCACGCCGAACGGCAAGGTGGACCGCCGCGCCCTGCCCGCCCCCGACCTCTCCGCCCACTCGGGCAGGAGGCCGCCGCGCGACGCCGTGGAGGAGTCGCTGTGCGCGGTGTTCGCGGGGGTGCTCGGACTGGACCGGGTGGGAGTGGACGACTCGTTCTTCGACCGGGGCGGCGACAGTGTGACCGCGCTCCAGCTCGTCGCCCGAGCCCACGAGGCGGGCCTGCGGCTGACGGTGACCGACGTGTTCCGGCATCCGACGGTCGCCGGACTGGCGCCGCGCGCCGAGGCCACCGACGACCGGTCGGCGGCGCCCCCCGGCCGGGACGCCGCGAACGCCGCCGACGCCGTGGGATCGCCGCTGGTCGTGCTGGAGCCGGCGGACCTCGACGCGTTGGCCGCCGCCTACCCCGGCATGTCGGACGTGCTGCCGTTGACCCCGCTCCAGGAGGGCCTGCTGTTCCACAGCATGGTGACCGGGCAGGGCGTCGACGCCTACGCGGCGCAGCTCCGCCTTGACCTCGAAGGGCCGCTCGACCCGGCCACCCTGCGGCGGGCCGCCGACCACCTGCTGCTGCGCCATCCCGCCCTGCGGGCCGCCTTCCGGCACGAGGAGACCACCGGGCCGGTCCAGGTCATCTGCGAGGGGCTCACCGCTCCGTGGGCCGAACGCGACCTGTCCGCGGTGCCGCCGCGGGACCGCGAGGTCGAGGCGGCGCGACTCGCGGCCGAGGAACACGGCCGCCGGTTCGACATGACGGCCCCGCCGCTGGTCAGGTTCCTGCTGCTCAGACTCGCCGACGGCCGGCACCGGCTGCTGGTCACGGCCCATCACATCCTGTGGGACGGCTGGTCGACGCGGATCCTCGTCCGTGAGCTGATGACGTGCTACGCCGGCCGCGACGACTCCGCCCTGCCGGCCGCCACCCCACACCGCGCGTACCTGCGGTGGCTGTCCGCCCGGGACACCACGGCGGCCCGCGAGGCGTGGGCACGGGCACTGCGCGGGGTCACCGGGCCCACGCTGGTGGCCGCGGACGTCACCGAGCCGTCCCGGGAGCCACAGCGGCACCTCACTCAGGACCTCGGCACGGAGCTCACCGACGCGCTCGTGGCGTCGACGCGCGCGCACGGCCTCACCCTCAGTACCGCGGTGCACGGCGCCTGGGGCATGTTGCTCACGCAGATGACGGGCCGCGACGACGTCCTGTTCGGCACCTCGGTCTCCGGGCGCCCGCCGGAGCTGCCCGGGGTCGAGGGCATCGTCGGGCTGCTCAGCAACACGGTCCCCGCGCGGCTGCGGCTGCGCGCCGGCGAACCGCCGTCGGAGACGCTGGCACGGCTCCAGGAGGAGCAGGTGGCGCTCGTCCCGCACCATCATCTGGCGCCGGCCGACATCCGGCGCCAGGTGGACTCCGGCGCCGGGGCGGGGCACGGCTCCCCCGAGCTGTTCGACACGGCCATCACCTTCGTCAACGACTCCCTGGACAACCGTCCGCTCGGCGACCGTGCGCGCGCGGCGGGCACCGGAGGGCTCCGGCTGGCCGCCCTCGACGTCGAGGACGGCACCCACTACCCGCTGCGGCTGGCCGCCGTGCCGGACCGCGGCCTCACGCTGCGGCTCGGCTACCGGCCCGACGCGTTCTCCCGCGCGCAGGCGAGGGCGCTGCTCACCCGGCTGGTGCGGACACTGACGACGTTCGCGGACGGGCTCTGAACCACACGGCGGCAGCGCACAGGTTGCCATTCCATCCCGAGGAGGCGAGGCGGCCTTGCGGACGCCAGACATCTACATCAAGGGGATCGGGGTCCACCTGCCCCCCACGGTCACCATCGACGACGCCGTCCGGCAGGGCCGCTACCCGGCCTTCGAGGCCGAGGTGCACGAGTTGGGCGGCGCCGCCGTCGCCGGCGAGGTCCCGGCCCCCGAGCTGGCGTTGCGCGCCGCCGAGCAGGCGTACAAGCGCTGCGGCCACCGGCCCGACGAGACCGACCTGCTGCTCTATGCCGACTCCTGGCACCAGGGGCCCGACGGCTGGCAGCCGCAGTACTACCTACAGCGGCACCTGGTCGGCGACGACGTGCTCGCGGTCGAGGTGCGGCAGGGCTGCAACGGCATGTTCGGCGCGCTGGAGCTCGCCGCCGCGCACCTGCGCGGCCGGCCCGCGCCGGCCGACGGCGACGCGCGCCCGCCGGTCGCCCTGCTGGTGGCCGCCGACAACTTCGGCACGCCGATGATGGACCGCTGGACCATGGGCCCCGGCTATGTCGCCGGAGACGCCGCCAGCGCGCTGCTGCTCACCACCGAGCCGTCGTTCGCGCGGCTGCTCGCGGTCGGGTCGGCCGCCGTCTCGGAGGCCGAGCAGATGCACCGCGGCACCGAGCCGCTGTTCCCGCCGGGGCCGACCACCGGGCGCCCGCTGGACTTCCGGGCCCGCAACGACGAGTACAAGAAGGCCGCGCTCGCCGCGGGCAGCGGCACCGGGGCCCTGGTCAGCGTGCACGTCAAAACGCTGGACCTGGTCGAACGCACCCTGGCCGAGGCGGGCATCGGCAAGGGCGACCTGACCCGCGTCGCCTACATGAACTATTCCCGGGAGATCGTCGAGCAGCGCTGCATGGCGGCGCTCGGCCTCCCCATGGAGAAGTCCACCTGGGACTTCGGCCGGACCGTCGGCCATCTGGGGGCGAGCGACCAGATCGTCTCCCTGGACCACCTGCTGCTGACCGGTGAACTCACGCCAGGGGACCACCTGCTGATGCTCGGCGTGGGCCCCGGGGTCACCCTTTCGTGCGCCGTCGTGCGCGTTCTGCACACCGCTCCGTGGTTCAACTAGACAGGCGAGGAGGCCACGTCGTGCCTACGCGAGACACCAGGAACACCGAGGCCGGTGCCACGATGCCCGAACCCGTCGCGGTGATCGGCGCGGGCTGCCGCCTCGCCGGTGACGCGGACACCCCCGAGGCGTTCTGGGACATGCTGGTCTCCGGCCGCGACGGCATCGGGCCGGTGCCGCCGGACCGCTGGGCGACCTACCGGGACCTCGGGCCCGAGCACGGCGGGGCGGTGCGTCGCGCCGACATCCCCGGCGGGTTCGTCCGGGACGTCGCCGGGTTCGACGCCGCGTTCTTCGGGCTGACTCCCCGTGAGGCGGAACTGATGGACCCGCAGCAGCGACTGCTGCTGGAGGTGGTGTGGGAGGCGCTCGAGCACGCCGGTATCCCGCCCCACAGCATCGCCGGCGGAGACACCGGCGTCTTCGTCGGCATCGGGTCGGACGACTACGGGCGGCGGCTCCTGGAGGACCTGCCGCGGATCGAGGCGTGGACCGGCATCGGCAGCGCCATGTGCGCGGCGGCCAACCGCATCTCGTACGCCTTCGACCTGCACGGCACCAGCATGGCCATCGACACCGCGTGCTCCGCCTCGCTGGTGGCAGCGCATCTGGCCTGCCAGAGCCTGCGGGCCGGGGAGAGCGAGATCGCCCTGGTCGGCGGCGTCAACCTGATCATCTCCCCCGGGCTGTCCCTGACCCTGGAGTCGGCGGGCGCGACCGCCCCCGACGGCCGCTGCAAGCCCTTCGATGCCAAGGCCGACGGCTACGGCCGGGGCGAGGGCGGGGCAGTCCTGGTGCTGAAGCGACTGTCCGCCGCGCGGCGCGACGGGGACCGGGTGCTGGCCGTCATCCGGGGCAGCCACGTCAGCCAGGACGGCCGCACCAACGGCATCATGGCGCCCAACGGCGCGGCCCAGCGGGCGCTGTTGGAGGAGACGCTGCGCCGCTCGGGCGTCCCGGCCGACACCATCGACTACGTCGAGGCCCACGGCACGGGCACCCGGCTGGGCGACCCCCTGGAGGCGGGCGCGCTCAGCGCCGTGTACGGGGCCGGCCGGACCACCGAGGAACCGCTGCTGCTCGGCTCGGTGAAGCCGAACGTCGGGCATCTGGAGGCCGGGGCCGGCGTGGTGAGCCTCCTCAAGGCCGTCCTCGCGCTCGGCAACGCGGAGATACCGCCGAGTCTCAACTTCGCCGAGGGCAACCCGGCGATCGACTGGGACAGCGGGCTGCGCGTGGTCACCGAACGCACCCCCTGGCCGGAGCGTGACCACCCCCGCCGCGCCGGTGTCTCCGGCTTCGGCTACGGCGGCACCATCGCCCACGTCATTCTGGAACAGCCGCCGGCGCCGGCGCACCACCCCGTGCCAGGGACGGACACCGGATCACCCGAACCGGCCGCCTCCGCACAGCTGTTCCCCCTGTCGGCCCGGTCGGGCCCGGCCCTGCGGCAGCAGGCGGACCGGCTCGCCGACTGGCTGTCCGGGGACGGACGGGAGGTGGGCCTGGACGCGCTCGGGCACACCCTGGCGCTGCGCCGGTCGCACCTCGGCGACCGGGCGGCGGTCGTCGCGGGCAACCACGAGGAGTTGATCACCCGGCTACGGATCGTGGCCGGCGGTGAGCGGAGCCGCGAGGCGGCGAGCGGATCGGCCGGTGGCGGCCTGGGCGCGGGGCTGGTGTGGATCTTCTCGGGGCACGGCTCGCAGTGGGTCGGCATGGGCCGTGGCCTGCTGGCCACGGAACCGGCGTTCGCCGAGGTGATCGACGCCCTGGAGCCCGTCTTCCAGGAGGAGATCGGCTTCTCGCCCAGGCAGGTGCTCCTCGACGGTGACTTCCCGACGGTGGACCGGGCACAGACCATGATCTTCGCGGTGCAGACAGGGCTGGCGGCGGTGTGGCGCTCGTACGGCGTCGAACCGGACGCCGTCATCGGCCACTCCGTCGGCGAGATCGCCGCGGCCGTCGCGGCCGGCGCGCTCTCCCTCACGGACGGCGCCCGGTTGATCTGCCGCCGCTCCCTGCTGCTGCGCCGCGTGGCCGGCCGGGGCGCGATGGCGATGGTGGCCCTGTCGCTCGCGGAGACCACCGAACGGCTGGCCGGACGCGCGGACGTGGTGCCCGCCATCGCCGCCTCCCCGCACTCCACGGTGGTCTCGGGCGGCGTCGCCGCGGTCGAGCGACTCATCGAGGAGTGGCAGGCCGAGGGCGTGCAGCTGCGCCGGGTGGTCTCCGACGTCGCCTTCCACAGCCCGCAGATGGACCCGCTCGTCGACGAGCTCGCGGCCCGTGCGAGCGATCTGACGCACCGCGAGCCGACGGTGCGGATGTACTCGACCGCGCTCGACGACCCCCGGACCACGCCGGCCGCGGACGGCGCCTACTGGGCGACCAACCTGCGCGGCACGGTGCGGCTGGCGGCGGCGGTCAGGGCGGCGGTCGAGGACGGCTACCGCGGTTTCCTGGAACTCTCCGCCCATCCGGTGGTGACCCACTCCGTGGGCGAGACCCTCGCGGAGGCGGGTGTCGACGACGCGTTCACCGGCGCCACGCTGCGCCGCGACCAGCCGGAACCGGCCACGCTGCTGGCCGCTCTCGCGGCGGCGCACACGGCCGGCGTCGAACTGGACTGGGCCCGCCTGCACCCGACCGGGTCCCTGGTCACCCTGCCGCGGACCGCGTGGCAGCGGCGGCCGCACTGGCGCGAGACGGTCCCGCCCGGGGCCGGCCAGGGCGGCGGCCACGACGTGGCCGCGCACACCCTCCTCGGGGCCCGGGTGTCGGTCTCCGGCAAACCACTGCGGCTGTGGCGCACTGTCCTGGAGGACGCGAACCGCCCCTATCCGGGGAGTCACACCATCAACGGGACGGAGATCGTCCCGGCCGCCGTGCTGCTCACCAGCTTCCTCGCGGCCGGCGCCGACGACGCGACCTGCCGGGCGCTGTCCGGGGTGCAGCTGCGGGTGCCGCTCACCGTCGCCGAGCGGCGCGAGGTCCAGGTCGTCCGGGACGACGCCGGCCTGGCCCTCTCCTCGCGCACCGCCGAACCACCCGGGAAGGCGACCGCGGAGGGCGACGGCGCGTGGCTGACCCACGCGACCGCCACCGCCGCCGCCACCGCCACCGAACCGGGCGACGACGGCCCACCGACGGGCGTGCTCCGCCCGCCGTCCGGCGCCGAGGCCCCCGCCGATCCGGAGGAGATCCAACGGCATCTGGCCTCGGTCGGCGTGCCGACCATGGGATTCCACTGGACCGTGGAGGGGTTGCTGCGCGGTGACGCGGTGCTGCGCGCCCGCGTCCGCCCCGACCAGCCCGAGCGCTCCCCCGCGACCTGGGCCCCGCTGTTCGACGCCGCGTTGTCCATCGCCCCGTCCGCCTTTCCGGGACCGGCCACGCTGCGCATGGTGGCGGGTCTGTCCCGGGTGTGGACCGGGGGCCCACCACCGGCCGTGGCGGACATCCAGGTCACCCACGATCCGGACGCCGACGCGGTCGACGTGCTGGTCGCCGACCCCGACGGGCGGGTGCTGGCGGCGCTGACCGGCGTCAGGTACGGCTCGATCGGCGACGGCGCCGTGGGGACGGCGCAGCCACGGGACCTGGTGCACGAGGTGACCTGGCGTCCGCTGGACCTCGCGGCGAGCGAGGCGCCGGGACGGCATCTCAAGGACGTCGTGCTGGTCGGCGCTGTCGACGACCCCCTCGTGACCGCCCTGCGAACGCGGTTGACCGCCGCGGGAGCGGACGTGCGGAGCGCGGCGGGCCCCGCCGACCTGGACGCCCTGCGCCCGCTCGGCGAGTCCGCCGATGTCCTGGTGTTGCCCGGGCCGCTCCCGCCGGGTGGCGCGGTGCCCGAGGCCGCCGCCGACCACGCCTGGCTGCTGCTGGACACCGTGCGCACGTTGGTCCGGCCGGACGCCGTGGCCCTCCCCCGGGTCTGGGCGCTCACCCGCGGCGTGCGGGAGAGCGACGACCGCACCGCGCTCTCCCACTCGGCGCTGTGGGGCCTGGGCCGGATCGTCGCCGGCGAGCACGGCGAGCTGTGGGGCGGCATCGTGGATCTCCCGGCCGCCGGGCCCGACGCCCCGGCGGACCGGTCCGAGACGGTGGACGACGCGTGCCTGGACGTGCTCCTCGACGTGCTCCGCGCCGCGGGCGACGAGGACGTGATCAGCGTCCGGGACGGCGCCGTCCACACGCCCCGGCTGACGCCCACGCGGCGGGAGGCGGTGCTCGAGCCGGTGGCCTGTCGGGGGGACGGCACGTACCTGGTCACCGGGGGTCTCGGGGCGCTGGGCCTGGAGGTGGCCCGCTGGCTCGCCGACCGGGGCGCCCGGCGGCTGGTGCTGGCCGGACGGCGGGGCCTCCCGCCGCGTGCCGGGTGGCGCGACGTCACCGACCCGGCGACGCGCGACCGGATCGCCGCCGTCCAGGCGCTGGAGGCCAGCGGCGTCACCGTGCGCGTGCTGGCGCTGGACGTCGCCGACCCCCTGGCGGCGGCCAGGGCGCTGACGCCCGACGCGCTTGGCCTGCCACCCGTCGCCGGCGTCGTGCACGCCGCCGGCGTCCTCGACAACCGGCTCGTCCCGGGCACCGACGAGGCGTCGCTGCGGGGCGTGATGCGGCCCAAGGCCGAGGGCGCGTGGGTGCTGCACGAGCTGTTCCCGCCCGGGAGCGTGGACTTCTTCGTGCTCTTCTCCTCCTGCGGCCAGTTGCTGCGCCTCCCGGGGCAGGCCAGTTACGGCTCCGCCAACGCCTTCCTCGACGCGCTCGCGCACCACCGCAACGCCGCGGCCGCCCCGGGGTCGGGCGATGCGACGAGCTTCGCGTGGACGTCGTGGCGCGGACAGGGCATGGCGGTCAACGCGGTCGTCGACCTGGAGCTGCGCGCACGCGGGGTCACCAGCGTCTCCCTGGACGAGGCGTTCGGGGCGTGGGACCACGCGGCACGCCGCGGCGCCGGCTGCTACCCGGTGCTGCGGACGGTTCCCCCGGAGGGCGGGGGACGACGGCTTCCGCTGCTGGACGAGCTCGGCACGGCCGAGCCCGCGGCCGACCCGGCCGCCTCCTCCGCACCGGGGGGCCATTCCTTCGCGGGACTGTCCCCGGAGGAGGCGGGGGCGCGCCTGCTGGAGGAGATCGCCGCGCAGATCTCCGACGAGATGCGGATGCCGGTGGCGTCACTCGACGTCCGCCGCTCGCTGGTGGAGCAGGGACTCGACTCGGTGATGACGATCGTCATCCGCCGGCGCCTCGAAAAGCGGTACGGGTACGAGCTGCCCTCCACCCTGCTGTGGCATGAGCCGACGGTCGCCGCCATCAGCGAGCACATGTCGCGGCTGCTCACCGAGTCGCCGTGACAGGTCACTCATCAACAGGATTGGGGACAGGCATGCTCAACAAGGTTGTCATCGTGGGAGGCGGTACGGCGGGGTGGATGACCGCGTCGTACCTGAAGGCCGCCTTCGGTGACCGGGTCGACGTCACGCTGGTGGAGTCCGGCAGGGTCGGCACCATCGGCGTGGGCGAGGCGACGTTCAGCGACATCCGGCACTTCTTCCAGTTCCTCGGTCTCAAGGAGAAGGACTGGATGCCGGCCTGCAACGCGACGTACAAGCTGGCCGTGCGGTTCGAGAACTGGCGCGAGAAAGGGCACTACTTCTACCACCCGTTCGAGCAGATGCGTTCGGTCAACGGCTTCCCGCTGGCCGACTGGTGGCTGCAGGACGGCCCCTCCGACCGGTTCGACAAGGACTGCTTCGTGATGGCCTCGGTCATCGACGCCGGCCTCAGCCCGCGTCGGCTCGACGGCACTCTGCTCGACCAGCCCTTCGACGAGGCCGCGGAGGAGATGCAGGGGCTGACGATGTCCGAGCACCAGGGCAAGACGCAGTTCCCCTACGCCTACCACTTCGAGGCCTCGCTGCTCGCCAGGTACCTGACGACGTACTCGGTGGAGCGCGGGGTGCGGCACATCATCGACGACGTGCAGGACGTGAGCCTCGACGAGCGCGGCTGGATCGCGTCGGTGCGCACCGCCGAGCACGGCGACCTGACCGGTGACGTGTTCGTGGACTGCACCGGCTTCAAGGGGCTGCTGCTGAACAAGGCGCTGGCCGAGCCGTTCGTCTCCTACCAGGACACCCTGCCCAACGACAGCGCGGTCGCCCTGCAGGTCCCGATGGACATGGAGAAGCGAGGCATCCGCCCCTGCACCACCGCCACGGCGCAGGACGCCGGGTGGATCTGGACCATCCCGCTCATGGGACGGGTCGGCACCGGATACGTCTACGCCCGCGACTACATCGAGCCGGACGAGGCGGAGCGCACGCTGCGGGAGTTCGTCGGCCCGGCCGCGGCGGACGTGGAGGCCAACCACATCCGGATGCGCATCGGCCGCAGCCGGCGCTCGTGGGTGAACAACTGCGTGGCCGTCGGGCTCGCCAGCGGGTTCGTGGAGCCGCTGGAGTCGACCGGCATCTTCTTCATCCACCACGCGATCGAACAGCTCGTCAGGTACTTCCCGGGCCCCGGCTGGGACGCGGCGCACCGCGACCAGTACAACGACTCCGTCGCCCATGTCATGGACGGCGTGCGGGAGTTCCTGGTGCTGCACTACGTGGGCGCGAAGCGGTCCGACACCCAGTACTGGCGGGACACCAAGACCCGGACCGTGCCCGACGGGCTGGCGGGCCGCATAGAGCAGTGGACGACCCAACTGCCGAACAGCGAGACGATCTTCCCCTACTACCACGGACTGCCGCCCTATTCGTACATGTGCATCATGCTCGGCACCGGCGGACTTGAGCTGAAGCCGTCCCCGGCCCTCGCGCTCACCGACCCCACGGCGGCCCAACGGGAGTTCGCGGCCATCCGGGAGAAGACCCGGGAGGTCATGGGAACCCTGCCGACGGCGTACGACTACTTCTCGCGGATGCGCTGACGCCGAGACCGGCCGTGGCGGGGCGGAAGGACCCCGCCACGGCCGGTCCCGCACCGGCGCCCGAACCTCACAGAGAGGCGAGCGATGACCGATCCGGCCACCCCGACCCCGCTCAAGGTCACCTCGGACGACTTCCGGACGCTGATGAGCGGATTCCCGACCGGGGTGGCCGTCGTGGCCGCCACGGACCGCGGCGGCGGACAGCGCGGTATGACCTGCTCCTCGCTGTGCGGCGTCTCGCTGGACCCGCCGGTGCTGATGGTATGCCTGCGACGGGGCAGTCCCACGCTGGACGCGGTGCTGGACACGGGCCGGTTCGTGGTGAACCTGCTGCACGCGGACGCCCGGGGCACCGCGGAGCTGTTCGCCTCCGGTGATCCCTACCGTTTCGAACGGACCCCCTGGGAGACGGACGCGCACGCGGCCGGGCCGCATCTGACCCGGGACGCCCACACCGTGGCCGACTGCGAGGTGTCGCTCGGCCAGCCCGTCGGCGACCACGTGTCGGTCTACGGCGTGGTCCGCCGCGTCACCTCTCGGGGCGAGCGGGTCCCGCTGCTCTACGGGCTGCGGCAGTTCCGTCGCTGGCGAGACTGACGGGGCGCCCCCGGCCGATCGGCCGGGGGCGCCCCGTCACGTGCGCCGACCGGTCAGAAGACCGGCGCCGACGTGGGTGCCTTGAGGGTGCCCAGGTAGGGGTGCCAGAGGTGGTTGGGGTTGTTCTCCACCTCCCTGACGACCTCCCGCATGGCCGCGAGCGCCTTGGGCTCCTCACCGTCGTAGACGTCGCCCTGCAGCATCTTCAGGACGTCGACGCGGTAGCGCGGGTCCTGCACGAACGCCGTGAACAGGACGTTCAGGCGGTAGTAGATGGAGATGAACTCGTACCAGTACCGCACCGCTCGCCGCAGCTTCGTCTCGTACGTCTCGAACCGCTTCTTCGAGAAGTCCCCGGCCTCGTGCCCGGCGATGATGTCCTGGGCGGCGATGCGGGCGCTGTTGAGCGCGACGCTCACCCCGCTGGAGAAGATCGGGTCCACGAAGCGGGCCGCGTCGCCGATGAGCACGAACCGGTCGCCGCAGATCTGCCGCATGGCGTAGCTGTAGTCGCCCTCGGCCTTGAAGTCCCGGATGCGCTTGGCGCTCCGCAGCGCCTCCTCCAGTTCGGGACGGCTGGAGACGAATTCCCAGAAGAAGCCCTCACGGTCGGTAGCCGCCGCGGCGAAGCGCTTCTTCTGCGTCACCACGCCAAGGCTGGTGATCGTGTCGGTGATCGGGATCTGCCACAGCCAGGTGTCCTTGATGGGCAGGAAGTGGACGAAGATGTGGTCGGCCTGCGAGACCTCACGGGCCATCGTGTTCCGGTCCAGGCCCTCGAACCAGGTGTGGACGGCGTACTGGTCGAACACCGGGTCGGACACCTTGAACTTGAGTTGCCGCCCGAGGTGCGTGTGCCGGCCGGAGGCGTCCACCACCATGCGCGCGGTGACGTCCGTCTCCTTCGCCGCCATCCGGACGGTCAGCCGCACCGCCTCGGGGTCGGCGAAGTCGACGTTCAGCACCCGGGTGCCGGTGAGCACCTGGGCGCCCTGTTCGGCGGCGTGCCGCAGCAGGATGGCGTCGAACCGGCCCCGGTCCACGTGGAACGTGTAGTCGCGGTCGACGCCCGGCTGGTCGCGTTCCACAAACGCGATGTCGGCGGTCCAGCCGTGGCTGAGCCCGGAGTACCCGAGGCGGGGGATGTCGCGCGACTCGGCAGACGTCCAGGAGGCGCCGTACTTCTTCGGGAACCCGGCCTCGTCGATCTTGTCCAGGGCCCCGATCTCGTACAGCACGGGTGTGGTCGCCGGCACCAACGACTCCCCCACGTGCGGCCGGGGGAAGGTCTCGCTCTCGAAGACCACGACGGACAGGTCCGCTCTGGCCAGGTAGGAGGCCATGGTGGAGCCCGCGGGCCCACCTCCGATGATCGCGACGTCGAAGTCGGTCGTCATGCCGTCTCTCCCTGGACCTCGGACTCGGTCTCGGACCGCGCGGACAGTTCGTGGAGCATGCGGGCGATGGTGCGGACGTCCCTGAAGTGGTCGACGTCGAGATGCGCCGGCGAGATGTACAGGCCCAGCTCGTCGCGGATCCAGGTCATCAGGACCGCGACCCGCAGCGAGTCGAGCAGGCCCGACTCCATCAGCGGGTAGCTGTCGTCAAGCGGCTGCTCGGCGTCGGCCGGAAGGAACTCCTCGCCGATGAACTTGACGAGCACGGACACATAGTCGTCTTCGGTCATCCCTCTTCGCTTTCTACGCGGTGCCGTTGTCCGGCCTTACTGCTCTGGCGCGTGCTGCTCGTCCAGTTCCCGTGCCTCGGCCGCCAGTTCCTCCGGCGACATCCGCCCGATCTCCGCCCGGATCTCCGCCTCGACCACCTGGGCCAGTCCGGCCACGGTGGCGTCCTGGAACAGGGCGCGGGTGGGGAAGTCGATGTCGAAGGTCTGTTGGAGGGCGGCGACGAGCCGGATCCCGAGGATGGAGTTGCCCCCGCTGCGGAAGAAGTGGCTGTCCGCGCCGACCGGCTGCCCGAGGAGTTCCTCGAACAGCTCGGCGACGCGTTCCTCGATGACGCCGCGCGGTGCCACGCCCTCGGCCGTCGCGGTGTCGGACCGGCGCGGCAGCGCCGCCCGGTCGAGCTTGCCGTTGGCGGTCAGCGGCACGGACGGGATCGCCGTGAACGTGCTGGGGACCATGTAGTCGGGCAGGCGCTCGGCGCAGTGGGCTACCAGCTCGTCCCGCAGCGTCGCGGGCTCCCCGATGCCCTCGGCCGGCACCCAGTAGGCGGCCAGGCTCGCGTTGCCGCCCGCGTCGTCCACGACGATCACGACGCCGTCGCGGACCGCGGGATGCGCGGCGAGCACGCCGCTCACCTCGCCCGTCTCCACCCGGTAGCCGCGGATCTTCACCTGGCCGTCGCGCCGGCCGACGAAGTCCAGATTCCCGCCGGGCAGCATCCGCACCAGGTCTCCGGTCCGGTACAGCCGCGCCCCCGGTGGGCCGTACGGGTCGGGCACGAAGCTCGCCGCGGTCCGCTCGGGACGCCCGCCGTAGCCCCGGGCCACGCCCGTCCCGCCGACGTACAGCTCCCCGACGACCCCGACCGGCAGGGGCCGCATCAGGTCGTCGAGCACATGCGTCGACATTCCGGGCAACGGCCGTCCGACGGGCACGGACTCCCCGGACACGGGGGCCGTGACCGGGAAGACGCAGGTGCCGACGGACGCCTCGGTGGGCCCGTACTCGTTGACCAGCCGTCCCGGGCCCAGCGCCGTCGCCCAGTGGTCGGCCCGGGACGGGGGCAGCGCCTCACCCGCCACCACGACCACCTCCGCGAGGGCGGCCAGCCGCTCCGGGGCGAGCTGTCCGGCGATGATGTCCAGATGTCCTGGAGTCAGCTTCAGGAAGGAGAACGGCGCGGCCCCCGCCAGCCGGTGTCCGAGGTCCTTCAGGTCCAGGTCCTGTGGCAGCAGCCGCATCGGCTGGCCGGCGAGCAGCGGCGCCCAGAGGTTGGGTACCACCAGGTCGAAGGCGACCGACGAGAACACCGCGCCGCCGCCGGCGCCCCTGGACGCCAGCTCATCGACGGCCCAGCGGACGTGGTTCGCCAGTCCCCGGTGGGTGACCTGCACGCCCTTGGGCCGGCCCGTGGAGCCGGAGGTGTAGATGACGTACGCCAGCAGGTCCAGATCGTGCCCGCGCTCCGGGTCGAGGTGCGCGGGGTGGCTCAGCGGGTCGCCCAGCTGTGCCGCGATCAGGTCCGCGTCGTCGTCCGTGGCCACGAACCGCCCGTCGAAGCGGGCGGCGAGCCGTTCTCGGTGGCCGCCGCGGGTGATCAGGACCTTCGCCCCCGCGTCCGCGAGCACGTCGCCGACGCGTCGCTCCGGGGCCGACGGGTCCAGCGGCAGGTAGGCGCCGCCGGCCTTCCACACCGCGAGCAGCGCGGTCGGCAGGTCCACGTCCCGGTCGAGCAGCACGCCGACCACCGACTCGGGGCCCACGCCGTGCCCGCGCAGCAGCCGGGCCAGCCGGTTCGAGTTCTCCTCCAGCGCGGCGAAGGTGACCGTCTCGTCGGCGGTGACCAGGGCCGGCGCGTCCGGCACCGCCGCCGCGCGGGCCGCGAACGACGCCGGGACGGAGCGCGTCACCTCGGCCGCCGGCCCGTGGTTCCAGCGCGCCAGGGCACCCCGTTCCTCGTCGGGCAGCAGGTTCAGGGTGTCGAGGCGGGCGCCGGGTTCGGCGGCCACGGAGGCCAGCAGCTGCTGGAAGTGCTCCGCGAGCCGTTCCACGGTGCCGCGTTCGAAGAGCGAGGTGGCGTACTCCAGGGCGCCGACGAGCGTGCCGTCGGGCTGTCGGCGCATGTAGAGGGTGAGGTCGGTCTTCGCGACGGTCGACACCTCGACCACGGTGTCCAGGTGCTCCGCGTCGGCCGCCGAGCCGCCGAGTTCCTCGTCGTGGTAGTCGAACGCCACCTGGTAGAGGGGGGTGCGGGACAGGTCGCGTTCCGGCGCGAGTTCGGCCACCAGCGTCTCGAAGGGCAGCTCCTGGTGGGCGAACGCCTCACGGCAGACGTCCCGCACCCGCTCCGTCGCCTGCTCGAAGGTGAGCGAGCCCGCCAGCCGGCAGCGCAGCACCAGGCTGTTGAGGAAGAACCCGACGAGGTTCTCCAGTTCCGGGCGTTCCCGGCCGGCGACCGGGGTGCCGATCACCACGTCCCACTGCGCGGTGTAGCGGGCGAGCAGCGTGCCGAACGCGGTGAGCAGCACCGTGAACGGGGTCGCCTCGCCGCGCTTGCCGAGGAGGACCAGCGTGTCCGCCAGCGGGGCCGGCACGGTGAACGTCACGACCGACCCGCGTGCGTCACGGGCCGACGGCCGGGTGTGGTCGGCCCGCAGGGCCAGCGGGGCGGCGCCGTCGAGCACCGTCTTCCAGTGGTCGAGTTCGCCGGCGATCACCTCCTCGCTGAGCCGCTCCCGTTGCCAGACGGCGTAGTCGGCGTAGCGGACGGGCAGCTCCGGCAGGTCCGGCGGCAGCCCGTCGCGCAGCGCGTCGAGGATGGCGTGGAACTCCCGGCGCAGCACGGTCGCGGACCAGCCGTCGCTGACGATGTGGTGCATCAGCAGGACGAGGGTCCGGTCGGGGGCCGCTCCGGCGGCGTCGGCCGGCTCGACGAGCAGCGCGCGGACCAGCGGACCACGCTCCAGGTCGAAGCCCTCGGTCGCGTCCCGCTCCACCTCCGCGCCGGTCTCGGACGCCGGGACGATGACCGTGCGCAGCGGCATCGGGGCGGGCGGGTCGATGACCTGCAGCGGTTCGCCGTCGGGTCCGCCGCCGGGCACGAAACGGGTGCGGAGCGTCTCGTGCCGGTCCCTGAGCAGGTCCAGGGCCCGCCGCACCAGGTCCTCGCCGTCGGCGGCGGGGACCCGCAGGAACAGGCCGGTCACCCACTCGCGGCCGCCCGGGTCGATCCGTTCCAGCAGCCACAGCCGCCGCTGTCCGAGCGACAGCGGCAGGCCCACCCCGGTGCCGTCCACGAGGCGCACCACCCCGGTGCCGGGGGCGCCGGCACTCAACTCGGCCGCCCCCCGGGTCTCGTCAACGGTCTGGTACTCGGTGACCAGACGGGCCTGTGCCGCGACGGTGGTGGCGCGCAGCAGCCGGTGCAGGGGGACGTCCCGGCCGGTCGCGGTGCGGAGCCGGTTCGCGAGACGGGTGAGCTGGAGGGAGCTACCGCCGAGCCGGAAGAAGTCGTCGTGGACGCCGACGGCTTCGGTTCCCAGCAGCTCCCGCCACAGGGTCACGAGCAGGTGCTCGACCTCGGTGTCGGGCGCCGCCTGCGGATCGCCCGCCACGTCGGGCTCGGGCAGGGCCAGCCGGTCCAGCTTCCCGCTCGGCGTCCTCGGAAAGGACGTCAACTCGACGTAGACAGCCGGGAGACAGTACTCGGGCAGGCGCTCCCCGAGGAAGGCGCGCAGTTCCTGGGAGGCCGGGACGGCCTCGCCGGTCCTGGCGACGAGGTACGCGGCGAGCCGGACGGAGCCGTCAGGCGTGCGGTACGAGGTGACCGCCGCCTCCCGGACCGCCGGATGGCCCGCCAGCGCGGTCTCCACCTCGCCGGGCTCGATCCGCACCCCGTTGACCTTGACCTGGTGGTCGGTCCGCCCGACGTACTCCAGGGCGCCGTCCGCACGCTGCCGCACGAGGTCGCCCGTCCGGTACAGCCGTGCCCCGGCCGGCCCCTCCGGGTCGGGCAGGAAGCGCTCCGCGGTGAGGTCCGGCCGGCCGAGGTAGCCGTGGGCCAGGCCGACGCCGCCGAGGTACAGCTCGCCGCGGTCGCCGGCGGCCACGGGGCGGAGATCGGGCCCGGCGACGACCAGGCGGATGCCGTCGAGGGGGGCGCCGATGGGGACGGGCCCGGTGCGCTGGATGGGGTCGAAGCGGTGCCCCGTGACCTCGTTGCTGCACTCGGTGGGTCCGTAGGTGTTCCACACCTCGACCTCGACCGGGCTGTCCGCCAGCCGGCGCAGGAGACGCTGGACGACCTCGGCGTGCAGCTGCTCGCCGCCGGAGGAGAGCAGCCGGAGCGCGGTGCAGCGCTCCCAGCCAGGCTCGTCGGCGAGCAGCCGCAGCAGCGAGGGAACGACCTGGAGCACGGTGACCCCGTGCCGCTCGACCGTGCGGACCAGTTGGGCGGGGTCCCGTTCGGCGCCCGGCGGCGCCATGACCACGGTGCCGCCGGCCAGCAGCGGGGCGAAGATCTCCCAGCCGGCGGCGTCGAAGGTCAGCGGCGTCTTGTGCAGAACCCGGTCGCCCGGGCCGAGCCGGTGGGTGCGCGCCCGCCAGTCCACCTGGTTGGCCAGGCCACCGTGGGCGACGACGACGCCCTTGGGCGCGCCGGTGGATCCCGAGGTGTACAGCACGTACGCGGCATGGGCGGCGGACACGTCGGGCGCCGGGACGACGTCGCCGTCGTCCCCGGCAGCGTCGTCCGGCAGGCCGTCGAGGGCCGTGAGGGCGGGGTCCAGCGGCACGGTCCGCGCCCCCTGGGCCGTGGCGCGGTGGGCCAGGTCCGGTTCGGCGATCACCACGGTGGCGGCGGTGTCCGCGAGTAGCGCCGCGGTCCGGGCCTGGGGATGGCCGGGATCGAGCGGCGTGTAGGCAGCGCCCGCGCGCCACACGGCGAGCAGCGCGACGGCCAGGTGCGCGCCGCGGTGCAGCAGGATGCCGACCGGTGCCTGCGGTCCCGCCCCGGCCCGGACCAGCAGGCGGGCCAGTCGTCCCGCGGCGCGGTCCAGCTCGCCGTAGGTCAGGACGCGGTCGTCCGCGACGACGGCGAGGGCGTCGGCGGACTCCGCGGACCGGCGGGCGATCCGCGTGTGCAGCGGCTCCGTCACGTGCGGATCCGGGCGGTGATTCATGGACTCTCCCCAGTGGGTAACGGTGCTGTGTCGGGCCCGGGCCGTCACGGTGTCCGGTCGGGGCGTGCCCGGACCATCCCGTCGGGACCGCGACCGTCCGGACCACTGCCGGCCGCTGCCGTCATGACGTCCGCTCCGCGTGGCCGCTCGGCTCCAGCAGCGGGACGTGGCTCTTCACCACGGCCGCCCCTCCGTCGCCGTTGGTGAGCGCCACGAAGCCGGTGCCCGCCGCCAGGCGGCACATGGCCAGGGCGTGATAGCCCCCGCTCGCGCCGCCGTGGCCGAACTGCGTGTCGTCGCCCAGGTCGTCGACGACCACGCCCAGGCCGTAGGCGCTGTAGCGGTGCTGCGGGGTCAACAGCTCTCGCGCGCTCCGCTGGGTCAGCAGCGTCAGCGGTCGGCCCAGGTGCGCCCGGCGGATCTCCAGCAGCAGCCGGGCCACGTCCGCCGCCGTCGTCCACAGGCCGCCCGCCGCGGCCTCGGGCCACTGCCGCCAGCCGCCCCGCACCGGTTCGCCCCGCTCGTCGTGGCCCAGGGCCGCCGGGCGGCCGGCGTGCTCGGGGAAGGACTGGTCGAAGTCGCTGCCGGAGAGCCCCAGGGGCTCGAACACCAGCCGGCGCATCAGCGCGTCGAACGGTTCGCCCGTCGCGTCCGTCAACGCCTGCTGGACGACGCTGAAGTGGATGTTCGCCTTGCGGAAGACCGTGCCGGGCGTCAGGTCGGGGCGGGCGCCGGGTGAGGCGTCCGGATGCCTGCCGTGCAGCAGGTCGGGCAGGGCCAGCGGCGTCTCGCCGCGCTCCTGACCGCGGCTCGGGGTGGGTGCCAGCCCCGACATGTGCCCCAGCAGCTGGCGCAGGGTGATGCGCGTCCCCGACGGCACCCGCCAGCCGGTCAGGTACCGGTTGACGTCCTCGTCGAGGTCGACCACCGCCTGTTCGGCGAGCCGCAGGGTGCCCACCGCCGTGACCAGCTTGCTGAGCGAGCCGACCTGGAAGAGGGTGTCCGCGGTCACCGGCTCGGCGCCGCCGGCGGCGAGGACGCCGCGCTGCTCGACGGCCACCAGCTCACCGCCCGCGATGACGGCCAGGCTCACGCCGGGCACGTGCTCGGCGTGCTCGGCGACCAGCGTCCGAGCCGGACTGGTCGGGGTGCTCACGGGGGCGCTGGCCGGGGCGCTGGCCGGCCTGCCGGCGGACGCCGCGTCGATGGCCGCGGCGACCGCCGCCACGCTGTCGTCCCGGTAGATCGCGAGCAGCGACAGCGGCCGCTCGGCCCGCCGGGCGGCGGCGATGACCTTGAAGACCGCGATCGAGTGGCCGCCCAGGGCGAAGAACCTGTCGTGGACGCCGACCCGGTCCACCCCGAGGACCTCGGACCACACCCCGGCGAGCCAGGCTTCCGTCGGCGTGCGTGGCTCCTCGTACGCGCTCTGTGCGAAGGCGGTGTGGTCCGGCGCGGGCAGCCGGTGCCGGTCCAACTTGCCGTTGTCGGTGAGCGGGAGGGAGTCCTGCGTCACGAACGCCGCCGGGATCAGGTACGCGGGCAGGGTCCGCGCGAGCGCGTTCCGCAGCTCCTCCGGGTCGAGGGTGTGCGCGCCGTCGGCGACCAGATAGGCGACCAGGCGCTTGCCGGTGTCCGGGTCGTCCTGCGCGACCACCCGGGCCGCGGCGACGTGCGGGCGGGCGAGCAGCGCGGCCTCGATCTCGCCGGGCTCGATCCGGTAGGCCTGGATCTTGACCTGCGCGTCGTTGCGCCCGAGGAAGTCGACGCTGCCGTCGGGCAGCACGCGGGCCAGGTCGCCGGTCCGGTACAGCCGCGCTCCCGGCGGGCCGTACGGGTCGGGCACGAACCGCTCGGCGGTCAGCGCCGGCCGGCCCAGATAGCCGCGAGAGACGCCGACGCCGCCGACGTACAGCTCGCCGGCCACGCCGCGCGGCACCGGCCGCAACCAGCCGTCCAGGACGCGGGCGGTGGTGTTCGGCAGCGGGTGGCCGATCGGCACCGTCTCGCCGTCGGGTTCGCCCGTCACGCGGAACTCGTTGCTGGTGACGGTGATCTCGGTCGGGCCGTACGAGTTGAGCATCCGGCCGTGCTCGCCCAGCAGGAGCCGGGCCTGCCGCACGCTGCGCCGGGTGACCGTCTCGCCGCCGACCACCAGGACCCGGGTCAGCGGGGCGGCGGCCGTGCCGTCCAGCTCGTCCAACTGGTCGGTGATCGCGTCGAGATGGCTCGGGGTGACGTGGACGAAGTCGAACGGGCCGCTGCTCGCCAGCCACGCGCCGAGTTCGCCGAGGTGCCGGTCCTGCGGGAAGACGTGCACCGGCAGGCCGGTCATCAGCGGCGTCAGCATGGCCGAGACCGCCATGTCGAAGGCCACGGACGACAGCAGCGGGGCGCCGTGTGAACCGTCGGGCAGGTACTCGGCCATGCCGTGGGCGAGGAAGTTCGCCAGGCCCCGGTGCGTGACCGCCACGCCCTTGGGGCGGCCGGTGGAGCCGGAGGTGTAGACGACGTAGGCGAGCCCGTCGGGGTCGGCGTGCCGCCCGAGGGGCGTGTCCGGCTGCGCCGCGATGGCCTCGGCGTCGCGATCCAGCAGCACGGTCGGACCGCGGAAGTCCAGGCCGTCGGAGTCCAGGCCGCCGAGGTCGGGGCCGGCGTCCAGCCAGGCCGACTCGCTGACCAGGGCAGCCGCCCCGCTGTCGTCGAGCAGGTAGCTCAGCCGCTCGGCCGGGAACGACGGGTCGAGCGGCACGTAACCGGCGCCGACCTTCCAGGCGCCGAGCAGGGCGGCGATGAACCCGGGGCCGCGGCCGAGCAGCAGGCCCACGGTCGACTCGGGGCCGGCGCCGGCCGCCCGCAGCCGATGCCCGAGCCGGTTGGCCAGCTCGTCCAGTTCCCGGTACGTCACCGCCGTGCCGTCGACGACCACCGCCGGGGCGTCGGGGGTGCGCGCCGCCTGCTCCTCGAACCGCTCCAGCGGCGTCCAGGACGGCGTCCCGACGGGGCCGGCCGCCCACCGCTCCAGCCGGGCCGGTTCGCCCTCGGGCAGCAGGGCCGCGCGGGCGTCGCCGTCCGGGCCGGCCGCCATGTCGGTCAGCACGGCCCGGTACATCGAGGCCAGGCGCTCGCCGTCGGCGCGGCCGAGCGCGTGGCTGTCGGCCTCCAGGATCAGCCGGGAGTCGTCGGCGGTGACGGAGACCGGGAACTCGTTGCGGCTGAAGCCCATGGCCCCGGTGTCGTCGTGGGAGGGCTGACGGGTGTCGGGGGAGCGGAAGTCCTGGTAGCTGAAGTAGACGTCGATGAGCCGGTCGACGCCGGCCAGCTCGTGCTGGATCGCCGGCATCGGGAAGTTCCGGTGCGGCCACTGCCGCAGCTCGGTGTCGAAGACCCGCCGCACCAGCTCCCGCCAGCTGCCCGCCGACGCCTCGAAGGGGAACGGCAGGGTGTTGAGGTGGGTGCCGTAGACGCGCTCGGCGCCCGGCGCCTCGGGACGGCAGTGGGTCACCAGCCCGGAGAAGAACCGGGGTTCGCCGGTGAGCGCGCTCAGCACCCGCAGGTGGGCGGCGAGCAGGACGCTCTTGATCGGGACGCCGGCGGCCGAGGCGAACGCCCGCAGTGGCTTCGTCAGTTCGTCCAGCGGCAGGTGGATCTGGTAGCCCTCGCGCGGCGTTTCCGGGGCGTCGCCCCAGCCCTCGGGCAGGGTGAACCGCGCGTGCCCCTCGACGACGCCGCGCCAGTACGCGCGGTCCTCGTCGCCGGCCAGCGCCCGCAGCTCACCGGCGACGGTGTCGGCGAACCGGACGGTGGGCGGCTCGTACGGTGGGAGCGGGTCGCCGTCGCGGAACGCGCGGTAGAGCTCCAACAGTTCGGCGCGGAGCAGGCTGAAGGTCCAGCCGTCGACGATCAGATGCGACTGGGTCAGGGTGAGCTGCCAGCCGCCGTCGGCGAATCGGTGGACCACCAGCCGCAGCAGCGGGGCGGCGTCGTGCGGCAGCAGGGTGCGGCTCTCGGCGTCGAGCAGTTCCCGCAGCGTCCGTTCCCGTTCCCGCTCGCCGGCGCCGGTCAGGTCGACCACCCGCAGCGGGGCCTCCGCCGTGGCGTGGACCAGCTGGACCGGCACGGAGTACGACTCGGTGTCGACCGAGGTGCGCAACGCCTCGTGCCGGTCGGCGAGTTCGCGCAGCGCGCGCTCGAACGGCTCACGGGAGAAGGGCTCGTCGGCGCCGATCCGGATCGACGCCACCCGGTGGTAGCTGGGCGGGCCGTCCTGGCTGGACAGCATCTCGACGAGCATGCCGGTCTGCGTCTGGGTCAGCGGGTAGGCGTCGACGACGCCTTCCGGCAGCCGGGCCCTGTCCGCCTCGCTCAGCAGCTCGAACGGCTCGACCGGCGCCGGGGCCGTGACCGCCGTCCGGCCCGCGGCCCTGGCGCACAGGGCCTCGACGGTCTGGTGCTCCAGCACCTCGCGGGCGGTGACGGCCACGCCCACCCCGCGCATCTCCCCGACGACCATGACGGCCTTGATGGAGTCGCCGCCGAGGTCGAAGAAGCTGTCCCGGACGCCGGCCTTCGCCACGCCCAGCACGTCCCGCCAGATGGCGGTGACCCGCTCCTCGACGGGCGTGCGGGGGGCCACGTATCGCGTGCGGGCGACGGAGTCGTCGCCGGGCGCCGGCAGCGCCCGGGTGTCGAGCTTGCCGTTGGCGGTCAGCGGAATCCGCTCGATGGCCTGGTACGCGGCCGGGATCATGTACCCGGGCAGCGTGCGGCCGAGGTGCGCCCGCAGTTCGGCGGGGTCCAGCGCCGCCGTGTCCGGCGCGGCGGGGTCCAGCGCGGCCGTGTCGTCGGCGTCGGCTGGCACGAGGTAGGCGACGAGCCGCGTGTCGCCGGGGGTGTCCTCGCGGGCGATGACGACGGCGTCCCGGACGCTCGGGTGGGCCGTGAGCGCGGACTCGATCTCGCCGAGTTCCACGCGGTAGCCGCGGATCTTCACCTGGTGGTCGATCCGGCCGACGAAGTCCAGGCTGCCGTCGGGGCGCCGGCGCGCCAGATCGCCGCTGCGGTACAGGCGCGACCCCGGAGGGCCGAACGGGTCGGGCACGAACCGCTCGGCGGTCAGCTCGGGCCGGTTCAGATAGCCGCGCGCCGCGCCCCAGCCACCGATGTGGATCTCGCCGAGGTCGCCGTCGGGCACCGGGTCGCCGTGCGGGTCGAGCAGATGGGTGGTGAGGTTGCTGAGCGGCCGCCCGATCGGACTGCCCGAACCAGCCCGCAGGTCCTGTCGGGTGATGCGGTGGTACGTCGAGTACACGGTCGTCTCGGTGATGCCGTACATGTTGACCAGCGCCACCCGGCCCAGGCCCAGTCGCTCGGTCCACGGCCGCAGGTCGGCCGTCTCCAGCTTCTCACCGGCGAAGACCACGGCCCGCAGTGACAGCCGTTTGACGCGCGGGTCGCCCTCCTCGGCCGCCGGGGCCAGCAGCCAGCGGAACGCCGACGGCGTCTGGCAGAGCATCGTCACCTCGTGCTCGACGAGCAGGTCGAGGAAGTCGTCGGGCGAGCGCGCCAGATCCTGGTCGACCACGACGAGGGTCCCGCCGTGCAGCAGCGCGCCCCACAGCTCGAACACCGACACGTCGAAGGCGTAGCTGTGGAACATCGCCCACACGTCCGCCTCGTCGAAGGCGTAGTGCTCCTGCGCTGTCGCCATCAGCCGCACGACGCTGGCGTGGGCGAGGGTGACGCCCTTGGGCCGGCCGGTCGAACCCGAGGTGTACATGACGTAGATGGCGTTGTCCACGTCGCCGGCGGTCACCGGGGCGGTGTCCGGCTCGGCCGCCAGCGCCGCGCGGTCCCGGTCGAGGACGACGAGCGGACCGTCGTGGGCGTCCCTCACCAGCGGCAGCGAGGCCGCGTCCGTGACCAGCACCGACGCCGCGGCGTCCGTCAGGATGTACGCCAGCCGGTCGGCCGGGTTGGCCGGGTCCAGCGGCAGGTACCCGGCGCCCGACTTCAGCACGCCCAGCAGGGTGGGGGCCAGGTCGGCGCCGCGCGGCAGGCACACGCCGACGAGCCGCTCCGGGCCCGCGCCCATGGCGATGAGCCGGTGGGCCAGCTGGTTGGCGCGCGCCTCGACCTCCGCGTACGTCAGCGACACGTCGCCCGCCACGACCGCGACCGCGTCAGGCGTCCGGGCGGCCTGCCGAGCGAACAGCTCCTCCACGCGGTCCCCGCTCCCCCCGGGGACGTGGCCCGCCGCCGGGGCGGCGGACTCGGCGGCGCGGGCCAGCAGCCGCTCGCGCTCGCCCGCCGGCAGGTACACGGACCGGGCGTCGCCGTCCGGGTCGGCGGCCATCGCCTCCAGCACCGCCCGGTACATGCCGGCCAGCCGCCCGGCGTGCTCCCGGGTCATGACGTCGTCGCGGGTGTTCACGTAGAGCCGTTCCCCGCGGTTGAAGACCGAGAGGTCGAACTCGTTGGTCGCGCTGGACATCCGTGTCCCGGTGGCGACCGTCTCGGTGTCGACCTGGTGGAAGTCGAGGTAGTTGAAGTAGGTGCTGACGAGCCGCCCGCCGCGCCACTCCGCCTGGATGGCGGGCATCGGGTAGCGGCGGTGCGCCCACAGCTCGACCTCGCGGTCGTAGACCTGGGAGACCAGCTCTCGCCAGGTGCGCGCGGAGCGGTCGACGGCCATCGGGAGGGTGTTGAGGTACATGCCCAGCACCCGCTCGGCGCCGGTGACCTCGGGGCGCGTGTCGACGACGAGGCCGGCGTGGTACGCGGGGGCGTCGGTGACCTGGCCCAGCACCTTGAGGTGGGCGGCCAGCAGCACGCTCTTGATCGACGTGCGCGCCGACGCGGCCAGCCCGCGCAGCTTCTCGGCCAGGTCGTCGAACGGCACCTCGTGGTAGATGCGTTCGTCGGTCCGGCCGGCCCATGCGGCGGGCAGCGTCACCGGCACGTGTTCGGAGGTGATCCGCCGCCAGTACGCGCGGTCCTCGGCGGACTCCAGGGCGGCCACCTCGAGGGCGACGGAGTCGGCGAACCGCACCCTCGGGGTGTGGTACGGCTCGGGCTCGACGCCGTCGCGGAACGCCCGGTAGCAGTCGAGGAGTTCTACCAGCAGCTGGTGGTAGCTCCACCCCTCGGTGATGGCGTGCGACTGGGTGAAGGTCACCCACCACGCCTCGTCGCTCTCGTCATGGGCGACGATCCGCAGCAGCGGCGCCCGTTCGATGTCGAAGGGCTCGGCGCGCTGCCTTCTGATCAGCTCCAACCGGGCCGCGGCGAGTTGCTCCTCGTCGAGCCCGCGGACGTCGTGGATCTCCACCGGGAGGTGCGCGGTGGCGTGGACCAGTTGCAGCGGCGTCGAGTAGCCGGTGAGCCGGAACGAGGTGCGCAGCACCTCGTGGCGCTCGACGAGCGTCGCGGCCGCCAGCCGCAGCGCGACCGGGTCCAGCCGGCCGCCGTCGACGACCCGGAAGGTGTTGATGATGTGGTAGACGCCGCCGGGGCTGTCGGCCATCTCGATGAGCATGCCGAGCTGGGTGCGGCCCTGCGGGTACGCGTCCACGACGCCGTCCGGCAGCTTGGCCCGGTCCTCGGTGGAGATCAGCGCGAACGGCTCGACGAACGACTGGCCGGTGAGCGGGTCGCGCTCGGCAAGCAGTTCGCACAGCTCTTCGACGGTACGGGTGTGCAGCACGTCCTGGACGGAGACGTCGTAGCCCTCCTCCCGCAGGGCGCCGACCAGGGCGACGGCGCGGATCGAGTCGCCGCCGAGGTCGAAGAAGCCGTCCCGCACGCCGACCCGCTCCAGGCCGAGTGCCTGCCGCCAGACCTCCGCGACCCGGCGCTCGGTCGGGGTGCGGGGCGCCACGAACGTGCCACGGGTGAACGAGTCGTCGTCCGGTGCGGGCAGGGCCCGCCGGTCGACCTTCCCGTTGGGCGTGAGCGGCACGGCGTCCAGCCGCACGTAGGCGGCGGGGACCATGTAGTCCGGCAGGGTCCGGGCGAGCAGGTCGCGCAGTTCCTCCGGGCTCACCGCCTCGCCGTCGGGCGTGATGACGTAGGCGACGAGACGCTCCTCGTGGACGACCACGACGGCCTGGCGGACCCGGGGATGGGTGGCGAGCGCCGCCGCGATCTCGCCGAGTTCGACGCGGTGGCCGCGCACCTTCACCTGGTCGTCGACGCGGCCGAGGAAGTCCAGGCCGTGGTCGGGGCGCCAGGCGGCCAGGTCGCCGGTGCGGTAGAGCCGGGATCCGGGCGGGCCGAAGGGATCGGGGACGAAGCGTTCCGCCGTCAGCGCGGACCGGCCGAGATAGCCGCGGCCCACGCCGATGCCGCCGGCGTACAGCTCGCCCGGCACCCCGGCGGGGACCGGGTGCAGCGCCGCGTCGAGCACGTACAGGCGCATGTTCCTGACCGGCGCACCGATGGGTATCCGGCCGTCGCCCGGCGGAGTGTCCAGCACCGCGTGGGTGATGTCGTCGGAGCATTCGGTGGGGCCGTAGGCGTTGACGAGCGGGATGCCCGGGAAGCGGGTCAGCCAGCGCTCGGCCAGCTCCGCGGGCAGCACCTCGCCGGTCACCACGAGGCGGCGCAGCCGGGGCAGCAGCGGCGCCGGCGCCCCGGAATCCCAGAGGTCCAGGGCGGTACGCAGCAGCGACGGCACGACCTCCAGGATCGTGACCTCCTCCCGCGCCACCCGGCCAAACAGGCCCTCCGGGTCGAGCACGGTCTCCCCGCCGACGACCCGGACCCGGCCGCCGGTCACCAGGGCGGCGAGCATCTGCCACACCGAGATGTCGAACGCGGGCGGCGCGTTGAACACGACGCGGTCCTCGGGGCCCAGGTCGAGGTCCTCGATCTTGGCCAGCAGGTGGTTACCCATGCCGTCGTGGCGGACCATCGCGCCCTTGGGCCGTCCCGTCGAGCCCGAGGTGTAGATCACGTAGGCGAGGTTGTCCGGCTCGGCGACCGGTCCCGGGTCGTCGGCGGCCAGGTCGCTCCATCGGTGCTCGTCGTCGAGCAGGACGGTCGTGATGTCCTCGCCGCCCTTGACCGCGTCGGCGTGCTGCGTGCGGGTCACCAGCAGGCGCACCCCGGCGTCCTGGGCCATGAAGCCGAGGCGTTCGGCGGGCGACTCCGGGTCGAGCGGCAGATAGGCGCCGCCCGCCTTGAGCACCGCAAGCACCGCGACGACCAGCAGGGGCGAACGTTCGAGGCAGAGGCCGACCAGGCTCTCCTGCCCCACGCCCAGCTCCCGCAGGTGCCGGGCGAGCCGGTTGGCGCGGGCGTTGAGCTCCCGGTACGTCGTCACCGTGTCGTCGTCGACGAGCGCGACGGCGTCGGGCGTGGTCGCCGCCCAGTGCTCGAAGCGCTCTGGCACCCGGATCTCCAGCGGCTCCCGTCCGGTCGCGGTCACCTCGTCGAGCAGCAGTCGACGCTCGTCCTCGGGGAGGTGGGTGGCACGGGCGTCGCCGTCGGCGTCGGCGGTCATCGCCTCCAGCACCGCCCGGTACATGGCGCTCAGCCGCTCGCCGTCGGCCCGGCCGAGCACGGCGGTGTTGGTGGTGAGGTTCATCCGGTCGGCGCGGCAGTGCAGGGTGATGTCGAACTCGGTCTGCGAGGTCCCGAACCGGACGTCGGCACGAGCGTTCCCCTGGTCCGACGGGTCCGCCTCCCGGCGCGGCAGATCGACGTAGTTGAAGGCGACGTTGACCAGTCGGCCGCCGTGCCACTCGCGTTGCAGCGCGGGCAGCGGGTAGCGCCGGTGCGGCCACAGCTCGGCCTCGCGGTCGTACACCCGGGTCACCAGTTCCCGCCAGGTGCGCGCGGAGCGGTCCACCGGGAACGGCACGGTGTTGAGATGCATGCCGTACACCCGGTCGGCGCCGGTCAGTTCGGGGCGCGCGTCGCACACCAGACCGATCTGGAAGGCGGGAGCCTCGGTGAGCTGGCTCATGACCTTGACGTGGGCCGCCAGCAGCACGCTCTTGACGGAGACCCGCAGCCGGGTGGCCAGGTTCCGCAGCCCGTCCGTCAAACCGTCGAGGGGAACCTTGAGGTCATAGCTCTCCCCCGGACCCGGATCCGGCCGCCATCCGTCGGGCAGGGCGAGCGGGGGGTGCGTCTCGATCACGTTCCGCCAGTAGGCGGCGTCCTCCGCCGAGGCCAGGGAGGCCCGTTCGGCCGCGATGTGGTCGGCGTAGCGGGCGGCGGGCGTTTCGTGGGGCGCCGGAGGGCGGCCGTCGCGCACGTCGCGGTAGACGTCAAGAAGCTCCGTCAGCAGCCAGTGGTGGCTCCAGCCCTCGGTGACGGCGTGCGGTCGGGCGATCGACAGCCACCAGCCCTCGTCCCCGGCGTCCTCACCAACGTACGCGGCGACGCGCAGCAGCGGGGCCCGGTCGAGTGGGAAGTCGGCGTCGCGCTCCGCCCGTAGCCGGTCCATCAGCTGCTCGGCGGGTGCGCCGTCGGGTCCGTCCTGCGTCGTCGGCACGCGGTGCACGGCGACCACGGGGTCCACCTCGGCGTGCACCAGCTGCGTCGGCACCGCGTAGGAGTGCAGGTCGAACGAGGTGCGCAGCATCTCGTGGCGGTCGATGACCACCCGGGTCGCCCGGCGCAGCGCGTCCTCGTCGAACGGACGCCGGTCGGAGATCCGGTACGAGACGAAGCTGCGGTAGGCGTCGCCGCCGCCCAGCATCTCGACGACCATGCCGATCTGCACCTGGGACAGCGGGTAGGCGTCGGTGACACCGGCGGGCAGCGCCGCGCGGTCCTCGGCGGAGATCAGCGCGAACGGCTCGACCAGGGCGTCCGGCCTGGCCAGTCCGTCGCGTCCGGCGAGGAACCCGGCGAGGTCCCCGACCGTGCGGTGGGTGAGGACGTCGCCCACCGAGACGTCCAGGCGCTCCTCGCGCAGGGCGCCGACGAGCACGACGGCGCGGATGGAGTCGCCGCCGAGGTCGAAGAAGCTGTCCTCCACGCCGACCCGCTCGACGCCGAGCACGTCGCGCCACACCGCCGCGATCCGTTCCTCGGTGGGGGTGCGGGGGGCGACGTAGGGGGCGTGGGCGAGGGCGTCGTCGCCGGGCGCGGGCAGGGCGCGCCGGTCGAGCTTGCCGTTGGGGGTGAGCGGCAGCGCGTCGAGGGCGACGAACGCGGCCGGCACCATGTAGGGCGGCAGGCTGCCGGAGCAGTGCGCGGCCAACTCCGCGCCGGACGGCGCCGCAGCCGGGCTCACGGCCACGAGGTAGGCGACGAGCCGGGTGTCGCCCGGAGCGTGTTCGCGGGCGATGACGACGGCCTCCCGGACGCCCGGGTGGGCCAGCAGCACGGCCTCGATCTCGCCGGGTTCGACGCGGTAGCCGCGGATCTTGACCTGGTGGTCGATCCGGCCCAGGAAGTCGAGACTGCCGTCGGGACGCCGCCGCGCCAGGTCACCGCTGCGGTACAGCCGCGACCCAGGCGGCCCGAACGGATCGGGCACGAACCGCTCGGCCGTCAACTCCGGCCGGTTCACATAACCACGCGCCACTCCCGGACCACCGACATGGATCTCCCCCGGCACCCCGATCGGCACCAGGTTCCCGTGCCCGTCCAGCAGGTGCAGCGACAGATCGGACAGCGGCCGGCCCACGGGACTGGTGAGGGGCTCCGCGAGATCGGCGGCGGTGACGCGGTAGAAGGTGGTGTGCACGGTGGTCTCGGTGATCCCGTACATGTTGACCAGCACCGGCGCGTCCAACCCACGCCGCGCCACCCACGGCACCAACTCACCGAAGTCCAACCGCTCACCCGCGAACACCACATACCGCACAGCGAGCCGATCGATCCGCTCATCCCCCGCCGCGGCCGCCGCCACCAACGACCCGAAAGCCGTCGGCGTCTGACTGAGCACCGTCACCCCCCGACCCACCAACAGGTCCAGGAACTCCTCAGGAGAACGCGCCACATCCCGCTCGACCACGACCAACGTCCCGCCGTGCAGCAACGCCCCCCACATCTCGAACACCGACACGTCGAACGCGTAACTGTGCGACATCGTCCACACATCCGCCGCACCGAACCCGAAACGCTCCTGCGCCGACGACACCAACCGCACCACGTTCGCGTGCGTCAACGCCACACCCTTGGGACGCCCCGTCGAACCCGACGTGTAGATCACATAGATCCCACTGTCAGGACCCGCCCCCGACACCGGCGCAGACACCGGGGCAGACACCGACTCAGCCGCCAGCTCCTCCCGATCCCGATCCACCACCACGGTGTCACCCGAATGGACCGACTCCACCAACGGCAACAGCTCCGACCCCGTCACCACCACCGACACACCCGCGTCCGCCACCACATACGCCAACCGCTCCGCCGGGTTCACCGGGTCCAACGGCACATACGCCGCCCCCGACTTCAACACACCCAACAACGACGGAACCAGCTCCGGACCCCGCTCCAGACACACCCCCACCAACGACCCGGGCCCCACACCCAACGCCCGCAACCGGTGCCCCAACCGATTCGCCCACGCATCCACCTCCGCATACGACAGCGACACCTCACCCGCCACCACCGCCACCGCATCCGGCGTCCGCGCCACCTGCTCCTCGAACACCTCACACACCGTCCGCGACACCGGTTCGGCCGGCACGGCGGCCCGGCCCGCGGCGAGCAGGAGGTCCCGCTCGCCGTCCGGCAGGTACACGGCCCGGGCGTCGCCGTCCGGGTCGGCGGCCATCGCCTCCAGTACCGCGCGGAACATGCCGGCGACGCGGTCGGCGTTGGCCTGGCTCAGCACGTGCGAGGTGGAGCGCAGGCTCAGCACGCCGCCGAGCGCCGTGATGGTGAGGGCGAACTCGTTGGGCGCGTCGCTGATGCCCCAGCCGTCCTCGGCGTCCCGCTCGTCCATCTCGTGGAAGTCGAGGTAGCTGAAGAAGACGTCGACCAGACGGCCGCCGCCCGGTTGTTCGATGGCGGGCATCGGGAAGTGCCGGTGCGGCCATGCCTCGATCTCCCGGTCGGAGACCTGCCGCACGAGCTCCCGCCAGGTGCGGGCCGTCCGGTCGGCCGGGAACGGCAACGTGTTGAGGTATGTGCCGTAGAGCCGGTCGGCGCCCGGCGCCTCGGGGCGGGCGTGGGTGACCAACCCGGCGTGGTAGGCCGGTTCTTCGGTGAGCTGGCCGACGACCTTCAGGAACGCGGCGACGAGGACGCTCTTGACCGACGCCCGGGCCGCGCCGGCGACGCCGCGCAGCCGCTCCTGGAGATCGCCGAAGCGCACCCCGGCGCGGACGGTCTCGGCCGGCGCGGTCAGGTCGCCGTGCCAGCCGGCGGGGACGCCGGCCCGGGTGTGGTCGGTGACGACGCGTTCCCAGTAGGCCCGGTCCTCCGGCGACCGCAGGGCGGCGAGCTCCGCGGCCACGGCGTCGGCGAACCGCACCGCGGGCGTCTGGTATGGCTCGGGTTCCAGGCCGTCCCGCAGCCGCCGGTAGACGCGCACCAGGTCGACCAGGAACAGCTGGTTGCTCCAGCCGTCCATGACGGCGTGGCTCTGCGTGAAGGTGCACAGCCAGCCTGCGTCGGTCAGGTGCGCGGCGACCCGCAACAGCGGTGCGGGCGCGGTGAGGTCGAAGGCGTGGGCGCGTTCCGCGGCGACGTAGGCGGCCATGTCCCGCCGCAGTCGCTCCTCGTCCGGCGCGCCGAGGTCGTGTACGGCGACGGGGATCTCGACGTCCTCGTGGACGAGTTGCAGGGGCGCGGAGTAGCCGGTGAGCGCGACGGAGGTGCGCAGCGCGTCGTGCCGGGCGACGACCGTCCGAACGGCCTCCGCGAACGCGTCGGCGTCGAACGGCTCGTCGTCGTGGACCCGGTAGACGTTGACGTTGTGGTAGTTGTTGCGGTCCCGGTTGGCGAGCGTCTCGACGAGCATGCCGGTCTGGATCTGGGACAGCGGGTAGGCGTCGGCGAGGCCCGCGGGCAGCTTCGCCCGGTCCTCGGCGGAGATCAGCGCGAACGGCGCCACGCCCCGGTATCCACCCTCCGACAGGTCCGCCCTGCCGGACAGCAGGGCGCACAGCCCGGCGACCGTGCGGTGCTGGAAGACGTCCTTGACGCTGACGTCCAGACGCTCCGCGCGCAGGGCGCCGATCAGGGCCACGGCCCGGATGGAGTCGCCGCCCAGATCGAAGAAGTCGTCGTGGACGCCGACGGGTCCACTGCCCAGCTCGTGGCTCCACACCGCCGCGACGCGCTCCTCCAGTGGGCTGCGCGGCGCGGTGTAGGGCACCCCCGCCCAGGCGTCCTCGTCCGGGTCGGGCAGGGCGCGGCGGTCCAGCTTGCCGTTGGCGTTGAGGGGGAAGGCGTCCACCGCCACGAACGCCGAGGGCACCATGTAGTCCGGCAGCCGGCGGGCCAGCGCCGTCCGCAGGTCCGCGGCGGACGGCGCGTGCTCGCCGCGCGGCACGACGTAGCCGACGAGCCGGCTCTCTCCCGCGGCGGGGCCGCCCGGGCCGCCGGGGCCCGAGGAGTTCTCGCGCAGCACCACCCGCGCGTCGGCGACGTCCGCGTGCTCACCGAGGGCCGCCTCGATCTCGCCGAGTTCCACGCGGTAGCCGCGGATCTTGACCTGCCCGTCGCCGCGCCCGAGGAAGGCGACGGCGCCGTCGGGCAGCACCCTGGCGAGGTCCCCGCTGCGGTACAGCCGTGCGCCGGGCGGTCCGTACGGGTCGGGCAGGAACCGGTCCGCCGTCAGCGCGGGGTCCCCGAGGTAGCCGCGGGAGACCCCGTTGCCGCCGACGTACAGCTGCCCGGTGACGCCCGTCGGCACCGGCCGCAGCCGGTCGTCGAGCACGTACATCGACACGCCCGGCAGCGGGCGGCCGATCGGCATCACCTCGGGCGGCTCCCCGCCCCACTCCTCGGGCGCCGGAACGGGCCAGACGCAGGTGCCGACGGAGGTCTCGGTCGGGCCGTACTCGTTCACCAGCCGGGTGTCCGGCGTCAGGGCACGCCAGGACTCGACGACCCGGCGGCGGAACGCCTCGCCCGCCACCACGAGCAGGGGCGCCAGGGCGCGGGCCTGGTCCGGCGACAGCTGGTGGGTGAGCACCTCCAGGTGCGCCGGGGTGAGCTTGACGAAGGCGTACGGGGCGTGGGCCGCCAACGCCTCGCCGAGGCGGCCGAGGTCCAGGTCCTGCGGCATGACGTGCACCGGCTGTCCGACGAGCAGCGGCGCCCAGACGTTGGGCACCACCAGGTCGAAGGCGATCGAGGAGAACAGCGGGGCGCCGCCGCCGGCCGCGGTCAGCTCCTCGACGGCCCAGCGGACGTGGCCCGCCAGCCCGCGGTGCGGCACGAGGACGCCCTTGGGCTGCCCGGTGGAGCCGGACGTGTAGATCACGTAGGCCAGTCCGTCCGGATCGGCCACCCGCTCCGGCGGCGTCGCCGGCAGCGCGTCGAGGGAGTCCAGGTCCAGCGCCACGACGTGGCCGGCGAAGTCGTCGCCCGCCCGCGGTCCGTACTCGGACTGGGTGAGCAGCACGCGGGCGCCGGCGTCCGCCACCATGTGCGCGACGCGTTCTGGCGGGGACGCCGGGTCCATCGGGAGGTAGGCGCCGCCGGCCTTCCAGGCCGCGAGCAGCGCGACGACGAGGTCGGTGTCGCGGTCGAGCAGCACGCCCACCACGGACTCGGGTCCGACGCCCAGCGCCCGTAGCCGGTGGGCCAGCCGGTTGGCGTCGGCGTCCAGTTCCGCGTAGGTGAGCCGCCGGTCACCGCAGACGACGGCGAGCGCGTCGGGGGTGCGGGCGGCCTGCTCCTCGAACAGTTCGCGGACGGTCCGGTCGGCCGGTTCGGCGGGGTTGACCGCCCAGGCGCCGACCAGCCGCTGGCGTTCCGCGGCGGGCAGCAGCGGGATCCGCGGATCGCCGTCGGCGTCGGTGGCCATCGCCTCCAGCGCGGCGCGGAACATCGCGCCGACGCGCTCGGTGTTCCGCCGGCTGAGGGACCGGGAGTCGGCGGTCAGGAAGATGTGCCCGACCCGGGAGGAGATGGTCAGTGGGAACTCGGTCGGGCTGTCGTCGATGCCGACCTGGTCGTCCACGAGCGAGGCGTCGACCTGGCGGAAGTCCTGGTAGTTGAAGAAGACATCGATGAGACGGTCGCCGCCGACCTCCCGTTGCACGGCCGGCAGCGGGTGGCGCCGGTGCGCCCACGTCTCGACCTCGCGGGCGAACGTGCCGCGGACGAGGTCCAGCCAGGTGGCCGGGATCCGGTCGAACGCCAGCGGCAGCGTGTTGAGGTACATGCCGTACACCCGGTCGGCACCGGTGACCTCTGGTCGGACGTCGAAGACGAGGCCCGCGTGGAACCGTTCGGCGTCGGTGAGCTGGCTCATCACCTTGCCGAACGCGGCGAGCATCACGCTCTTCAGGGAGGCGTTGGCACGGGTGGCGAGCGCGCGCAGCCCGGTCTCCAGGTCGTCCCAGGGGATCTGCGCGTGGTGCTTCACCTGCGGGGACCCCGCCTCGTCACCCCAGCCCGACGGGAGGGTGAACTTCTCGTAGCCGTCGACGATGCCGCGCCAGAAGGCACGGTCCTCCTCGGAGGCGAGCGAGGCCAGCTCCCCGGCGATGGCGTCGGCGAACCGCACCGCGGGCCGCTCGTACGGCTCGGGCTCCTGGCCGTCGCGCATCCGCCGGTAGCAGCCGAGCAGCTCCATGAGGAGCGAGTGGTAGCTCCACCCCTCCATGATCGGGTGGCACTCGGTGATCGAGATCCACCACGTGGTGTCCCCGGTGACGTGCGCGTGGAAGCGCATGAGTCCGGGAACCGTCAGGTCGAAGGCGTCGGCGCGCTCGGCCCGGACGAAGTCCCGCAGCGCGGCGTCCTGGTCGTCGAGGTGGGTGAGGTCGTGGACCCCGACGGACACCTCGGCGTGCCGGTGGACCATCTGGAGCGGCGCCGAGAAGCCGGTGAGGTGGACGGATGTGCGGAGCATGTCGTGGCGCTCCACCACCTGTGCGACGGCCCGCGAGAAGGCCTCCGGGTGCAGCGGCTGGTCGTCGAGGATCCGGAAGCAACTGCAGTTGTGGTAGTGGTTCTTCTCCTCGTCGGCCAGCATCTCGATGACCATGCCGGTCTGGATCTGGGACAGCGGGTAGGCGTCGGTGACATCGTCGGGCAGCGCCGCGCGGTCCTCGGCGGAGATCAGCGCGAACGGCTCGACCAGGGTGAGCCCTTCGGCGGGCAGCGCGGAGCGGCCGGTCAGCAGCTCGCTCAGTTCGGCGACCGTGCGGCGGTCGAAGACGTCCCGGACGGAGAGGTCGAAGCCCTCGGCGCGCAGGGCGCCGACGAGCGCGACGGCCCGCATGGAGTCGCCGCCGAGGTCGAAGAAGCCGTCGTGCACCCCAATGCGCTCCACCTCCAGGGCGGTCGCCCACACGGCGGCGACCTGTTCCTCGACGGGGGTGCGGGGGGCGACGTAGGGGGCGTGGGCGAGGGCGTCGTCGCCGGGCGCGGGCAGGGCGCGCCGGTCGACCTTGCCGTTGGGGGTGAGCGGCAGCGCGTCCAGCACGACGAACGCCGCCGGCACCATGTACTCCGGCAGGTCACGGCCGAGGCGGGTGCGCAGGTCGGCGGGGTCGAGCGAGGCGTCGCCGGCGGGGACCAGGTAGGCGGTCAGTCGCCGGTCGCCGGGGACGTCCTCGCGGACGGTGACGACGGCGTCGCGTACTCCGGGGTCGAGGGCGAGCACGGCCTCGATCTCGCCGAGCTCGACGCGGTAGCCGCGGATCTTGACCTGGTGGTCGATCCGGCCCAGGAAGTCGAGACTGCCGTCCGGACGCCGCCGCGCCAGGTCACCGCTGCGGTACAGCCGCGCCCCGGGCGGCCCGAACGGATCGGGCACGAACCGCTCGGCCGTCAACTCCGGCCGGTTCACATAACCACGCGCCACTCCCGGACCACCGACATGGATCTCCCCCGGCACCCCGATCGGCACCAGGTTCCCGTGCCCGTCCAGCAGGTGCAGCGACAGATCGGACAGCGGCCGGCCCACGGGACTGGTGAGGGGCTCCGCGAGATCGGCGGCGGTGACGCGGTAGAAGGTGGTGTGCACGGTGGTCTCGGTGATCCCGTACATGTTGACCAGCACCGGCGCGTCCAACCCACGCCGCGCCACCCACGGCACCAACTCACCGAAGTCCAACCGCTCACCCGCGAACACCACATACCGCACAGCGAGCCGATCGATCCGCTCATCCCCCGCCGCGGCCGCCGCCACCAACGACCCGAAAGCCGTCGGCGTCTGACTGAGCACCGTCACCCCCCGACCCACCAACAGGTCCAGGAACTCCTCAGGAGAACGCGCCACATCCCGCTCGACCACGACCAACGTCCCGCCGTGCAGCAACGCCCCCCACATCTCGAACACCGACACGTCGAACGCGTAACTGTGCGACATCGTCCACACATCCGCCGCACCGAACCCGAAACGCTCCTGCGCCGACGACACCAACCGCACCACGTTCGCGTGCGTCAACGCCACACCCTTGGGACGCCCCGTCGAACCCGACGTGTAGATCACATAGATCCCACTGTCAGGACCCGCCCCCGACACCGGCGCAGACACCGGGGCAGACACCGACTCAGCCGCCAGCTCCTCCCGATCCCGATCCACCACCACGGTGTCACCCGAATGGACCGACTCCACCAACGGCAACAGCTCCGACCCCGTCACCACCACCGACACACCCGCGTCCGCCACCACATACGCCAACCGCTCCGCCGGGTTCACCGGGTCCAACGGCACATACGCCGCCCCCGACTTCAACACACCCAACAACGACGGAACCAGCTCCGGACCCCGCTCCAGACACACCCCCACCAACGACCCGGGCCCCACACCCAACGCCCGCAACCGGTGCCCCAACCGATTCGCCCACGCATCCACCTCCGCATACGACAGCGACACCTCACCCGCCACCACCGCCACCGCATCCGGCGTCCGCGCCACCTGCTCCTCGAACACCTCACACACCGTCCGCGACACGGAGTGCGGTACGTGGGGTGCGCCGAGGATCAGGGCGCGCTCGTCGTCGTCCAGGAGGTCCACGCGGGACAGCGGCAGCGTCTCCGCCGCGGTGACCTGCTGGAGCAGCCGCACCAGGTGCCGGGTCATGCGGTGGACGGTGTCTCGTTCGAACAGGGATGTGGCGTAGACGAGTTGGCCGCGGAGGGTGCCGTCGGGGGCGATGTCGATCTGGAGTTCCAGATCGCACTTGGCGACGCCACCCGTCACGGCGAAGGGCTCGATACCCAGCCCGGGGAACTCCAGCCGTTCGGCGCCACGCTCGTGCAGGGTGAACGCCACCTCGTAGAGCGGGGTGCGGGACATGTCCCGTTCCGGGCGCAGCTCGTCGACCAGGTGGGCGAAGGGGACGGCCTGGTGCGCGTAGGCCGCGGCCAGGGTGTCCCGGGCCCGCTCCACCAGGTCGGCGAACCGCGGATCGCCCTCCCACTGGGCGCGCATGACCAGGTTGTTGATGCCGTAGCCGATGAGCCCCTGGAGCTCCGGGCGGGTGCGCCCGGACGCGACGGTGCCGACGGCGATGTCTCTTCGGCCGGTGTAGCGGGAGAGGAGCGCCTGGTAGGCGGCGAGCAGCACGGCGAACGGGGTGGTGTCGTGTCGCCGGGCCAGCTCGGCGACCTTCCTGGAGACGTCGTCGGGAAGTTCGAAGGGGACATCCGCGCCCTCGTGGCCGCGCCGCGCGGGACGAGGCCGGTCGGTGGGCAGGTCGAGGGGGTCGAGGCCGGCGAGCCGCTCGCGCCAGAACGCGAGGTCCGCGTCGAGGGCGCCGCCGCTCTGCTGGGCGCGCTGCCAGGCGGCGAAGTCGGCGTACTGCGTCGGGAGCGCGGGCAGTGAGGGTTCGTTGCCCTGGCTGAACGCCTCGTAGAGAATGCCGAGTTCGGATATCAGGACGCGGCTGGACCAGGCGTCGAAGGCGATGTGGTGCACCACGACGCTCAGGACGTGGTCGTCGTCAGCGACGCGTAGCAGGCGGGCCCGTGCGGGCCAGTCGTGCGCCAGGTCGACGGGGGTGACCGCCTCCCGAGCGACGGCCTCGGCGACGTGACGCTCGCGCGCGTCGGCGGGAACCCCGGTCAGGCGGTCGAGCGGAAGCGGCACCGGCCGGGGCGGGTCGACGACCTGGGCCGGGGCACCGTCGGTCCAGCGGTAGCGGGTGCGCAGCACCTCGTGACGTGCCGTCAGCTCGGTCCACGCGCGGGCCAGGGCCTCGGCGTCGAGCGGCCCTCGCAGCCGGAAGGCCAGCGGCACCAGGTACTCGGCGCTGTCCGGCTCCAACCGGTGCAGGAACCACATCTGTTGCTGCCCGAACGACAGCGGCAGCGGCCCTGCCGACCGGTCCACCGGAGGAATGACCGAGCGGCGGCGGAGGCGGGGGGCACCGGCCAACCTGCGGCGGAGAACCGCCTCCGCGAGATTCTCTCCGAGGGCGCCGACGTCGTCCTGTACTTCCTTCTCGACGCTCATCCGTTCCAGTCCTCCCGCTGCCGCCGCTGTGGTGTGAACAAGGGATTGAGGCAATCGCCCGGCGCCTGGAGCCCGAGCGGCGAGCGGTCAGTGCGCCGCTTGCTCTTCCATGCGTCGCCGAAGACTCAGGGGACGCATGTCCGTCCACACCTCACCGATGCGCGCGAGGCATTCCGGGCGTTTTCCCTCGGTGCCCTCGGCACGCCAACCGGCGGGCAACTCGCGGTCCGCCCACCAGATGGAATACTGCTCCTCATCGTTGACCACGACGCGGTAAATCTGGTCGTCGTCCTGCTCATCAGCCATGAGAAATCCTGCTCCATACGTGGTTTGGAGAATTCCACATCCTGGCGCAGCAGTTTTCTCGGGCAGCCAATACTCCGTCTATACCGAAGCTATGGGGGCCGGCGGGAGGAAGAAGCCCTCCGGCCCGGGCCCGATGGTGTCGGGCCGGGCCGGAGGGCACATGAAGGACCGGGTCAGCGCGGCGCGCCCGGCGGGGCGGCGCCGACCCGTTCGGCCGGGGCCCCGGCCGCGGCTTGCGGGGGGTCGGCCGGTTCCGCGCGGCGGCCCGGCAGGTGCCAGGCGCGCTCGCCGAGCAGTGCCATCGCGGCGGGGAGCAGGACACCGCGGATGAGCGTCGCGTCGATCAGGATGGCCACGGCCATCCCCACGCCCATCATCTTGTTCTCGATGGCCGACAGGGTGATGAAGACGCTGAACACGGCGATCATGATGACGGCCGCGCTGGTCACCACTCCGGCGCTGGCCGAGACGCCGCCGACGACGGCCTCCCGGGCGGTGGCACCAGCCAACCGCCGCTCGCGGATTCTGCTGAGGATGAAGATGTGGTAGTCCATGCTCAGGCCGAACAGGACGACGAACATGAACAGCGGCAGCCAGCTGGACACGCCGCCGTACGCGGTGAAGCCGAGCAGCGAGCCGAGGTGGCCGTCCTGGAACACCCAGGTCAACACCCCGTAGGCGGCCGCCATCGACAGCAGGTTGAGCACGATCGACAGCAGCGGGACGGCCAGCGAGCGGAACACCAGCAACAGCAGGACGAAGGCCAACACCAGGACGAACCCGACGACGAGGGCGGTCCGCCCGGTGACCTGGTCCTTGAAGTCCTCTGCGAAGGCGGTCCGGCCGGCGACGGCGTAGTCGACGTCCTCGACGTCGTCGAAGACCTCCGGCAGGACGACCTCGCGCAGCAGTTCCAGTGCCTCGTTGGAGACGTCGTCGGTGCCGCTGCCGGCGAGCGGGACGCGCACCATGAGCACGTCGTCGATCCGCACGGTGGAGACCGGCCCGGCCAGCAGGCCGTCGCTCTCCGCGATCTGCTGGTCCAGCGCGTCGACCGCCGCGAGCACCTCCGGGCTGTCCGCGCTCCCACCGTCGACGCCCCACACCGCGATGCGCGCCGGGGTCGGCGCGCCGGTGAAGGACTCCTGCATCCGGATCGCGGCGTCCACGGTGGGCGCGCTGCGCGGCAGGCTGCTGACGACCGGCGCGTCCTGCAGCCTCATGTTCATCGCGGGGATCGCCATCACGAGCAGCACCAGCACCGCGCCGCTGCCCCACAGTGTCGGCCGGGCGACCACGGAACGCGCCAGCCGCTGCCAGCCCCGGGACGGCTCCGCGCTGGTCCGCCGCCTGCCGAGCCAGGGCACCCTGCCCTTGTCGACGCGGTGTCCGAGGGCGGCGAGCAGGGCCGGCAGCACCGTCACGGAGGCGGTCATCGCCAGCACGACGACCAGCGCCGTGCCGAGCGTGAGGCCCCGGAACACGTCGAGGCCGGTGAGCAGCAGGCCGGACAGGCACAGCACCACCGTCACCCCGGAGACGATGACGACGTGGCCCGACGTGCGCGACGCGATGTGCAGCGACTCCAGGACGCCGCGTCCCGCGGCCCGTTCCTCGCGTTCGCGCCGCAGGTAGAACAGCGAGTAGTCGACGCTGACCGCGACGCCGACGAGCAGGATCATGGCCGTCACGGCGCTGTTGACGGCGACCCACTGCTCGAACACCTGCAGCAGGCTGAAGGTGGCCACCACCGTGGTGGCGGCCAGCAGCAGCGGTATCGACGCGGCGACCAGGGCGCCGAAGACCACCAGGAGGATCAGCAGGGTGAGCGGCAGCGACGTCCTCTCGGCGCTGGCGAAGTCGTCCTTGACGGCGTCGTCCACCGCCCGGGACAGGCTCACGTCGCCGGCCTGCGCCACCCGGACGTCCTGGTGGCGCTCGGCCACCGCCTCGACGGCCGCGATGACGCCGTCGATGTGCGCGTCCATCTCGTCGTTGGGTCCGGCGACGAAGAAGGTGACCAGGCCGGACCGGCCGTCGTCGGAGATCAGTTCCTCGGCCCCCGGGTCGAGCGGGGTGCGCAGACCGGTCACCATGCCCGGGGTCCTGGCGAACTCGTCCACCAGGTCCTCGGTCGCGCTGACGAGGGCGGGGTCGTCCAGGAAGTCACCGCCGCCGTCGCCCAGCGGCTGGACGAGCACGTTCTCCAGGACCGGTTCGTAACTCTCCTGGGCCCGCACCACCTCTCTCACCTCACCGGACTCCCCGGGGTCGGCCACGCCGGCGCTGCCGCCCGCGAGCAGGCCGCTGGCCAGCACGGAGACGAGGACCAACGCCAGCCAGCCGCCGATCGCCAGGCCGCGGTGCCGGATCGACCATCCGGCGATCCGCTCGATGAACACGCCCTGGCCGCCGTGGCCGCGCGATGCCCCGTCCGGGGACTCCTCCGTCGTTAAGCGACTCGGCGGACCGGCGGCCCCCTGCTCTCCTTGCGCTCCTAAGCCGCTGTCTTCGGGCAGCATGTGACCACGGTCCTTCCGTGAAAGGTGAAAAGAGGCGATGCTTCGACAACTCGCCGGGCGGCGAGGTGGGGTGTCTCCCGCCGAGTCGTCACCAGGCGCTCGGCGGTCCGGGGTGTTCCTCACCCGGTCACTCGATCTCCTTGATGATCCGCTCCATCGACCGCACCCGGTCCTGGAGATCGGTGATGCGGTCAACGATGTCGGCCAACTGGCGCTGGAGGGCTTCCTGCTGCTGGACCGCCTGGTCGGCGAGCGTCCGGTACTCGTGGTCGCGCGCCAGAGTCGCCCGCGCCCGCCAGGTCGCCGCCATGTTCCAGACGACGATGGTGACCACCACGGAGATCATTCCGAAGATCCCGACGGCGCCGATCACTTCCGTCACGTCCCGGTCGTTCATGACGGGGTTCCCTTCTCGCCGTTCTGTTGGGCGTCGTCGGGCGAGCCGAGCGTCAGCGCGGCGGCCGCGAGGCTTTCGGGGGTGAGGTGCAGCACGAAGGGCGTCACCTCGTAGTACTTCATCAGCTTCCCGTCGCTCGACACCTCCAGGTCGGCCTGGACCAGCCCCGCGACCTCGAGTTTCTTGAGATGGGCCTGGAGGAGCGGACGGCTGATGCCGAGCTCACGCGCCAGCCGGCTCACGTAGGTGCGCCGACGGGACAGGGCCGCGATCACGCGCAGCCGGTGCGGGTTGGACAGCGTGCCCAGCATCAGCAGCAGCCTGTCCCCGTCGGGGAGCGGGGCGTTCACCGCGCACCACCCGAGGGTCCGTAACGACGACTCCGCCGCCCGGGGGACGTCCGAGACATCCCAGCCGCTCCGGGTGCCCCAGTCGTTCCGGATGCTCCGGACGCTTCCGATGCCCTGGGGCGCTGCCACGTGTGTGACGTCGTCATGGTCGGGCGCACTCACCACCATCCCGCTCACAGGGCCGTTCCCAGGCGTCGGTCGAGCCCTCGCCGCAGGACCACGGCGACGCCCGCGACGAGCAGCGACACCACAGGACCGATGACGAGGGGGGAGACGTCGTGCGCGGGCAGGCGCCCGCTCACGTAACCGGACCCGGTGGTGTACGACACGAAGATCGCCTCGGCGATTGCCGCGCCGATCAGGTAGTCACGCAGCCGGAAGCGGGTGACCCCCGCGGCGAGCCCGCCCAGCCCGCGGCCCGCCGGCACGAAGCGCACCGCGATCACCGCCGGCACACCGTGTCGCTGGAGCCGCCCGGTCAGCCACTCCAACATCGAACGGCGCCGGGCACCGCGCGACAGCCACGCCCGCGCGCGGCCGCTCGATCTGTGCCCCACCCAGTAGACGAGGGCGTCGCCCACGACCATGCTGCTCAGCACGACGAGCAGCAACGGTATGAGGCTGAGGACGTCGGTCGCGGCGAGCGTCCCCGCGCCGACCAGCAGCGCGGAGTTCGGCACCATGGGCGGCAGGGTGACGAGGACGAGGATCGCGTACATCCACCACGCGTCTGTCATGTCGACCACTCCCACGGTTACGGCTCGCCGGACACCACCTGCCTAGAAAAGCTTGCAGGTGCCAAAACTGAGAAGCAACACCGGGGAGACCGACTCGGGGGAAACTGCGGACTGGCCCCTAGGGGTCGCGGACGAGCGGCCTCAGGGTCTCTCGGCGGGGCTCGGCTCGTCCCCGGCGACCAGGGCGCCCGCCGGCGGGCGCTCGGTGGGCAGGAGCCGGTCCGACAACAGCGTCACCAACCGGGGCAGCGAGTCGTCGAGGTAGAAGTGCCCGCCGTCCAGGACCTGTACCTCGGCACCGCCGATGGCGTAGTCCTGCCACCGGGCCAGGTCGGCCGGGCTGACGGACGCGTCCTCGTGGCCGCCGACGGCGATCAGGGGGCAGGTCAGCGGGGCGCCCGCCGCGAAGCGGTAGGTCTCGACCAGTCGCAGGTCAGCGGCGAACGCGGGGTAGGCGATCCGCCACAGCTCCTCGTCCCGCTCCATCGCCCGCGCGCCCTCGCCACCGATCTCGCGGAGGAAGGACCGGACGTCGTCCTCCCCGAACGACAGACCCCTGGGGGTTCGTTCGGCGGGCGCCTCGCAGGCCGAAACGAAGAGGGCGTGCAGCGGCGAGGGGAAGCGGGGCCGGAGCCGACGGGCGGCCTCGAAGGCCACCAGGGCCCCCATGCTGTGCCCGAAGAACGCGGTGGGGCGATCGAACGGCGCGTCCATCACCGCCACGATCTCCTCCGCCAGTTCGGCGACGGACTCCGGGGCGGGCTCTCCGTGCCGGTCCTGGCGCCCCGGGTACTGAACGGCCGTCACCTCGACCGTCTCCGGCAGCGCGTGCGCCAGGTCGCGGAACGCGCTGGCCGCGCCCCCGGCATGCGGGAAGCAGTACAGGCGCACCCGCGAGCCGGGACGCGACACGAACCGCCGGAAAGGACCGGTACCGCTCATCATGCGCTCCTGCGCTGTCGCGGGGAAAAACGCTTCACGAACCCGTGCCGCCGCATTAGGCATGCCGGCCGTGACGCGGGTCCTTCCAGTATCGGCCTTCGGACTATACGGCCGCTATAAGCGCCGAATTCGTCGACGACAGGGGAGACAAGGCATCGGCCGACTGGTACTTTCCTGACGGCAGTCCCGGTCATCGTGATGGGCCGTGAGTTCGGCCGGACCGAACGGGAGGGTCGGGCATGGGAATGCGCGCGATCGCAGATATCTGGCCGTTGACCGCCACCCAACAGGGGATGCTCTTCCACGCGGAGTACGACCCCGAGACCACCGACGTCTACCGCGGACAGGGCTGGCTGGAATTAGCGGGACCACTCGATCTCGACGCGTTGCGGGCCGCTTTCCGGAAGGTGACGCTCCGGCACGCGTCGCTGCGGGCCGGATTCGGCACTCTGGACACGGGCGAGACCGTGCAGGTGGTCCTGCGCGACGTGGCGGCCCCCTGGACCGAGTTGGACCTGCCCGGCGCGGACCGGGCCGCCGTGGAGGCGGCGACGCGCCGGGAGTGGCTCCGCCGGTTCGACCTGACCAGACCTCCGCTGCTGCGGGTGCTCGTGCTACGGCTCGGCGAGGACCTGCACCGCGTGGTGCTCACCCTCCATCACCTGATCTGTGACGGCTGGTCGCTGCACCTGCTCTTCGAGGAGTGGCTGGCGCTGTACGAAAGCGGCGGCGACGACTCGTCGTTGCCGCCCGCCACGCCCTTCTCGGAGTACCTTGCCTGGCTCGCCGGCCAGGACCGCCAGGCCGCCGCCGCGGCCTGGCGGTCGGCACTTTCCGGGGCGGAGCCGACGCTGGTCGCGCCGGGCAAGGGCACCGGCGCGCCCACCGATCCGGTCCGCCTGTCCCTCCCCCTCTCCCCCGCGCTCACCGCGGCGTCGCGGCGGCAGGCGCGGCGGCTCGGGGTGACCCCGAGCACGCTCGTGCGCGGCGCCTGGGGGATCCTGCTCGGCCGGCTGCACGGTCGGGCGGACGTGGTGTTCGGAACGACGGCCTCCAGCAGGCCGCCGGACGTCCCGGGCATCGACCGCGGCGTCGGCATGTTCCTCACCACTCTGCCGGTTCGGGTGCGGTGGGCCGAGGACGAGTCGCTGGCGCGTCTCCTCGGCCGGCTCCTCGATGAGCAGACCGCGATGCTGCCGCACGAGCACCTGAGCCTCACCGAGGTGCGACAGCTCGTCGAAACCCGCGGGTTGTTCGACACCCTGACGGACTTTCAGAGCTCCCCGGCCACCGTGGGGGGCTTCGACCCCGACGCGGCCCGTACCCTCCGCGACGGTGTGCGGGTGCTCGCGACCGGCGGCCGGAGCGCGGCCCACTACCCGCTGGTGCTGTCCGCGACGGCCGTCGACGTCCAGCTGACCTACCGGCCCGACCTGTTCGACCGGGACGAGGTCGAGACGCTGGCCGCCCGTCTGGTGCGGGTGCTGGAGGGTGTCGCCGGCGACGCCTCGCTCCCGGTGGCCGAGATCGACGTGCTGCTCCCGGGCGAACGGGAGCGGCTCACCGCCGGCGCCGCCGCGGTCCTCCCCGCCGCGGAGGGTGAGGCCGCGGACGATGCGGCCGCGGACACGGTGCTCGACGCCTTCGACCGGGTCGTGGCCCGCCACCGCGACCGGGAGGCCGTCGTGTCCCGCGACACCAGTCTCACCTACGGCGAACTCGACGGTCGCGCCAATGCGTTCGCCCACGTGCTGGCCTCCCTCGGAGTGACCGCGGGTGACCTGGTCGCGGTCGCCCTGCCGCGCTCCGCCGAACTGCTGGTGGTGTTCCTCGGCATCGCCAAGGCCGGTGCCGCCTTCGTGCCCGTCGATCCGAACGAGCCCGCGGATCGCGCCGACGCCCTGCTCGCGGACGCCGCGCCCACTCTCGTGGTGACCGAGGATGTCCTGCGGAGGGCCGCCGCCGGCACCGCCGACCCGGCCCCGCCGCCCTCGGTCCGCGTCACCGCCGACTCCGCCTTCTACGTGATGTACACCTCCGGCTCGACCGGCACCCCGAAGGGCGTCACCGCCACCCACGGCGGTGTCGCGGCCCTGGCGGCCGACCCCTGCTGGGGTGGCGTCCCCACGGGCCGGACGCTGTTCCACGCCCCGCACACCTTCGACGCCGCGACCCTGGAGATCTGGGTGCCGCTGCTCAACGGCGGCACCGTCGCGGTGGCCCCCGCCGGGGTCGTCGGGCCGGTCGAACTCCCCGCCCTCGTCGCCGACCTGGGCCTGACCGCCGTGCACCTGACGGCGGGCGTCTTCCGCGTCGTGGCTCAGGAGAACCCCGCGTGCCTCGCCGGCCTGCGGCATGTCCTCACCGGAGGCGACGTGGTGCCCGTCCGGGCCGTCGCCCAGGTGGCCGAGGCGTGCCCCGAGGTGGAGATCCGCCATCTGTACGGCCCCACCGAGACGACCCTGTGCGCCACCGTCCACACCCGACCGCCCGGCACCCCTGGCCCGTGGGACGTCCTGCCCCTGGGCTCGCCTCGGGCGGGCTTCGGGCTGCACGTTCTCGACCACCGCCTGCGCCCCGTGCCCCCCGCCGTCCCCGGCGAGCTGTACGTGACCGGACCCGGCGTCGCCCGCGGCTATCTCGGCCGCCCCGGCCTGACCGCCGAACGCTTCGTCGCCAACCCCTTCGCCCCGGCTACGAGCACCCCCTCCCAGGCCGCCAGGGCCTGGGGGAGGATGTACCGCACCGGCGACCGGGTCCGCCGGACCGCGGACGGTGACCTGGTGTTCCTCGGCCGCGCCGACGACCAGGTCAAGATCCGCGGCCACCGCGTCGAACCCGGCGAGGTCGCCGCCGTGCTCGGACGGTGCCCGACGGTCGCCCAGGCGGCGGTGGCGGTCGGCACGGCCCCCGACGGCGGCCGGCGACTGGTCGCGTACGTGGTGCCCGAGAGCCCGGGAACGCCCGGCGACGAGGTCGCCGGGGAGGTCGCCGAGACCGCGCGGCGGTACGCGGCCGAACGGCTGCCGGACTTCATGGTGCCCACCGCTTTCGTGCCGCTGGACGCCATGCCGCTGACGCCGAACGGCAAGGTGGACCACGCGGCGCTGCCGGCCCCCGACCTCGCCGGCGGGTCCGCCGGCCGCGAGCCCCGCACCCGGACCGAGGCCGCCCTGTGCGCGCTCTTCGCCGAGGTCCTCGGCCGGGAACGGACGGGCGCGGAGGACGACTTCTTCGACCTCGGCGGCGACTCGCTGCTGGCCATGCGGGTGGTCGCCCGGGTCCAGGCGGACCTCGACGCCGGGATCAGCATCCGGGAGTTCTTCGCGGAACCGACCGCTGCCGGACTGGCCCGGCGGATCGAGGCGGCGGGACGCGGGCCACGGACGGCGTTGCGGCCGGAGCCGCGGCCGGAGCGGGTGCCGTTGTCGTTCGCGCAGCGTCGGATGTGGTTCCTCAACCAGTTGGACGCCGACCGGCCGGACGGGGCGGCCGCCGCGTACCACCTGCCGCTCCCGCTGCGGGTGTCGGGCCCGCTGGACGTGGCCGCGCTGCGCGCGGCGTTGGGAGACGTGGCCGACCGGCACGAGGCGCTGCGGACGGTCCACCCGGCCGTGGACGGCACGCCGTACCAGCGGATCCTGACGGGTGAGGCCGGTCGCCCGGGGCTCGTCGTGCGGGACGTGCCCGACGAGGACGAGCTGCCCGGACTGCTCGCCGAGCTGAGCGGCCGCGCGTTCGACGTGCGGGTGGACCTGCCCTGGCGGGTGTGGCTGCTGCGGCTGGCGCCGGCGGACGCCGTGCTGCTGCTGGTGATGCATCACATCGCGTCCGACGGGAGGTCGCTGGACGTGGTGACGCGCGACCTGACGACCGCCTACGCCGCGCGGCGGGCGGGCCGGGCGCCCGCGTGGCCGCCGCTGGACGTGCAGTACGCCGACTTCGCGCTGTGGCAACGCCGGGTGCTGGGCGAGTGGCACGAGCCGGACGGTCTCGCCGGCGCCCAGGTGGCGTACTGGCGCACGGCCCTGGCGGGCCTGGCACCCGAAACGCGGTTGCCGAGGGACAGGCCCCGCCCGGCGGTCGCGTCGTTCCGCGGCGCGGCGGTGCCGGCGACGGTGGACGCCGGGACGCACGCGCGGCTCGTGCGGTTGGCCGCCGAGCGCCGGGCGACGGTGTTCATGGTGGTGCACGCCGCGCTGGCGGTGACGCTCGCCCGCACGGGGGCGGGCCGGGACGTGCCGATCGGCACCGCCATCGCCGGGCGCGGGGAGGCTCGGCTGGAGGAGTTGGTGGGTTTCTTCGCCAACACCCTGGTGCTGCGTGCCGATCTGCGCGGCGACCCCACGTTCATCGAGGTGCTGCGCCGGGTGCGGGAGACGGACCTGGCGGCGTACGCGCACCAGGACGTCCCGTTCGAGCGGCTGGTGGAGGTGCTCAACCCGGCCCGGTCGCTGTCCCGCAACCCGCTGTTCCAGGTGATGTTGGCGGTGCGGAGCACGCCGGACGCCCGGTGGGAGCTGCCCGGCCTGACCGTGTCGCCGGTCCGGTCACCGACGCCGCCGCCGGCCCGCTTCGACCTGTCGGTCGAGCTGGTCGAGCGGCACGACCCGGACGGTACGCCGGCTGGCCTGGAGGGTGGGGTCGTCTACGCCGCCGACCTGTTCGAGGCGGCCACGGCGCGGGCCCTGACGGACCGGCTGACCCGCGTGCTTGAGCAGGTCGCGCGGGATCCGGGGCTGCGGCTGAGCGGGATCGACGTGCTGGACGGGGCCGAACGGGCGCTGCTGGTGTCGGGGGGAAACGCCACGCCGTCTCCGGCGTCCCCCGGCCCGCCGGAGACGTGGCTTGAGCTGTTCCGGGCCCGGGTCGAGGCGTCGCCGGCCGCGGTGGCGGTGCGCTGTGGCGCCGAGACCGTGACGTACGCCCAGTTGGAGGAGCGGGCGGACCGGCTGTCCCGCTTCCTGACCGGCCTGGGGGTGGGCCGGGAGACCCGGGTGGGGCTGTGCCTGCCGCGTGGGGTGGGCATGATCTCGGCGATGCTGGCGGTGCTCGGGGCCGGCGGGGCGTTCGTGCCGCTCGACCCGGACCATCCGGCCGAACGCCTCGACCTCATGGTCGCCGACTCCGGCGTCGCCGTCGTGCTCGGCGCCGGCGGCCTGCCCCGACTACCGTCGCGGGTGCGGGCGGTGACCCTGGTGGACGCCGAACACGCCGCGGCGCGGGTCCCCTCGGGGGACACCCGGGGACCTGACGGCCCGACCGGCGCCCCGCCGGGCGGGACGATCCTGCCTGACCAGCTGGCGTACGCGATCTACACCTCGGGCTCCACCGGGCGGCCCAAGGGCGTGGCGGTGTCCCACCGGGGCTTGGTCAACCTCGCTCGTGCCATGCGACCCGTGCTGGATGTCCGCGAGGGCGTGACGGCGTTGCAGTTCGCGTCGTTCAGTTTTGACGCCGCGGTCCTGGACGTGGTCACCACGCTGGCCGCGGGCGGCACGCTGGCCATCGCGGTCGGCGCGGAGCGCACCGAGCCCGAGGCGCTGGCGGGCCTGATCCGCGCCGCGGGCGTGACGGTGGCGAGCGTGGTGCCGTCGCTGCTGGGCGTGCTGGACCCGGAGTCGGTGCCGGGGGTGTCGACGTGGGTGCTGGGCGCGGAGCGGCTGAGCGCCGGCCTGGCCTCGCGCTGGACGCCGCGGGCACGAGTGTGGAACACCTACGGGCCGACCGAGGCCACCGTCATCACCACCGCGGCGCCGGTGGACCCCGGGATCACCCCGGAGGACGCGCCGCCGTCGATCGGCCGCCCGATCGGCGCCATGCGGGTGTTCGTGCTGGACGACGTCCTCCAGCCGGCTCCCGTCGGCACCGTGGGCGAGGTGTACATCACGGGCCCCGGACTGGCCCGGGGCTACGTCGACCAGCCGGGAGCGACCGCCGGACGGTTCGTGGCCTGCCCGTTCGTCGAGGGCGGGCGGATGTACCGCAGCGGGGATCTGGCCCGGTGGACCGCCGAGGGCCGGCTGGACTTCGCGGGCCGGGCGGACGACCAGGTCAAGGTGCGGGGCTTCCGCATCGAGCCCGGCGAGGTCGAGGCCGTGCTCGTCGCGCATCCCGCCGTCGCCCAAGCCGCCGCCACCGTCCGCGAGACCCGCCACGGCGACCGACGCCTGATCGGGTACGTCGTCCCCGCGGGCGACGGCGTCGACCCCGCCGCCGTCCGGGACTTCGCCGCGGCCCGGCTGCCGGCGTACCTGGTCCCCGCCCGGGTGGTCGCCCTGCCGGCCCTGCCGTTGACCCCCAACGGCAAGATCGACCGGGCCGCCCTGCCCGACCCCGCCACCGCCACCCGGGAGACCGGGAGTGAGACGGCGGGCGCGGACGAGCCGGCGGACGACGTCGAAGCGGCGGTGCGCGGCCTGTTCGCCGAGGTGCTGGGCGTGACGCGGGTGGCCGCCGACGCCGACTTCTTCGACTCGGGCGGCGACTCGCTGCTGGCGGTCACCCTCACCGCACGCCTCCGCGACGAACTCGGCGTGCCGCTGAGCGTGCGGGACCTCTTCGCCGCGCCCACGCCCCGCGGCGCGGCGCGGACCGTGCGAACGCGGGCCCCGCGGGCCGGGGCTCTCCCCGCGCCGCGCCGGGGCGACCGGACCGGGCGGCACCCAGACGACCTGGCCGTGCTGATACCGCTGCGGCCGGCCGGTGACCGCGCCCCGCTGTTCTGCTTCCACCACAGCACCGGACTGAGCTGGGGTTATTCGGCCCTGCTCCCCCACCTGCCGCCCGACCAGCCCGTCTACGGGCTCCAGGCGCGAGGGCTGGCCGGCCCCGAGTTCCTGCCTGACGGCATCCCCGCCATGGCGGCCGACTACGCCGACCGGATCGGCGAGCTCCGGGCCACCGGCCCGCACCACCTTCTCGGCTGGTCGCTGGGCGGCGTGCTGGCCCACGCCGTCGCCACCGAACTCCAGGGGCGGGGCCAGGAGGTGGGACTGCTCGCGCTCCTCGACGCCTTCCCGCCACGCCCCTCGTCGGAACCCCTGACGGACATCCCCGAGGACCTTCCCGAGGACCTTCCCGAGGACTTCGACTGGGGCGACGGCGAACGGGACGAGCACGCCGAGGACGACCCGTTCCAGCAGCGGACGAGGACGGTCACCCGGCACACGGCGCGGCTGCTCCGCCGCCACACGCCCCGCCGCTTCCACGGCGGCCTGCTCCTCTTCCTCGCGACCGAGGACCGGCCGGCCGAGCTCCCCCTGGCCCGGGCGCGCACTCTCTGGAGCCCGTTCGTCGCCGGGGACATCGAGACCCACGAGGTGGCCGTCGACCACGCCGGCATGCTCCACCCCGACCCCGTGGCGCGCATCGGGCGCCTGGTCACACGGCGGCTCCAGGCCCTGCCGGACGCCTCGGCTGCGACGACCCGTCGCCCGGCACGCCCGTGACTCGCGAGGACCGGCAGCAACGGAGGGGAACGATGGACGAGCGGTCCGGACACGCACTGCCGCTGTTCGACAGCCAGGAGGAGATCTGGCTGGCCCAGGGCATGCGGGGCTCCCAGCTGTACAACGTCGGTCAGCACGTCGAGATTCGGGGCCCCGTGGACATCGGCGTCCTCCAGGCGGCGCTGCGGCTGGTCGTCGCCGAGACGGAGGTCTTCCGGGCGCGGTTCGCGGAGGGCGGTGACGGCGTGTCGCAGAGCTTCGGGCCGCCGCCGGACCCCGGGCCGCGGGTCGTCGACCTCAGCGCCGAACCGGACCCCCGACGGACGGCCGAGCTGAGGATGCGTGCGGAGCTGTGGCGGGCCTCCGACCCGACGCGGGACCGGCTGTTCTCCTTCACCCTGTTCACGCTCGCACCGGATCACTTCCTGCTCTTCCAGTGCCACAACCACCTGCTGGTGGACGGCTTCGGCTGCGCGCTGGTGGCCCGCCGGGTGGCCGAGGTGTACACCGCGCTGCTGCGCGGTGAGACCCCGGGGCCAGCGGGACACGCACCGCTCCGCGACCTGTGGGAGCAGCGGGCCGCCTACCGGGAGTCGGACGTCTGGTCCCGCGACCGACGTTACTGGCACGACCGGTTCGCCGACCGTCCGGAAGCGACCGGCGTGCCCGGTCGCCCGTCCCTGGCGCGCGAGGGCGCCCTGCACGAGACGGGATGGCTGCCGGCACCGGCGGTGGCGGCGCTGACCGCCGCGGCCGACGGCGCGGGCGTGCGGCGGTCGCGGGTGCTGCTGGCGACCGTGGCGGGCTTCGTCAGCCGCCTGACGGGGGCGCGCGACGTCGTGCTGAGCCTGGCGGTGCCCGGCCGGGTCACCGCCCAGGAGCGCGCCACGCCGTGCACGATGGCGAACATGCTGCCCTTGCGGCTGACCGTGGAAGCGGGCGCGGACCTGGCCGGGCTGGCCCGGCAGGCGGAGTCGGCGGTGCGCGACCTGCTGGACCACCAGCGGTTCCGGGGCGAGCGGCTCCGCCGCGAGCTGGGCTGGCCCGGCGGCGAAGGGTGGTTCTTCGGGCCGTACGTCAACATCCTGCCGACCGGCGCCGACGACGTGTGGTTCGGCGGAAGCCGGGGGGTCATCCGGGACAACCTGGCCATCCGCCGGGTGGACGAGTTCGGGGTGCTGGCCGACCGGTGGACCCGCCAGGCGCTGCGGATCACCCTGGACGCCAACCCCGATGTCTACGACCGCGACTGGGCCCGGGGCGGTCACCGGGCGTTCCTGCGCTTCGTGGACCAGGCCGTCGCCGACCCCGCCGCGCCGCTCGGCCGGAGCGACCTGACCGGTGCCGGCGGGCGTTCCCGCCACCGGGCGGCCGAGCCGGACCCCGCCGCCGCCCGTCCGCCGGCCGACGAGCTGTGGCTGGACCTCTTCCGTGCCCAGGTGGCCCGCACGCCGGACGCCGTCGCGCTGCGCTGCGGGGAGGAGGCGCTGTCGTACGCCGAGGTGGCGGGGCGCGCGAACCGGCTCGCCCACCACCTGGCCGGTCTCGGGGTGGGCGCGGAGTCCCGGGTGGCCCTGTGCCTGCCCCGTGGGGTGGACACGGTCGTCGCGATGCTGGCGGTGTGGCTGGCCGGCGGCGCCTTCGTACCGTTGGATCCCGACCATCCGGCCGACCGTCTCGCCCACGTGGTCGAGGACGCCGACGCGACCGTGGTTCTGGCCACCGAAGCCACCCGTGCCCGGCTCCCCGCCGCCGCGCGCGTGGTGCTCCTGGACGACCCGCACGCCCGGGACGCCGGCGCGGCGGCGCCGGCCGCCGCGCCGGAGACGCACACCACCCCGGCGCACCTGGCGTACGTCATCCACACCTCGGGCTCCACCGGGCGTCCCAAGGGCGTGGCCGTCACGCACCGGGGCCTGGCCGGCCTGGCCCGGGCCATGCGCCCCGTGCTGGGCGTGGGCGAGGGCGTGACGGCGTTGCAGTTCGCCTCCTTCGGCTTCGACGCCGCCGTCCACGACGTGGTCACCACGCTGGCGGCCGGCGGGACCCTGGCGATCGCCGGCAGCGGCGAACGCACCGAACCGCGAGCCCTGGCGGACCTGATCCGCCGGGCGGAGGTGTCGGTCGCGCTGGTCTTCCCCTCCCTGCTGGCCGTCCTCGACCCCGAGGCCGTCCCCGGCGTGCAGAACTGGGTGCTGGGCGCGGAGCGGTTGACCGCCGGCCTCGCCGCCCGGTGGACGCGACACGCCCGCGTCTGGAACGCCTACGGCCCGACCGAGGCCACGGTCGTCGCCACCACCACCCCCGAGCCGATCAGCCCGGGCCTCGCCCCCCACGACCCCGCCCCGGCCATCGGCCGGCCGCTGCCGCACACCCGGGCCCACGTCCTGGACGCCTTCCTGAGCCCCCTGCCCGCCGGCGTCACCGGCGAGCTCTACCTCTCGGGGCCCGGCCTGGCCCGCGGCTACGTCGGCCAGCCGGGCCTGACCGCGGAACGCTTCGTCGCCTGCCCCCACGGCGACCGGCCCGGCCAACAGATGTACCGCACCGGCGACCTGGCCCACTGGGACGACGCGGGGCAGCTGCACTTCGACGGCCGCGCCGACGCCCAGGTCAAGATCCGCGGCCACCGCGTCGAGCCCGGCGAGATCGAGGCGGCCCTCACCACCCACCCCCGCATACGTCAGGCCACCGTCGTCGCCCGCGACGACCGGGCGGGCGAACGCCGCCTCGTCGGCTACGTCGTGGCCGACGCCGCCGACACCTCCGACGGGCCCGACCCGGGTCCCGACCCCGAGGCGGTGCGCGACCATGTGGCCGGGATCCTGCCCGCGCACCTGGTCCCCGCCACCGTCATGGTCCTCCCCGCCCTGCCGTTGACCCCCAACGGCAAGATCGACCGCACGGCCCTGCCCGCCCCGGAGGCGGCCGGCCGGCACCGGGGACGTGCCCCCGCCACCCCCGTGGAGGCCACGCTCTGCCGGCTGGTCGCCGAGGTTCTCGGGCTGGACGACGCCGAGGAGGTCGGCGCCGACGCGTCCTTCTTCGAGCTCGGCGGCGACTCCATCCTGGCCATGCTGCTGGTCTCTGGTGCCCACCGCGCCGGCCTGGCCCTCACCTCCCACCAGGTGTTCCGGCTGCGCACCCCCGCCGCCCTGGCGGCCGTCGCCGTCCCGACGGACGGGGCGGCACCGGACGCCGGCGAGCCGGGGGTGGGCGAGGTGCCGCTGACCCCGGTGGCGCGTCAGGTGCTCGACCGGGTCGGGCCCGACGGGATGGGCGAGCTCGTGCAGTGGGGCGTCGTGGAGACGCCCGCCGAGCTGAGCCTTGAGGTGCTGGTCGCGGGGCTGCGGACGGTGGTGCGGCGGCACGACGTGCTGCGGGCGCGGCTGGAGACGGAACCGGACGCGCGGCTGGTGGTGTCCGAGGCGGAGCCGGTGCCCGTCGAGTCGTGGGTGCGCCGGATCGAGGCGGCCGGGCGGGACCTGACCGACCTGGTGCGGGCACACGAACGCGCGGCGGTGCGCCGACTGGACCCGCTGGCCGGGGTGATGGCGCAGGCGGTCTGGCTGGACGCCGGGCGGAACGCTCCGGGGCGGCTGCTGATCGTCGCCAGCCACCTGGTGGTCGACACGGTCTCCTGGGGGGTGCTGCTGCCGGAGCTGGCGCAGGCGTGCCGGGCGGTGGCGGGCCGGGAACCGGACACCCCGCGGGCCGGCACGTCGTTCCGGGCCTGGGCACGGGCCCTGGTCAGGGAGGCCGGCGACGAGCGGCGCCTGGCCGAGCTCCCGCGTTGGCGGCGGCTGGTCGGAGAGCGCGACCCGGCGCTGACGCCCGAGCCCGTGGACCCGGATCGCGACCTGGAGGCGACCGTGCGCCAGGTGTCGGTCACCGTTCCGCCGGACGTCACCCACGCGTTGCTGCGGACGGTTCCTGGGGCGTTCCACGCCGGGGTCGACGAGGTGCTGCTGGCGGGGCTGGCCGCGGCGGTGACCGAATGGCGGGGCTCCGAGGTCGCCGCCGGCTTCCTCGTGGACGTGGAGCGCCACGGGCGGGTGCCGCTGGGCGAGGGGATGGAACTGTCACGGACCGTGGGCTGGTTCACCGCCCTGCATCCGGTCCGGCTGGACGCGGGGGCCGTGGACCCGGCCGAGGTGCGGGCGGGCGGCCCGGCCGCGGGTCGGGTGCTGAAACGCGTCAAGGAGCAGGTGCGCGCCGTTCCGGGTGACGGACTCGGTTTCGGGCTGCTGCGTCACCTCAACCCCGCGACCGCGCCCACCCTGGCCGCGCTGCCGACGCCCCAGATCGGCTTCAACTACCTGGGCCAGCGGACCGGCGGGGCCGAGGTGGGCGCGGACGCGCCCGCGCGGGCGCCCGTGATGCACGCGCTGGAGATCCTTTGCGCGGTCGGTGACGGGCCGGAGGGGAGGCCGGTGCTCACGCTGCGCCTCGGGTGCCCCGCGCGGCTGCTGGACGAACCGGAGGTGCGCCGGCTGGTGGCCGGCTGGGCGGCGATGCTGGCCGGCCTGGCCGCGCACGCCGCACGGCCGGGCTCCGGCGGCCACACCCCGTCCGACTTCCCCCTGGTCACGGTCGACCAGGCGCAGATCGACGCGTGGCAGAGGGAAACACCCAGCCTGGCCGAGGTGTTGCCGGTCTCTCCGCTCCAGGAGGGGCTGTTCCTCCACTCCCTGTTCGACGAGCCGGGCGCCCCCGACGTGTACGTGGAGCAGCTGGTCATCGACCTGGCGGGACCGCTGGACGCGGCGACGCTGCGGGTGTCCTGGCAGGCGCTGGTGGAACGGCACCCCACGCTGCGGGCCGGCTTCCGCCGGCTGGACGGGTCGGAGCGGACGGTGCAGCTGATCGCCGGGGATGTGACGCTGCCCTGGCGGTCGGAGGACCTGACCGGGCTCGACGGTGCGGCGGCGCTGGCCGCGGCGGAACGGCTCTGTGTCGAGGATCGGGCCAGGGGCTTCGACCTGGCGCGGCCGCCCCTGCTCCGGGTGGCCCTGCTGCGCACGGCGCCGGATCGGCACCGGATGGCGGTCACGTTGCATCACATCGTGCTGGACGGCTGGTCGCTGTCGGTCCTGCTCCGTGAGCTGTGGGCCGGGTACGCCGCCGGCGGCGACGCGGGCGGGCTGCCGCCGGTCACGCCCCACCGCGCGCACCTGGCCTGGCTGGGGCGGCGGGACCTGCGGGCGGCGCGGCGGGCGTGGCGGCGGGCGCTCGACGGCGTCGCGGAGGCCACGCTGGTCGCCCCGCACCGCCCGAGGGCCACCCCCGACCTCACCCGTATCGTGACCAGCGAGCCCGATCCGCGGCTGGCGGCGGCGGTGCGCGCGACGGCGCGGCGGTGCGGGGTCACGGTCAACACCCTCGTCCAGGTCACCTGGGCCCTGGTGGTCCGGCAGCTGACCGGCCGACGCGACGTCGTGTTCGGCACGACCGTGGCCGGCAGGCCGGCCGAACTGCCCGGCATGCGGGACATGGTGGGCCTGTTCACCAACACCGTCCCGGTCCGTGTCCGCCTCGACCCCGCTGACTCCCTGGAGGAGCTGCTGGTGCGGACGCAGGCCCAGCAGTCGGCGCTCCTGGAGCACCAGCACCTCGGGCTCACCGAGATCCACGGGCTCGCCGGGCCGGGAGCGGGCTTCGACACGCTGGTGGCGTTCGAGAACTATCCGGGTTCCCTGGCGGAGCGGCCCGCCGTCAGCGGCCTCACCGTCACCGGCTCGGTGCTGCGGGAGTCGTCCGAGTTCGCCCTCGCGCTCGTCGTCCTCCCGGCCGAGGACCTGAAGTTCTGGCTCAACTACCGCGCCGACCTCGTCGAGGAGGACGACGCCAGGGCCGTCATCGCGCGGGTGGCCCGGGTGCTGCGACAGATCGCCGACGACCCGGGGGCGCCGCTGCGGGACATGGAGCCGCTCGACCCGGCCGAGCGGTCCCTGGTGGTGTCGGAGTGGAACGACACGGCGTCGCCGGTCTCAGCCGGCACGCTGCCCGAGGCGATCCGGGCCCACGCCGAACGGTCACCCGACGCGGTGGCCGCCCGACGCGGCGACGAGGCGGTGTCGTACGCCGAGTTGGACGCCCGCGCCAACCGGCTGGCCCGTCACCTGACGAGCCTGGGCGTGGGCCCCGAGGTCCGGGTGGGGCTGTGCCTGCCGCCGGGGGTGGACATGATCGTCGCGATCCAGGCGGTGTGGCAGGCCGGCGGCGCCTTCGTGCCGCTCGACCCCGAGTACCCGGCCGACCGGCTCGCCTACATGGTCTCCGACAGCGGAGCCGCGGTGGTGCTGGGCGACGCGCGGAACCTGGCGCGGCTGCCGACGGGCGGGGCCCGGCCGGTGTCGCTGAGCGACGCCGAACGCGCGGCGGCGGGCGAGGCGCCCGAGCCCCCGGAGGCGGCGGCCGAACTCGACCGACTCGCCTACGTCATCTACACCTCGGGGTCAACCGGCCGGCCGAAAGGTGTAGCGGTCGCCCACCGGGGCCTGATGAACCTGGTCGACGCCATGCGTCCGATGCTGGGCACCGACGGGCACGTCACCGCCCTCCAGTTCGCCTCGTTCAGCTTCGACGCCTCCGTGCTCGACGTGGCCCTGGTCCTGGGCACGGGCGGGACGCTGGCGATCGCGTCCGGCGAGGAGCGCGCCGACCCCCAGGCGCTGGCGCGGATGGTCCGCGCCTCCGGCGTGACGGTGGCGAGCGTGGTGCCGTCGCTGCTGGGGGTGCTCGACCCCGCGTCCGTGCCGGGGGTCGCGACGTGGATCGTGGGCGGGGAATCGCTGACCGCGGACCTCGCCAGCCGCTGGACCGCCCAGGCCACCGTGATCTACGGCTACGGCGTCACCGAGGCCACCGTCGTCACCACCGTGGGTCCCGTGGACGCGGGCGTCTCCCCCGACGACCAGCCACCGCCCGTGGGCCGCCCGATCGGCAACACGCGGGTGTATCTCCTCGACGACTTCCTCAACCCGGTGCCGGTCGGGGCGATCGGCGAGGTCTACGTCTCCGGCCCCGGACTCGCCCGCGGCTACGTCGGCCAGCCGGGCCTGACCGCGGAACGCTTCGTCGCCTGCCCGTTCGGCGACGCCCCGTTCGGCGACACCTCCCAGGCCGCCAGGCCGCCGGGTGGGGGCACCTCCCAGGCCGCCAGGCCGCCGGGTGGGGGCACCTCCCAGGCCCCCAGGCCGCCGGGTGGGGGCACCTCCCAGGCCGCCAGGGCCTGGGGGAGGATGTACCGCACCGGCGATCTGGCCAGGTGGACGGCCGACGGCCGCCTGTGCTTCGTGGGCCGGGCCGACGCCCAGGCCAACCTCAACGGCTACCGCATCGAACTCGGCGAGGTCGAGGCCGTCCTCGCCGCCCATCCGGATGTCGCCCAGGCCACCGTGGTCGTCCGCGAGGACCAGCCGGGCGACCGACGCCTGATCGCCTACGTGACCGGCGTGACCGGCGCCGCGCGGGAGGTCCGGGCCCGCCCGCTGCACGAGTTCGCCGCAGCCCGGCTGCCCGGCCACATGGTGCCCGCGGCGATTGTGCCGCTACCGAAGCTGCCGCTGACACCCAACGGGAAGATCGACCGGGACGCGTTGCCCACCCCCGGCGACGAGGCGACCGCTCCCCCAGCGCCAGACCATGACGGCCCGGCGCCCACCGCCAGGGGCCCCCGCACCGAGACGGAACGGGCCGTCCACCGGATCTGGTGCCAGGTCCTGGGACACGGCGGCTTCGGGACGCGCGACAAGCTCTTCGAGATCGGGGGGAGTTCGTTGACACTGCTGACGATCCGGGGAGAACTCACCCGCCTCTGCGGTGAGGAACTGCCCGTCGCACTGTTCTTCGAGCACTCGACCATCGAGGCCATGGCGGAGCTGGTCGACCAACGCGATCTCCGCAGGGTGCCCGACGGGCCCGGCGGACCCGACGAGGGCGACGCGCGCAGCCATGAGCTGTAGACCGCCGCGGCCGGTTCATCGGGCCGACCAGGGTCCGGGCCTTAGGTACGCCGCTGACGTGTCGGTATCGACCCTTGGACACGTCGTGGGACCTGGTTTTCGACTTCGGTCTCAGCCCATGGCCGTCGGGTAGTCGTGGAAGCCTGCGGCTCGTTTGCGTCCGGTGCGGCCCTGGGCGATGAGTTTCAGGAGTAGCGGGCTGGGGTGGAAGCGCGGGTCTGAGGTGTGTTCGTGCAGGACGTTGAGGGTGTCGACGATGGTGTCCAGGCCGATGAGGTCGGCGGTGGCCAGCGGCCCGGTGGGGTGGCCGAAGCAGTCGCGGAAGATCCGGTCGACGGTGGCGGGGC